>JBOFRN010000121.1:0-6645 GCA_051651025.1 Phocaeicola sp.
TAATAGAAACAAGGATAAGGAGGTGCATTGTCGGATTAATTCACCTGGTGGCTCTGTCAATGCAGCAATTGCCATCTCTAAAGCGTTTGCCGAGCATGGCAATGTGGTCGTTGAGTTTATTGGGTTCTGCGCTTCGTGCGTCACCTTCATGGCTTTCGGTGCTAAGAAGATTATTGCCTTCGAAGACACTCTTTGGCTCTGTCACAAGTGTGCCGTGCCTGTAGATGTATGCAAGATGATGAACTCCGATGAGGTGGAGAACTTCATCAAGAAGCTAGAGAATGACAAGAAATCTCAAGACGCAATTGATACCATCATTGCAAATAAATATTTTGCTCGTTGTAGCTCAAAAGGCAAAACGATGCAAGATGTGATTAACTTGATGGGTGAAGATAAATGGATCTCTGCACAAGAGGCTTGCGACTGGGGTTTTATTGACGAAGTGCAGCAAGGTGTCAAGGTGGTGAATGAGATGCGTGAGTTTATGGCCATGAACTGTGCTGAATTCAAACTTCCTGTTCTTCCTACTTCTACTCCTGCAGTTAATAAACAGGAACCTGAGTTGCACCAGGAGATTGCTTCCTTCCTTTCCAAAATTTTCAATGCGATGACTCCTAAGAAGAGTTCAGACGATCCAACCAAGACAGTTACTAACCAAACACCTACTATTACGATGAACAAAACTTATCTCGCGGTTAACTCGCTTCTTAAAATTGAAGGGCTAGCCGAAAACAGTGGTAAAATTGAACTGACTGCTGAGCAGCTACAGGCAATTAACCAAGCGATTGAAGCTGCCAACACGCAGAAAACCGAATTCGACAAGGCTGTGTCTGCTTTGGATACCATTTCGGACAATGTGAAAAACATTGACGGTATTGCCAACAAGGTGAATGCCATCAAATTGGTGGTCGGCATGATTCCTACAGGAGTTCCTGCCGGTGCCGGTGCTGCTGGTGCTGAAGGAAACCAAGGTGGCAAACCCAATTTTGAGAACTGCAACGACCCCGTGAATGCGATGGTCAGCGGAGAGGACAACGATTAACTAATTCCTAAATCTTACACGTATGGCTTTAGATTTAAAAACACCTATCGACATTACCGCAGTCATTGGCGCGGTAAAAAAGCACAAAGACTTGATGACTTCGCTAGATGCGGAAGCAGCAAGTGACATTTTAAAACACTTCACCGCCATCCCTGGGGTGACAGACTCCATTACACTGGGTCGTACCACCTTGGCAAAAATATCTCGTAAGTATACGGGGCATTTCATTGGACAAAAAGAGGCTGGTAAAATTGTACCTCGCACGCTTAAGGTTTATCCATGCGTGATGGAGATGGACGATGAGCCTGAACGTTACCGCCGTACTTACATTACGGATGTGAAAGGTGGCGTTGACCCCAAAGCTCATCCATTTGAAATCTGGTTAATCAACTACGGTATCAAGTGTGCATCTCAAGAGCTACACGATGTGTTGCTTATCGCTGCATATAGCGAAGAGAAGGACGATACCGGATTGGAACACTCATTTGATGGTCCTTGGAGTATCCTGATGGCAGAGAAGGCGAAAGAAAACATCTCCGTGGCTAAGGGTAACATGATTGCAACAGGTGCATTTACCCGTGCAAATATTGGTACCGAGCTGCTTAAAATGTATCGCGCTCGCCCGAATACCTTCAAGATGAAAACGGATGTGAAGATGTTCATCTCACATGAACTTGGGGAGTTGTACGACGATTGGTTGGATGATCAAGGGGTTCTTACTACTGGTTCAGGTGCTGAAACTGCTGGTCAAAAATTCTTACGTAATACCAACAAAAAGGTTGAATTGGTACGTTTGACGGGGATGCCTGATGGCTCACAATTCGTGTGCTTGACTACCAAGGCTAATGTTTGTTACGGCTACGACAAGGATAGTGATTTCAAACGATTGATTCCTTTTGAGAGTGGAAATCCTTACCACTTTACTGCGGTTGGTAAATACGTTCTAGGATTTGAGTTTGTATCAATTGATGGCAAAGAGCTTTGTATCAATGACCAACCTGTTACACCTGTTGCTGCTGCTGAAGGTGGCGATGGTGAAGATTAATAACCCTTAAAACATTATTACACTATGGCTGGAAAATGTATTCAATTGGCAGATATTGACGAAGCTCAACTCTGCGCAGATTTAGATAATGTAGGGGGCGTTGTTCAGGACTTTATCTATGGTTATTGGGATGAAGTAGCTACTTGGCCAGACCTTCCCAAACCTGCTGGAGAGGATGGCATGTCCATGCTTGAAGCAGGTGAATGGGATGGTGATCTTGCCATGAAAGCAGGTTGCAAAGCTCACAAATTTGTCTTTACGGATGAAACTGGTGAGTTGACCATTACAGACCAGGGCGAAACAGGTGGTGAATCGTGCAAGTTTGAGTTCAGTTTGATTCGGGCAAAAATGAGTGCTCAAATCTTTGGTTTTGAAAATGCGATTCGCGGTAGACGTATCTTCATTATTTCTCGTGATAAGAATGGGAATGCTTACCTAATGGGCGACAAACTTACTGCGGCTCGCAAGGTGGTGGCAGATGCTTCTACCACTGGTAAAGCTGCCAGTGAGCGCAACCAGTTGCCACTTAAGTTTGCCTACGACTGCCCGCGTAAACTGATGTATACAGGCGATACGACAAAATTGCTTACTGCTGCTGTTTAATTTTTTTTGATTATTAGGTTGGAAAAAGCTCACTGTGAAGTGGGCTTTTTTTTATGTCCTAAACTCGCACCTCTTTTCGCACCATCTTTGTGGCATAACTTCAAAACGATGATATGGAGAAAAACGACTACATTCAGTACAGAGAGGCAGCCATTGAGTGGCTAAACTCAACGCGTGATTTCAACCTGGGCATTGAGCTGCTTACCTCCTCTAAATTCAAACCAGGCGTGGTGGGTAAACTCAAACGTGACGGCGTAAATGGTCCCGAGGCTATGAAGCGACTCAAGTTCTTAATTCGTGAACTGGTGCAAGCTTGGGCGATGGAGGTGAAAGATGAATCGATTGAGGAGGGTATTGTTGATGGAAAGGATATCCAAACAACAACAAATCATGATGATCAATCTTCGATGGGTATCATTCGTACTTTTCAGGCTATAGAGAATGGTGATACATCTGTTCCTCCCATTGTGGACCAACTCATAAAGGAGTATGCGGATGCTTATAAAAGACGGGATGCACTTCACAAAGAGTTATCCGTGCTACCCGAGGACAACGAAGAGGAGACAGTTGCTGCTAGAACGGCTATATCTGATGAGATACACGAACTTACTGATGTGATGGAGTTCCTATATCCATTCTACCAGGCATTCGAGAAAGAGGGTGTAATTCCGACTGAGGAGCAACTTGTTCGTGTGAAGGAAGATAACACCGAGGATGAAGATGATAAACCCCAATCCTTTGAAAACCTATCTAAAGATGAACTCAAGAAATTACGCAAATCCGTGGCCACTAAACTCTCACGGTCTAAAAACATGCTGGACTTCCAAACCGAAGCGAAAGGGAAAGAATCAAATCCGATGCCGGAATCGCCAAAGAGAGTCAAGTACGAAACCCGAGTTACAACCTTCACCCAGGAGCTAGAACGCATCGATTATCAACTTGCTAAACTGGTGTAATGCTTGTTCGTTGTAATGATCTTACTCAAGTAGAAGCAGATGCCTCTTCGGTTCCGGGCATTGCTTCTACCCAGGTATCTCGATGTTCACCTCCCGAGTTGATGGCCGAATTTCTGCTGAAGCCAAACAACTTGGGGGTGATTAATCGAGGCGTAGACAAACACTTCTATTCCAAAGGTGCATTTAACTTGATTCAACTAGTGTTATACTTGCTCAAACAAACAGGACCGGCACACCTCTTTATATCAAGTTACTCCATCTCCGAAGAGAGCTTGTCTACCTTGTTACGCTACCGCAACCAGGGCGATATCTTATCGATGCGATTCTTGATTGATAACCGAGTGCGAACCATATCACCCAAGCCGTTTGATTTCCTCGTCACTTCGTTTCCTGATGCTTATCGATGTTGTGCGCTGCATGCCAAGGTAGCATTAATCTACAACGATAACTATACGCTTTCGGTTGTAGGTAGTCAGAACGCTACCCACAACCCCAAGTTGGAGAGGGGTATCATACACACCTCGAGCGATATTTTTGAATTTGACCTTAAAATGCTAACAGATGAATTTAACAGCGGATCAACTTAAATCGGTCGAAGAGCTTGCTTACCGACTAATTGCCCCCGAGCTGGTGGCAATCAACCTAGGTGTGGATGAATTAGATTTCATACACGCCATTCGCACGCCTGGCACCGATGCACGCAACGCCTACTATCGCGGCTACCTGCAGCAAACCATCGAAGTGCGTGAGGGCATCATCAAGACCGCAAAGAACGGGAGCAATCCAGCACAGGTTGAATTATTGAAATTTTTGAACGATGTGAATCAACACTTGAAGTATGAGTAGAGGTAAACGTGGATTGATTCCACTTGCAGAACAACGTTACGAGGCGATACAACAGCACATACTAGACCCTGAGAACTCGCCTCTTCCCGAAGAGTTACGGGAGCAATTTAACCGTGTGCTACAAATTGCACGCCTCCTGGATGATTATCCCAACGACTCGCACATCATCAACATGATGTTGGCCAAGTATCGCATCACTACTACGCAGATACGCAAAGATATGAAGTTGGCTCGTGAACTTTTCAAGACGAACCACATCTTTGACTGGGATTTTTGGCACGCCTGGCAAATTAAAGACCAACTGGAGCTAATCCGGGAGTGTAAGCTAAAGGGTGATCTTAAAAATTGGAACAATGCCAAGAAGGTGTTGGCCGTGCTGATCGGCGAGCGACCAGAGGCAGGCGAAGACCCACGCCGTATGGAGAAGAACGTATTCTACATCCAGGTGAACAACGGTACGGGTACACCCGTCAACCTTGATTTTGAGAAGCTACGTTCACTCTCTCAAGAAGATAGACAAACCATTATTGATGCCTTGTACAACCCGGTAGAGGATGCACAGGTAGAAGAGATTATGAACTCTTAATTAAATAAAGATGAATAGACAATTGAAAAACAAACAGTTAGTAAAGTACCTGATGGATGTACGCCGCATTGAAATGATAAGTATCAGTGTAAAGAACATCATCGTCCAGGTGAGTGATAAGTTCACCCCTGAGATGGGCAATAAGCTGATTCAAGAGGTAGGGCACGACAAGACCGCTCGCATTGCTGCCAAGGATGGCAACAACTACATCGTATTCCCTAGATTCTAACAGGTATGGATAGCAATGTTTGGGAAGAGGATATTTTTGTTAACCCGGCACAGATGGCGTTCTGGTTGCAACCGGCCAAGAACAAGTATGCCATCTACAGCCGTGGTACGGGTAAATCCTTTATCTGTGGTGCCGAAGTAGATGAGAACGTCCGTACCATGCCGCGAGGGATTACCACACTCGCCCAGGCTACCTATGGGCAAGCACTAACCAAAACATTGCCTTCTACCTTCAAAATGCTTGAGCAACTGGGTTATAAGAAGTACGATACCAAAACCAAAACTGGCGATTACGTGGTTTGCCGCAAACCGCCAGAGGGGTGGTACCTACCTTATGAACACCTGATGAGCTTTGAACACTGCATCACCTTCAGCAATGGCCATTGCCTCTATATCCTTACGCAAGATGGCAACAGCCGTGGTCCGAATGCCGATGCCAACATTACCGATGAAGCACTTACCTTGAATAAAGAGAAGTTCGACCAAGAGGTTGCCCCTACCAATCGGGGCAATGAACACATCTTTGGTCTAAAGTCCAAATCGCCTCTTCTAAAGCACCATGGTAACACCTTCCTCTCTTCCATGCCTTATACGCCCGAGCAGAAATGGTTGCTTGAGCCTGCTAAGTATTACGAAGAGGAGAGGGGCATTCAGCTTTTTGAGGTGTGGAATAAGATAGTCAAGCTTCAGATGAACTTGATTGATGCCAAACTTAACAACGATGCATCGCTGTTCAAAGAGGTATGGAACGAGACCGTACGCCTGCGCCGTACCATCACTCCTTTTGTTAGCCGGGATAACACCTTGTTTATCCTGGCGTCTATCTTTGATAACATAGCCAATGTGGGTATGAGCTACATCATCAATCAGTATAAGGTGATGGATAAGCTCACATTTATGATTGAGATTCTGAACTACATTGTTGATAAGATAGATCACTGTTACTACAACTTCGATGACCGCCATCGCTACTACAACGCCACCAATGATAGCTTCATCCGTGATTTTGCCGAGAGTACTTCTTTCGATTGGCAGCAGCTAGCCGCCACCGACAGCCGCATGGATGCCGACTGTATGCCCAATGAACCGCTAGAGGTCTGCTTTGACTGGGGTTCTGATGCCTCCTTTATGGAGGTGGCGCAAACCTCACACTTTGACTGGGCTACCAAGCAGCTCAGTCCCTACCGTTTGGTAGACAATACCATCAACGAGTTCTACGTCAAGCGTGACGAAGAAAACGATACAGAGATTAACGCACTGGTAGATAAGTTCTGCCACTACTACCGCTACCATCCCAATAGGAACCTGAAGGTATATCGTGATAGATACGGTGATGCCA
>JBOFRN010000122.1:0-12584 GCA_051651025.1 Phocaeicola sp.
GCGGTACGAGAATTGACGCAAAAAGGGTTACTAACGATTAAAATCGAGAGTAACCCGCAAAAAGAAAAGCACTCATCGTGAGTGCTTTAACTATAGAATGTGATTGTTTTTAATGGATTGTAATCGGTACTTACTTGCCTATACAGTTTAGATAATATGTTGATAAACAATATTATACATCTTAAACGATATAAGAACGGTACAAAATAGGAACTCACGAAAAATAGGGTTAAGATTTAACTGAATTAACCTTATTTATATGTGCTAATGGTCTATTTACTACTGCTTTGTGGTACAAAGGTACATAGCCGTCCTCGTAATTCCAAATTCTTCAGCCAAGAAAAAAGGAGTGCTTTTAACTCTAAATTCTACTCACTTCACTTTCCTCCAAATATCTTTGGTAGATTCTGCTATAAATGGTATGCATGATGCCTATCTTTTCTTAGTACATTTCCATGTTTGGATGAGTTAGTTTAAAAATAGGTTTATAGCTTCTTATATATGTATAAGGATAAACTTAAACTTGATTCTTTTTTCTTGGCTGAAACTCGTATAGTTTTGAATAGAATTTGATGTTATGAGAAATATTTGGTAAAGTGTTTGTTAATCAATAATATTATCTATACATTTGCATAGTTACCTAATATTGGATAATATGGAATATGTTAGTAAATGTTTTGATTATATAACCAGAGTAACTGGGTATCCAGTAGTAAGAGAAGATGGTGTGGTTGATAAAAGAGGACTTCCTTTTATTGTAACTGGCAGTTTTGATATGCTATCTATTAGCATTGATTCGCACAACTTTATGTTATTGCTTCCAATATCTGAAATAGAATTTACTGGAGGTATCTTTGTAAAGCGTGTAAATATGGTAGAACAAACTTTGGATATTCCCTGCTTACTTGTATTGGATGAGATTAATCCTGATATGCGCAGAACCTTAACGAACAACCGTATTAACTTTGTGGTGGCAGATCGTCAGTTGCATTTACCTTCATTACTTCTTTTCTTGACTGAGAGAGGTGTAGGTTTAAAGAAGCAGCTTCAACAGATGTTATCTCCAGCTGCTCAAGTTATACTATTCTATCACCTAATCAAAGAGCCTTTAGATGGCTTGAAATTGGTTGATATTTCGCAAAGAATTGGTTATGCTCTTAAAACAGTTAGCAATGCCGTTTTAGAGCTAATAAATGCGGAAGTCTGTGATATTACACAACCAGACAAACGCACTAAAATAGTTCGCTTCTTAAAATCAAGAAAAACTATTTGGACAGAGGCTCAAACAAGGCTTTCTTCACCTATTGCAAATACCTATTACGTGGACTCCAAATCATTATTGGAGGATGTTCCCCTTTGCTATAGTTATGATTCTGCTCTTAGTCGAGCTACTATGATAACTCACCCTACTGAGGAAACTTATGCTACCGAAAGATCAAATCCATTGGTCAAACGGCTTCAAGAAGCGGGTGAATTGCGTCTTCAGGAGGGAACTGTGAGATTGGAAATCTGGAAATATCCCCCATCACTATTAGCTACTGATGGAATAGTTGATCCCTTATCATTGTGGATGTGCTACAGAATTGAAGACGATGAGCGTGTAGATGGAGAGTTAGAGCGATTAATAGAAAAACGATTAGAAGAAAGAGAATGATGAAAGGAATAGATAAGATCAAAGAATATCTAGGTGAGTTTAAATCAAACTACGTAATAATTGGTGGAACAGCTGCAAATCTTAATTTGGAGCTACAGAGTCAACGAGGTCGTGTCACAAAAGATATTGATATGATTGTGATATGTGAAGCTATTAATGCAGACTATGTAGAGAGCTTTTGGCAATTTATCAAATCTGGTGGGTATCAGCTATGGCAGGTTAAAACCGATGAAGGTGAATCACGCAGTTGCTTCTATCGTTTTATCAATCCCACAGATGAGAACTATCCTGAATACATAGAACTATTCTCTCGTAAACCTGATGCCATCAATCTTCCCGAAGATGCCCATTTGGTACATATACCGACCGATGAATACCTGTCAAGCTTTTCTGCTATACTAATGGATGATGATTATTACAATTATGCAATAAGCCACAGCGTTGAAATAAGCGGAGTAATGTCACTTGATGTACCTTCTTTGTTGGCATTGAAAGCAAAAGCATATCTCAATAACCGTCAACGCAAGTTAGATGGTGCTCATGTGCAGAGTGATGATATAAATAAGCACAAGAAAGATATTTATCGCCTCTCATTTATTATCAATGAGGGTGACTCATTTGAAGTGCCTAATAGCATAGCAGTTGACCTCAATCGTTTCTGTGAATTATTGCTGGAAGAGCCTATTAATGCGCACGCACTTTCAAAATACATGGCCGCTCCAGTGAAAACCATGGAACAAATAGTAGAGCAAATCAAATCAACTTTTGGCTTATGAGAATACAATATGCATCCGATCTCCACTTAGAATTTAGAGAGAACACTGACTACTTAGCAAAGCACCCTCTTACGGTAGCAGGTGATATTCTTATTCTTGCTGGTGACATACATGTGTTTCGAGGTAAAGCTTGGGAAAAGCATCCGTTCTTCGATTGGTGCGCAGAAAACTATACAGAGACATACATAATACCTGGTAATCATGAGTATTATGATGGAATAGAGTTATCTACTTGTTTTGATGATTATGAATATCTGCTTAGAGAAAATGTACGTTATATCAATAACCGAAGCATAGTAATTGATGATGCAGAGTTTTTCTTTACTACACTGTGGTCTAAGATAACTCCATCAGAGATTGTCCCTGTACAAATGGGACTGACTGATTGCAGAAGAATCATATACCAAGGTGCTGGATTTACATCTCACGACTATGCTTCACTTCATCAGGTTTGTATAGATTGGTTGGAGAAAGCATTAGCTAAATCTACAGCCAAGTGTAAAATAGTGGTTACACATCATCAACCTACTACTCGTATTACTGACCCTAGATTTACTTCAAGTACCATAAATTCTGCTTTTGCAGTGCCCATGGATGATTTTATCGAACAATGTGGAATTGATTACTGGATATATGGACATACTCATTACAATGGGGGGGCTGGTACAGTAATTGGGGAAACAACTTTACTTTGCAATCAGCTGGGGTATGTGAGACATGGTGAAAATAACTCATTTAAGAGTGATCTGTTTTTTCGTGTATAAATGTTGACTATGAGGGTTTTAAGTGTATAGGTAATTCGGAAAATGGATGCCGAAAAAAATGAAAGTGATGAGGCGTAGTCACTTTTTTGAATTTTAAAACTATTTTCAGTAAAAATGAGCAAATTGTAATATGATAATATTTAATGATTATCTAAATGAAATTGATTTCTCAGAAGTCCGAGAACTATGTTTGGAGAAAGGGAGAGTTGTTGAAATAAAAAAGAATGATTATTTTATTCGACAAGGTGAGTTGAGTAAATATGCTGGCTTTATTGAAACAGGAATATTTAGATATACTCGTATAGGTAGTGATGGGAATGAGCACATAGTCGGTTATAGTTTCCAGAATGACTACGTATGTGATTATGCAGCTTTAATGAAAAGGTCTCACTCATCTATTAATGCACAAGCAGCTACTGATTGTAAGATATATTCATTATCAGCAAAAGATTTATTTAATTATTGGGAGCATAATAAGGATACTCAGCGATTAGGAAGATTAGTAGCTGAAGAGCTTCATGCCCAAATGTATGCGAGATTACTTGATTTCTATTGCGAAACCCCAATGCAGCGTTATATCTCATTGCTAAAGCGACATCCAAATCTCACCAAGTATATTACACTAAAAGAGATAGCATCGTTTCTTGGTGTAACACCCGAAACCGTTAGCCATATACGAAGAAAATTACTACAAAAATGAATCCCTTGAAATAGTTCAAGAGTTTTCCGCTTTGAATTGCATAATTTTGCCTCCGAAATCATAGTGAAACTTTACTTTATTCTCATTAATAAGGATTGTTATTTGGCGTATAATACAGATTATTAGCTATTTTAAGACACAAAATTTGAACACTTAATTGCTATTAGTTCTGTTGGAGGGCTTTGAAGAGGTAGAACTGTACCAGCATATAATATCACAAAAATATATCAAATGAATTTCAATAAATTATTAGCTATAATTCGGTTGTATTTGCAAGTTGAATTCAGCAAGAGTTATACGAATATGAGCAAACTGTTTAGACCTTTTATGGTGATTGTTTGCTTGCTATTTACGGCTTGTGACAAGGATGATATTTTACCTAGTGGAACAATGGTATGGACATATAAAATCCTTACGCCTGATAATGTCAAGTGTATGGATTCTAGTGCAGAAGGAACATCCAAATATTCTTTCAAAGCAAACGGAAAGGAGGGAGATATTGTAATGACTTGCGAGAATTTCGATGTACTTAATCCTATATCAGACGATTCTTACACATCCGATTGTGGATGGGCAACACTCAAGATAGAAGCCAATCAGTTGAAAATAAATTTTCCTTCTTATGTTTCGGAAGCTCCAGATGCGTATAAAGAGATTAGAGTCTCGGCAAATAATGGGAAGAGAAAAGCACATATAACCATCTGTTTGACTAGGAACTTTAATGAAGAAGGACAACCAGAGAGTTTTCCAGAACAAGCTAAATTCAAGATGATTACGGTAGAATTCACTCCCTTGATGCACATTGAAAGTCCTTTACCAGCCCCTCTTGATCTGGTAACATTCAGAATCACGGACATAAACGATCACTATATGCCTTTAGGTTTTCCTGAGTTTACACAATATTACGATTCTATTGTGTGGAGTGCAGATAATTTTCCTCACACGTTCAAAGTCTATGAAAGTAATGCTACAGCTGAAGGAATAGAAAAGAATCTGACTACACAATGGGAATCACACTTCTTCAAGAGCGGTACTGTAAAGAGTCATCTTAAAGGCTACAGACATGGAAAGGTTGAATATGAAACTTCTCTCAATACAGCGCTATATGAACGCGACGTCTTAGGGCTTGAATGGGGTACAATCGTCTTACAAAATCCGCAGAACCTTACAACCTACTGCAGGCTGGATAAGGAGTATGAATATAAGGTTTATGATATTGTAGCAAAGAACAATGCTCCCTATTCTAAAATCATCCCAGTAAATCACAAACTGCTATCAGATTCTGACTTTCTACCAACAACGCAAAAAGCCATCAATATATTAATGGAGAACAATATTGGTAAGGGACAGGATGCCAAAGGGAAAGAAAACTTATTTAAATGTCTACCTGAAAAAGGAGAAGAAGCTGAGTTGTATTGGGAAAATAAAACTACCCGTATGTTGATGCTGCATAGGCTTTCTAATGGGGATGATGAGTTAACCTTAGAGATCTATTATTTACATGTAGAACCTAAATGACAAATCTATGAATAACAAATACCAACTAGGAAGTGTTAAAATGCACCCCCCCCCTCAATGTGAAGGGGTTCTTTATAGTTGCTAGTAAGTGGTGTAATATTTTAATAATCACCTATTTACCAGGCTGAAAAGTAGCAGAGAACACCATTTGGTATTACCAAATTCAAATCAATCATAGTGTCAGCAAGCTGTTCTATTCGAGCATATACACCACGACGGATACATACCATATTACCTTCTCGTGCCTCTTCAAGCATCTTGTAATAGGCTCCACGTCCCTGTTCTTTTACATCAGAGGTAGATGTGAATTTATTGTTTTTTTGGTATTTTCCATACGTTAATACTATCACTTTGTACAAAAATACTACGAATAATTTAATATGTAGTATGTTTGTACAAAATATATTTATCATCTATACGGGTACTGCATAATATGCTTATGCAGCATTATATAAAGTTTAGTTGCTTCTTGCATATATTATACAAGGACTAAAGTAAACTGGTTATATTGTTCTTTTTGACCAGCATGAAGATATACTAAACATTATAAACTATCAAACAATGAAAACAATTCTTGCATAAAACGGAGCATATCCAGCCACTTTCTTCAAAATAGACACTGAGGTTGTTTGTAACTTTGCGTTAACAATTAAAATCACGCAAGGCCATGGCAGGAACAACAACCCAAATGAGTAAAATAAAACAAATCTTACGATACGACCAGGAAGGTGTATCCCATCGAAAAATCGCCAAGATAGTTGGCGTAAATCGGGAGACCGTAGGCAACTACGTTCGCAAGTCTCATGCAGACCCAATGTCACTTGACCAACTTCTGAATATTGGTGACATTGAACTTGAATTCCGTCTAAAAGCAGGAAGTCCAGCTTATCCGGAAGAAGAGTGCTTCAAGGAGTTCCAACAATGGCTACCCCGTATCATCGATGAAATGGGGCGCTCCAAGAAGGCCCATGTAACACTAAAGTTTGTATAGGGAAGAATACAGCAAACAAGTGAATTTCCCTTACTCCCTTACCCAGTTCCGATATCATTTTAGCCAAAACACGAAGGCTTCCAAGCGTAAGACAAGCACGCTATTAAAAGATATTTATGGACCGGGATTGCTGGTCTATGTTGATTATGCAGGTGATAAAATGGAATACATTGATAAGGATTCGGGTGAGGTTGTTAAGGTAGAGGGTAGTATGCTTGCAGTTCCTGCCCGTGGGGTCCATGTGCTGGAGGAGCTGGTGAAGTAGATTGAGTTTTTTTGTTTACGTTAGTGGTTCTGTGATAATTTGGGTGGATAATTACTGGTTTGACTCAGAGCCATGCTTAGGTTGTTCCCCTGATTTATTACAGAGCCACAATTGTTGTTTATGCTGTTGTGTACTAAAAAAGAATGTCTAATTTTGCCCTTCATTGTTAGCTAATTAATTAATGTTATTTACCTATATGTTTACCACTACCCTAAGAAAAGACGACCTACTCGTGCGAATAGAAGAGGCCTTTAAGTACTACTATCGCCCACTAAACCTCTACGCCAACCATTATTTGAATGATATAGACGCTGCCGAGGATGTGGTGCAAGAGTGCTTTGCCGATTTGTGGGAGAAGAGCAACCGCAGTGGCGAGGTACTCGATGTAAAGTCTTACCTCTACAAGATGGTGCGCAATCGCTGCATAGACCATGTACGACAAACCACGAACGAGGTACGAGAACTTCTACCTACCGATGCAGAGGGCATAATATCGGACGAGGAGTGCGAAGAGCGCTCCCGCATAGAGGCACGTTTGTGGTTGGCCATAGATAGTTTGCCCGAACGATGCCGAGAAATCTTTCTGCTCAATAAGCGTGATGGGCTAAAATACCAAGAGGTAGCTGATCGCATGGGACTCTCTGTAAATACCGTTGAGAATCAAGTGCGCAAAGCATTGAAGGTATTGCGTGACAAGGCAGAGAAAATATATTATTTCTTCTTCGGATAAACTTTTTTCATTTGGAGATAGTGGTTTTTTGCTCTTTATCTGTCTTAGAAGAGAAGAACCCAACCGATAAAGCGCATGAAGAGATTAGAAGATAAATGCCTAGAGTTTGTACTGAAGCATTACAAACCCAACTGTTTGAATACGCAACGAGCCTATCAACGCTTCCTGAAAACACACCAACTCTCGCCACGCCCTACGCACATCCTTCCGCTTCCACTGCTAAAGGCGATTGCGTTGTTTGCACTTGTTATGCTTCCCTTAGGAGTTTACCTCTATTTGCAACCAGCAGGTAAGTGGGTAGAGATAGCATCCAATAATCAAGTCATAGAGTGCATGCTTCCCGATAGTACCTTTGTTACTTTGGCACCCCACGCCACCTTGCGCTACCATACTGCACTGTACCAAAAAGAGGAACGTAACGTAGAGATAGCAGGAAAAGCCTTTTTCAATGTAAAGCGCGATGCAAAACACCCCTTTATTGTCAGGGATCAAATAGCGCAGGTCAAGGTATTGGGTACTCAGTTCTTGCTTCATGCCTTTCCACACCATACCGAACTGACTGTAGAGTCGGGCAGTGTGCTCTTTGCTGCAAAGGATCAGGAGCAGGGGGTGATTCTTACGCAAGGAATGCATGCCGAATTGCAGGATGATGAGGCTCTTCCTCGCATTGTAGCCAATAGCACCCCAAATAAGATGACTTGGCGAACGGGCCTCTTTCAGTACGACCGTACTCCACTGTTGTTAGTCTTGGAAGAGCTTTCTGACTATTATCAAGTGAAGCTATCTACCCCTTCGGAAGATTCGGCTAAGAGAGAGCTAACAGGTACCTTCTCTGACAAGAACCTCGATGAAATCATTGAGGTGATAGAGCGTGTATTGGCTATTCAAATCGTAAAAGAGCCTAGTAGTGAAGAGAATCGTAGGTAAAAGAGGGGGGCTACTACTCCTTGTAAATATGCTGTTGTTACTCCAACTACACGGGCAGCAACCTGTCGTTTCTACTCTGAAAGAGGGTATAGAGGCTTTGCAGGCAGCAGAGGGGGTATACTTTGTATACGATGCCTCTTTGAATTTAGAGCAACCCTATCGGGGGAGGCCACTATCGGGCATGGCTATGAAGGAGGCATTGGAGCAGTTGTTTGCCCATACTTCCATTGCATGGGAGGCAAAAAATGGCTACATACTTCTGTTTGCCACTCGTGCCAAGGCGAAGAGTTATACAGTCAGTGGGCACATCTCGCAACGAAATGGTGAGTCGCTTCTTCATGCCACCGTTATCGATATAGCCTCGGGCAGAGGTACGTTGAGCAATGCGCACGGTTTCTTTAGTTTAACCCTACCCGAGGGAGGCTACAAACTTCGCTTCTCGTATGTGGGTTGCAAAGAGGAGGTGGTAGCCTTGGAACTCACAGAGAATAGAACGGTTCAAATTTATTTAGATGACTCTCCTCTGCTAGATGAAGTGGTGGTGCTAGGCAATTTAAATGCACCGCTGCACACCACCCAAACGGGAAAAGTAACGCTTACCCCCAGCCAACTCAACAAGGAGTTTGCGCTATTCAGCTCGCCCGATTTGGTTAAAACCTTGCAAAACCTGCCTGGCATAGCAGCAGGTACGGAGATGATTTCGGGACTCTATGTGCACGGTGGAGACAACGATAGCAATCTTTTCTTGCTCGATGGTACTCCCCTCTACCAAATAAACCACTTGGGTGGGCTCTTTTCCGCCTTCAATACAGATATTGTAAAGAGTGTCGACTTCTACAAAAGCGGATTTCCAGCTCGCTACGGAGGGCGGTTGTCATCGGTTATTGATGTGCGTACCAAAGAGGGAGACATGACCGCCTACCACGGTTCACTCTCTGTGGGGTTGCTAGATGGCAGGGTGCAACTGGAGGGGCCTCTTGTAAAAGAGAAAACCTCGTTCAATATTGCCTTGCGAAGAAGCTGGGCCGACCTCTTTACCACGGCAGCTACGGCTATATACAACGGTACGCAAGAGGAGACCCGCCTCTCCATGGGATATGCCTTTCACGATATGAATGCCAAAGTAACACACCGCTTCTCTGAAAAGAGTAAGCTGTATGCCAGTTTCTACTCGGGTAAGGATGGGTTTGAGACAAACACTCGACAAGAGTTTGAGAGTTATGTTCCCGATACAGATAAAGAGCATTTCAGAAAGAGATTTAATGTGGAGTGGGGCAACCTAACTACCTCTTTGAACTGGAGCTACCAGCTATCGCCCAAACTCTTTTCGAATGTAACGACACTCTATACCCGAAGCCAATCATCCTATAGCGATTTGGAAGATAGTCGCTACAGCAACGAGGGGGTAGATGTATCGGTTCAACACACCGCTCAGCAGAATGTCTCTACCATCGATGATGCAGGGTATAGGCTAGCGTTCGACTATCGACCCAATGCGAAGCACTACCTTCGCTTTGGGTCTAACTACCTCTATCACCGTTTCAGACCGCAAAGCAATAGCTCGTTGGCGTTTTCGGGAAGTGAACAAATAGATACGCTTCGTTCGGACTACTCCAAAACGTATGGCAGCAACGAGTTTACCCTCTATGCCGAAGATGATATGGAGCTATTTCGAAAGTTGAAGCTGAACATCGGTCTGCACTATACGCTGTTTGGCATCGAAGGAGAGCATTACCACTCGCTAGAGCCTCGGGTAGCGGTTAGCTATTCGTGCCACAGCCAGTGGACGGTGAAGGCATCTTACACCCAAATGAGTCAGTTTACGCACCAACTATCCAACAGTTACCTCAATTTACCTACCGACTACTGGGTGCCCTCTACCAAACAAATTCGCCCCAAAATCTCTAGGCAGGTAGCTGCAGGGCTTTACGGCAGGCTATCCCCCCAACTCTCATTGGCAGTAGAGGGTTACTACACCGCAATGAATAACCTGATAACCTATACGGGTAGCAGCCGCTTAGAGCCTTCGGTTGAAAATTGGGAGAGTTTAGTAAAAGTAGGGCAAGGCAAAGCTTATGGAGCAGAGCTGTCACTCAGCTACCTTACCCCCAAGTTCTCGGCAGATGCCTATTACACCTTGTCATGGAGCAAACGCAAGTTTACAGACATCTATCCCGAGTGGTATGCCGATAAGTTTGACAATCGCCACAAGCTGACCCTTGCAGGCAGGTACCAATTCAGTAAAGCGGTAGATGTTTATGCACAATGGAATTACCACAGCGGAGACAAAATGAGTATGCCTTCGCACTGTGTGAATGGGCCATCTATACCCGGTGTTGATAACCCACCCGCACTGGAGTGGATTTACGAAGAACCCAACAATGTATCGCTTCCAGCCTATCACCGTTTGGATGTGGGTGCAAACTTTCGGAGCAGAACGAAACGAGGGTGTGAGCGGATATGGAATGTGAGCATATACAACGCCTACTCGCGTATGAATCCCCTGTATGGAGAGGTGGAGCAACTACCTGATGGCAGCTTCCAAGGCAGAGCATTCGGTATCTTTCCCATTATCCCCTCATGCAGTTATACCATTAAATTTTAAAACAAGAAACAATGAAGAGAGAAATGATTATACTCCTGCTGCCCCTAGTACTACTTGTAGCAGCATGCTCATACCCCTTTGAACTGGGGGATATAAAGGTGAGCGAGAAGCTGGTTCTTTACAGCTTTCCAGGTACCGCAGATACCACACTGATTCACCTTTCGCGCAGCATACCTGTTCAGAGCAAGAGTGAGGTAAGCAAGCAGGGCACTCCCGCAACCATTCAGCTGTTAGTAGATGGTGTAGAGCAAACTGTTTTTTGGAACGAAACTGCTACCTCCTCCATTCCCGAAGCCTGCTACTACACCGTGGGTAGTTGGAATTCCGAAGCCAAAGTAGAGCTTTACGCCTCGCACCCCAATTTGCCAGCCATCTCTTCGCATACGGTTATCCCCAACCCTTTTCCACTCGAAAAAATCGAACTTAAACGCAAACCTTTTGAGAGTAATACCCTACAGTTTCACATCACCTTCAGTGACGATGCAGAGACATCGAACTACTACGGTGTGCGGATAGAGCGAAAGGAGTTCTTTTGGTATAATACGGAATACAGTGAGAGCTGTTTCCCACTTGAATTAGAGCTAAAGGATGAACCCTTATTGAATGAGGTGTCGGGGCTGGATGAAATCTTCTTGCCTTCGAAGAGTAATCGTTGGCAGCTCTATTATTGGGATGACTCGTACATTCAAGGGCGCAGTTATACTCTTCGTTTGAATACGAATTACCGACCTGACTACGATGAGGTGTATGATGATGTTCACTCCATCTACAAGAATAAATACCGAATCACGCTTTACTCCCTCTCTGAACCATTCTATCTATACCTCGAGAATCTGAATGAGATAGAGAATAACAAACTGGGTAATTCAGGACTTTCGCCCATTCTCCCTAGCTATACCAATGTAAAACAAGGTATAGGTGTGCTTGGGGGTGCACGAATGATACAAACCGACTGGCTAGACAATATTTAAACCCAAATAATAGTTATCAACTAAATTTTAAAAACGTATGAAGAAAATTTTATTATTGGCTACCTGCTTTGCAGTTAGTCTGAGCTGTTTTTCGCAAACATCAAGTCTTGTAGTAGGAACCTCTACAGGTACATTAGGAGAATATACCAGTTTCTCTTACCACAACGGAGCAGATGGAACAACCAGCCTTGCTACAAAATGGAAGCCTGGCATGGGGTTCAACTTGGGTTATCAACTTCACTTTAATTTATCTGACCGTTACTCTGTCGATGCTTCTATACTGGGTAAGGTGCAGCAAGGCGAGGTAAATAGCCAAGAGATGGGGGAGAATGGAATAATTTCCTGCAACGATAAAGCTTGGCTCTGGGGAGGAGCAGTTAGCGGTGTTATCAATTACCACCTTTGGCAGGGTATGCGTATCGGTCTAGGTGTAGAACCCACGCTTCTTTTCCGTACAGACCAACTGCTCTCTAATGGGAATAAGCAGGTTTTTGACTGTCCTGTTCTTGTTAAACTGGGCTATCGCTTTAAAAATAGTATGGAGATAGCTGCCTACTACAAGCATGGTTTCAAAAGCATATACGAGAATGCTCTTTTTGTAAACAATGTAGAGAAGAGCAAGGAGGTTGCTATTTCACTCTCTGTGCCTTTGTTTAAGTAATTATTTTGTCAATAATAACATT
>JBOFRN010000123.1:0-1413 GCA_051651025.1 Phocaeicola sp.
TACCACCTTAACGTTGAAAGTAGGAGTTAGCGATTGGGCAAACGGCCGTACGCTGCACGCTACCTCTACTACTGGCCAGGAGGTGGTGGTAGTGGGTAACTTTACCAATACTGCTACTACAGTCACCTTCCCAGCAACAACTGGCACTTGGAGTAACTACTTGACTCAAACTACCGAAACAGTAGCTGGAACTGTACAATTGCAACCTCATAGCTTTGTGATTTATACCAAGTGGTAGCATAGCGAGTTACTTTTGTTTGGGGCTCTTCTACCATTACTAACAACCCATGTTAAGAGGTAGAGGAGCCTTTTTTAGTAACAACAGTTGGAATCTTGTAGCTCCTTTTTTGTTGCCCACCTTTGTAGGCAGAGCGGACTACTCTAGTGGACAGAGCGGACTACTCTAGTCAGCAGCATAGACCACTCCAGTCAGCAGCATAGACTACCTTAGTGGGCAGCACGGACCACTCTAGTGGACACTAGAACTAAATAGTACAATCTAGACCTGTTTTTCTGCTTCTTATTTAAAAATAAATAGATAAACCCGATAACCAATGAAACCAAAACGATTTCTCATTTTACTACTTTTAGCCCTCTCTTTTACTTATGCTGTAGCACAGCAAGTATCAACAGGTAAACTAGACCATTATCCCGCTTATCATTCAAACCTAGTGAATGAGCGCGATGTGTGGGCAAGCAATCGGTTTTAGCACCACTTTTTAAAGTAAAATAGTAGGGTTCATTCTTTACTGTTTCGGCAAAATAAATATCTTTGCATAGGAGCCCATTTAAAAGCCTCCTATCCCTAAAAGAGTTAGAAAAGATGGAAGATATTAGAAGATACCCCCTCGGAATTCAAACCTTCGAGAAGTTGCGCGAAGGCAATTATGTATATGTCGATAAAACTGCCTTGGTTTACCGAATGGTAAAAGGTGCTTCCAATCAAACCTTCTTCTTAAGTCGGCCCCGTAGGTTCGGTAAGAGCCTCTTAGTATCTACTCTTAAGGCCTATTTCGAAGGAAAACGTCACCTGTTTGAGGGATTGGCTATCGAGCAGTTGGAGAAAGAGTGGACTACCTACCCTATTCTTCATCTAGACCTTAGTATGGGTAAATATTACCGAGTAGAAGAGTTGAATGCGGTACTATTGAATCACCTTCGAGAGTGGGAGAAACTTTATGGAGCGCCTAGCGATGGTGAAACATTCAGTATGCGTTTTGCCAATGTGATTAAGCGTGCCTACGAAAAAACACGCCAGAAGGTGGTCATCTTAGTCGATGAGTACGATTCGGCTTTGATTGATAGCAACGACAACAAAGAGCTCCAACAAGAGCTACGAAGCATTATTCGTTCTTTCTACAGCCCCTTAAAATCAAGTGATAACTACCTTCGCTTCCTCTTTTTGACTGGTAT
>JBOFRN010000124.1:0-1297 GCA_051651025.1 Phocaeicola sp.
AATACCCTTTTTACGCTAGCAACAAGTATTACTCGTTTTGTACTTTAAAGTATAAGCCAAAGTAAGTGTCAGCCCAATCGACTAATTGCACTCGTCTAAACTACGGGCAATACCTAATTCCAGCCCACGTAGTTCGGCCAAACCACGCATACGGCCTATGCAAGAGTAACCCGGATTGGTTGTCTTCTTCAAATCGTCCATCATTTGGTGTCCATGATCGGGACGAACAGGAATAGAGACCCCGCGGCGTTGTTGCAATTTCAATAGATTCTTCATCACCTGATACATATCAACATCGCCCTCTAGGTGGTTTGCTTCGTAAAAGTTGCCTGCTGCATCACGCTGCGTACTACGAAGGTGCACAAAATTAACACGGTCGCCCAAACGCTCCATCATGCCTGCCAAATCATTTCGTTCGGCTACTCCAAAAGAGCCGGTACAAAGACACAAGCCATTCGATGGATTGGGAACTGCTTCGATTAATTGGTTGAAGTCACTCTCTGTACTTAAAATACGAGGCAATCCTAAGATGGGTTGTGGCGGATCGTCGGGGTGAATAACGAGTTTAATACCAGAGGCATCGGCTACCGGACAAATTTCGCGCAAGAAAAAGATCAAATTAGCACGAAGGGTATCGGCATCAATCCCTTGGTAACGGTCTAACTCTTGTTGGAACTGCTCCAAGGTGAAACTCTCTTCCGAACCCGGAAGACCTGCAATCATGTTGCGCGTTAGCAAGTGTACCTCTTCGGCACTCATGCTAGCTAGTCGCTCCTTGGCAGCTGCAACCTCTGCTGGGCTATAGTCACCTGCTGCCCCAGGGCGTTTCAAAATAAAGAGATCGAATGCCACAAAGGCTGCACGCTCAAAGCGAAGTGCTTTGGAACCATCGGGCAGCGTATAGGCCAAATCGGTACGTGTCCAATCGAGCACCGGCATAAAGTTATAGGTCACAATATAGATACCACAAGCAGCTAAGTTCTGTAAGCTCTCTTTGTAGTTGGCTATATACGTAAGATAATCGCCTGTTTGGGTCTTAATATGTTCGTGAACCGGCACACTCTCGACTACACTCCAGGTGAGTCCTGCCTCTTCGATTATGGCTTTACGCTTCATAATCTCATCGACCGTCCACACTTCGCCATTTTTAATATGATGAAGGGCATGCACCAAACCAGTTGCACCGGTTTGTTTAATATCGGCTAGGGTTACCGGATCATTGGGTCCGTACCAACGCCACGTTTGTTCGCAAAGAATCATTGTTTTACGTTTAAGTTTGGTTTATCAACAAAAAGCA
>JBOFRN010000125.1:0-3182 GCA_051651025.1 Phocaeicola sp.
TATTAGCCTCTGAGAGGGTACTTCTTTTAACCATATAGTTAACTCCTAGGTGTTCAAGCTTATGAGCTTCAGATAGCATGCCGATTACTATCTCTCTTAAAGAATCATGATGCATAAGGACACCATAAAGAAGTGTTACGTAAGCCCTCGGCAAACTCCGTATTGTGAGATATAATAAATCCTTGAGATGATTTTACTTCATCTCAAGGATTTCAATGTTTTAATGGATGTAATGGATTTGACAGATTTCGTGGATTTAATGGATCTCGATGATGTCAAGGATCTCGATGATGTCAAGGATTTCAGAGTACTCCCACTATTTTTAGGTTATCAGGTAGTAGCTCTGCTATGTCCTTTGTATAATCATGGTCATAATCATGTACATGATCTAAGAAGTATATCATCCATGTACGGAAGTCCACACCAGCGGCTTTGCAGCACCCCATTAGACTATAAATAATAGCTGTACTTTCTGCACTGTCATCACTCTGGCAGAACAGATAATTCTTTCGCCCTATGGCTACGGGCCTTACTGCATTCTCAATTCCATTATTATCTATAGCGTATCTACCATCTAAGTGGTAACGAGATAATTTGTTAAATCGTTTATAGGTGTAGTAAATCGCTTTCTCAATAGGGCTACCTTTTACAACTTTAGGGTATTCTGTTACGAGCCATTTTTCAAATCGAACCATTATGGGATAAGCTAATCGCTTTCTAAGTTCAGCGGCCTCTTCAGCTGAGAGCTTTTGGTCCTTGATCTGACGCTCTACTTCATAGAGTAGTTGGATTTGCTCCAATGCACTTTCAGCACGCTCTTTGTCATTTTTGATTGACTCAGAGAATTTTCTTCGGGCATGCGCCCAGCAAGCCAATAAGACTACCCCCTTCTTCCCTTCGAGTAGTTCGTATCGTTCATAGCCATCTGTCTGTAGTGCACCCTGGTATCCATTAAACAATTTAAGTACCACCTGGCCACTTCTAGACCCCTTGTCCCAATAGAAGTGTTGGCGCCCAGACATAGGGTCTCGCACAAGCCAGAGATATCCTTTTACTGTCTTGTGTTTATCATTGCGTACAACCGGTAGTGTGGTTTCATCACATTGTAGATAATCGGTCTGTTTCATCAACTCCCATAATCGGAAGTAGAGTGGCATAAGTAAATCACTTACCTGCTGGTACCACCCTAGAATGGTACTCTCAGGTATCTTCATACCCAAGCGTTCGAACTGCTTCTGTTGCCTATAGAAAGGTATATGATCTACATACTTATCAACCAGTAGATCTGCTAGTAGAGAAGAAGAGGCATAACTCTTTGCAATGGGTTTAGTAGGAGCAGCTGCTGTAACAATTACTCGATCTGATTTGCGTATGGCTTTGTGGCGATAGGTGCGGAGTACATAGAACTTTGTGGGCTCCTTCATCAATACCTCCGTGTAGAGAGGCTCTTCTTTATCTAGTAAAATCCACTCTTCGGTATTGTACCCATCAGGGTATAGATGTTTCTCCTTACGCTCAAGATTCTCAGGGAGTGTTTTGCGTATGGGAGTACTCTTTTGTTTCTCCAAACGATTTCTTCTCTGCTCTTTCTGTGTGCTAATCTCTTTTTCGGCCTGGATGGCTGCTTCCTTTTCACCAGGTAGCAAGTCTATTCCCTCGAAGAGATCTAGTTGCCTTGCATCAGGATTGGGATTAATATAACGCTCTGTTTTACCACCATAAAGCATACGACTTAGATTAGCGACCTGCTTTTCTAAATCAGCAATACGAGCCTCTTGCTTCTCAAGTAGTTCCTCCTTTTGATTCAGTTGCTTCTTATACACCTCTTTTTCAGCCTCAGCATCAAGGGTTGTAGCTGAACGCAGGCGACTATTTTCTCTAAATAATCGGTCGCGATCAGCCATTAATTGGCGTATAAGTTCGTCTTTGTCAATAGGAATATTGCTCATTTATGCTTCTTTTTAATACTATAAAGATACAAAAAAAGGAGCATATTATGGCAAGAATGAGCAACTCTTTTCTAATGACTTTTAGGTAATAATCCACTCTTCTGATTCTCTAAGCTCCACCTTTTACGATGTTTCACACTTTGGGTATCTATGCCTTGAACCATAAGGACTAGATCACTCCAAAGCGTTTCATGCGATACAGTTTTGCCCTCTTGAAAGTCGATTGTGGGTAGAGAAAACTGACCTTGAGATAGTTTCATGTGATAAATAACCAAACCACCATACTCCATGTGGAGCACTTTCATAGAGGTGCAGGACTTATTGATAAATATAAACGCATCACCCATCTGTATATCCATCCCCATTTGATTGGTAACAATCCCACTGAGTGTATAGAAACTCTTACGCATATCGGTAGGATAAGGATACAAGTAGAACCTATCGGAGGCTGTTAGACTAAACATACGCTTAAAGGGTTAGGGTGATGAGTGGTTTTATTAACTCCATATCAATCTCCCCAGTGAATTCCATTACCACACCATTTGGATAGGTTAGTTTGAGATGAGATGACTTTGCAAAATGAGGTTCGCTACGTTTTACTGGAAGGAAACCACCAGGAAGCTCTTTAATTCCTTGTGAAGTAAGTGGAATAAACTCTTTAGGAGCTTTAGTATCTGGAACTGCATTGAGCTTAAGCTTATGAATCCAGTAATAAAAACGGTTTTCTTTGATACCTTGTGAATCACAAAAAGCACGGACACTAATACCTGAGCAAGTGTATTGCTCATAGAGATGATTGAAGTAAGCTAAATTCCAATAGACCATAATAGTTGTTTTAGCCACAAAGGTATGTCGGGAAATTCAATAGAAATAGACGGAGTTTACTGAGGGCTTACGAATAAATGATACAAAACATTTTAGAGCTCAATATTTAAATCCAGCTATTGATAGTGGACTTGTAGAGCTAACCATTCCAGATAAGCCAAAGAGTGTAAATCAGAAATATAGAAAGGTCAAAAGGATCTAGGGATGGTTGGCTGCTAATAACTCATAGCAACAACCCAATGAAGAAAAGTTTCATCGAAAAGGTTTCACATGTACTTAATTTAGGAATTAAGGTAACACTTAATCAATAGAAATAAACTTATCTTTGGAGCAAGGTGCCCTTCTATGGCGCAAGGCTGTGCCTTGTGACTACCCATTTAGGTGGTTTCTAACCACCTGTTGTTTGAA
>JBOFRN010000126.1:0-2423 GCA_051651025.1 Phocaeicola sp.
TGTGCCCCACAGTTGCTACCCAATAAGAGTGAGTCGCACTGGCTGTAGTTACGTGCCCCTTCTGCCTTTTCGGCCACACGTACCAATCCGCGGTAGGAGTTTTGACTCTTACCCGCACTAATTCCCTTACTTACAATGGTACTACGCGTATTCTTGCCAAGGTGAATCATTTTGGTACCCGTATCGGCCTGTTGGTAGTTATTGGTTACCGCTACGGAGTAGAACTCAGCAATGGCATTGTCGCCACTCAAAATACAGCTCGGGTATTTCCACGTAACGGCCGATCCCGTCTCTACTTGTGTCCAGCTTAGTTTGCTATCTACCCCTTTGCAAATACCGCGTTTGGTTACAAAGTTGTAGATACCTCCTCTACCTTCGGCATCGCCGGGGTACCAGTTTTGTACGGTAGAGTACTTTACCTCGGCACGATCATGTACAATAATCTCTACAATAGCTGCGTGCAGTTGGTTTTCGTCGCGTTGCGGTGCTGTACACCCCTCAAGGTAGGATACATAGCTATCATCATCGGCTATAATCAAGGTGCGTTCAAACTGCCCCGTATTGGCTGCATTGATACGGAAGTAGGTCGATAGTTCCATCGGACAACGCACTCCTTTGGGAATGTAGACAAACGAACCGTCGCTAAAGACAGCCGAGTTGAGTGCCGCAAAAAAGTTATCGCGATACCCCACCACCGAGGCCATGTACTTCTGTACCAAATCGGGGTGCTCTTTCACTGCCTCGCTGAATGAGCAGAATATAATTCCCTTCTCCATCAGAGTCTCTTTAAACGTAGTCTTAACAGAGACCGAGTCCATGACTACATCGACCGCCATGCCACTTAGTTGGCGCTGTTCGTGCAGTGGAATACCTAATTTATTGAATGTTTTTATCAATTCCGGATCTACCTCATCCATGCTTTTGGGCCCCTCCTTTTTCTTTGTCGGGTCGGCATAATAAGAGATGGCTTGATAATCTATTTCGGGAATATTTAAATGAGCCCATGTAGGCATTTCGAGGGTTAACCAATGACGGTATGCCTTTAGGCGAAACTCTAACATCCATTCAGGCTCGTTCTTCTTGCCCGAAATGAGTCGGATTACATCCTCATTCAACCCCTTATCGATGATATCTGTCTGAACATCGGTAGTGAAGCCATATTTGTACTTCTCCTGCGTCAGTTCCTTTACATATTTATTGGGTTCTTCTTGCATATACTTATTTCGTTAATTGTTTTGTTACATCTTTTACTAGCGGAACATAGAGCGAAGATATCTCTTTTATTGGATAGTAAAATTTCGATTCACGTTTCTTAGTATCACTTATGAAATCATACTTTAAGTTGAAGTGATCCACTCCATATACGACAACACTTAGTATACATATATATTTCAATGCCCCTAGCGCACCACCTAGCCAAGAATCGAGCCACCCCATTTGAGCTGTTTTTAGCACTCTGGCCAACAAAGAGGCAATCGAGGTAAAAGCCACCGGCACGGCTCCCCAGATGAGTACAAAAGCAAGTAGCTCTGTTAATTGGGTAGATATACCTAATACGGGAGTTGCCTCTCTAGCCACTGTTACATAGAGTGAGCGCGAAACAAGAAGGCCCACAATAACACCTAAGGTAGCAGCTAGTTGGCGTACAAATCCTTTCCGGAGCCCTTCAATCAGGCCTACAGCAACAATCAGAAGAATAACAATATCTATGGCTGGCATGTTTACAGTTTATATAAAAGAAAAATGGGAGTTTCTAAAAGCTCCCTTTATGAACCAATTACCCCCGCTACAGTGGTTGTAACGGGGGCAATGTTAGTTATAAGGAGTTATTAACACACCCCCACCTATACTTATAGCTTACGTATTACAACGTTTGCTTCACTTCAAATTCTTCGTAAGTTTCAATAATGTCACCTACCTTAATATCGTTACAGTTATTCAAGCTGATACCACACTCAAAGTTAGTACCTACCTCTTTCACATCGTCTTTAAAGCGTTTCAAGGCATTTAGTGTGCCCGTAAAGACTACAATACCATCACGGATGATACGTGCTTTGTCATTACGTTTCACTTTACCCGATTTCACCCAAGCACCTGCTACAAGACCTACTTTGGTAATATTAAATACCTCACGTACCTCAACATTAGCCGTAACTTGCTCTTTCACCGTTGGAGCCAATAGACCTTCCATAGCCGCTTTCACCTCTTCGATTGCATCGTAGATTACTGAATACTTACGGATGTCTACACCCTCTTGCTCAGCCAGTCTTCCTGCAGCAGTCGAAGGACGTACTTGGAAACCTACCATAATTGCATTCGATGCAGCTGCCAATGTAACGTCTGATTCTGAAATCTGACCCACACCTTTGTGGATAACGTTTACCTGAACTTGCTCTGTAGAAAGCTTGATTAACGAGTCGCTC
>JBOFRN010000127.1:0-2184 GCA_051651025.1 Phocaeicola sp.
TATGACCAAACTATATAACATTACCCGCAACCCCCTTTACTTAGAGAAATTATACGAGTATGTGAAGTATGCCGATAGCATTATGTACGACGAGGAAGAGGGTATTTACTACCGCGATGCCAAGTATGTATACCCCAAACACAAAAGTGCCAACGGCAAGAAAGATTTCTGGGCACGTGGCGATGGTTGGGTATTGGCAGGTTTGGCAAAGGTATTGAAAGACCTTCCGCAAGATTACAAGCACCGCGACTTCTTTGTACAAAAATATGTACGTATGGCCAAAGCCATTGCCGCCATTCAGCAACCCGAAGGATACTGGACACGCAGCATGATGGATCCTGCACACGCACCCGGACCCGAAACCAGTGGTACCGCCTTCTTTATGTATGGCATGATGTGGGGGGTAAACAACGGTTACTTGAGTGAAGCGGAGTTTATGCCTACCATCTTGAAATCATGGAACTACCTACAAAAAACAGCCCTTCAAAAAGATGGCAAGGTGGGTTATGTGCAGCCTATTGGCGAGAAAGCCATTCCCGGACAAATTGTCGATGCCAACTCTACGGCCAACTTTGGGGTAGGGGCCTACCTACTAGCAGCGTGCGAGTATGTACGTTACCTCGAGGCTCCCAAGAACAAAGACCGCGCTTACTGGGTCGATTTGTTGTACCAACTATCAGCACCGGTGTTAAGTAACATGGCCCAAGGCAAGTTGCAAGAGAATATGTTGGTCGAAACCAGTCCTAGTTGGGATGGTCGCGATATTCGGGTAACCTACATGGAGGCCTTTGGTCGCCTTATGGCAGGGGTTGCTCCTTGGTTATCACTACCCGATGACAACACCCCCGAAGGTGCCAAACGCAAACAGATGCGTGAATGGGCCTTACAAAGCTATGCCCATGCCGTAAATCCCCAAAGCCCCGACTACCTGTTGTGGCGCAAAGAGGGACAACCCCTGGTAGATGCCGCTTACGTAGCCGAAAGCTTCCTTCGTGCTTACGACCAATTGTGGATGCCCCTAGACGATACCACCAAGAAACGTTACATCGATGAGTTTACGCAGATGCGCCGCATTGACCCCCCTTATACCAATTGGGTACTCTTCTCTTCCATTATTGAAGCGTTCCTAGCCAAAGCGGGTGCCCCTTACGATGCCTATCGCATCAACTCGGCCATTCGTAAAGTAGAAGAGTGGTATGCCGGCGACGGTTGGTATGCCGATGGCCCCGAGTTCTCTTTCGATTACTACAGCAGCTACGTATTCCATCCCATGTATTTGGAGACGCTCCAAGCCATGAAAGATGCCAATGCCTATACCCGCATTCACTACCGCAACTACTACGAACGTGCCTTGAAGCGTGCTCAAAAGTATAGCATTGTGTTGGAGCGTTTCATCTCGCCCGAGGGAACTTTCCCCGTCGTAGGTCGCTCTATGACCTACCGCACGGCAGCCATGCAACCGCTGGCTATGATGGCTTGGCAACAAACCCTGCCGGCTACCTTAAGCAACGGGCAGGTGCGTGGGGCTTTAACAGCCGTACTTCACCGCATGTTCGATGGCCGTGAGAACTTTAACGAGAAAGGATTCTTGACCATCGGTTTTGCTGGTCGCCAACCCCAGATGGCCGATTGGTACACCAACAACGGAAGCCTTTACATGACTTCGCTCTCCTTCCTTCCCCTTGGTTTGCCAGCAGCCCACAGCTTCTGGACCGATGCAGAACGCCCTTGGACCAACAAGAAAGCGTGGGGTGGCGATGCTTTCCCCAAAGATCACCACTGGAAAGACGAAATTGTAACGCGCGATTTGTTTTAACTAGGTAGGTTAAACAGCATACCGTTTTAGCAAGAGGGTGTATCAAAACCAATACGAGTTTTGATACACCCTTCTTATTCTATTTCTAGGGCTTTTACCAAACAATCTTCTAGTTGGAATGTTAGTGCCCCGCTCTGGGTGTTCCACGGAAAAAGACGAATGTGCAGCTGTTCTCCGGGTTTTAGGGTGGTATGAATAGGAAACTCCACTCGTTCTCCGGGTTTGTTCTCGCCTATATCGGTGCGCGGGTAGAAATCTTTTCCACGGGCATAGGCTATGCGGTAGTTAATGGCCCCTTTTAGAACGAATGAGAGTTGCTGTACCACGACTGTTTTTTCGTTGCTCTTTACAATGAACTCTACGTATCG
>JBOFRN010000128.1:0-2064 GCA_051651025.1 Phocaeicola sp.
CGATGGAGCCAATATCTGGTTTGATCAGGTAACATTCAATACGACACACCCGCAACTTTCACTAACGATAGAGGGGGATAAATCGGCCAATATTCGTTTTACAGGTGGAAATGTAGAGGCCCCTGAGGTGAGCTATCAAGGTTTCACACCGATGGTGGTAGCCTTAACTACTCCTACAAACTAGCCTACTACTCTTAAACAGTTTCACTCTCACAGCTCCCTTAGCATTTTCTGAAGGAGCTGTGAGAGTGCAGGGAGTAACGAAAAGTAGTTCAGCCATAAACCAGATCTCTTTAATGCAGGGGTGAAGTGCTCTTTCCCCTTAATTGGCTAGAAAAGCAGAGTGCTTATAGCCTATAGGAGTTGTATGAAGACGGATTGTACCATTTTTAAGTAAAATGTATGGTATTACATGGTAGGGTAAGGCAACTTACCCTATTTTTGTTGAGTAACAATCACGAATACGATATGAAGAACAGACTCTTAGGGCTTGCCGCCCTTCTATTGGGTAGTTTGTGTGGTGCACTCAGCAGTTATGCACAAGCCCCCCATCCCGAACGAATCTACCTATCTGGTACCGGACTAGACGATACCAAAACATGGGAGTTTTACTGCTCGGCAGGGATGAACAGCCAAAAGTGGAAAAAAATTGAAGTACCTTGTAACTGGGAGTTGCAGGGGTTTGGTGAATATACCTACGGCCGTTGGTACAAGAATCCGGGCGAAACGCCGAGCGATGAAGTGGGTACCTACCGCTACAAGTTCGATGCCCCCAAAGCATGGAGTGGCCAACGGGTGAAAATTTTCTTTGACGGAGTCATGACCGATGCCGAAGTATTTATAAATGGTAAGCAGGCGGGCGAAATGCACCAAGGGGGCTTTTACCGTTTCAATCACGATATAACCGACCTCTTGGTACTTGGAAAGAAGAATGAGCTAGAGGTAAAGGTGGCCAAAGAGTCTGCCAATCGCTCTATCAATGCAGCCGAACGCAAGGCCGACTGGTGGTTGTTTGGCGGTATCTACCGTCCGGTATGGTTAGAGGTGTTGCCCCAAGTGCATATTGAACACTTTACCCTACACGCTTCGCAAACGGGAGAGTTACGAGCCGTGCTCGACTTTAACCAGCCGGCACAAGGCTATGAGGTAGAGCTCTCGGTTCGCTCCTTGCAGGGAGATGAACCACTCTATACCGCTACGCAAGCAAAAACGGCCTCTTTCCGCATTGGAAATGAGCAGAAAGAGCAGCTAGTAAGCAGCCAATGGAAAAATGCATTGGCTTGGGATACCGAAACACCCAATCTCTATGTAGCGACACTCGAACTAAAGGACCCCAGCGGGCAGGTGGTTCAAACCCGCCAAACGCGTATTGGTTTCCGTACGGTCGAGTTCTTTCCCCAAGATGGTATCTACTTGAATGGTAACAAGTTGGTGGTAAAGGGCATTAACCGTCACTCTTTCTCGGTCGACGGTGGGCGTACTACCAGCGCGGCATTGAGCCGTCAGGATGCGTTGCTTATCAAAGAGATGAACATGAATGCTGTACGCTCGCACTACCCACCCGATGAACACTTCCTCGATATGTGCGACTCCTTGGGCTTGGTTTACCTCGATGAATTGGCCGGGTGGCAAAACGGTTACGACTCTAAAGTAGGCCCTCGTTTGGTGAAACAGATGATGGAGCGCGATGTAAACCACCCCAGTATTATTATTTGGTGCCACGGCAACGAAGGGGGATGGAATTACGAACTTGACCACCTTTTTGCCAAATACGATAAGTTAGAGAAGCGCCACATGGTACACCCTTGGGCCGATTTTAATGATTTGGATACCCACCACTATCCTGCCTACCTAACCGGTGTGGCTCGTTTTACCAACGGATACAAGGTGTTTATGCCTACCGAATTTATGCACGCCATGTACGATCAAGGCGGAGGTGCAGGCTTGCGCGATTTCTGGGACCGTTGGTTAACCAACCCTCTCTTTGCCGGCGGCTTTATTTGGGTCTATTGCGATGAGGCTCCCAAACGTACCGACAAGGGTGGAATACTCGATTCCGACAAG
>JBOFRN010000129.1:0-39729 GCA_051651025.1 Phocaeicola sp.
TTCGTCATAAGATTCCTTACAATAATTTACTACTTTCTGAAACATATTCTTTCAAGTTTAGCACGGGAGGAGAGGCTCGAACTCCCGACACCCGGTTTTGGAGACCGGTGCTCTACCAACTGAGCTACTCCCGTAAAAATCTGTTCCCGGCATATTCTGCCGAGAACAGATTCATTATTTATTTCTCGTAAAGATTACTCGATGATTTCTGTAATCTGACCAGCACCTACTGTACGTCCACCTTCACGGATAGCGAAACGAAGACCTACGTTGATAGCAACTGGGTAGATAAGCTCTACAGTGATAGTTACGTTATCACCAGGCATTACCATTTCAGTACCTTCTTGCAAAGAGATTTCACCTGTACAGTCCATTGTACGTAGGTAGAATTGAGGACGGTATTTGTTGTGGAATGGAGTGTGACGACCACCTTCTTCTTTTTTCAAGATATAAACCTCAGCTTTGAAAAGAGAGTGAGCTTTTACTTTTCCTGGGTGACAAAGAATCATACCACGTTTGATTTCTTCTTTGCTTACACCACGAAGCAACAAACCTACGTTTTCACCAGCTTGACCTTCATCCAACAATTTGCGGAACATTTCAACACCAGTAACAACTGATTTACGATCTGTACCAAGACCTAGGATCTCAACCTCTTCACCAACTTTGATGATACCAGTTTCGATACGACCTGTAGCTACAGTACCACGACCAGTGATAGAGAATACGTCTTCAACAGGCATCAAGAATGGTTTATCAACATCACGTGGAGGCAATGGAATCCAAGTATCAACTGCATCCATCAATTCCATGATTTTGTCTTCCCACTCAGGAGCACCATTCAAACCACCCAAAGCAGAACCACGGATGATAGGAGTTTCGTCACCGTCAAAGCTGTAGAAAGAAAGCAATTCACGCATTTCCATTTCTACCAATTCCAACATCTCTTCGTCGTCAACCATATCACATTTGTTCAAGAAAACAACCAAACGAGGTACGTTTACCTGACGAGCCAAAAGGATGTGCTCACGAGTTTGAGGCATAGGACCGTCTGTTGCAGCTACTACGATGATAGCACCATCCATTTGAGCAGCACCAGTAACCATGTTCTTAACGTAGTCAGCGTGACCTGGACAGTCTACGTGAGCATAGTGACGGTTAGCAGTTTGATATTCTACGTGAGAAGTATTGATTGTAATACCTCTTTCTTTTTCTTCAGGAGCGTTATCGATAGAATCGAAAGAACGCAATTCTGAAAGACCTCTCGCTGCCAATACAGTAGTGATAGCAGCTGTCAATGTGGTTTTACCGTGGTCAACGTGACCAATAGTACCAATGTTAACGTGCGGTTTCGAACGTTCAAATTTCTCTTTAGCCATAGCTTTACTTGTTATTTATTTGATTAATAATCAGCAATTACGTTACTAAGAGCTGTTAACGAGAGTTGAACTCGTGACCTCTTCCTTACCAAGGAAGTGCTCTACCACTGAGCTATAACAGCAAAAAGAGCGGAAGACGGGGCTCAAACCCGCGACCCTCAGCTTGGAAGGCTAATGCTCTATCAACTGAGCTACTTCCGCAACTAAAAATCACTTTATACATAAAAAAGGTGGGCGAAGAAGGATTCGAACCTCCGAAGTCGAAAGACAACTGAGTTACAGTCAGTCCCATTTGGCCGCTCTGGAATTCGCCCGTCCTATTTTATCAATGATCTACTAGCATTTCTGCTCTTCTTTCCTTATTGAGCCTCTTGTCGGATTCGAACCAACGACCCCGAGATTACAAATCACGTGCTCTGGCCAACTGAGCTAAAGAGGCTTATCTTAAATTACAGCCACACCCACAACGGGTTAAGCGGCTGCAAAGTTAGACAAATATTTTAATTGGCAAAAACTTTCTAGAGGTTTTTTATTTACCACTCTGTTTTTCCTTCTGTTTCACCAATTGCTTTAAGAGTGCGTCTACACAAACATCAACCGACTCTTCGAATGTATCCGTTACCTTTTCCGCAAAAAACTCACCATGAAGAGCCGAAATACGTATTCCAACCTCCTTGTTTTGAGATGTTTCGGGTTTCACTACCTTCAAAGAAACTTCCACGTTTGCTACATCGTCACACAATTTTCCCAATTTCGCTACCTTCTTTTGAATAAAATCTTGAAGGGTCTCCGATGCATCGAAATGTATCGCTTGAATTCTTACATCCATAATTAGTTCTTTTTTTACGCTCTTGGGTGAGCTTGTTCATATACCTTTTTAAGCTCCTCAAAAGTGGTATGCGTATAAATCTCGGTTGCCGACAAACTTTGATGCCCTAAAAGCTCTTTAACCGCACTTAGCGTAGCTTGATTATTCAACATCGAGGTCGCAAACGTATGCCTCAACACGTGAGGACTTCGTTTTTTAAGCGCAACTACCTTTGATAAACTTCGTTTCACCAATTGATAAACTTTCCCTGCATAGATCTTTCCTCCATCATCTAAGACAAAAAAAGAATCTACAGCGCCAAAACCAGCTTCTCCTCGCCTCATTAAATAATCCTGCATGGAGGTCTTTAACTCTTCGCCAAAAGGAATTAACCGCTGCTTATCTCTTTTCCCTGTCACTTTAATCAAAGAAGCCGAAAAATCAATATCTGCATCTTTCAAACCAACCAATTCAGAAAGGCGCATGCCCGTAGCATAAAACACCTCCATAATCAGCCGATCGCGACAACCTACAAACCCTTCTTCATATCCAGATTTATCAAGCAATCGATCCATCTCCTCCTCTTTTAAAAAAACAGGCAACGGTTTTTTCTTTTTGGGGCCCACAACTTTCGTCACAGGATTTACCAATACATGTTTTTCTCTTAAAAGGTAACGATAAAAAGAACGCAAAGCACTTAACTTACGATTTACCGAGGTAGCAGTATAACCCAAATCCATCAAGGACATCATCCAATCACGAACCAAGGAAGCATCTACGCTACCAAAGTCAATCGCCTCATCAACTTCTTTGAAATAGGCTTCAAATTTCTCAAGATCTATACCATAGCTAACAATAGTCCGCTCTGAATAGTTTCTCTCGAATCGAAGATAACTTAAAAAAGAATCTATCATTATGCAATCACCGCTTATCAGTCAAGCAGCGAACATACGAAAAAGAATTCAATTTCTCAAAAAAAAGAAGAAGTTTCTTATTCTTCTACTTGTTGAAGTTTTTGCACATAAACAGCGTGCTCTTTCTTAAGTCTGTTTTTTACAGATGGCTTATCGAATTGTTGTCTTGCTCTCAACTCTTTAACCACACCTGTTTTTTCAAACTTTCTCTTGAACTTTTTCAACGCTTTTTCAATGTTTTCGCCTTCTTTAACTGGAACTACAATCATTTTCTGCAATTATTTATGTTGTTATTAAAATTTACAATAGTGTAATCGTGGCGCAAAATTACACATACTTTCTTTATTCACAAAACTTTCCACCATTATTTATTTAAAATAACATATAAACCGTACCTTTGTTAAACGATTAAACAAACTGGTATGAAACAGAATATTAACAACCGAATCAGCGCGTTGCGTCACTTTATGAAAGAAAATAAGGTGGCTGCTTTTATCATTCCGAGCAGCGATCCACACGCTAGCGAATACACTCCTACACATTGGGAAAGCCGCCAGTGGCTAAGTGGATTTACCGGATCGGCCGGAACCATGGTCGTTACACACACTGAGGCAGCCTTATGGACCGACTCACGCTACTATATTCAAGCCGAAAATGAGCTCGAAGGAGCTCCTATTTCCCTCTTCAAAGAGGGCTTACCCCACACACTCTCGATTACCACTTGGTTAGGAAGCCTACTTTCGGCTGGTGATGTAGTAGGCATTGATGGCTGGGTAAACAAGCATACGGTAGTAAAACAGTGGAGTACCGAACTCGGCCACTATGGAATATCGCTCGAAAAAAGAGAAGATCCCTTTGCATCTATTTGGTCCGACAGACCCTCATTGCCACAAACTCCTCTTTTTATACACGAAGTTTGCCACGCAGGCTACACTTGTCAAGATAAATTGGATCAAGTTAGAGAGGCTTTTTTACGCAATGGCAATCAAACACTTCTTTTAACCGCCTTGGATGAGATAGCTTGGTTACTCAACCTGCGCGGCAACGACATTCCATACAATCCAGTTTTTATTAGCTACCTTTTGATTAACGAAGTAAACTCCATACTCTTTATCGACCCCACAAGAGTGAGCAGCGAAGTAAAGGCTTATTTAGCAGCAAACAAAGTAGCGATACGCCCTTATCACACGCTCACAGAGGAGTTAAGAAGTGAAGAACAGGATGGAGCAGGATGCATGCAACTCACTGAGAGCGTAAACGAGGAGATTTATCAAATCACGAGCAATCGTAGAGCCATACGGCTTCTCCCCTCGCCTGTTATGGGGCTAAAGGCTATAAAGAATCCAACCGAAATAGCTGGTTTTCGCAACAGCATGGCGCAAGATGGAGCTGCTATGGTTCGCTTCATTCAATGGATTAAAAAAGCAATTCAAACCGAAACTGTTACGGAAGTAGGCATTGATAAGAAACTTTATGAATTGCGCAGCCAGCAGAGATTCTTTGTGGGCGAAAGCTTCCCTATCATAGCAGGCTATCAAGAAAATGGTGCTATTGTACATCACCACGCTACCCCCGAAAAGGATACAACCCTACAATCAAAGGGGCTCCTGCTGCTAGACAGTGGTGCACACTATTTAAATGGAACAACCGATATTACCCGCACATTGGTACTGGGAGAGACAACTCCTGAGCAAAAGCTAGACTATACCTTGGTGCTTAAAGGGATGATAAACCTCTCTCTAGCATGCTTTCCACACGGCACTTGCGGCACCCAACTCGATGCCTTGGCACGGTTGGCCCTCTGGAAAAGAGGGATGAATTACGGACACGGAACCGGACATGGTGTAGGTTACTGTTTAAATGTGCACGAGGGGCCTCATCAGTTTCGCATGAACCATGTACCTGCCATCCTGCTTCCTGGAATGACCATTACCAACGAACCGGGAGTTTACAAAGTGGGCAGCCATGGCATCCGCATAGAGAACACCATGCTTATTGTCCCCGCTTTCGAAACAGCGTTCGGTAAATTTTACCAATTTGAACCCTTGACTCTCTGCCCTATCGATACAGAGGCTATTCTTTTAGAAGAGCTATCGGGCGAAGAGATCGAGTGGCTGAATCAATATCACACAATCGTATACAAGCGCCTCTCTCCGCTACTAACAGCCTCTGAGCAGGATTGGTTAAAAGAGGCTACTTCACCCCTTACCCTTTTATAAATTTATGGCACTTATTAAATCAGTTAGAGGATTTACTCCTGTTTTTGGAAAAAACTGCTATTTGGCAGAAAATGCAACCGTCGTGGGCGATGTAACCCTGGGCGATGACTGCAGCATTTGGTTTAACACCGTACTACGAGGCGATGTCAATACCATTCGCATAGGCAACCGTGTCAATGTACAAGATGGTACGGTACTTCATACACTCTACGAGAAATCGGTTGTAGAGATTGGCGACGATGTCTCGATTGGGCACAATGTAACGGTTCATGGCGCAACCATACACAACGGTGCACTCATTGGCATGGGCTCTACCCTACTAGATCATGCAGTAATAGGCGAAGGAGCCATCGTTGCTGCGGGTGCTTTGGTACTCAGCAATACCGTGATTGAGCCCCATACGCTTTGGGCTGGGGTACCTGCAAAATTCATTAAGAAGATTCCCGAAGCACAAAGTCGCGAACTGAATCAGAAAATAGCAAATGGCTATTTGATGTATGCCTCGTGGTTTAAAGAGGAAGAAGATTCTGCTCAAAGCATTTAAGGAGTCCAAATTATGAGCGCTTGTGCATCTCTGCACAACCGCTCATACAAGATTGCATAAGCGGTTATGCAAGGGTAAACAAGCGGTTGTACATCACCCCCCAAAAATACAGATTCCCGACTCAGCCCCATCGATTAGAACTCTCCAACAGGGTTCCAAACATCGATTTTTCACCCATTTCTAATACTTTTTTTCATCTTTCACCAAGCACAGAAATCTAACTATCAAATAGTTATGGTGAAAGTAAGAAATCTACACACATCAAACATCTATTCCCCCTCCCTTTTAATGGCTTTTCAAGAATCATAAACAAAGAATCACTAAACTGTTTAGATTCTTTACTTTCACCACAAAACACTAGTAATCCGAACATTATCGGTGGTGAAAGTAAAAATAAAGTTTTGAAAATGGAGATTAAGAGGCTAAAAAACAACCTAATTCCAGAAAGAGAGCTCCTAATACAAAGTTGTGCCACCTATTTCCACTCTTCAGAGAGATGAAAACAGATGGCACAACTCGTTCTATAGAGCGAAAGCGCTTACTTCATGACAGCGATAGTTGAAATCATTCCAAACTGATGGTTGTCATTCAAGCTCCACACCATTTTACCTGCTGCATCCACTTCAATGAGTTGTGGATTATTACTTTCAGTACCTTCTGGTGCATGGCCCTGCCAGTTACAAAGGTAGTAACCTCCGTTACTAGAAGGGGTAACTTGAGCCACAAAAAAGAGTGAAACCCCTTCGATGTCGCGCTCGCCGATGCGATTCAAAATCTCTCCATTTGCAAGATTCACCTCCAACAAAGAGTGGGCGTCACCACAAGGAATCAAGTAATTGCCACTCTCCAACGCAAGCGTTGAGAAAGGCAATCCTTCCACCTTTACTGTATTAACAAGTACGCCTTCGGGCGAAACTTCACGTATTTCTGAAGTGGCAAACAGAGGCAGAAGGTAGTTACCTTTACTCGTTGCATTGACTTGTCTAAACTGGCTATGCGGATTGGCAATACCTGTTTCATACTCCGTTGTACGGATAATCGTTCCATCGGGAGCTACCTCCATCATAACAGCTGGAGCGCCACACCATGCCAAAAGGAAGTTACCATTGCCTAAAATGCGTGCGGTTTGCATTTCGCAACCAGCAGGCGCAGGAATATTCCACAGCTCATTGTGGTTGCGATCGATCAATTTAGCACCTTTCGAGTAGGAAAACAAGATGTTTCCTTCGGCAGTAGCAGCAACGGAGTTACACTCCCATCCATCCTCCAAAGGGTATTCCCACTCAATGAGTTTACTCTCTTTATCGATGATAACAATCTTGTTCCATCCAGAACCTCCAAGTAACAACTTTTGAGACTCCTTCTGAGTACAAGATAGCGCAGATAGTGCAAGCACAAAACAGGCAAATGCCTTGAAGAGTTTTTTCATAATCGTCTTATTTTGAAAGATCGTTGTAAAGCTCCAAACCTTGTGCTGGTTTAATTCCTTGGTGTACCACTGCGTGTACCGCTTGAATCATTGCCACCGGATTTTCGCTTTGGAATACATTACGACCCATATCAACACCTGCAGCTCCGTCATTAATAGCACGGTAGCACAAATCAAGCGCTTCAAGTTCAGGAAGTTTTTTACCACCTGCAATTACAATAGGTACAGGTGTAGCAGCTACTACTTTCTCGAAACCATCACAATAGTAAGTCTTCACAATGTTTGCACCATTCTCAGCACAAATACGCGAAGCCAAACCGAAGTAACGTGCATCACGCGCCATATCTTTACCTACTGCTGTAACACCCATTACTGGAATGTTATAACGTGTAGCTTTGTCTACCAATCCGTAAAGGTTTGCAATCGTTTTTGCTTCGTGATCGGGATCACCAATAGCAAGCATAACTGCCATAGCCGATACATTCATTCGAACAGCATCTTCGATATCGATTACCACATTGTCATTCAATTCGGTAAGGATAGAAGTACCTGCATCCGAACGCAAACAGATGGGTTTACCTGTAGTAGTAGGGATTGAAGATTGTAAAATACCTCGGGCACACATAATACAGTCTGCATACTCTACCAAAGGAACAATGTTCAAGTCAATACGCTCCAAACCTGAGGTAGGGCCCATAATGAAACCGTGGTCAAATGCCAACATCACACTCTTACCAGTTGCAGGGTTAAAGATACGCGAAAGTCTATCTTTCATACCCCAAGGAAGGTTATCAGCACCTTTTACGTGGAATGAATTGTTTGTAGTAGCAGAGATACCCAAACCGAAGTTTGCGCCTTCTCTCAAATCATCTAAATCTGCCATAATTCTCTAGTTCGTTTTATTTAAGTAAAAGTTGGGGAGGATGCAAGGAGTATGCATCTCATCCCCGTAATTAAAAATATATATACTACAATGCTTCGGCAAATGCCTCAAACATACAGCTCCATGACGAAGCACCACTATCGGCATGACCAATGGAGCGCTCGCCGTAATTGCGTGCACGACCAAAATTAGCTTTCAAGTCGACGGTTGTTTTAGCCCCTGCAACAGCAGCTACTGCACCGGCAGTCAAAACCTCTTTAACCGAGCTGCTTTGGCAAGCTTGAATGGCCTCGATTGCTGGAATCAAAGCATCCATCATGGTCTTGTCGCCCACTTTGGCCGCAGTTTGTTTTTGCACATTGGCAAGTCCACCTGCAAACATGGTTTTAACGGCTGCTGCATCGAGTGAAGTACCCTCGCTGTTGTCGCTCATTCCTAAGAAGAAAGCACCAATCAGTGTACTAGTCGATCCACTTACTTGCAACATCAAGTCAAAGCCCATATCGTTAAGCATCGCTTTGAATTCAGCTCCTCTTTTCGATGTTTCAACCACACACTTCATCGCTGTAACAATGGCTTGTCCATGATCGCCATCGCCAATCACTGCATCTAGTTTCGAAAACTCATCTTCGCGTTCTTCAATTCTGCGAAGTGCGTTTGCAAGCATCGCCTTAAAATTATCTATCGTTAATTGTTCCATTCTTGAAATTATTTACCAATTGTTGTCCAGTAAGGTGCATTTGCTGGATAGTTCTTTAACAAATCGATGTGGTCAGCATCCAAACGAGCAATGATTAATTGGAAACCAGCTTGCTCTTGTACAGTCAAGATTTCGGCAATTTTACCATCTACCACTTCAATTCCTTTGGCTTCTAGTTCTTTGTATACTTTGCGAAAAATGATGTTAAGCTCCATTTGTGTAGTAGCTCCTACCCCATTTACAATAGCCAATACTTTATCGCCCGCTTTTGCTTGTAGCTGTTGGCAAAGTAAATCGACCATGCGAGTGGCTGTATCATCGGCAGAAACCAATTGCGTTTGACCACCACCGCCTTCGCCGTGTTGACCCATACCAATCTCCATCATTCCTTTAGGAAGGTCTGTAATGGTAGCACCATTTTGAGGGTGTGAGCAAGAGCCCATTGCTACAGCAAGTGTAGCCATATTGGCCGCATAACGCTCTGCAATCTCTACCAGTTCATCCAATGATTTACCTTGATCGGCAGCCGCCCCCAAGATTTTGTACAAAGGCACACAACCAGCCAAACCACGGCGGTCATTTTTATCAGCACCAATACCTGCGCTGATATCATCGTAAGTCAATACTTGTTTTACTTTGATACCCACACGCTCTGCCAATTGGCAAGCCATGTTGGCACTCATCACATCGCCTGAGTGGTTAAGTACCACCAAAAGAATACCTGCTTCGCGCTTGAATTGTTGAAGCGCAGCAAAAACGCGTTGTGCACCTGGAGCAGCAAATACATCACCTACTACTGAACAGTCAAGCATACCATCGCCCACGAAACCGCTTAATGCAGGTTCGTGTCCAGAACCACCTAGGGTAATGACAGCTACTTTGTCTTCACTTTTAGGATTGGCACGAACAACGATGTTTTCGCCACCCATCTTTACTTGATCTTTGTAAGCGAGTGTATAACCCTCTAACAGCTCGGCTGTAATGTTATTAGGGTCATTGATAAATTTAGTTTTAACTTCTGACATATTATTCATTTATTTATGTGATTCGTATATTTATCTTCTAATCCAATTAGGCTTTGATTTCCATAATTTCCAATGGAGCACCCTCTTCTTCAATAAATGCGATAGAAAGAGTGTCGCTACATACCACCGGACCAAAAATTACATTCTTACCAATCAGTTCGGTTTCAAGACAAGGAACAGAGTAGGCTATGTGTGCACTCTTTTGTACAAGTTCAGGAAGTGGACTACCCGCTTCAAATTTTAAATACTCTATTTTATTGGGGCTGTTGGCAAAATCTGTCAACCACACTTTCAACCCATCGTTGTAAACAGCTCCCTCTCTAATTTCGTCGGTAATAATACCAAAATGGTTCAATGTTCTCATAAGTAATTTTATTTAGATTGTTCATGAATGTTCGTTCATTCCTGCCAGTTGAGTAGCAGGATGATTCTATCTATTTGTAATTAAATTATATTCTGCAATAGGTAGCCCTAAAAGTTACTGCTTTATGGTTCGTTGCTTGCGATAGGCGGCCCACGCTAAGAGTGTAATCACTAAAAGGGCCATACCTACATAAAGAGGTACTCCATTCATAGAGATGCTTTGCCCGTACGAGTGCATGCCACTTAAGAAGTAATTTACCCCAAAATAGGTCATTAAGACGGAGGCAAATGCTACAACCGATAGCAAGTTGAATAGCCACTGCGAGTAACCCTTCATTAGGTGCAAGTGGGTAACTATGGCATAGACAATCATGGTAATGAGTGCCCAGGTCTCCTTAGGGTCCCAGCCCCAATAGCGTCCCCACGACTCATTGGCCCAAATAGCACCAAGAAAAGTACCAATAGTCATGAGTATGATTCCAATCCATAGGGACATTTCGTTAATTATAGAGAGCTCTTTAATGCGTGATGCAATTGACTCAAGACGCTTCACCGGAGAGAATGCCCACAAAGAAAGATTAGTCAATCCAAGTAAGAAACTAATGCCAAAGAATCCATAGGCAGCTACGATGACTGCCACGTGGAACATAAGCCAAGGTGATTTAAGTACAGGAACAAGTGGATTAATTTGAGGGTCGAGCCAATTTAAACCCGACACAAACAAAATAATTCCAGCAAAAAGAGTAGCTAGGGCAAAAGTCATCTGGCTACGACGTGCAAAAAGCAAACCGGCAGTAACTGTGGCCCAAGCCACGTAAATCATGGTTTCGTACGAATTACTCCAAGGGGCATATCCACCAATATACCAGCGCATGCCCATACCTACCATTTGGTAGTGATAAATAAGAAGTACAGCTACTCCCAATACAAAATAGGCAATTTTGATCCAACGATTCGGCTTGAAAAGTACAACAAAAGAGAGAATCAAGAGAATCCCTCCGAGAGAGAGATAGCCTATCTTTACATAGCGAAAAATTTGCAACTTGTTGTACTTAATCTCCGTCTCAATACGCTTGGGATCTATATCAATCGTGGTATTCTTTTTCTCTTGGTAAACAGCAATCATATCGAGTACTTCGTTGGCTTTTTTCCAATCACCTGTTTGAATAGAAGTTTGAACCTCCTCTACATACCACATCATAATTTGAGAGACAAATAGGGAGTCTCTACCTACGAAGTCAGAAAGATCATCGCCAGGTGCGTACCACAAATGGTCAGGATCATCTTCTTTGGGGAATAGGCGCAATAGTCCGCCCGAGGTAAGTTGATGGATAATGTTTGCTTGTTCGTCTAGTTTTAATAGATCTTTGTCCCAACGCGTACGCTCAGCGGGGTTCTTATGGTAGGCTTCTTCAAGCTTTTCTTGCAATTTATAGTCACCTTCCGTATCAAACAGCTCTAAATAAGCACAATATTTGGGTGAAAGGTGGTAGTGAGCAGCGAGCTCAGAGTTCTTGTTTTGAATAAGTGGAACCTGCATCCACACATCGGGCATTACAAGCAAGCCCAATAAGAATTGATCGGCGTTGAGTTTACCGATGGTTTCCGATTTGTAGAGTTTACGCAATAGTTCGGAAGAGAAGGTGTTAATAGGCATCATGCGCCCTTTTTCGGACTGCACAAGCAGAGAACCAAACTTTGCAGCATGGTCGGGGTGGATGGCATATTGCTGCGCCATCGTCAAATAATCTTGACCAGAAGCTTGTTGAGCAAGCAGAGTCAAAGGTGATGAAAGTGTAAAGAATAGAAGCACAATAGCCTCTTTACGCAATGCACGTAATTGCTTACGAAGGGTGGTAAAACGGCTGCCTGAAGCGAAAAGAGACCAAATCAGAGCCACAAATAAGAAAAAGTAACCGATATAGGTTAGGATGCGTCCAGCTACATCTTGATTGACTGTAAGGATGGTACCTCGTTCATCGGGATCATAAGAGGCTTGAAACAATCGATACCCTTTAACATCCAAAATATTATTCATATAAATGCGTTCACTACGCTTCTCGCCATCTACATGAAGAATGACTTCACTCTCATACGAAGAGGGGCTTGATGAGCCAGGGTAACGCGATAGAGTAAACTTTTTAAGTTCAACAGAGAAAGGCAAGTGGTGTATTACATTCATATCGCCTTGGCGAACCACCATTTGCTGAGTAGTCTCGCCCTCGCGAACGTGCAAAACTCCCTCTTGCCCAAAAATATAGGTAACCAATGCACCGCAAAAGATCAAGATAAAGGAGGCGTGAAGGGTAAGCATAGCCCAACGCTTTTGCTTTACAAATTTGCGTTTTAGAACAATGCCCACAAAGTTTACAACCATAAGTAGCTGCAGCAAGAAAAAGAGAGGCGAATGATAGACCTGCGCTTTCGCAACAGGTGTGCCATAGTACTTCTCTATAAATGTGGCTACGGCCAATACAACTGCATAAATAGCTAGCAGAACAATCATACTAATGTATGACGTAAAAAAACGCTTAAGTAAAGTTTTCATCTGTTCGTTCGAGGTTATTAGTCAAGTAGTAAAGAGTCTAACACACTTGAAGCTCTATAAAGTAACAAGTATGTTAGACTCTCTTTTATTAATCTTCAATAATCATACGGAACCCTACGTTGAATACACTTTGGTAAGGATAGAATCCTTTACGTGTATGCGAAGTAGAGAATTTAGGACGCTCAAAGAACGAACCTCCACGTACAACTTTATATTCAGATGTCTGCTTCGTCTTGGCACTGTATGGGTAAGATACATAGTCAGAACGAGTCCACTCTGCTACGTTTCCGTGCATACAGTACAAACCAAATGGATTTGCTTCGTACTTAGATCCATCTACAGTAACCAAGCTACCATCATCTACGCTCTCTTCTTTAGGAAGGTAGGTGTAGTAGGGATACCAAGAGCTCGTTTTAGCCATCGGTTTAGGATCGACACCACTTACGGCAAAGTCTAATGTAGTCTTATCGGCCAAGTTGTCTTTCTTACCAAAGTCGCTGTTCATCGTTCCATACCAGAAATCGCTATCGCTACCTGCACGACATGCCCACTCCCATTGTGCCTCTGTTGGCAAGGTAATGTTCATTCCTGTTTTCTCACTCAACTGTTTACAGTATTCCATCGCCTTTTGATAGCTTACGCGGATAACGGGTTGTTCCGGATTATTAGCTGCATAACCAGGTTCAACGTGGTCTTTCCACTGTTGATCGATGTGACGACTGTTATGGTCTGGAAAAATGGCATTAAACTGTGCATTGCTCGTTTCCAATTCGGCCATCCAGAATGCTTTCTCAATCTTCACTTTTGAAGTAGGGTATGCATCAGGCTCGCCATTGTAGCTACCCATCACAAATTCGCCAGCAGGAATACGTACGAAAGTAACTTTTACACCTGGAGCAATCTCTACCACCTTCTTCGTTTGCGATTGTTGCGCTTGTAGGGCTTGAGCATCGGCAGCAGTGAAAGGCCAAGCTTTTGCTTTAACTACTTTCTCCTTAACAGGAGCTAACTTCTCAGGCATAACGGGAGTAATAGGGCCTTGACCTTTTAACACCTCTGCATAATCGGCTATCTCTTTTTTCCAATCAACACCCGAACCACCTGCATATTTATTAGTCAACTCAATGCGGCGTTCAATTTGGTCGAACCCACAATGAGGAATTGAGGTCAATTCATTGGCATTGAAATAGCCTTTATCAGGTGCATTGTAATCAATCCAGTTGTAGATTTTTCTCCACTCTTCGTCAGTCAGCTCTACATTGTAGTGCCCTTTCTTAAGAATACGCACCAATTCGCTGGTATTGGCATGGTACTCGTACGGAGTCAATACAAGCATATCACCTTCACCACCTTGACGGTGCACAAAAGGATGAAGATTTAGGTACGATTTACCGTAACCACGTGCATCTTTCGCACCCCCTTTAAGATCGAATGCTTTACCCTCACCATTGTGACAAGCAATACAAGCTCTATCTAAAATAGGCTGAACCTCTAAATCGAAGGTAAACGAACGAATGCCACCTTCGGGTGCTTTAAGAGGTACAGGTGCTTTTTGAGAAGCTGCAACGCGTTTAGGCATTACGATTTGATTTTGATCTTCGTGACAACCTACACAAGAAACCACCTCACCGGGCTGACCAGTTACCCAGCTACGCATCCATTGAACGGCTACTCCATTCGCATCAAGCGGCTGGATAGAGATGGGCGTATTGGCAGGAGCAATAAACATAACCGAACCATCTTCCTCTACAGGTACAGTACCTAGGTTGCGTTTAATATCCCAACCCGATTGAATACCGTGCCAGTTGTGATCCGAAGTCGTTTTCAAGTAAGCATATTCGTAAGCGTGAATACGCAACTCTTTCACAGTACCGCGAGGAATACCTCTCAAACCTTCACCTTCATAGATGTCTTGAATAAAGAAAGTAGCATCTTTCTCACCTAACTTTACACGATCGGGTATAGCTGGAGGAGTTTTCGCTTCCTTCACCAAGATAGGGCTGATATATCCTTCACCATCTCCTTGCGCTAAACAAGTTACGTTGTCATAAATATCGACTAGATACAATCCCCACAAAGCATCGGGGCTTAGTTTAGCAGAAACCAAGAAGTATTTGTCATTCAAAGGCATGGGTTTGATAAATTGAGGCCACACATCGTTAACCAACTCATCTTTAATCAACACCTCGATAGGGCGATTTCTATAAGGAATTTCTTGAGTCATACCCGCTACGCTGCTACGACCTTTTGAGGGATCGAACAGAATAAGACGGCCCGAACGAGCTACCCCGTGGTGACCCGAGATAATACCCACAAAAGCCGATCCGTGACCCGGCAAAGGTTGCATATCAAATGTACTGTTAGGGAACATCTCGCCGCTACCATAAAGAGCTTTATTTTCGGTACCATCGGGGTTCATGTGCATTACGATACGTGTATAGTAGTGCGTAAGGTCTGTGTACTCCCAGCGAGTATACATAACACGACCGTTGTTCATGATTACAGGATTCCAGTTCGCATCTTGGTCAAAAGTAAGACGTCTCAGGCTTTTATCTTCAGGATTAAACAACACCATGTTACCTACAGGGTCATCCCCACTTACACAAGGTACACCTTGGTAACCAATGTTTGAAGTAGCAATTACGCGACCATCGGGCAAATAGGTACCATCGTAGAATTCCAAATCGGGTTCGTCATTCTCTACAAGAGGTTTAAATCCGTTACCGTCGAGAGCAACTTCAAAGATATTCCACTTTTTATCATCGCCAATTTGGGTAAACATCACCTTCTTGCCGCTCCAGTGCATTTTAAGATCGGCAACCGATGAACCGTTAGAAGGTTTGTAAACCGATCTTTTTGCAACTTTATCTCTCAAGTTTGAAAGCTCTACAATCTCTGCATTAAAACCACCGCGGCTTGCCGACTCTTGGTTACTCCAGTTATTGGCTTGCGTTCCCAAAGAAGGAGCCATCGCTTTGCGGTCATTGCTCAGCAAATAACGCACAGCAACAATCTTACCATCGTCAAGCAATGTATTGGCTAGCAAGATATCACGTTTTAGATTCAATGCTTTATGCGCATTATCAATCGCTGCCTGATTGCCTGCATAGATTCCATCAAATCCACTCTTAACAAGCGTTTTAAGCTCATTCAACAATGCACTATTTTTTGCAGCATCGTATCCTTTTTGAGCTTTCATATCGTTGTATGCTAACTCAACCGCCTCAAGATTTAACCATTTAAGATCCTCTTGCAAGTCCGAAATTTTTTGCAACTCACTCATTAACTGAAGTATGTTGATCAGTTGTTTCGTTCTATCGCTCTCCTTCAATACAGTTTGAGCTTTCTTCGTAAAATAATCCTTTTGTTTAAGTGGTTTAATCATCCCATAAACCGCATCAGCCTCTACCGAATCATCTTTCGAAGCAAACCAATATCTTAAATCGGGGAAGTGGCTAGACAACATAGCCATTGCACCTGGATGCTCGGCAGTAAGTTGAGCAATAGCCAAATCGGGATTGGCATTCAATGCACAGAAATAGGCACTACCAATAGGCGATGCATCATCGATCCCTACTTCAGCCTCGAAACGATCAAAATCGTCGTGAAGCGTGAATACCATCATACCATTCGCATGACAAAAGAGTGCATGCTCATACCCTTTACCCGCAATTTTGATGGGTCGGTTATTCGCATTTACATTCTTTAAAGGAGTAGACCATCCTGACAAGCCAATCTCACAAACGGCTTTGCTTCCAGGAGGAACCTCTTTATTTTTACCAAAAGTAAATGGAACTTGATCCAGTAGAAGTACAGTTCCATCGGCCTTAATTAGGCGTGCATTCCCCCATACTGCATGGTCGTAATCGGGTCCGTCAGCTCCTCCAGAAGTAATCAGCACCAATTGCTTTTTACCCTTCATGTTTAAACTAATCGATTCAGCCTTAACTTTAGGCTTCATCCATGAAGAGACAACAGGTGTATTTTTAAGCGAAGGGTTTTGCTTATCGATAAACTCTGTTTTTGTTTTTACTACTGCTTTCACCCACTGCGGGACATTCTCTGCCGAAACGAGTGAAGCAGTTAGTAGAAACGAAGTGACAAGAAAATTAAACTTCTTCATCCTTTATTTCTAATTTTAATCGTTGATTTTCGTGGTATTAAGATTCTCGGTTAAAGTGCTGCTTTTTTATTCGTAAAGCGTAAACCATCATTATCGTGGTATGAAGCCCATTCGTCAACAATCGCACCTTCTGGACCTGCCAATAGGAAGTGGAAAGAACCCAATTTCTTAAGAGGAATAATCTCGCCTACTTGTTGTACTACGAAGTTTTTGCTTACCACTGGACCGTGACCAGCAGGAATAGCAGGAGCGTTAGGAGTCTCTTCGCCTAGTTCAGAGAAGTTGTACACCCAACCTTTAGTTACCATCCATGTTTCATGCTTAGGTGCAAATTTAGTCGCTACGTGTGCATGCTCAGGAATCATTTGGCCTGGTAGCAAATAGATTGCATGCGCAAAATAGTTATGCTCAGCATCGTTTACCCAGAAGATACCACCCATACCAACATTCTCAAAATCGCCCAATCCGAAATCTGTTACCCACAAATCTGTTTCCATGAATGCAGTAAAGGGTACATTGTAAAATGCAATCATATCCTTCATTGCAGCCATTGCTACATCTTGTTGAAACACGCCGTCTTTATAGAAATCGGCATTGGTGTACTTCTTTGAATAGTTCATTTCTTTGTTTTTTTTACAGTTAGAATTTTCTTGGCTTTGGCAACATCCTGTAGCCTCTGCAGTTTTTGTGCTATTACCACCACAAGCTACCAGAGAAAAGGCTACAAAGCCCATTAACATCGTTTTGATAAAGTTCTTTTTCATCTTCATTTTTCTTTTAAAGTACTATATTTATTTTTTTGCAATTCCTTCTATCTCAATCAATAACTCTTCTCTACACACATCGGCTACGGTATAAAGCGTTGGGATGTGTGAATAATTACGATTGAGTACCTCTTGAGCTTTGGCATAAAACGAGGCCTCTTTTAGGTAAACTCGCAACAGTACCAAGGGGGCATCATCAATAAGCTGTGCAATATTCTCCATGGTTACCACCGTTTGCTCTTCAATTTCCATATCTCTAAGGCTATCTTCACCGCGTATAGCAGCTGTACCCGAGATATAGATTAAACGATGCTCATGCATATCTATGCTTTTTGCACGTTCAAACTTAGGTGTCGTTTTTTTGTTATCAGCCTCCTCAAGTACCTCTGCCGAATAGGCATGAGCGGCTACCTGCAACTTATTATCGATGGGTACAATTTTATGTGCCTCATCGTAAAGTACAACTGCATCTAAGTCGACCAACAGTCCACCTAAATCCATACCAATGCCCGTTGCAGCTGGGTAACCTTTGGTCCATAGTGCTTTCTGATAAAAATCACTTCGTGCGTTATTAAACATCTGGTAACGTTGCTCACTACCATCGAAATCGGTAATACGTTCTATGTAATTCCACTGTCTAACAATATTTTCAATGGGAAACTGTTCCAGTTCGAGCAACTCTTCAATCAGTTGGAATGCCTCCTTGGATTGATAACGAATGCTGCGATTGCAAGCAATTCCCTGGAAGCCTCCAGCAAATAGATACCTTCCTGCTCGATTCTGCAAGAGCACATACGGGTATTCTTTGTAGTTTTTATAGGCAATTGTCTCCCCAGCCTCTAACTGGTAGTCATATACTTCAAGCGATAAAGCACCATCAAGAGGTAGCTGACAAACATAGCTTACTACCGGCTGCTTCTTGCCAAAATGGGCTTTAGCCATTTCACGAAGAGAAGACAATTGTGTTTCATATTCAATATTATCAGCAGGAAGTCCAAAAAAAATCAAGCGTACAATTTCCTTCGCTCCATGTAGTTTTGCAAATAATGCGGCCACCATCTCACGAAAGGGCGCATCGGTAGTTGTGTAAGTAGTACACTGTATATTTTCACAATAGGTCATAAATTCAAGGGATTTTTTCTATTTAGGTATCTATCTATAATTAAATTACAACGAGTTTACATACTCTGTAAGTGCATCAATATCTTTCTCCGAAACTTTCTTTTCAATTCCATGTTTGTGAATCAGGAACACATCCTTCATGGTAGCTGCTCTACCATCAAATAGATATGGAGCAGTGCGCCATACCTCTCTAAGAGTGGGTGTATCCCATCCTGCTTCGAACTCAATATCCTCTCCGATGCGATACATTTTCATATCGGTATAGTAGGTGCCACTGTGACAATCTCCACATTTAAGTCGCTCGTATACTTTTTGTCCAGCTTTTGCTTTTTCCGATAGCTCTCCATTTACCAAATAGGGGCTTGGTACAGGGCGCAATGCTTTTAGATACTCGTCTACACAAATAGCATCCTCTTCGTCAACATTAAAGAATTGAATGTGGCGGTAGCCAGCTCTAACAGCCACCTCTGCCGAAGCACGTATACCCGAGATCATATTGGGTGCAGTTACGTGACTGAACAGCAAACTTTTACAATTCTTTGGGTTACCCACTCCATCATTCATTAAATCCCAGTTCATACCATCTGTACGACCATCGCCAGGGTGACAACCGTTACAACTTTGCCAGTTTTGGAAACAATACATTGCATCGTTAAAGAAACGTTCTCCTTTATCCTCTGAGGTTTCCACTCTATTTGGATTCAATGAGATTGCATCGATATCGAGTGTCTTTATATCGACAATATTTAGCACATCGGCAAAGTAAGTAGGTATAATTAGTTTCTCGCTCGTTAAAACCATAGAACGAGGACCATTACCACTTAAATTCACTCTTTCACGCATACCAAAAAGAAAGGTAAGGTCGTAGTCTAGCACCGATTTATCGGGTGAGTTTTCAAACTTAACAAGCATGGCTTTATGATCAATAACACTCACTTCATGAGTACCCGAATGGGTAATATAAATAGACTCTTCATTGCATGAGATCCCCCAGATGCCAGCAGCACCACGCTCGGGTTCATCCACCACTATGGTACCTAAAAACTCGTGTTTATCCGCACTAATAATACTAAATGCACTGGTATTCATCCATCCCTGTTGCAACTGCGAAGTAGGTACTGTAAAACGTCCTAAGTTGTGCGAAACATAGATATATTTACCATTAGGTGTGACACAGATGTTACGCAATGCATTGCTACCATTCGTTAATGGAATATCTTTAATCTTATTAAAGTCTTTTACATCGATAACCGAAACACAAGCAGCTACGTAATCCACATCGGCACGTTGAGCAGGAAGAAAGTTGGTAGAATAGAGGTATTTTCCATCGGGCGTAATAGCAATCGATTTAGGCTCACGTAGTACAGTCACCGTACGAAGCAGCTGGCCTGTACGTGCATCACACTCAGTTATTGTGTTCTGAAATTGGTTACAGACATATATATTTTTCTTTGTAGAATCGAGAATTGGAGAGCAGGCCCCAGAACCTGTAACTGTAGACCACAGTTGAGCTCCCGTTTCCAAATCGAAAGCATGCAAACGGCCCATTGTTTCGAACGTGGTCACATAGGCCACATTTCCATCAAGAACGACGCCTGTAGGAGTGGCTTCTTGAGGAATGGTACGCAATAAGCTTTTGCCATCGGCTGCATAAATAGCCAAGCGAGAGTGTCCTTTTTCTGTTATAACTAGTTCACCTTTACTCCCGATCTTTATATCGGTAGGGTACAAAGGCTCATTGTCTGTGGCCCACAAAGGAGTCGCTACGCAAAAAAGGAGTAGAATTGAATATATTTTTTGGAGGTAATTCGTTATTTTAGTCATAAGGTCTGTTTTTTTATACGTGAAAACTTTATTGCTATTATTTTTAAGGTCTATATTTTTTTTCCATAACCTAGTTCGGCTGATATCTCTGATGCGATCGTTTTTATACTTACAATGGACGACTCCAAAACATCATTCGACAGGCGATCCTTGGGACCTGAGATCCAAATAGCACCCAAAGGATAACCAATATAATTTAGTATCGGTGCACCAATGCAGATAACACCGCTTAGTTCCTCTTCATTATCAAGAGCATAACCTAGTTCTGAGACGCGTGCCAACTCATCGAGATAAGCCTCTCTGGTTGTTATGGTTCGATCATTATAACGCATAAACTCCATACCGTCTAAGTATCGGTCGCGTACTGTTTTAGGCAAATAGGCCATAATTGCTTTTCCAGGAGCCGAACAATGCAGCTCAAACGACTTCCCTGGCGAGAGCACAAAACAAAATGCATGATATCCTCTAGCTTGTTCAATAAAGACCCCTTTTGTATCACCCAATATACCAAAACAGGCTGTTTCTTTTACCTCATCACGCAAATTACGTAAACGGGGCAATACTGCCTCTAATAAATTGTGCTCATTTAGAGAGCGAAAACCTAACATCAGCATCTTTTGAGATAATCTGTAACGTTTCGTCGCCTCGCTATAGAGAAGAAATTCCAATCGAACCAACGTGTAAAGAATTCGATAGGCCGTTGTTTGTGAAATATCGAGTGAATGCCGAATATTTTGCAGCGTATCGCCTTGTGCATGGAGCGATAGATATTCCAACACAGCAATGCCTTTTTCAAGATTAGGAACTTTGTAATTTTCCTCTGCATTTATCATATTTGAAAAGGATTTTTCCATATTTGAACAAAAGTTTCAGATTCGAATCAAATATAGAATTAACAGCGATAATAACCTAATATTTACAAAAGAAAAAATAAACAAATAAAGCTATAATCACAAATAAACCATTAAGTTAACATATAGACACGCATTTTCACCTACAATAAATTAACAATCACAATCCTTTTGCTCTTGTAAACATAAATGAATGTTTTAAGCCAATTCTAACCTAAAAGGTAACACTACAGAGGGTTAATGGAGCGAATCTGGGCTGGCAGTTTTGGTAAGCTCAAAAAAGTAGCAATGTACAATTAAGAAAAAACGATAATTCAAAAAAAACAACCATGCAATGATGTAATCAGTTAGTAAATTGCTCCAAATTGGAATTAAAAGCTGTCGATTTCACTCAACAGAATGAAGCAGGATTGAATCCTAAAAAAAGAACAAGCTCTAATAAACCGTTTTGCTAACTATTTCGTTATTTTTGCAGTTGGATTAATTATAGATAGTACAACATGGTACAAGGTTCACGCCAAATACAGACGCAGGCACAACAACAGGTGCAAACACTCTCTCCTCAGCAAATATTGGTAGTCAAACTATTAGAGCTACCAACCTTAGAGCTAGAGGAGCGCGTGAGTGCCGAGCTGTTGGATAATCCTGCTTTAGAGGAGGGTAAGGAAGAGGCAACACTACAAGAAAATGAGGAGTTCGAAGAAGAACAAGAAGATAAATTTGAGAACTCCAATGAATATGGTGAGGTTGATTTCTCGCTAGGCGATTACCGTACAGTAGATGATATTCCCGACTATAAACTGCAAGAGAACAACCGCAGTCGAGAGGATAGGATGGAAGAGATTCCTTTTTCGGAATCAACCTCATTTTACGAGCTGCTGCGCGAACAACTCAGTATGCAAGAGTTGAACGAAGAGGAGAAAGAGATAGCCGAATATTTAATTGGTTCCCTAGATGACGATGGACTTTTACGCAAGGACTTAGAGAGCATACTAGATGAGCTAGCCATTTATCAAGGCATCTATACAACGCAAGAAGAGCTCACCACAATTTTAAGAATCATTCAAGAATTTGATCCAGCAGGAATTGGGGCACGTAGTCTACAAGAGTGCTTGCTGCTCCAAATAGAGCGCAAACCCAACTCACCACTTAAAACAGTACAATTGGAGATTATCAAGAAGTGCTGTGATGACTTTACACGCAAGAACAAGGATCGGATCAAACAAAAACTAGAACTTAGCGAAGAGGTCTATATAGAGGCTATGAGTGAGCTAACCAAACTCAATCCACGCCCAGGAAGCTCGCTAGGCGAAACACTTGGAAGAGGAGCACAACAAATCACCCCTGACTTTTTAATTGAAACCTTCGAGGATGGAACCATCTCCATCCATTTAAATAACCGAAATGTACCGGAGCTACGCTTAAGTAGAGAGTTTACTCAACTGCTTGAAGAGCATACTAACAACCGAAAAAATCAAACTAGAGAGTCCAAAGAGGCACTTCTCTTCTTGAAACAAAAGGTGGATGCAGCACAAGGTTTTATTAACGCAGTAAAGCAGCGTCAACAAACACTACTTACCACCATGGAGGCCATCGTCGACATACAACGCTCCTTTTTTGAAGAGGGCGATGAATCGATACTAAAACCGATGATTCTAAAAGATGTAGCGGAACGAACTGGGCTAGACATCTCGACCATTTCTCGAGTGAGTAGCAGCAAATATGCGCAAACCAATTATGGCATCTACTCACTTAAATACTTCTTTAGCGATGGATATACCACCGAAAGTGGCGAAGAGCTTTCGGTACGAGAGATTAAGCGCATACTAAAAGAGTGTGTAGACGAAGAGGATAAACAGAAGCCCTATACCGACGATGAATTGGCCGATTTGTTGAAAGAAAAGGGCTATCCTATCGCCCGACGTACAGTTGCCAAATACCGCCAGCAACTTCACATACCTGTTGCTCGTTTAAGAAGATAAAAGTAAAAATATGCAAGCAGACGATCAGACCCCATTCAGTACAACGAGTGAACGACTTATTATACAGGGAGCACGCCTTCTATCGCGGCTATTCTCTCCCTTTATGATTCCTTTCATTGCCTTTTTCTCACTCTTCTTTTTTACCTATTTACGGGTACTTCCGCTAAGTTACAAACTTACGGTATTGGCATTGGTGTACAGCTTCACCATCCTTATGCCCATGATAGGTATTTATGCCCATCACAAGATAAATGGCTGGAGCCTTAAGCTGCTGGGCAGTCGCCAGAACCGCATTATGCCCTACATTCTAACCATTATTAGCTATTCAGCTTGTTTATTCACCATGTATCGATTGCAACTTCCGCGCTATTTGACTGGAATTGTTATGGCTTGTGTGATCTGCATCGTTTGCTGCTTGATTATTAATTTTTGGTGGAAAATTAGCACACGGGTTACAAGTGGAGGACTCATGGTTGGGGGGCTTCTTTCGTATAGTTTCCTTTTCCAGTTTAACCCCGTTTGGTGGTTGTCTATCTTCATTCTTCTATCAGGCTGCCTAGGCAGTGCACGAATTATACTGAAAGAGCAATCATTATTAGAGATTTTTGTAGGATTTATGGTCGGATTGCTTTGTGGTATCCTAGGAATTTTGTTTATTTGAACAACCTAAATAATGAATAAAAAGAGTAAGTTGCATAGCGCTGTCAAACAACGCTAACTATCCCAACCTACCCTTTTGATTTACTGATAGATAAGAACCTTTTAATACATAATATTATGAATTTCCCAAACCATGTAAAGTACACCAAAGAGCACGAGTGGATTCGCGTAGAAGGAGACGAAGCCTACATTGGTGTTACTGATTATGCACAACAACAACTAGGCGATGTAGTCTTTGTTGATATACCAACGGTAGGTGAAGAGCTAGAGGCCAATGAGGTTTTTGGCACCATCGAAGTAGTGAAAACCATTTCTGACCTATTCCTTCCTGTAGCAGGAGAAATTTTAGAGCAGAATGAGGCACTCGAAGAGAAGCCTGAGTTAGTAAACCAAGACCCTTATGGAGAGGGATGGATTATTAAACTAAAACCCGTTGAACTAGACGATGTAGATAGCCTGCTCGATGCAGAAGCTTATAAACAGTTGATAAACGCCTAAAGTTGTAGCCATTTAACGAAATGATAAGGTATGCCCATGCTCCGATGCTTGTCACCGAAGAGGTGGGCATACTAGTTTTAAATATATAACCTAAAACAAAGAATGAGACCGATTGTAAGTATTATTATGGGTAGCACGTCTGACCTTCCAGTGATGGAAAAGGCGGCGAAATTATTGGATGAAATGCAAGTACCTTTCGAAATTAATGCCCTATCAGCACACCGTACCCCTGCCGAAGTAGAGGAGTTTGCAAAAGGAGCAGCCGATCGTGGCATTAAGGTAATCATTGCAGCAGCAGGTATGGCAGCAGCTCTTCCTGGTGTAATTGCAGCCAATACTACCCTCCCTGTTATCGGCGTTCCTGTAAAGAGCACAGTACTTGATGGGGTAGATGCACTCTACTCAATTGTACAAATGCCTCCCGGAATTCCTGTAGCTACCGTAGCTATTAATGGCGCTATGAATGCAGCGATCCTAGCTATTCAAATGATGGCTCTAGGCGATGCGGGACTAGCGGCTAAAATGGTTGCCTACAAAGAGGGACTAAAAAGTAAAATCGTACAAGCCAACGAAGAGTTGAAAGAGGTGAAATTCGCTTACAAGACTAACTAATGAATCTATTTAACTACGCTCGCCGAAAGGCTACGGAAGTACAGATTGGCGCTACCCCTATGGGTGGCGCTTTTCCTATTCGTGTACAGAGCATGACCAATACCGCAACGACCGATACAGAGGCGTGTGTGGAACAAGCCAAACGCATTATTGCAGCAGGAGGTGAATATGTACGCCTCACCACGCAAGGGGTGCGAGAAGCAGAGAACTTGATGTATATTAATGGGGCACTACGCAAAGAGGGTATTAACACTCCCCTTGTGGCCGATGTACACTTTAACCCCAATGTGGCCGATGTGGCAGCAAAATATGCAGAGAAGGTACGTATTAATCCCGGAAACTATGTAGATGCACCACGTACTTTTAAGGAGCTAACCTATACGGATGAGGAGTATGCAGCCGAGGTGGATAAGATTCGTGAACGCTTTGTTCCTTTCTTGGCTATTTGCAAAGAGAATCGCACTGCTATCCGAATTGGTGTAAACCACGGTTCACTCTCCGATCGCATTCTATCTCGCTACGGCGATACGCCACAAGGCATGGTAGAGTCGTGCATGGAATTTCTACGCATCTGCGGTGAAGAGAGCTTTAAAGATGTAGTCATCTCAATTAAGGCATCGAACACAGTAATTATGGTACAAACGGTACGCCGCCTAGTATTTCAGATGGAACGCGAAGGAATGGCCTTCCCTTTACACCTAGGGGTAACCGAGGCGGGCGATGGCGAAGATGGTCGCATTAAATCGGCTTTGGGTATCGGTACCTTATTGGCCGATGGCTTTGGCGATACCATCCGCGTATCTTTAAGCGAAGCACCCGAACGTGAAATACCGGTAGCAAAGCAGCTTGTAGATTACATACTAGAGCGCGAAAACCACGAATTAATCGAAGGAAAGATAGCCAATGGCTTTAACTACTTTACGCCAGTAAAACGTGAAACGAAAGCAGTGGGCAACATTGGTGGCGATAATCTACCCATCGTATTAAGCGAACGCCTTGATGGCAGCAAGGAGATAGATGTAAACTTTAAACCCGACTACATCTATTGCGGGCAGAATGTACCCGAAGTTCTTGAAGAGGGTGTAGGTTACTTAGTCGATGCCTACTCCTGGGAACCCGAGAGAGCACAAACCTACCCAGCTTTTAACTACCAGCAGATTGTGGAACTACACCACACACCTGCCCCCCAAAAGTTTCTCTTCCTACCTTGTAGCTTGCTGAACGAACAGGTACTATTGGCACTTCGTAAAAACCCAGAGGTCGTTATTATTGCACAAAGCAACCATGCCAACCGTGTAGGTGAATACCGTGCCTTCGCCCATAAGTTGATTACCGAAGGAATTACCAACCCCGTTGTATTCTTCCAAATGTATCAAGAGAACGAAGCACAAGCACTACAAATTAAAGCTGCTGCCGATATGGGTCCGCTTATTATCGATGGCTTCTGCGATGGTATCTTCCTCTTTAACCAAGGAGCGATATCGCACAGCCAGAACGATGCAACAGCCTTTGGTATCTTGCAAGCAGGACGCGTACGTACCAGCAAAACAGAGTATATCTCTTGCCCTGGATGCGGACGTACACTCTTCGATTTAGAGAGCACAATTGCGCGCGTAAAAGGGGCCACTTCACACCTGAAAGGGCTGAAGATAGGTATCATGGGTTGTATTGTAAATGGTCCAGGCGAAATGGCCGATGCTGACTACGGCTACGTAGGTGCGGGTCGTGGCAAAGTAAGCCTTTACAAGCGTAAAGAGTGCATCGAGAAAAACATTCCCGAAGAGGAGGCGGTCGATAAACTAATCGCCTTAATCAAGGAGCATGGGGACTATATAGAGAAAGAGGGGTAAATAGCATTCGTACTAGAGAGCTTAGATTTCGGCTTCTATGCAGAATTCGGCAATCGAGAGAGCGTTTACCGCTGAGTAGAGAGCGAATAGAAGCTTGAACGTATAATTAAAGCTAAAACGAATTCTCGCTACTCCTGGCAACATACTAAGGAAGAGAGTGAAGCTGCTTCACAATCCTCCTTAGGCTAAGACCACCGCTGTTACAGATTTTGGTAACAGCGGTGGTCTCCTTTTATAGTACCTTCTGATACACCTTTCTTACCTTGGAGATAGAGTAACATGAGTCATGCAACCACATCTTCTGAAACATCTGTTTCAAAAGAGAGGCAAAAAAGTAACCAAAAAGAAACACAACCGAAATCTACAACCTAATATAGCCTTATAAATGTGAAAGAAGCGTGTTCATCGTTAAAGTGAGAGAAAGGAGTAATCACTCTTTTTATACTTTCGCATAAACTAAAACCGTTTATGAAAAGAACAAACTTACTCCTTCTCTTGGTGTTTCTTTGTCTGGCGAGTGGTTGCACACCGACTGCGCAAGAACCCATCGACTATGTATCACCCCTTATTGGAACAGGCTTTCATGGCCATACCTATCCCGGAGCAACCCGCCCATTTGGTGCTGTACAGCTCAGTCCCGACACCCGTCGTGGCAATTGGGATGCCTGCTCAGGCTATCACTACAGCGATTCTACCCTCTTTGGTTTCTCGCACACCCACCTAAGCGGAACGGGCTGTATCGACTTGGGCGATATTCTATTCCGCCCCACTACACAACCCATCAATTTAACATCAGAAGGAGATATCTATAAACCTGCCACCTTCTTGCACGAACAAGAAAAGGCAGTGGCAGGCTATTATACCGTAAATCTGCTCAATGAAGAGATTAAAGCAGAGCTAACAGCCACCACCTATGTGGGCATGCATCGCTATAGCTATCCACAAGATGGATCGGCAGCCATTATAGTCGATCTCGCTCACACTTTAACGGACGAATACATCTACGAAGCCGAGTTGGAGCAAACCGCTCCGAATGAGCTTTCGGGCATGCGCCGTACACGTGGATGGGTCGATAACCAATACATCTACTTTGTGGCCCAGTTCTCACACCCCATAGACTCCATTGCCTATATCAGCAACAAAAAAAAGGTAGCACCTATAGGGAAATTAACAGGCAGCAATCTACAAGCCATTCTCTATTTCAATACGACTGTGCAACCAGCTGTAGTGAGTAAAGTAGGCTTGTCACTAGTTAGCAACGAGAATGCACGTACGAATTTGACGAGCGATGTAAAAGGATTTGACTTCGACGCCGTGCGTGAAGAGTCACACCGTGTTTGGAAGGAGGCCCTTACATCCATCACCGTAGAGGGCGGTAGCGAAGCCGATAAATCCAACTTCTATACAGCCCTGTATCATTCATTGATTGTTCCCAATACGGTGAGTGACGTAAATGGTGAATACCGCCGTCACGACCTGACCATTGCACAACTACCGGCCGGCAGCAAAGAGTACTCTACCTTCTCTCTTTGGGATACCTTCCGTGCATGGCACCCCCTGATGACTCTTATCGATAGCACCTTTGTTAATGGCATGGTAAACTCTCTGCTAAATGTATACGATGCATCGGGCGAGCTGCCATTGTGGTCACTCGCATCGGGCGAAACAGAAACAATGATTGGGTATCATGCTGCATCCGTCATAGCCGATGCATACCTGAAAGGCATTCGTAACTTCGATGCAGAGAAGGCCTTGAATGCACTGGAAATCTCCTCCGAAAAGAACAAGAAGGGTGCGGACTACTACATCAAGTATGGATTTATTCCTTCGAATATTAAAAAGGAGTCGGTCTCGTGCCTGCTTGAGTTTGCCTATGACGATTGGTGCATCGCTCAAATGGCAAAAGCAATGGGTAGAGAAGAGACGTACCACAAGTACATCGAACGCTCACAGAACTATGTCAATGCCTTCGATGGATCGACCCGATTCTTCCGTGGAAAGCGAATGGATGGTAATTGGGAGAGCCCCTTTAATCCCTTCCAGGTAGGGCGTGCCTATACCGAAGCAACCGCTTGGCAGTATCGCTTCTTTGTACCCCACGATGTGGAAGGCATGGTGCAGCTCTATGGAGGCAAGGAGGCATTTACCGCTTCACTCGACTCCCTCTTTTCGGTAGAATCTAAAGTGGATGGTACCATGCAAGACATTACCGGGCTGATTGGACAGTATGCGCATGGCAATGAACCTAGTCACCACATGGCCTACCTGTACAACTACATAGGTCAACCTTGGAAAACACAAGAGATGACTCGACGCCTGCTTCATGAAATGTATCAACCTACTCCTGAGGGGATAAGTGGCAATGAAGATTGCGGACAGATGTCTGCTTGGTACATTCTTAGTAGTTTAGGCCTCTACTCAGTCTGTCCAGGCAGCAACGAATTTGCCTTAACAACACCCCTGTTTGAGAAAGCAACCATCCGACTAGCTAGCGGAAAGGAGCTAGTCATTACAGCCAACCAACCAGCAAAGAATCTCTACATCGATAAGGTAAAGTTTAATGGTAAAGTGATAACAGAGAACTTTATCACCTATGCGCAACTGATGGAAGGAGGCGAACTAACCTATTCACTCACCAATCGTCCCAACAAAGAGCGAGGTACAAAGCAGCAAGATGCCCCCTATTCATATACCCAAGAGCTGATTGTATCAATGCCCTACATTGTTCAGGACCTCCATCTTTTTGAGAACCAAGTAGAGGTGTCCATAAACAGCACAACCGAAGGTTCGACCATCTATTATACACTAGATGGTACCGAGCCAACAGAGAGTTCAATACGCTACAACACCCCTTTTACACTCACTGAAACGGCTCATATAAAAGCCAAAGGATTCAAAGAGGGATTTGTAGCGAGCCGCACACTTCACATTACCGCAACGAGAGCAGAACTAAAAGAGGCACTGCAAGTTAACCCAACTCAAAATGGCACCTCATACAGCTACTATGAAGGGCTCTATCAAAAGGTAGCCGACATTGAAAAGAGCCCACTTATTGAAAAAGGTATTTTAGGTGAACCTTCAATTGCAGGTGCAAAACAAAAGGATCACTTTGCATTTATCTTCTCCGGGCTCATTCAAGTACCTGAGGATGGAATATACACTTTTCAAACTCGTTCAGATGATGGCAGCATACTTCTAATTAATGATGAGAAGGTAGTAGATAACGATGGATCACATGCAGCTATACCGGCCACGGGTAGGGTTGCCTTAAAGAAAGGATTCCACAGCTACAAGCTCTACTATTTTGAAGATTATGAAGGTGAACATCTAAGCTGGAGCTGGCAAACACCTTCGGATAGCAAGTTAGCTCCTATTCCAGCAATCATTCTATTCCTGAAATAAAGAAGTCGAGAGCAAATCTCGTTTCAAAAAAAAGATTGTGCCCTATCACTCGCCTCATAAATGAACTGAGTGATAGGGCACAATTATATTCTATGCAGCTATACGAGAGTATAGCAAACGGTTTTTAAACTCTAAATAAATAATAGAACAGTAGAACGAAAGCTAAATACAAAAGGAGGTTTACTCCATCCATTCAAATTTACCATTTCTCCAGACATAACGGAGAGGAGTCTCCTTTATATAGGGAGCTATGCGCTTTTGATCATCAGAGGAGAGATAAGTTGGCGTTGCATAGCTGATAAATAACTCGTGCGTACCAGAAGAGGCATCAACTTTTATTAGATGCATATCTAAGAGCTTCTTCAACGAAGTGAATTCACTATTTAAGCTATCGGTAGATTGGAGAAATGCTTCTTGAAGCGGAGGCGTAATATAATGGGCAGCAGGCAGACTCTTCCACTCGGTAGTATAGAAGCGCACCTCACTATCACAAGCAGGTGCACAAGCTGTAAAAATGGCACAAACAATATTAACCGAGTCATTCTGGGGCAGTAACTTGAGTTGAAGAGTACTCTGCTCGGTTGTCTGAAGAAATAAATAGTTGGCCGTAAGTTCTTTCAATTCCGATGGGTTACCAAAACGATTCTTCACCTCGGCTTTCATTTGACTATCTAAGAAATCGACGCAATCCTCTCGGTTTACCTTGGTCAGTAGAGGAGCAATAGAGTCTGGAAGTTCTATAAAAAGCTGCTTCATCTCTTGCGCTTGCAGATTACAAAAAGAGACTACAGTTAAGAGAAAAGTTATAACATATTTCATCAGTCAAGTTCATTTAAAAGGTTTTACAACAAGCCTTACAGCCTCTGCAAATGTACATGATAATTTTTAGAATCTCACACTACACTCTAAAAAGTACACCCCAAAAGTTGTTTAAAAACTTCTGAGGTGTACCCTATTGTTATAATCAAATCTCACTTAAAGAGGCTAAATTAGCCGCTCATTCTATCAAATCCTACTGCGTTAAAACCAAAGTAGAATTAAGCTTAAGTTCAAACAGCCGTTGCTTCGTGCTCAGGAATTTGCCCTTCAGGCATCTTTTGACACAAAACCTCTACCTCGCCAGAACCTACTTTGTGGTAAGCTCCCACCAAGCCTATTTCACCGCGATCATAAAGCTCGCGCAAAACCTCACTACGGCTTAAAATCTCTTCCATTGTATGAAGTACATGGTGTTGAGTAACAGCCTCTACAAACTCTTTCGATGTAGGGTCCTGTTTAGGCATCTCAAGCTTCACCTCCTCAACAGATGTACGCATCTTTTCGAGCAACTGCGTAAGATTACCAATCTTCTTTTGTGCACAGGCCCCTGTAGTAGCGCCACACTTGCTGTGTCCCAATACCATAATTAGTTTCGAGCCCACCATTTTACAAGCATATTCCATGCTACCAATAATATCGTCGTTCAAAACGTTACCAGCTACACGTACACTAAAAATATCACCCAGTCCTTGGTCAAAGATAATCTCAGCACTCGTACGGCTATCCATACAGCTTAAGATGATAGCAAATGGATATTGTCCATATTTATATTGTGCCGCTTGATCTAGCAAGTTGCGTTGTAATTTTAAGTTTTGAACAAAACGTTCGTTTCCCTCTTTCAAGAATTGCAAAGCCTTTGCAGGCGTCATCGTTGCTTGGGTTTCTGGAGTATGTAATCTCATTTTTTTCTAATGTATTATAAGTTAAGTATTAAAGTACAGTTTGGTGTTTTAAGCTCACGTATGCGTGTTTTGTTTTGAAGTGATCTTTGTAAGAGGTTTTAAATCCAACAAGTGTTAATGCTATTTTCTCCTCGTGTGCTCTGTGGTTTGCAAAATCTTCAATCAACTCCAAAACATCATGCGCTATGTAAGTGGTGCGTGAGGCATCAATAGTCATCTTCATTCCAGCTTGAATGCCTCTAAGTGTATTCTTAATCGAGGCTTTGTTTAGGAAAGAGACCTCCTCGGCCAAAGTCATGTAGATTTCGTCATCAGGCATTAACTCATCCGAAGATAGGTAATAAGCACGCTTCATGTTACCAATCAAGATGTAAGAGATACTAATAACCATACCAATGGCCACTCCCATCAAAAGATCTGTAGCTACAATGGCAATCAGCGTTGCAGCAAAAGGGATGAATTGGTACTTTCCTTTGTGCCAGAAGTGCATAATAAGCGATGGCTTAGCCAACTTATAGCCAACGAGCAACAATACAGCAGATAACGTGGCCAAGGGAATTAAGTTTAAAATAAATGGAATACTCAGCACACTAATCAATAACAACAAACCATGAATAACAGTTGCCATTTTCGATGTTGCACCCGCCGATGCATTGGCCGAGCTACGCACTACGACCGATGTCATGGGCAAACCACCCACTAGCGAACTTGCTAAATTACCAATGCCTTGTGCAAAAAGTTCTCGGTTGGTATTAGTCAAACGCTTCTGCGTATCCATCTTATCGGCAGCCTCTACACAGAGCAGTGTTTCAATACTAGCTACCACCGCAATGGTAAGACCCACTGTCCAAACCTGTGGATTAAGCATAGCCGAGAAATCGGGGAAAGTTAACAACGTTCCAATTTCAGAAAGAGAAGATAAAACAGGAAGAGCTACACGGTGTTCAGATCCCAAATAAAGATCACCTCCCATTTGTTGAAATAGTGCATTCAAAGCAATACTAGCAGCAACTGCCACCAAAGCGCCAGGAAGCAACTTGAAAGCGCGTAAACGAGGTGTATTGTCCCAAATAATCAATAAGAGAAGAGACACGCCACTTATAATGATAGCCCCAATATGCAGGGAAGAAAAGATACGTTGGCCAAAAGCAGTAATGGCTTCAACAGAATAACCCGCTTCAAAAAGTGAAGTCGAAAACATCGTGCCATCTACACAACCCAAGGCATAAGGAAGTTGTTTCAGGATAATAATAACCCCAATACCAGCCAGCATTCCTTCGATAACGTTGCTCGGAAAGTAGTTAGAGATACTACCTGCCTTCAATACACCTAACAGAATTTGAATAAGACCAGCTACAATACCTGCACAAAGAAACATCTCGAAAGAGCCCAATTGAGTAACAGCAGCCAAGATAATTGCTGTCAGACCTGCTGCAGGTCCAGAAACACTGATGGGTGAATTACTTAAGACCCCTACTACAAGCCCCCCCATAATACCCGAGATAACTCCTGCCATAGGAGGTGCTCCAGATGCTAATGCAATTCCTAGACAGAGAGGAAGTGCAACTAAAAAAACCACCAACCCGGGAGCAAAGTTGGTCTTAAATGAAGCCAATTTTTCTAATGATTGCTTTACCATAAAACAAATATTCTTTTTAAATTAATTACATAACGAATCCGTAAGGCGTTAAAAAACGTCCTAGAAGCGTACTATACTTTAGCACTCTAAAGAGATAGCACAATGGGTACAAAAGAGGTTACATAACGAGAGTAGAAACCAGCTAGCGCTGACAACTGCCAAAGTATCCATCGAAGTATCGACGAAAGGGAGTATCCCCAATTTGTAGATTAATTTATAAAGAATAAAGTTCAGGAGGAGGCGCATTCAAAGATAAATGCGGAAAATCAGGTAGCGTATCTTCTACCTTGGGGTGAGAAAGTGAAAAAGGAATGTGTCCCAATAATTGCATCACAAAAAGTGGGTCCAAATGATAATCTTTAATGGTTTCGGTATCTTTCGACGAGTTTGTCGAAGAAGAAGAGGAGCAGTCCGTCTCTGCAGCAAAGTCTACAACTTCACATACATCATACTTAAACAACCCCTTTACAAGGTTGCTCTGAAAAGGGAACGTATTGAAAAACAGTCCTAACAGAAAGCAGCCTATTAAGATGATACAAAAAGGCCGCCATTTAAAAGCATGTGGTTCGGTCGTATATCTCATCGAGCCAAAGATAGTAATTCAAACTCAAACCTGCCAAAAAGAAACCCTTGTTTTATGTTTTATAAACAAAAACACCCTTTTAGGAGCATAATATTACATTCCCATGAAAAACGCAATAAAAGCAAAGAGGAGACAGATTCACATCTCCCTCCCCTTCTATCAACACTTATTTAAAAAAAAATATCTTGTTATTTGAATACATACTCCTCAACAGGATTGTCATACCAATTGGTTGAAGTTTTAGCATCCTGCGCCCAATCCTTAAAGTCAGGATAAGCCATTTCAATTGAGATTCGCTCACGTGGGTATGCCCAATCTTTTGGTACGCGGATAGCATAAGGAACATTCCCTGCCTCAAATCCATCTGTAAACTCTGGAATGTGTATTTTAATATTTGTACGATCTACAATATAGAAGTCTCCATGCGCTCTTAATCTGAAGTCATCACCTACTGCTACCTCCACTGTAATAGGCGTACCATTCTTGGTGCTGGTATTGGTGATGGTCCCTGCTGGAACATCTAGTGCTTCATACACCGTCCTACCATCAAATAGAAGTACATCCTTGCCTGTTGCGCGATTATTTAAGCCCACTTTTAGCTCTTTAGTAGCACCTGCCGCCAACAAGGTAACTTTAATAACTCCATTTTCGGGTGCAGTAGCTTGCAAAACTACGTCGTTAAAGTCATAATCACCGATCTCTCGGGTCATATCCTCAAATGCATATGTAAATAGGTAAGGATCGTCTTCTGTAGAACCACCTTCATCACCAATTTTCCAATCAGGAGCACATTGTTCTTCCGTAGGCGTAGGTAGCTTTACTTCTGAGTAGTCTACACCTTGAGCACCTTTATCGGCATATACGTTATCCGTCCAGCTACCCTTTTCGAACATTTTCTCTGCAGCATAAATTAATTTACCTGAGAAATACAATTGATGCCTGTCATCAGTTGTTCTAATTGTTTCTCCACCTAACTTAATCAATGCAGTTTCAGCTCCATTACCAAATAGTCCATGGGTACTTCCATTATTATACTTAACCGTTGTTTTATTCAACACATTAAGTACAGAGTTAGATCCTAAATTGACTGTGGTGTTGTGAAGAATCAAATGATTCACTTCTGTATAACTATCATCTCTTAAATTTATAGTACCATCGCGCAGATCTAAGTCACCTTTCACCATAAGCTTACAATAGTTATGGAATCCACTAGCATGGGCCGAAAGCTTGAGTGACTTTGTACTATAAGAACCAGCATTCACCCAATAACCTGTGTTATTAGTAGTAGAAGTTGTACCAGCAACCTCTACTGAGCCTAAATTATATATATATAGACCTGATCCACCAAAAGTAAATGTTTCGATGTTGGCTGTACCCTCTATATCGTTGTAAAATACTGCAGCATTTCCACCACCCATCGCAGTAAAACCTTTGACATTGATGGTGCCATAGTTATAGATTTCTGCACCTTGGTTAGTCGTTAAATCACCTCCTTGAAGCGTACCTTTGTTGTACACTATTTGTCGACTACTACTACTCAAAGTCAAATTAGAGAAATTCCAAGTGGCATTTTCACCAACCGAGATGGTTAATGGCGTAGAGTAAGGTGCACTATTCAATGTTAATTTAGCGCCAGGAAGTACATATATAGCAACATGAGTATTTAAATTACCATTTATTGTAACCGTAGCACCAGCTTCCACATACAATTCACGAAGTATATTATCATTGCTAGAGTACTCAAAATTATAAGTAATTCCATCTTTCAGCAACAATTGTGGTTCCTTGTTCTTACTGTCTACTCCTTGAGTTATCACCTTAGCAGTTGTAGGATGGGTACTCGGGAATAGCTTATCCAATTCATTAGTTGTAGGAATTTTCACCTTTTCTGTAAGGGTTTTCATCATCACTTCATCGAGAATGGCCGCACGACTCAAGGAACGAGCAGCAGCTCCACTTTCAAAGCTACCCACAAATTGTTCGCCTGCTAACTCTGCAACCACCACATAACGTCCGTCACTTCCTTCACGACTCACAAACACACGCTCTAAAGCAGTGGGTGCATCAAAAGAGATAGAAGCCGTTTGACCACCTGTTGCATTGCCTTTTGCCATCAGTGGTGCACTAGCGTTTAGCACAGGATTCTCTGAATAGATTTTCACAGTGTAAGCTGCTCCAGCTACCCCATCGACTTTTACACTAACCGTGCGAGTCGACATCATTGCCCACGTGTGTGTAGGATCGATGTTCTTAACTGGGAAAGCCTCTTTGGCCTGCTCTTGCAAGTAGTTTGGATCGTACAAGTCCGATAAGTGTTTGGTACAACTAACCATTGTAGCCACGCCTGCTAGTAAGAATGCAAATTTTGCGAAGGTTGAATGTCTCATAAAACGTATTGCCATTTGATAATTTTTGTGGATAAGACTTAAATCGCTTAGGTCACGTTGGCAAAAATATGAAAACAAATGCAAACAAAACATCGGTGAATCATACAACTTTCAAGGGAGTATCATTCACCGACGAGGAACAAAGGGGTTTAAGGGGTTATTTTAACTCTTTGTCAATTTTATCTTTACTTGAATAAATTAAATAAACACCTAATAAAATAAGTGGAACACTCAACCATTGTCCAATATTAATTGCCATATTTGCCTCTTCGGCAACTTGAGGATTCTTCAAAAATTCGAGTGCAAAACGAGAGCCAAAGAAGATGAGTAAGCTGACACCCGTAATTAAACCTACCTGTTTTTGCAAACGATATTTATGGTACATTACCCACGAAACAACGAAAGCAACTGCACAGTAAATCATCTCATATATTTGAGTAGGATGGCAAGCCTGCCCCTGGTAAAGTTGCTGCCATTCACGCGAACGAACAAATTCAAAACCCCAAGGCATGGTGGTTGGATAGCCAAAAATCTCCGAATTCATCAGGTTTCCGAACCGAATACAGAAGCAAACCGCAGCAACTGCAGGAATCATTCGGTCAAAAAGCCACCATACACTTCGCTTTGTGATAAGCTTGGAGTAAAGCATTAGTGCAGTAATTATGGCAAACACGCCACCGTGGCTAGCCAATCCACCTTTGTGAATCATTAAAATCTCGCCTAAATTCTGACTGTAATAGTCCCACTCATAAAAGAGGCAGTGCCCCAAGCGTGCACCTAAGATGGTGCTTACCAACGACCAAACAAAGAGTTTATCGGCCCATTGATCGGGGTAACCCTCTTTTTTAAACAAACGGCTTACCAATTCATAGGCCAGCATAAAACCAAGCCCCCACATTAAACCGTACCAGCGAAGCTCTAGACTCCCTAGCTTTAACAAAATAGGATCTACATCCCATACAACAGCTGCTATCATTTTCTTATTTTTAAATTCTGATTACAAAGGAAACAAAAAAAACTCTTCTTCAAACTGAAGAAGAGTTTTAAATAGAATATGCAGGCTGATTATACCAAGTGCGAGATAAGTGTATCGCGATCACCGTGCAACAAATCGATTACAGGCACCTCGATCATGGTGTAACAACCAGGGCGTTGTTTCATCGAAGCACGTGCCACACATACCAATACTTGACCGGTTAGGGCAGGGTTATTGATTTTCATATTGAACTCGAAAAGTTGATTTTGAGTTTTACCCGAAACCCCTTTGCGAACCAAGTTTACACCGTGGCCCATATCCAATAAATCGTCTACGCAAGGAACTTGAGTTACGTGTGTATCGTCGTTCACAAAGTAAGCATCTGCCTTAATGGCTGCAGCTACCTCCTCGAAAACATACCCCTCTTCTACCTCAATATAAACCATACGGCGGTGAATACCTGTACCGGTAGGAATAGTCATAGAGAGAGCTGCTTGTACACCTGCAATGGCTTTTACTGCCACCGTGTGTCCCATACTCATACCTGGACCGAAGTTGGTATAGCTTACCCCTTTAGGCGCAATGGCTTCCATCAAGGTACGAACCACTGAGTCACTACCTGGATCCCAACCTGCCGCAATAATAGCTACCGCATTACCTGCTTTAGCCGATTCGTCAAGCGAGCTGCGAAGCGATGTAATTTGTGAATGGATATCGAAGCTATCAACCGTATTAATACCCAAAGCCAAGATATCTTTCGCATAAGCCTCTACGCTACGTGTAGGAGTAGCCAAGATAGCCACATCTACTGCCTCAAGTTCGCGAATGTCTTTTACTACCGGATAGGCTGCAAGTTCTGCTGGCACATCTACTGCACCATTACGACGTACGATACCTGCTACTTCAAAATCGGGTGCAGCCTCTACTGCCTCCAACACATACTTCCCAATGTTACCGTAACCAACTACGGCCGCTCTAATCTTTTTCATGTGGTTATTGTTAAGTTTTATTTATATAAAATACTAGCTACAAAAATAGTGATAATAGAGGAGCTTTGAAGCGCGCTGCTTCTTTAATTTTGAATAAAACCATCAAAAAAAGTGGCTGAACGAAAGAGAAAACCTAATTTTGCAGCAAAACAGCAACTTATACTAACAGAAATATGATAGAATACATTGAGGGGAAAATAGCCGAGATTACTCCTGCCTTAGCCGTACTAGATTGCCACGGCATAGGCTACGGCATAAACATTTCACTGAATACTTACTCTGCCATTCAGCAGAAAAAGGAGACCAAGCTCTATATTCATGAAGCTATTCGCGAAGATGCACACATTCTTTATGGTTTTTCGACCAAGCAAGAGCGTGAACTCTTCCTCCTGCTGATCTCGGTTTCGGGCATCGGCGGAAATACCGCTAGAATGATTCTTTCGGCACTCTCGCCTGCCGAGCTCTGTTCGGTTATTAGTTCGGGCAATGAGAAATTACTGAAAACAGTAAAAGGAATTGGGCTAAAGACCGCGCAGCGTGTGATTGTCGATTTAAAAGATAAAATAACCACCTCGGGCGATGCAACAATTAGCAGCGAATTGGCATTAAGCCCCAATACCCAACTACAAGAGGAGGCAATAGCAGCCCTTACGATGCTAGGTTTTGCGCCAGCACCTTCGCAAAAGGTAGTCATAGCCATCTTAAAAGAAGAGCCTACAGCAACTGTCGAGACGGTCATCAAATTGGCTCTAAAAAGATTGTAACAGGCTATTATTTCTCGATGAAAAGGGGACTTTTTGCACCTTAAAAAACGTGCGGTTATGCAGGGCTGCACAACCGCACGTTTGGTCTTGCACAACCGCTTGTGCAGCTCTGCACAAACGGGTGTGTAAATCGAGAGATATGGAGCCCCAAATCCCTCCTATTTATATAG
>JBOFRN010000130.1:0-6403 GCA_051651025.1 Phocaeicola sp.
CATTACTGGACTGATCAATCCCCTTGGTACCGCGCATAACAACCTTACTTGCACCGCCCACTCCCGAAGAACCACCATTTACAGTAACCCCCGCTGCTCTACCCGATAGAGAGTTGATAAGGTTACCATCTTTCACTCTAATAAGCTCTTCGTGTCCAATCTCTTGCGCATTATAACTTAAAGCCTTAACTGCCCGTTTAATTCCTAAAGCCGTTACTACAACCTCCTCTATCTGTTGCATTTCAGTCTGCATGGTAATCAACATATGCGGCTGCAATTTATCAGCTATTGTTTGTGGTTTATAACCAATGGAGGTAATCACTAAATTAGGAGCAGCCTCGGATGTCTGAATCAAAAAGGAACCATCTAGATTGGTCGTTACTCCCAATGTACTTCCCATAATAAGCACATTGGCTCCAATGAGCGGTTCACCCTCTTCATCAACGACTCTACCTGTGATGGTTTGAATTCCATCGGCTATCTCTTCAACAGGTAAAACAGATTTTACTTCGGAGAGAAATACAATATTCTCATCGACAGTAAATGAGATATTGGTCCCCTTTAGCACCTGCTGTAATACCTCTTGCAGAGAAGCATTGCGCAATTTGACCGGAGTGATAGAAGTAGATGCCAATCGGTCTTGATAGAAGAATTGGTAGTTTGATTGAGTTTTAATCTGCTCAAGAACTCTACCTAAAGAGGTTTTTGTGCCATCGATCGAAATCTGAGCCCATGCGCTATGTATAGCAAAACTCATTAATAGCATGGCTATTCCGATTCGCCATGCATATCCTCTTTGCCAACTAATTATATTGTTCATAAATAGATAATCTTTTTTGTGCACCTATCTATTCATATCTACCAGATAGATCACTGTCTACAAATATACGAACTATTGCAAGAAGGGCGATAAGAAATCCTGTTTTAAGATTTCTTATCGCCCTCTATCTGAATTTATAAACAAATATTATTCTATTTTTTCACATTCCACTCGTTCGAGAATGAATAAGGATAGGCATCGGGAGTAGTACCTTTGTTTAAGTTAGGTTTGTTACTCATATCCATGCGCCATGTTCCTCCTTTTAGCAACTCATCGTGTGTAACGTAGTTCTTGTTGTAAGAAGTACCGTTCCACTCCATAGAGGTTACATAAGGGGTATCATTGGTATTTTTAGGAGCCTCAATGATTAGATTGTTTCCATTTTCGAAATGCAAAGTAGCTTTCTTAAACAGTGGGCTTCCCAATACATACTCGTCTGTACCTGGACATACGGGATAGAAACCTAGTGCAGAGAATACATACCAAGCCGAAGTTTGACCGTTATCTTCATCACCGCAATAGCCATCGGCAGCAGGCGTATACATCTTGTCCATTACTTCACGCAACCAGTATTGTGCTTTCCAAGGCTGACCTGCATAGTTGTATAGATAGATCATGTGCTGGATAGGTTGATTACCGTGTGCATAGTTACCCATATTCATGATTTGCATTTCACGAATTTCATGAATCACTTGACCGTAGTAGCTATCATCAAAAATAGGAGGAACTACAAATACAGAGTCTAGCATATTTACAAAGCTCTTCTCTCCACCCATTAAATCAATCAAGCCTTTTGGATCGTGGAATACCGACCAAGAGTAGTGCCAGCTGTTACCTTCTGTAAAGGCATCTCCCCATTTGAAAGGTGAGAATGGAGCCATGAATTCACCATTTTCTTTGCGTCCACGCATTAAAAGGCTCTCTTTATCAAATACATTGCGATAATTGAATGCACGTTCTGCTAGCTGCTTTAATTCCTTTTTAGGTCTATTCAACTCTTTACCTAGCTTGTAAATACACCAATCGTTGTACGCATATTCCAATGTACGTGCTGTGTTTTCGTGAATCTTTACATCGTAAGGTACATAACCCAACTTGTTATAGTATTCATGTCCCAATCGACCCGTAGAAGAGACTTCGGGATGTACGTTTTTCGTTCCGTGTATTAAACCTTCATATAGTGTTTCAAGATCATCTACTTTTACTCCTTTAAAGTAAGCATCGACCAAAACTGAAGCCGAGTTGTTACCAATCATACAACCTCTGTGTCCTGGACTTGCCCATTCTGGGAAGAAGCCACTCTCTTTGTAGGTATTGATTAATCCCTCTTGCATCTTTAAATTCTCAGATGGGTACATCATGTTAAGGAAGGGGAACAAACAACGGAATGTATCCCAGAAACCAGTGTCAGTATACATGTATCCAGGAAGTACCTGACCGTTGTAAGGACTGTAGTGAATAGGTTGACCCGCTTGATCATATTCATAAAAAGAGCGAGGGAAAAGTAGTGAACGATACAAACAAGAGTAGAATGTACGAAGTTGATCTTGAGAATCACCTTCCACCTCAATTCTTCCCAACACATTATTCCATGCATCTTTACCTTTAGCTACCAAAGCATCGAAAGAGTCGTCACCAAGCTCATTCAAGTTCAATGCAGCTTGCTCCAAGCTAATGAATGAAGAGGCAATGCGGGCGTGTACAATCTCACCCTTTTTCGTTTTAAAACCGATAATAGCACCTGAATGGTTGCTCTCGTTTTTAGTACTTTTTGTATTAACTACTCCATCTGCAACTGCAGCTTGGTAAGTAAACTCTTTATCAAACTCAATGACAAAGTAGTTCTTGAAGTTATCGGGTACTCCCCCACTGTTACGTGTTGTGTAACCTGTGATACGACGACGAGCTGCATCAATTTCAATACCCGAGCCGCGGTCAAATGCATCGACTGCTACAAATGAGTTCTCACTATCAGGAAATGTAAAACGGAACATTACCGCTCTCTCCGTAGGTGTATACTCAGTTACGACATCATAGTCAGCCAAATATACTTTGTAGTAATGTGGCAAAGCAACCTCTGCTTTGTGCGAGAACCAGCTAGCACGTTTGTTTTCGTCAAACTCCGCTTTTCCAGTCATTGGCATTATTGAGAACTGACCGTAGTCATTAATCCAAGGACTGGGTTGGTGAGTTTGTTTAAATCCACGGATTTTGTTTGCTGTATACACATACTGCCATCCATCACCCATCTTACCCGTTTGTGGGGTCCAAAAGTTCATACCCCAAGGACGTGCTATAGCTGGATAGGTATTCCCCGTTGAAAGTTCATACGATGACAAGGTTCCCATCAATGGGTTCACATATTGGGTAAAGTCCTTTGCTTTGATACCCAACACACAACTTAATAAAAGAATCAAAATCTGTGTTCTTTTCATACAAATAACATTTTCAGGTTTTAATGTAATTTATAGGCAGATAACCGCCTTTTTTATTATCTATCACTCTTTAGAGGAGAGGAGTATACTATCCCCTACCACCTTATAATTTACTGGAATGGAGTAAGTCATGAGCAAGAGCATATCCTCCACTCGTTCTTTCTTTTTTAATACACCCGAGTAAGTGTTTTCTGCATCTATATCGGAAGCCAAATGAATTTTAACTTGGTAAAACTCCGCCAAAGCACGAGCAATGTCAGTAATCTTTGCTTGATTAAAAACAAACTCATTGGTATTCCACTTGTCAATTCCCGCTCCTGCTTGCTTTAGCAGCAATTGCTTGGTTAGCCCATTAAGTTCGGCTACTTGACCGGGTAAGAGTACAATAAGCCCCTCATTGTTATTACCTTTCACCTCTATCTCGCCCTCCAAAAGAGTAGCTACTGCAGAGGAGCTCTCTTTTTGGCTTTTCAAGTTAAAAGTAGTTCCCAATACACGCACCTGCATAGCCTCACTCTGTACAACAAAGGGCATTTCTGAATTCTTCCGAACTTCAAAATAAGCCTCTCCATTTAAGTAAACGGTTCGCTCTCGCTTTGCATAGTGAACCGAATAGGTAAAGGTGGTGTTTTTATTGAGCCATACTTTAGTTCCATCGTCTAAATGCAACTCTCTAATTGAATTGCCACTTACAATGGTAACCAAGTTATTAACCTCTTGTTTTTCCTTATAAGAGGAGTAGCTTAAGGCTACAGTCAGTATGACCCCTATCCCTATAGCAGCGTACTGCATAATTCTAGATAGCGTGTATCTTTTACTTACTTTTTTCTTTTCACGTTCAATGCGATTAAACAAGGCAGCTTCGGCTTTAGCCAGCTTCTCTTGATCCTCCTTTTGAACCTGTTTACCTATATAAAAAGCCTCCTCCCATTCAAAAAAATGCTGGGCATTTTCGTCCGATTCCTTTAACCAATCATTAACCTCTTTAAGTTCCTCTTCCGTACACTCCTTCCGCAAGAACTTGGCTAATGCCTCATCTAAATTATTCATTCTTCCTTCTGTTATATAGGTAAAACAACTTATCTAGTAAAAACACTTAGGCATTCCAGAAAAAAAGCAGCATGTAAATATTCAAATAGCCCAACCGATCACGCAAATGCTTCAAGGCCTTGTACATATGGGCCTCAACGGTACGCAATGAAATTTGCATTTCATCGGCAATCTGCTTATTTTTTTTCTCTTCAAGATAGCTTAACTGAAAAACGAGTCTACACTTTTCGGGTAGCTCATTGATAGCAGCATCAATACGCTTGCGCAACTCTTTGTCTTCAATTTGCTTTAAGACATCGTTCTTTTCAGGCTGATAATAGGCAGCACGCTGTTTATCAATCTCAAGCATCAAGCTTTCGTAGCTACTCTTCACTTCTCTATGCTTCAACACATTAAGTGCATGTGTATAGACTGCTCTGTAAAGGAATGCTTTAATTTGATCGCCCACTTGAATAGCATCACGCCTGCGCCAAACATCCATATAAACATCTTGCACCACATCTTCAGCCTCCTCTTCCCCCACAATACGCGTGGCATAGAAGAGGAGCTGAGTGTAGTATTTTCGAAAAAGCTCCCGATAGGTTATTTCAAAATTTACATCCATTTGATTAGTTAGTTGGCACTGTGTACCAAACCTTTCCAGGTTTATTTCCCATTTCGAATTCTAACACGCCACCTTCTAGTATCTGGTTGTGAGTTAGAGAGCTCGAAGCAAATGGTTTGCCATTCAACTTCACCGATTGAATATAGATATTTTCTAAAGAGACACCGTTTGCCAAAACTTTAAATGTTTTATGGTTTGGCAACTGTAAGGTAAGTTCTGGGAACAGAGGCGTACCAATTTCGTAATCTCCTGTAGCAGGGTCTACTGGGTAGAAGCCCATAGCACTAAAGATATACCAAGCCGACATCTGTCCGCAATCTTCATTACCACATAGGCCATCGGGTGTATTTCTATACAACTCGTGCATAACTTGAGCAGCATATTGTTGCGTTTTCCAAGGCTCACCTACTCGGTTATATAAATAGATAACGTGGTGGCTAGGCTCATTACCATGTGCATACTGACCAATCATACCAGTACTAAAGATAGGAAGTGAATCGGTTTCAGAAGGACTGTAGGTAAACATACTGTCTAACTTCTCAATAAATCGCTCTTTTCCACCCACTAAAGCAACCAATGAATCGGGCTGATGTTGTACAGACCAGAAATATTGCCAACCGTTACTTTCGCAAATGTGGTGAGGATACTCATCTGGATTGAAGGTAGGATCGAATAGACCTTTGCTGTTACGAGGGTGCATAAATGTGCTACCTGGGTTATAGACATTCTTGTAGTTTTGTGAACGTTTGTAGAATGTTTCAGCAATCTCTTTTTCGCCCAAAGCCTCTGCAAGACGTGCAATGCAGAAATCATCGTAGGCATACTCCAATGTTTTAGAAAGTGACCAGTTTTCGTCACAGTAAGGATCATGCAAATCGAAAGGGACATATCCAATCGTCTTGTATTCGCCAATACCTCTATATTCATCAATATTTGCGGTAGCTACACAAGCAGCAAGCGCCTCTTTGGGATCAAAATTACCAATACCTTTAAAGTAAGCATCTACAATCACAGGTACCGAATGGTAACCAATCATCATATCGGTTTCACCTCCTTGGAAGTTCCATACCGGTAAACGTCCGTTTTGTTTGTGAAATGCTAAGAAAGAGTGAACCATATCGTTTACACGGTTTGGATCAAGGAAAGTATACAAAGGATGTGCTGCACGATAGGTATCCCACAAAGAGAATGTGCTATAGTTGGTCCATCCATTTGCCTGATGCACTTGTTTGTCGGGTCCATAATAAGCTCCATCCACATCGTTGTAGATAGTAGGTGCTAACATAGAGTGATAAAGAGCGGTATAGAAAACAACTTCTTGATCTTTGTCATTCGATACAATATCAATTTTACTTAACTCTTTGTTCCATTTCGATTCAGCTTCAGCTAAATAACGATTAAAATCATTGTGTGTAGCTTCGGCTGCTAAGTTGCGCGCAGCACCCTCCATACTTACTCCCGAAATGGCAGTGCTAACTACCAACTCTTCATCTT
>JBOFRN010000131.1:0-60597 GCA_051651025.1 Phocaeicola sp.
TCCTTTCTTGGGTAATGACGATCGTCTTTTCTGGCAACGTAGTGAAGCCCGAAACCAGGGTACTGCCGAGTTGTATCACCAATTAGGTTTGGCATGCTATGAAGCGATGGAAGCATTTGTGGAGTATGTGCCGTTGTAGTTTGAAATCTTTGACCTCAACAACTTGCATTTGTTAAATAAAGAGATCCACGCCCGTTATTCAAAAGAATGACGGGCGTGGATTCTTTTTGGATAATATTGGAGCTCATTGCATAATATTGGAAGTTGTTAGATGAATATTGAACATGTAAAAAAAGGTTACTATTTACATTTGTAATGCCAACAAATAAAGTTATTAACCTTCCACAAGTGATTGTGGTTTAATTCCATATTCATAATGAACACCTACTCCAAATGGTTGCTAGCGCAAACCGCTTTACTCTCTTTTACTGGATGCATACAAAATAAGCAGGCAGTGAAACCAGCCAAACCCTTAAATATCATCTACATCATGACCGATGATCATGCCCAAAAGATGATTAGCTGCTACGACTCTTCCTATATTCATACGCCCCATATTGATCGAATAGCAAAGGGTGGTGTTCGATTTACAAGTAGCTTTGTTGCCAACTCCATATCCGGTCCTAGTAGAGCCTGTATGTTCACAGGCAAGCATAGCCACAAGAATGGCAAGGTAAACAATGCTGACCATTTTGATGGTTCACAGACTACCATGCCTAAAGTTTTAAAAGCAGCCGGTTATCAAACTGCATTGATTGGGAAATGGCATTTGGAAAGTACTCCTACTGGATTCGACCATTGGGAAATTCTAAATGGACAAGGCGAATATTATCAGCCTGATTTTATAACAGCCACCGATACCATTCGTACCGAAGGATATGCCACCGATCTGATAACCGACAAGAGCATTCAATGGATGGATCAGCGCAATCCCGATAAACCATTTATTCTTTTTGTGCATCACAAAGCGCCCCATCGAAATTGGATGGCTAAAACCTCGGACTTACCCTGCTTTGAGGATCAAACCTTCCCACTTCCCGCTAATTTTTACGATACGTATGAGGGGCGTATAGCTGCCGAAAGTGCCGAGATGGCGATAGCCAGTGCACACGATATGGATTTGCTTTATGATAATAAAGTATTTACAGGTTCCGAAAGAAGCCGATTGGCAGACATGTACTTTCCCTGTGAGGGAGAGGGAGCTTATGGACGTATGAACGAAGTAGAGCGAGAAGCTTTTGATGCTCATTACCGTCCCATAATAGCCGATTTTAAGGCAAAGAATCCCCAAGGCAAGGAGTTGGCTGAGTGGAAATACCAACGTTACTTAAAAGATTATCTCAAAACAGTTAAGTCGGTCGATGATAATATTGGTCGCTTGTTGGACTATTTAGAAGCCAATGATCTGATGGAGAACACCCTGATTGTTTACACTTCCGATCAAGGATTTTACATGGGTGAACATGGTTGGTTCGATAAACGATTTATGTACGAAGAGTCCTTCCGTACCCCTTTGGTTATGCACCTACCCACTCATCTTACCCGCAGAGGGGACGTGACAGAATTGGTTCAGAATATTGATTACGCACCGACTTTCCTCGATTTGGCTGGAGTAGCTATTCCCGAAGAGATGCAAGGTGTCTCTATACGTCCGTTGTTAGAAAACAATGAAGAGTATGCGTGGCGCAAATCGTTGTATTATCATTTCCAGGAGTTTCCTGCCGAGCATATGGTGAAAAGACATTTTGGTATACGGAATGATCGCTACAAATTAATTCGTTTTTATAACGATCAACGCTTCTGGGAGTTTTATGATCTTCAAAATGATTCTTCCGAAATGAAAAACGAATATGCAAATCCTCATTATGCCGAGATCATTGCCAGCATGAAGCAAGAGTTACAAGAGTTGCAAGAGTCGTATGATGATCCGATTCGCTATACCGAAACAATTGATTAACTCCCTAACTTATTTATCATGAAAAGATACTTTATATGTACGCTTTTGGTGGGCTTGTGGGGAAATCTATTTTCTCAAATTACCCTATTGCCCCAGCCTGAACAGATGGAGATATTAGCAGGTCGTTTTCAATTTAACTCACAAACCCGTTTCTACTGCGAAACAACCGAACAAGAAGCGGCTCTCTCTCTCTTCTTAGATCGAGCAGAGATAGCCATGGGCTTTCGTATGGCTATAACGGCTAAACCACTCAAGAAAAATGGAGTAATTCTGAAACACCTCTCTACACTTCCTGAAGAGGGGTATAATCTACAGATTACTCCGCAAACCATTGTAATTGAGGCTTCGACAGCTGCCGGCTATTTCTATGCCACACAGTCGCTTCTACAGCTGCTTCCTGTCGATGTCTTTGGAGGAGTTACAACAGCCAATATCGACTGGAGCATACCTGCACTTTCTATATCGGATAGCCCCCAATATGCTTATCGTGGATTCATGCTCGATGTTTCTCGCTATTTTTTACCCAAAGCAGAGGTGTTGAAGTTACTTGATTATTTGGCTATCCATAAAATAAACAAGTTTCATTTCCACTTGGTCGATGACAACGGTTGGCGTATTGAAATCAAAAAATATCCGTTGCTGGGAACGGTAGGAGGATACCGAGTGAAGCGGGAAGGTCTGTTTCAGAATAGACAAAACCCGCTACTAGGAGAACCCACACCCGTTGGTGGTTTCTACACCCAAGCAGAGATTAAAGAGATTGTTCAATATGCACAAGAACGATCTATTGAGGTGATTCCTGAAATTGAGATGCCTGCTCATAGCAATGCAGCCTTGGCTGCCTATCCCCATTTAACTTGTCCGGTGGTCGATGAGTTTATCGGTACACTACCTGGTATTGGAGGAAAAAAAGCCTCTATTATCTACTGTGCAGGAAATGATGAGGTCTTTGATTTTCTCGAAGATGTGATTGATGAGGTGGCAGAGCTTTTTCCTTCGAACTACCTTCACATTGGAGGCGACGAAGCTTGGAAAGAGCATTGGGAAGAGTGTCCCTTGTGTCAAAAGCGAATGAAAGAGGAGCATATTCCCAACGAAGAGGAGTTGCAAAGCTACTTTATTCGACGGATGAACAACTATCTAAAAAGCAAGGGGAAGAAGCTGATGGGATGGGATGAGTTAACAGAGAGCGAAATTCCTCAAGGAGCTACCATCTTTGGATGGCGTGGCATGGGACAATCGGCAGCTTTGGCAGCTCAAAAGGGGCACGATGTGATTCTGACTCCTGCTCGTGCTCTTTACCTGATTCGCTATCAAGGGCCGCAATGGTTCGAACCTTTTACCTATTTTGGTAACAATACGCTCAAGGATGTCTATCAATACGAACCCTCCTTAAGCGGTATTACCCCCGAACTTCAGCCCAGAGTAAAAGGAATACAAGCTTCCATGTGGACCGAATTTATCAACTCCAAAGAGGAACTTCACTACATGGTGTTTCCTCGCTTGGCCGCACTTGCCGATATTGCTTGGAGCAAGCAACCCAAAGATTGGAGCCATTTTTTAACTCGTATGGATCGAATGTGTCAGATTTATGATCAACTCAATCTGACCCATGCAACTTCCATGTTTAATCTTGCACACCAAGTACGGGCAGAAGGTCAAGAAATGCGTGTAAGCCTGAGTTGCATCCGACCCGATGTGGAGATACGATACACGCTAGATGGAACGCTACCAACAGCCACTTCGCCTCTCTATGTCGATGAGCTCCTGCTACCTTCGCCTAGCAAAGTAATTGCCCAAACCTTTCAGGCAGATAAAGCAAAAGGTAAGGCACTCATTCTAACTCCTGCACACGCACTCTCAACAGGTGCTCGCATAACGGGTAATGCCACTGGATTGGAGTGTTTGGTGAATGGAATTTATGGAAGTGAATGCTATACCGATGGTGAATATCTCGACCTATACAATCGCGATTTAGAGATGACTCTTGATCTAGGCACTCCCCAAGAGATTACTAAAATAGCTATCGGATCTCTTTTGCACGCAGGGATGGGGGTTACACAACCCGCCTCAATCTGCTTGGAATACTCCACCGATGGATTACATTTCTCAACTTTGGAGGAGAAGGTGTTCGATGCAAATATTCGCTTCCCAAACAGCTTCACTAAACAGCAAATCGTATTTGAAGATTTCCCCTCTACCCAGGCACAGTTTATCCGATTAACAGCCAAACGACCCGGAATAATTCCTCCCGGAGAACCCCGTGAAGGGCAACCTGGAAGGATTACTTGGGATGAAATAGCCATTTATTAGGTTATTATTTAAAAATATAGTATCTTTCTCTCGAAAATGTAGGACATAATAAGATACTAAACCTTTTTTGAACTAGAACACAATGAACAAATCCGATGCAACAATTTAGGAGTGCATCACTTAATTATTTAACCATGAAGATTAATAAGAAAAAACTGACGCAATTATGTTTGCTTATTCTCTCTCCTTTATGTGCGTTTGCAACGCAACCCGAATGGCAGAGTCAATATGCAATGGGATTGAACAAGCTAACCCCTCACACCTATGTACTTCCTTACGAAAGTGCAAGCAAGGTAGTAGAAGGTGATTACACCTCTTCTCCTTACTATCAGTCTCTGAACGGTAAGTGGAAATTTAACTGGGTGATGAATCCCGATAACAGACCCGTCGATTTTTACAAGCCCACCTATTCTGTGAAGCATTGGGCCGAAATCAATGTACCTGGAAACTGGGAGAGACAAGGATATGGTACAGCCATTTATGTGAATGAAGAGTATGAGTTTGTAAGCCCCTTGTTCGAAATGAAAAAACCTACACCTCCTACAGTTCCTCACAAGTACAATGAGGTAGGTTCATACCGCCGTAACTTCACTGTATCGCAAGAGTGGGAAGGCCGTCGTGTGGTACTTTGTTTAGAAGGTGCCATCTCTTTCTACTACGTTTGGTTGAATGGCGAATTGTTGGGCTATAATCAAGATTCGAAAACAGCAGCCGAATGGGACATCACCGATAAACTGGTAGCCGGTGAGAATACACTCGCTGTAGAGTGTTACCGTTGGAGTGCAGGTTCTTACCTGGAGTGTCAAGACTTCTGGCGTTTAAGCGGTATTGAGCGCGATGTTTACATCTACTCTACACCCAAAAGCTATATTCAAGACTACGAAGTGGTATCTACACTCGACAAAGTAAACTACACCGAGGGTGAGTTTGCACTCGATGTAAAGGTGGGTGCTGCACAAAGCAACGAAAAATTAAGCTACAAACTATTGAATGCGAAAGGCGAAACCGTACTTTCTGAAACCAAAGCCATTCAAGGTGAATCGGTTAAGTTTGCAGCGGCTAAACTTCCCAATGTACAACGTTGGAGCGCGGAAGATCCCGCTCTTTACACTTTATTACTTGAACTTACTAGTGGAGCCGGTAAAGTAACCGAATTGACTGGTTGCAAAGTGGGTTTCCGTACCTCGGAAATTAAAGAGGGTAGACTACACGTGAATGGTACACCACTTATTATTAAAGGGGTAAACCGACACGAACACACGCAATTGGGTAGAACTGTAACGGAAGAGTCTATGATTCGTGACATCGAGTTGATGAAACAACACAATGTAAATACGGTACGTAACTCGCACTATCCAAATGATAAGCGTTGGTATGAATTGTGCGATATCTACGGTTTATACATGATTGATGAAGCCAATGTGGAGTCACACGGTATGGGTTATGGCGAGGCGAGTTTGGCTAAAGATACCACTTGGTTCCAACAACACCTTACACGTAACCAACGCATGTATCACCGTTCAAAAAATCACCCTTCTATCATTGTTTGGTCTATGGGTAATGAAGCGGGTATGGGTGTTAACTTTGAGCGTACCTATGCTTGGTTTAAAACGGTAGAAAAACATCGCCCTGTTCAGTATGAGCGTGCCGAAAAGCAACCTTTCACTGATATCTACAGCCCCATGTATCGAAGCATTGGCGATATAAAATCGTATGTAAACCAAGAAACAGCTCCCGATCGTCCTTTCATTTTGTGTGAATATTCGCACGCTATGGGTAATAGCTGTGGTGCACTAAACGACTACATGACTACCTTCGAAGAGCATGCACAAGCCCAAGGTGGTTGTATTTGGGACTGGGTAGATCAAAGCTTTAGAGAGATTGATGAGAATGGTAAGTGGTTCTGGTCATATGGTGGCGATTACGGTCCGAAAAATATTCCTAGCTTTGGCAACTTCTGTTGCAACGGTTTGGTAAGCAGCGATCGTACCCCTTATCCACACCTGAAAGAGGTGAAAAAGGTGTATCAATACATCAAAGCAAAACTAGCCGATCCTAAAAAACATACCGTAACAATCAAAAACTGGTATGACTTTACCAACTTGAATGAATTTGAATTGAAATGGCAATACGTTAGCAGTCAAGGTGTGGTATTGAAAGAGGGCCGCGAAGTACTTACTTGTGCACCTCACCAAGAGATTACGTTTACGCCTGCACAACCTAGCGCTGCTCAATTAAGAGGAGTAGGTGAGTACTACTTAAATCTAGAGTGGTTTAGACGTACGGCTGCACCTTTCGTAGCAACGGATTATGCCATCTCTGAAAACCAATTTGTATTTGCTGGTAGTGGAAAAGTAGCTCCCGAATCATCGAAAACAAGCGGTGGTAAATTTACCGTAGAGGGTACCAAAGTAGCGAATGAACTATTCGGTATGGAAGTATCGAACGAAAGTGGAGCCCTTACCTCTTACCATGTATTTGGCGAAGAGATGTTGGTAAACCCGATGTTGCTTAGCGTATACCGTCCTTTGACTGACAACGATAACCGCGACTGGTCAAACGGTAAAATCTGGCAAAAAGAGGGATTGAATGCATTGACTCAAAAAAGCAAGAAGGTAAATGTAAAACGCCAAGGCAAAGGGGTAGAAATTGAATCGCAAGTGGTATTGGAGAATGCCAAAGGTGCTGTTCTCTTTACAGGAACTGTAAACTACATCTTAGGTGAAGCGGGCGACTTGAAAGTAAAATGTACGTTGGTACCCGATACAAGCCTTGTTCATAGAATGGCACGTGCCGGTGTTACATTCGACCTTCCTGCTGCTTACAACCAAGTGAAATATCTGGGTCATGGCGATGAAGAGACTTATGTAGACCGTAAACAATACGGCCGCGTAGGAATTTACGAAACGACTGCTCAAGATATGTTCGTGGGTTATGTAAATCCTCAAGCTTGTGGTAACAGAACCGATGTTCGTTGGGCACAGATTACCAGCGAAGCAGCGGTAGGATTGAGCATGGTATCGAACAAACACTTCGAGTTTAGTGCACTTCCTTACCAAGATGAAAACCTTGAAACGGCTACGCACCTTAATCAATTAGAAGATAGAGGAACGGTAACCATTCACCTCGATAGCGAACAAGCGGGTGTAGGTACAGCGACTTGTGGTCCTGGTATCCTTCCACAATACCGTGTAGCTGTAGAGAAGAAGAACTTCGAGTTTACACTTCTTCCTTATAAAAAATAAGATTCGTTTAAGAGACGATACTTACGCTTTTTGTTTTGTCCTCCCTACTTGTGTAGGGGGGACAAACTGTTTATAGGGGGTATAATTGTTTATTTATTGCTCCAATTTTTATTTTTCATACGAATCCTTCAATCCTTCAAATTGGTTGATTCTTAGACTCCTCCGGTGAATCTTTCTCCCTTTTTAACTTCACCAAACCTTCACCCATCTTTCACTCTTTCCCTTCAGAACATAGGCGGGGCTGAAACTCAAAATTTCAAGTTTCAGCCCCGCCTACGTTGTGCTATAATTTCTCTATTAGCCTACATAGTTCATTAACTCCTCGGCACTATCAATTACTGCTAGCGGTTTATAAGCCTCTAGCTCGGCACGTGGACGGAATCCCCATGCTACACCTACAGCCTCTACGCCCGCATTCTGTGCAGTCTCCATATCTACATTCGAATCGCCCACATAAAGCGCTTCTTCAATGGTAACTCCTGCTGCAGCCACACTCTCGTGTACAATGGTAGGATGAGGCTTGGTTGCTACTCCCTCACGTTGCCCCAAAACCGAGCAAAAGGTAATACCTGCAAAGTAGTGCGCTACCAACTCACTGGTACCTGCTTGGTGTTTGTTGGATGCAACTGCCAGTTTATACCCTTTCGCTTGTAGCTCTTTTAGTAGCTCTACCGTGCCGGGATAGGGAGCTGTAAAGTCTGCACTATGGGCTGTATAATAAGGTAAGAACTGGCTCATTAATTGATCCACCTCTTCGGCATTTTTTTTATCGGCAGGAAGTGCTCTCTCCAACAGTTTGGCTATTCCGTTTCCTACAAAGAAACGATACGCCTCTTCGCTATGGGTAGGGTATCCGTAGTGAGTCAATGCATGGTTTACTGCAGCTGCTAAATCGCCAATGGTATTGAGTAATGTTCCGTCTAAATCGAATATAATTAGTTTCTTCATCTTCTAATAAGTTTTAAATTTGGAGTGCAAACTTACGCAATTGTTTGAAACTTTATTCCATAAAGTAGGCTTAAATGGATGGTACTTGCTATTTTTGTATCATTGAATCAAAAATGAAACAACCATGAATTTATTAGAACTTATTCAAGCGCGCTATTCAGCTCGTAATTACGATGCTCGCCCCATTGAAGCAGAAAAAATAGCCTACCTATTGGAGTGTGTACGCTTAGCCCCTTCGGCAGTCAACTTTCAGCCTTGGCGATTTAAGGTGGTAACTGATGCACCTACTTTGGCTGCCTTGCAAAAATGTTATGCGCGCGAATGGTTTCAAACTGCTCCTTGTGTAGTGATAGCTTGTGCCAATCACGAGGAGTCGTGGCATCGCCGGGCCGATGGAAAAGATCATGCCGATATTGATGCATCAATTGCCATCGAGCACCTTTGTTTAGCAGCTACCGAGCAGGGGCTAGGCACTTGTTGGGTGTGTAACTTTAAAGAGGAGCTTTTGCGTGAGGCGGTTTCTATTCCCGAGGGGTGTTCGCCGGTGGCACTGATTCCATTGGGGTATCCGTTGGATGAGGCGGGCGAGAAGAAGCGCAAATCGTTGGAGGAGATTTTATTCTAGAGAGGGTAGGTAAAATGGGAAGTTCAAAGTGACTGTAGCAATGCTATCCAATTGTATCTATTTTATCTTAGCTGTAGTTGTCTACTTGGTATACCCTTTAGTCGAGAAGGCTTCTTTATACGCTCTTTTAAAGCCACATGTGGGCTTTAAAAGAGCCTTACCACAAACTTTATTCGGCAAGAAAAAGTTTATCTTAATGAAATATGAACGGATTCTAATCACTATCTTTGAACAACTAAACATCACCAATCTCTATACCCCATGAGAAAGCTTCCTAAGTTATTCAACACCGCAGGCCCTATCAATCCTCAAATGCATTACTGTGTCAATTCACTGCATCGCATAGATTTAGAAGAGGTAGAGCAGCTCATTGCTTATCAGAAGTATTTCGTTCTCCATGCTCCTCGACAAACGGGCAAAACTTCGAGTTTATTGGCTTTACGTGATTACCTGAATGAAAGAGGGGAGTATGTAGCAGTCTATGCCAATGTAGAGGCTGGACAAGCTATGCGCAACCAGGTGGGTGAGGTGGTAAGAGCTACGGCTAGCACCATTGCCGAACGTGCTTCGACGGTGCTGAAGAGTGATTTACCTAAAGAGTTGTATTACGAGTTACGAGATAAAGAAGAGGCCAGTTCATTAATTACTACTTACCTAAAGAGGCTTTCTGAGTCTCTTGATAAACCACTGGTTCTTTTTATCGATGAAATCGATGCATTAGTTGGTGACTCCTTGGTCAGTGTTTTGCGTCAAATACGGGCAGGTTACGATCAGCGTCCCGAGCACTTTCCCCAAACCATTGTGTTGTGTGGGGTGCGCGATGTACGTGACTATCGCATTGTACTATCCAATCAAGATATTGTTACGGGTGGTTCTGCATTCAATATTAAAGCGGTCTCGCTTCGATTAGGTAATTTTAGTAAGGAAGAAATTCACGACCTCTACATGCAGCACACCGCCGAAACGGGACAGGAGTTTGATGAGGCTTGTTTCCCGCTGATTTGGGAGGCTACTGAAGGGCAACCTTGGCTGGTCAATGCTTTGGCGTATGAGGTGACCATGGAGATGCGCGAGAATCGGGATCGTGCCATTCGCATTATTCCTGAGATGATTCAACAGGCACAGGAGCGAATTATCTATCGTAGAGATACCCACATTGATATTTTAATCGATAAGTTGAAAGAGGAACGCGTGCGTAGGGTTATCGGTCCGATGTTGGCGAATGAAACAAGTGCCGATGAGAGTATTATGCCGCAAGACGATGTGCAGTATGTGGTAGACTTGGGTCTGATTTCGTTGGATAAACCCCGCCGTATAGCCAATGCCATTTATCGGGAGATTATTCCGCGTGAGCTCACCTGGACTACCCAAGATGGACTGATTCAACAGTCTTCTTGGTACATGAATCCGGACAATAGTATCAATATGGAGAAACTGCTTGTTGACTTTCAACACTTCTTTCGAGAGAATGCAGATTCGTGGATTGAGAAGTTTGACTACAAAGAGAGTGGTCCGCAACTGCTTCTTCAAGCTTTCTTGCAACGAATCGTAAATGGAGGTGGACACATCGGGCGTGAATATGGATTGGGGCGTGGGCGTACGGACCTGCTTATCTCTAAACCACTGACAGATGGCTATGGTGGAGCTTACCAACGCATTGTATTGGAATTGAAAATTCTACGTGGGAATTTAGATACAACCATTCAGAAAGGATTGGAACAGACCGTAGAGTATATGGATAAGTGTGGCGGAACAATTAACGAGGGACACTTTATTCTCTTTGATCGTACCAAGGGTAAACCTTGGGAGGAGAAAATCTGGCACCGTACTGAACACTATAATGGACGAACCATTGAGGTCTGGGGAATGTAAATGAGCCTCATTCTACCAATAATACCCTCTAAAAATCCATTTTCGAAACTCTTTTTTTAGTTTCACCCACGCTATCTCTCTTGTTTTCAGTGAATAATGGTGAAAGTAAAGGATCTAGACAAAGCAAGCTACTTTTACTAATTTTCATCAGAATATCTCATTCCTAAGCGCTTCGTATTTCTAGCGCATAAGAAAGAGAATTTTTATTTTTTCTTCTCTCCCCAATCAAAAATAGAGAAATAATGTTTACCTTGTGAAAGTTGTTAGGCTATGCGAAGCTCACAACTTTCACAAGGTATTCATTTTAACAATTCTATCTATGGAGAATATAGAAGTTGGATTTATGCTGATGGTAGTCGGAATGGCTACCGTGTTTACCATCTTGTTGGTGGTTATTTTTATGGGAAAATATCTTATTCTAGGAGTCAATAAGTGGGCACCGCCCGAGCCGTTGAAACCTACCGTTGTAGAATCGTCTGCACTGCCCGATGCGGTAACTATGCAGATTCTTCAGGAAGCCGTAAAACGAGTCACGGCTGGTAGTGGAACGGTGATGAAAGTAGAGAAGGTATAAAAACATAAAAATGAGACAAGAATGAAAGAGAGAGAAGTGAAATTTAGTTTGGTATTTAGAGATATGTGGCAAAGTGCAGGAAAATATGTGCCACGAGTAGATCAATTAGTAAAGGTAGCACCTGCCATCATTAAAATGGGTTGCTTTGCCCGGGTAGAGACCAACGGGGGAGGATTTGAACAGGTAAACCTACTTTTTGGGGAAAATCCCAACAAAGCTGTTCGCGACTGGACCGCCCCTTTTCACGAGGCAGGCATCCAAACACACATGCTAGATAGAGCCTTGAATGGACTTCGCATGAGTCCTGTACCGGCCGATGTACGACAACTCTTCTACAAAGTAAAAAAGGCGCAAGGTACCGATATCACCCGCACCTTCTGCGGACTGAACGATGTACGCAACATTATTCCCTCCATAACTTACGCCAAGCAAGCGGGTATGATCTCGCAATGCTCCCTCTGTATTACCCATTCGCCCATTCATACGGTAGAGTACTACGTGGCTATGGCCAAAGAGCTGATTGAGGCAGGTGCCGATGAAATCTGTATCAAAGATATGGCAGGGGTAGGTCGCCCCGTTTTCTTAGGAAAAGTAGTAGCTGGTATCAAGAAAATTAAAGAGATTCCGGTGCAGTACCACTCGCATGCGGGTCCAGGATTCAATATGGCCTCTATTCTGGAGGTGTGTAATGCCGGTTGTGACTACATAGATGTGGGCATGGAGCCGCTTTCGTGGGGAACGGGGCATGCCGATTTAATTAGTGTACAGGCCATGCTGAAAGATGCAGGTTACCAAGTGCCGGAGATTAATATGGAGGCCTACATGGAGGTACGCTCGATGGTGCAATCGTTTATGGACGATTTCTTAGGACTCTACATCAGCCCCAAGAACCGATTAATGAACTCGTTGCTTATTGGTCCGGGTTTGCCAGGTGGTATGATGGGAAGTTTGATGGCCGATTTGGAGAGCAACCTAGAGTCAATCAATAAATTCAAAGAGAAGAATAACCTGCCACTCATGACGCAAGATGAGCTTCTTATCAAGCTTTTTGATGAAGTAGCCTATACCTGGCCTCGCGTGGGTTACCCACCCCTTGTTACCCCCTTTAGCCAATATGTGAAGAACCTAGCCATGATGAATGTGATGGCCATGGAGCGTGGTAAACCGCGTTGGGGCATGATAGCCGATGATATCTGGGATATGATTCTAGGCAAAGCGGGTAGACTACCGGGCAAACTGGCTCCCGAGATTTTGGAAAAGGCCAAACTAGAGAATCGCACCTTCTTTGAGGGAGATCCACAAGATAACTATCCCAATCAATTGGATAAATTCCGCAAGTTAATGGCCGAGAAGCAGTGGCCACTGGGTGAAGATGAGGAGGAGCTCTTTGAGTATGCCATGCATCCTGCGCAGTATGAAGCGTATAAGAGTGGTAAAGCGAAAGAGGATTTCTTGGCCGATGTAGCCAAACTTCGTAGTGCCCAACAGTCACCCGCTACGGGGACATCAGCAGTGACTCAGCCCCAAACGATGACGATTGATGTAAATGGACAGGCCTACAAGGTCACGGTGAGTTATGGCGAAGGTGATGCAGCCTCGGGTACCCCACCATCGAGTGCAGGAGCAGCTATTGGTTCATCTGCCCAGGCAGCGGGTAAAGAGGTACTCTCTCCACTAGAAGGGAAATTTTTCTTAACCAAGGATGCGCAAGAGAAACCCCTAGCCGTAGGTAGTACGGTAAAACCGGGGGATGTGTTGTGCTATGTAGAGGCAATGAAGACTTACAATGCGGTACGTGCTGAATTTGGAGGTACTGTAACGGCTATCTGCGTGGCCAATGGTGAGACTGTTTCGGAAGATGATGTACTAATGACGATAGGATGATGGAAGATATACTAAGCAAACTATACGAAATGACGGCCTTTAGCAACATCGGGGCCGATCCGCAGTTCTTGGTGATGTATCTTATCGCCTTTGTACTGCTCTATTTAGGAATTAAGAAACGATACGAACCGTTGCTACTTATCCCCATCGCTTTTGGGGTGTTGATAGCCAACTTCCCCGGTGGGGGGATGGGGGTGGTTCAAGCCGATGAGGCTGGAATGATTCTCGTAAATGGAGTGATGAAGAATGTATGGGAGATGCCCTTGCATGAGATAGCGCACGAGTTGGGCATCATGAACTTTGTTTACTACATGTTGATAAAGACGGGCTTTTTACCTCCCATTATCTTTATGGGTGTAGGGGCACTGACCGACTTTGGTCCGATGCTTCGGAACCTTCGCCTCTCTATTTTTGGTGCAGCGGCACAGTTGGGTATCTTTACGGTGCTGCTCGTTGCCATCCTGATGGGATTTACCCCACAAGAGGCAGGCTCGCTGGGCATCATTGGGGGAGCCGATGGCCCAACGGCTATCTTTACCACCATTAAATTGGCTCCTCATTTGCTAGGACCCATTGCCATTGCTGCTTACTCCTACATGGCTTTGGTACCGGTAATCATTCCGTTGGTAGTCAAACTTTGGTGTAACAAAAAGGAGTTGAGTATCAATATGAAGGAGCAGGAGAAGAAGTATCCTTCGGCGGTTCAAATCAAGAATTTGCGCGTGGTGAAGATTCTTTTCCCCATCTTTGTTACGGTCGTGGTAGCACTCTTTGTGCCTAGCTCGGTTCCACTTATTGGTATGTTGATGTTTGGGAATTTGCTGAAAGAGGTGGGTAGTGATACGCTTCGTCTTTCGGATGCAGCGTCGAACAGTATTATGAATGCTGCCACCATCTTCTTAGGGCTATCGGTAGGGGCAACGATGACTGCGCAAGCCTTCTTGAACTGGACCACCATTGGTATCATTGTAGGGGGCTTCTTGGCCTTTGCACTCTCCATTACGGGAGGTATCTTCTTTGTGAAGATTTTTAATCTCTTTACGAAAAAGAAAATCAATCCATTGATTGGGGCTACAGGGCTTAGTGCTGTGCCTATGGCCAGTCGGGTAGCGAACGAAATTGCCCTAAAATACGACCCTAAGAATCATGTCTTGCAATACTGCATGGCTAGTAACATCTCGGGGGTTATTGGCTCGGCCGTGGCTGCCGGGGTATTAATCTCCTTTTTAAGTTAGTTTTTTTAGAGTTTAGAGAATATAGTTAGGCGAAAGCTCTCTTCGGTAGGTGTTAACTTACAGAAGAGGGCTTTTTTTGTGTACTATCTTTACTCTCTAAAGTATCGTCTGTTTTCTCCTATCCTGTTCTAGTGGTTGTTGAAACTATTTGTTAATGAGTGAGTTATTGGTGGGTAAAATACGTGCGTTTATGCAACCATGCGCATGCGGTTGTGCAGTGCTGCATAAGCGTACGTACCTGCTTGCATAAACGCACGTGCGAGAGCCTTCTTCAGGTTGCTTGTTTTAGGGAGATAGTTTGTAAAGATAAATGAATGCTGGGATGAGGCGTACTGAGTCAATCTCTATCGCTCCACACTCTATCATTCGTTACAATAGCAAGGGGGGATTTTGGGAGAGTATAGGGTCGAAATATTGTTGAAATGATGTGTACAGATATGTCGAATGCCTTTTTTTCGCTCAAAAAAAGAGCCTCTTCTCTTATTTATGTAAAAAGTTGCATACAAATTCATAATTTGTTTTTATCTTTGTAGGCTTAAATAAACAATTATAGAAGGTATGAGTTACAATTTGTTGAAAGGAAAGAGAGGAATAATCTTTGGTGCATTGAATGATCAATCTATCGCTTGGAAGGTAGCTGAAAGAGCTGTCGAAGAGGGTGCGATCATCACACTATCGAATACTCCAGTAGCCGTTCGTATGGGTGAAGTTTCGGCTTTGTCAGAAAAATTGAATTGCGAAGTAATTGCTGCCGATGCTACAAGTGTAGAAGATTTGGAAAATGTTTTCAAACGTTCTATGGAAGTATTAGGTGGAAAAATTGACTTTGTTTTGCACTCTATTGGTATGTCACCCAATGTGCGTAAAAAACGTACTTATGATAACTTAGATTATGGAATGTTAGAGAAAACGCTTGATATCTCTGCAGTTTCTTTCCATAAAATGATTCAAGCAGCAAAAAAAATGGATGCTATTTCGGAAGAAGGATCTATCCTAGCTCTTAGCTATGTAGCTGCTCAACGTACATTCTACGGATACAATGACATGGCCGATGCGAAAGCGTTGCTAGAGTCAATTGCTCGTAGCTTTGGATACATTTACGGTCGCGAAAGCAAAGTGCGTGTCAATACTATCTCACAATCACCTACCATGACTACAGCAGGATCGGGTGTGAAAGGTATGGATAAATTATTTGACTTTGCCAACCGCATGTCGCCACTTGGAAACGCTTCGGCAGATGAGTGTGCGGATTACTGTATGGTGATGTTCTCTGACTTGACTCGTAAAGTAACAATGCAAAACTTGATGCACGACGGAGGATTCTCGAGTGTAGGTATGAGTTTGCGTGCTATGGCTACTTACGAAAAGGGGCTTGATGAGTACATGGACGAAGAGGGTAAAGTAATCTACGGATAAATAAGTGTACAGACGGATTATACTTCTACTAATAAGCATGACTGCACTTTTCTCCTGTCTTACCGATGGGGGGAAGGTGAGTCATGCCCATTCGGATCGTATAATCGTACACCGGTATGACCGCTTGCAGTTCGAATACATAACGGCCAATAGTTTTACGGCACTTCAACGTATGAATACGGAATTTCCTCGAACCACTAAAATGATGATTGAGGATGTTTTGGTACTTGGTGAGGTGAATAATGATAAGATTAATGAACGGATGTATGACTACTTCCAAGATACAACACTCCTCAAGCTGCTGGTCGAAGCAGAGGCTAAGTTTAAGGATCTGGACTGGCTGGAAGAGCAACTGAATAGAGCCGTCGTTCACATGAGAGAGGAATTGCCTCGTTTGCAAATTCCTCGTTTTTATGCCCAATTCTCAGCATTAAACCAATCGGTTGTAGTAGCCGATACCATGGTCGGATTTAGTGTTGACAAATATATGGGTGTGGATTATCCCTTATATAAGCGCTTTTACTACGAGCATCAAAGACGAAGCATGAAGCCTGAGCGAATTGCACCCGATTGCTTGACTTTCTATCTGATGAGTGAATACCCGGCTTCGTGGAATTCAAGAGTTACTTTGTTGGATGTAATGATTCAATATGGTAAAATAAATTGGGTAGTGGCCAAATTGTTAGGATACCATACCATTGAAGAGGTTTTGGACTATAGCGATAAAGAGCAAGAGTGGTGTAAAAAGAACAAGCGAAGCTTGTGGGAGAAGATGGTGAAAGAGAGACATCTTGAGGCAACAGATATCCGAATCATTCATGGATATACACACCGAGAACCACTTTATCCCATATTACAAAACGATGCACCGATGACGGTTGGTGTATGGATGGGCATGTTAATTGTCGATGCGTACATGAAGAAGTACAAAGATATATCGTATGCTGAACTTCTAGAGATGACGGACTACAAATCGATCTTGACCGACTTAAACTTTAACCCTTAACTTAGCTGAAAAGATGGAAGCTGCTTTGTATTTACTGCCCGTAACTTTGGGCGATACTCCAATTGAACAAGTTCTACCTACTTATAATAAAGAGATTATTCTGGGAATTAAGCACTTTATTGTAGAAGATATTCGTTCTGCACGTCGATTTTTAAAACGTGTAGAACGTTCGATCAATATAGATGAACTCACTTTTTTTCCTCTTAATAAGCACACTTCTCCTGAGGAGCTATCTAGCTATTTGAAGCCTTTGCAGGCAGGTTCTCCTATGGGCGTACTTTCTGAAGCGGGGTGTCCTGCAGTAGCCGATCCGGGTGCCGATGTGGTAGCTATAGCACAACGATTGCATCTTAAAGTGGTTCCTTTGGTAGGTCCTTCCTCTATTATAATGTCTGTGATGGCTTCGGGATTTAATGGGCAAAGCTTTGCATTCCATGGCTATCTTCCTGTCGATTCGGGTGAGCGCGTAAAGCGCATTAAACAGTTGGAACAACGCATGTATAGCGAAGATCAAACCCAACTCTTTATAGAGACGCCTTATAGAAACAACAAGATGGTAGAAGATATTGTGAAGAATTGTCGTCCGCAAACTAGACTCTGTATTGCCTCGAATATTACTTGTGAGGGAGAGTATATAGAGACTAAAACCGTTAAGGAGTGGCAAGGGAAGTTACCCGATCTATCCAAGATTCCTTCTATTTTTCTAATCTACAAATAAAGGGTTTAGCGTAAATCTCAGTATGGCTATTTGCGCTTCATTAACCAAATAACTTCCACATTTCAGTGGTTGTTTGCAAATGCTCTGCCTCCTCTACAAGGGCAGGGCTAAATTTTTTAGTATCTTCTAGAATCTCCTTGGGGTCCACGAAGACCCCCTCTTCAAAGCAAATCTCCGTTTCACTTTTAAGTGGAATAATGTAAAGTAGTACGGTGCTCTCTTTTCCATCATTTTTACTAATGTATTTCAAGCTAAACCGGGGAGAATTTTTGGTTGAAAAGGCCTCTTGGTATTTTAAACAAACATTCTCGGCGCATTGGTTAATCTCTTTCATGCGTACCGATAGAGTTTCGCTGATAGGGAGGTCAAGGAAGCTTTCCTCAAGAAGTGGGATGTGAATGGGTGTAAGATAGATCTTGCCATTGTAGATGGGGGCTATGCGTAAAAGAACCTGCTTCTTTACGTTTTCTCCTAGCACAATCACTGTGAAATAGTTGAAGATAATACTTGCTATAATTACAAAAGTTGGGGCTAAGGTAGTTAAAGTATAAACCATCTTTTCAGAGTTTATATCCCCAAAAACACCAATAACCAAACTCGTTAGTAGATGCAATAAGCAGGCAATCACAATGCTTTGACACCCCCATCGGTTTAGTACCGAATTCTTGGGGTATAAAGTCTTGCTAATATGCTTGTAAATGCGTGGGGCAACTAAAAAAAGAACTGAAAAACAGAATAGAAGAACCTCTATGGTGATGGGAGTCGATTTCTCGGGCAAGAGCCAGTCGGCTTGAGTTAGCTTAATAAGGCTGCAAATAAGTAAAACAACCGTGCTGTTAAACAAAATTAAGCGACTGTAAATCTCCTCTCTCCTGTAGTATTCGTACATGAAATAGACAAATGTTAGTAGGCTACAAATGTATAACACATAGGAGTCTGTTAACCATGTGCACCCAATGGTGCAAACCAGTATGGGAAGAAGGCCTAGTGTCATTACTAGTCCTTTATATCTGACTATTCTTAGCATATTCAAACGTATTGCGCAGTGAATCTCACTTCTACTATAACAAAATGTTTATACAGATGTTTCAACTTGTTTCTGTTAAATATGCTTTTCTGCATGGTAGGAAGAGCGTACTAAAGGGGCACTTTCGACTTTGTTAAACCCTTTCTTGAGTGCAGTGATTCGGTACTCTTCAAATTGTGCAGGTGTAACGTATTCGGCCACTGGATAGTGGTTGTGGGTGGGCTGTAGGTATTGCCCAATGGTAAGAATTTGGCACCCTACTTTTACGAGGTCGTCCATTGTACTCTCTACCTCTTCTCTGCTTTCGCCTAAGCCAACCATAATGCCCGATTTGGCTGTAATGCCACTCTTTGCTATTTGGTGAATAACCTTTAAGCTCATTTCGTACTTTGCAGCGCTACGCACCAATGGTGTTATGCGGCGTACTGTTTCCATATTATGCGAAATGATGTCGGGGGATTGAGCGATAACCAACTCTACCAACTCCTCTCTGCCTTGAAAGTCGGGGATGAGTACCTCGCAAGTGGTATTCGGATTGAGTCGCTTCAACACTTGGATGGTCAATGCCCAGTGTGATGCTCCTAAATCGGGTAGGTCATCTCGGTCTACCGAGGTAATCACGGCGTGAGTGAGCCTCATTTGTTGGATGGAGTGTGCGATACGCATGGGTTCTTCCGTATCGAGTGGTAGCGGGCGTCCAGTGAGCGTGTTGCAGAATTTGCAGGAGCGGGTACAAATCTCTCCAGCTATCATAAAGGTAGCGGTTCCTTTTCCCCAGCATTCGCTTAGGTTGGGGCAGCGTCCACTGCTGCAAATGGTATGTAAGTTTTGTGAATCGACAATCTGCTTGGTTGCCGTATAGCGTGCATTCGAAGCGATAGGAACTTTAAGCCAATCGGGCTTTTTAAGTCGTGTAGTCATTCTAGTTGTTTTAAGGTTGTTAAGTTTAAAAACTCTTTGATCTTGATAAACTTATGTGCGTTAGCTTTGATTGATTCTTTTATTTCTTGAGTGCTCTAGGTAGGGGAGGAGCACTCTGTAGAATCCAGAGAATCTTTGGCTAACTATCCGTGTGAGTAGTTAGCCAAAGCTCCTCTTTCTATTTCAAATGGGTTTGGAAATGGTTTACCACTCTATTTAGTAGGTGATAGGTGGTATTACCTCCATAAATGCCGTGGTTACGGTTGGTGTATACATGCATATCAAACTGCTTGTCGGCTTCTACCAGCGCTTCGCTATACTCCATCATATTGCGTAGGTGTACATTGTCATCGGCCGTACCGTGAATCAATAGTAGGTGTCCACTTAGTTTATTGGCACGATTCATTGCCGAGGTTGCTTCGTACCCTTCCATGTTTTCTTTAGGTGTGCGCATAAAGCGTTCGGTGTATACGGTGTCGTAGAAGCGCCAATCCGTAGGTGCTGCTACGGCAACTCCTGCTTTAAAGGTGGGAACTCCTTCACTCATCGACATAATGGTGTTGTATCCCCCGTAGCTCCAGCCCCAGATTCCTATGCGGTTGCCATCAATGTAGGGGAGTGTTGCCAAATAGTTAGCGGTGTGTACTTGGTCTTTGGCCTCTTTTAAACCCAGCTGTAGATAGGTGCATTTTTCGAATTCAGCACCTCGACCGCCTGTTCCACGTCCATCTACACAAACGGTAATGAAACCTAGATCGGCTAAGTGCGATTCAAAGATACCACCATCTCTGCGTGAGCCAATGCCCCATTGGTCTAGAACTTGTTGTGAACCTGGACCGCTGTATTGATGCATAACCACCGGATATTTTTGACCTGCAGTAAAGTTGGTTGGCTTCATCATCCATCCATTTAGCTCTACTCCTTCGGGGGTAGTGAAGGTGAAGAACTCTTTTGTAGCCAGTTGCTTGGTAGCTAACTTTTCTTTCAGTTTCTGATTGTCGACCAAGGTGGTTAAAACCTTGCCATTATTGTCATTTAGTGTAATTACAGGAGGGGTTTGAATGTTTGAGAAGGTATTCATGTAGTGCTTCATCTGGGTGCTAAAGATAGCGCGGTTGGTTCCTACCCCTGCCGATAGCTTGGTCTTCTTTCCTTTTCCATCTATTTTGTAGATGGCACTGCGCAATGGACTTCCTTCGTTACTTTCATAGTAGAATACATTGGCAACCTGATCCCATCCTAAGAAGTTTTTAACCTCGAAAGCACCTTGGGTAATTTGTTTAACAAGATTGCCCCCTTTGGTGTAGAGATAAAGATGGTTGTACCCATCCTTTTCACTCATTGTAACAAAATGGTTATCATAGAAAGTGATGTTTCCATACGCCTCCTCCTTAATGTATTGAGGAGCTTCATCGCGTACAATTAGTTTGCAAAGCGTACTACGTGGATTGGCTAAGTATAAGTCGTAGCGATTTTGGTGGCGATTCAATGTAGCAATAGCCAGTGCCTCCGAGTCTTTCGTGAATTGAATGCGAGGAATGTATCCATCCTTGTCGAGAGGTAGATCCATTTTGCGAGTCACTTTGCTCTTGATATCGAAGGTGTGAACCGATACTTCTGAGTTGTCAACCCCTGCCATGGGGTATTTGTATCTGTATTCGCCCGGGTAGGTAGCATATTCATCCAAGGAAGGATTTCTGCCCTTGTAGAGTGGGAAGGCAAAAGAGGGAAGTTTGCTCTCATCAAAACGGATGTAAGCAATCATTTCACTGTCTGCACTAAAATCGAAGGCGCGATTAAAGGCGAACTCCTCTTCGTATACCCAATCTGGGATACCGTTTAATACCTCATTGAATTTACCATCGGTAGTTACTTGCGACTCACTGTTACCAAAGAGCAGCTTTACCAGATAGATGTTGTTGTCGCGTACAAAGGCTATTTGGTAGTTGTCGGGCGAAAAGAGAGGTACCTGTTGAGGACCATTCTCAGAAAGCACTTCGAGTGTATTGTTGCGTACATTATAAATATAGTGTACTGCTGTGAATGAGTGGCGATAAATCTGTTTGGTCTCTGTTTGAATAAGGATTAGCGACTCATTGGGTGAGAAGGAGTAGTTATCAAACCGATCGAGTTTAATGTTTCGAGCCGTGGTAACATCGAATACGGTTCCCACCTCTTTACCTGTTTTAAAGGAGTACTTTACAATTCGTTTTCCATCCGAACTCATTTGTGTGTAGTGGTCACCATCTTGCATTGGTTTTACACCACGTATCCCCTCTGCGCGGTAAGCAGCCTGGGCTACCTCTTTCAAGCTAACTTTTTGAGCGCTTACACTCAGTATGCTTGCTAAGAAAAAAAGAAAGAGAGCTGTCTTCTTCATAAATAAATGATTGGTTTTAAATGATAAGTAGTACAAATGTACATGATAATTTTTAGAATTTGGTGCTTCCATATAAAAATGCAACCATTTCTCTTTAAATCTTACGCAGAATGCACTCCCATCTCTCTAGTAGGGATAAAAAAGAGTCTACTCAGTCAAAAAGTACCAATTTCTGATAAAAAATAGGTAGTATCTGCCGAATCATTTGCTTACATTTGCTACCCGAATCGTTGAATCTTAATATCGTTATGCATGAAAAGAAAACTTCTTCCTTTGGTACTTTTACTACTCGCTGTTTTTTCTATACGGGCTCAGGAGAGAAGGCAGCCCCATAGTACCTTAAAGCTGCCAGGTTTACTCAGTAACTATATGGTGCTCCAACAGGCAACATCGGTCTGTTTGTGGGGAGATGCTGCACCCAATAGCACTGTCTACCTTCAAAGTAGTTGGCACAACACACCCCTGCAAGGTGAGGCAAACGAGAATGGGAGATGGGAGATTACTCTAGAGACACCTCCAGCAACTGCCATTGCACAGGAATTGACCTTTTGGAGTGAAAATGATACCATTCGTTTGAATGAGATTTTGATTGGTGAGGTGTGGTTTTGTTCAGGACAGTCTAATATGGAGATGCCTTTACGTGGTTTTCAAAATGCACCGATTGCAGGAGCAAATCGTACCATTGCTACAGCCGGTGCTCGCCCATTGGTGCGCTATGCAACCATTCAACGGGTGGGTGCTCTAACGCCTCAATCTTTTGCAGTAGGAGGGGAGTGGCATCCCTCTACGCCATCCTATGCTCCTGAGTTTGGTGCGACGGCTTATTATTTTGCACAACAACTCTCTGAGGTGTTGCAAATTCCGGTGGGTATTATCAACTGCAGCTGGGGAGGATCGCGTGTAGAGGGGTGGTTGCCCAAAGAGATACTCGAAGGTTACTCCAACATTGATTTGGCTAAACAAGAGGCGTATGACTACCTTCTTCCCATGCGTATGTACAACGGTATGCTTCATCCTAGCTCACACTACACTGCCAAAGGTTTTTTGTGGTACCAAGGCGAATCCAACGTGGGGCATCCCGATTATGCCGAGCGTTTAGCTACAATGGTATCGCATTGGCGCAGTTTGTGGAAAAACGACCAAATGCCTTTTTATCAAGTAGAGATTGCCCCCTATGAATATGGCGAAGGAGAGCAAGCAGCCTATTTGCGCGAGCAACAGCTCAAAGCTTGCCAGCTTATCCCGCACAGTGGATTGGTTTCGACCAACGATTTGGTAGCACCGTATGAAAAGTATGAGATTCACCCCCGCGAAAAGAAAACGATCGGAGAGCGTTTGGCCTATCTGGCACTATCCGATACCTATGGATATTCTACCCTGAGTAGTTGCGGCCCTATTTACGAGCGTATGGAGGTAGAGGGCTCTACAGCTGTGCTCTTCTTTGAGAATGCCCAAGGTGGCTTTGATACCCATGGAGAGGCCATAGGTTTCGAGATTGCAGGCCAAGATCGCTGCTTTCATCCGGCTCAAGTTAAAATAGAGTGGCAGCGAAATGTATTGCTCATTTCTGCCCCCGAAGTAACAAAGCCTGTAGCTGTTCGTTATTGCTTCCGCAATTTCCAGTTAGGGAGTGTAACCAATCTCTTTGGCTTGCCTGTTTTTCCTTTTCGTACCGACCATTGGTAGGCTGTTTCTACCAATAATGAGTGAAGCGTAGTGGCTTATTTGACAAAAGTTAGCAACTTCTATTTCCATATTTTTATTTCCCTACTGTAGGAATCTAAAAATTATCATGTACTTTTGTACCACTAAATTAACAGTATGAATAGTACGCTTCGCTATCGAGATTTATCGACTTTTTTATTGGAATATTTCCCCTTTAAGGTACAAAAGATATCAATCAATGCCGGTTTTACATGCCCCAATCGCGATGGATCGGTTGGCGTAGGAGGGTGCACCTATTGCAACAATCAAACCTTTAATCCTGCCTACTGCCATACGGAAAAAACGGTAACCCAACAGTTGGAAGAGGGGAAGTCATTCTTTGCCCGAAAATACCCCAATATGAAGTATTTGGCCTACTTTCAGGCTTATACAAATACCTATGGAGAGCTACAGTCTTTAAAGAAAAAGTACGAAGAGGCGTTGCAACTGCCCGATGTGGTAGGATTGGTTATTGGTACGCGCCCCGACTGTATGCCCGATGAGTTGTTGGACTACTTAGAGGAGCTAAACAAGCGTACTTTCTTGTTGGTTGAATATGGTATTGAAAGTACCAACAACGAAACCCTTTGTCAAATAAATAGAGGGCATACCTTCGAGGTAAGCCAAGAGGCTATTTTACGAACTGCTGCTCGTGGAATTAAAGTCGGAGGACATGTTATTTTGGGACTACCTGGAGAGAGTCATGAAGAGTTAATGAAGCAGGCCAGAGTACTCTCCGAACTGCCACTTACTACCTTAAAATTGCATCAGCTACAATTGATTAAAGGTACCCGTATGGCCCATCAGTTTGCTCAGGATCCTGCTACCTTTTCACTCTTTACAGCCGATGAGTACATTGATTTAGTGATTGATTATGTCGAAGAGTTGCGTCCCGACCTCGTGTTGGAGCGTTTTATCTCGCAATCCCCCAAAAATCTATTGATTGCACCCGACTGGGGATTGAAGAATTACGAATTCACCGATAAGGTGAAGAAACGCATGCAAGAACGTGATGCTTGGCAAGGTAAACGATATACACAAAAACCGTAATACAATATAGAAATATGGAATTAAAAGGAAAAGTACACTATGTAGGTGTGAACGACCGCGAAAAAGCATTGTTCGAAAACCTTTGGCCACTTCCTTATGGAGTTTCTTACAACTCATACCTGATAGACGATGAGATGGTAGCTTTGGTAGATACCGTAGATGTCTCTTTTTTCGAACTGTTTTTGAAGAAGATTCGTCGAACCATTGGTGATAGACCCATCAATTATCTAATTGTAAATCATATGGAGCCCGATCACTCAGGCTCTATCAGCTTGCTTAAAAAATACTACCCCGATATGGTGGTGGTAGGTAACAAGAAAACCTTCGAAATGCTTGAAGGCTTCTATGGTGTACTGGGAGAGCGTTATGTAGTTGGGGAGGGTGACTTCTTGGCACTAGGACATCACAAACTTCGCTTTTCATTAATCCCGATGGTACACTGGCCCGAAACGATGGTCTCTTACGATGAAACCGAAAAAATTCTCTTCTCGGGTGATGCCTTTGGTTGTTTTGGTGCCTTGAATGGTGCGGTGATTGATGCCAAGATGAATACGGATCTATACTGGAACGAGATGATACGCTACTACTCCAATATTGTTGGTAAGTATGCCAGTCCGGTTCAAAAAGCATTGCAGAAATTGGGTGGCCTCGATATTCAGATGATTTGTGCTACGCACGGACCTGTTTGGACGGAGGAGATTCCACGAGTGGTGGCACTCTACGATAAAATGAGTCGCTACGAAGCCGAAGAGGGGGTAGTGGTTGCTTACGGAAGTATGTATGGAAATACAGCTGAAATGGCCGAAATCATTGCCGAGGAGTTAAGTGAACAAGGCATTCGCAACATTGCATTGTGCAATGTGTCGCATGAGCACCACTCCGAGATATTGGCCAATATCTTTAAGTACAAAGGACTTATTGTGGGATGCCCTACTTACAATGCCCAAATGTATCCCGAGATGGAGGCGATGCTAAGTAAAATAGCTTCGCGTGAAATTAAAGGACGTTACATGGGTTATTTTGGTTCGTTTACTTGGGCAAGTGCAGCAGTTAAGCGCATTGAAGAGTATACCGAACGATTGAAGTTTGAAATCGTAGGAAACCCTGTTAATATGAAGCATAGCGTACGTGAGTGCGAAGAGGCGCAATGCCGTGCTTTGGCAGTTGCTATGGCCAATCGCCTGAAAGCCGATCGCCACTAATTCATTTTATACTGTTTGGTATAAACAAGCATCCGCTCTTTTTGGTATTTTTTATACCGAAAAGAGCGGATGCTTGTTTAGATAGAGAAATAGCCTTCTTTATGGGTTTTGCTACGGTCTCTTTCTTTTTCTATCGTGCAATGCTTCTGTCATAAAATGTAAATCTTCGTCTTCGGCTTGTAAACTTTTTAAAATATGAACGATAACTAGGGAAATGAATGACTTGGATTGTTTTCTCCATAGCAAATAGTAGTTACTAAGATGGTTTTTTATGCCTTATTCATACCTTAAAAAGGTTATTTTGAAACCCTTAAATGAAATAAATAAGGCTAATTAAGACCTGCTCTAAATAAAAGCGTATCTTTGCACCCCGAAAAATCGATCTTATATATTATAAACTAGTGTAACATGTTAAGAAAATTGACAATGCTATTTATGGTTCTTTTTACATTGATTGGTACAGAGGTCAGTTGGTCGCAAGCCAAGGGCACATTTACCATTCAGTTAACAGTAACCGATAAAGCAACGAAAGAACCCATGATTGGTACGGTGTGCCAAGTAAAGAGTTTAGGAATTTTTGCCGTAACGGATGTGAATGGTGTGGCTACTTTAAAAGGGGTACCCACAGGAGATATAGTGGTAGAGGCTCAATCACTAGGCTATGAGAATTTCTCAAATCGAATTGTAGTAAATAAAGATTTAATGGTTCGTGTACCGATGGTCGAAACTTCGTTGGCTTTGAACGAAGTAGTAGTAACTGCCAAGGCCAGTGCTGCTGGTGCATCGACCGGTTCTACCATAGGTCGCCAAGCCATGGACCACTTGCAAGCCAATAGCTTGAAAGATATTATGGAGCTTTTACCTGGGCAACTTGCACAAAACAATGACATGACTTCGGCTCAAACCATTCAGATACGTGCGCTTGGAACCGATGCCAACAACTCTTTTGGTGCCTCCATTATTATCGATGGTATGCCTGTTTCCAACAATACGCAAGTAGGTTCGGGTGGCAGCAGTGTTAGCACAATCTCACAAGGGGTCGATTTGCGTACCATTGGAACCGACGATATTGAATCGGTAGAGGTTATTCGGGGTATTCCATCGGCCGAGTATGGCGATTTAACTTCGGGTGCTGTTATTGTAAACTCGAAAACCGGTTATACACCGTTCGAGGTTCGTTCTCGTATTAATCCCACCACTTTAAGTGGGTCGGTATCGAAAGGATTCAAGTTTAAAGGAAAAGGTGGGAATCTGAATACCAGCTTTAACTATGCGCAAGCATGGGGCGATCCACGCTCTAAAACCCAATCATTCGATCGTATATCGGGTTCGGTGAACTACTCGAACCGTCTCAGCAAAGATTTCTATACCACCTTTAAACTGCGTATTAACTCTGTTCTGGATGCACAAAAGCAGGATATTGACCAAATTCAAAATGGTACGTATAGCCGCGATAAAGATTTGATGGTTACCTTCTCGCACGATGGTAAATGGTCGCTGAATAAACCTTTAGCCCGTACACTTTCGTATGTGGTTGGTTTTTCGGCTACCGAACGTAAGTCCGAAAAGACAGCGATTGTTACCGCCAATGGTAACTTGCCCATCTTGAATGCTCAAGAAAGTGGTTACTACGAGGTACCTGTAGTTACCCGCTCTTATACTGCTTCAGGCGGTACCATTAGTCAGCCCAAATCCTTCTATGTCAAATTAAGCAACACCTTCTTTGCCAATGTCGGTAACTGGCGCAACAATTTCAAGATGGGGGCCGAGTATCGCATGGAAAGTAATAAGGGGCTAGGGCGCTACAATGAGGATGACGATTTACCGTTGACTCCCAACAGCAGCGGCCGTCCCCGTCCATTCTACGACATTCCCTCCTTGAATCAAGTATCGGGCTATTTAGAAGATAACATGAGTTACCGCATCGGCAAAAGAAGATTGTCCTTAACAGCTGGGGTGCGTTATCAAATGCTTCAACCCGGTACGGAAGAGAAAGTATGGTCGCTTTCACCCCGTTTGAATTTTTCGGCAGAGCTCACCAAATGGATGACCTTTAGAGCTGGTTATGGTGTCTCTTCTAAAACGCCTGGTTTGGGACACTTGTATCCCGATAAGCGCTATATAGACCGTATTGCGGGTGACTTCTCTTACCAACAAACCGCAGGCGACGCTACTCAACGCGTGGTATATTACTATACCCATGTAATTGATGTGGAACGCACCAAAGATTTGAAGAATGTAAACAACCAGAAGTTCGAGGTGGGATTTGATTTCCGCTTGCCCAAAGATCGAAGAATTTCGATTCTTTACTACAATGATCGCACCAGTAACGGATTTGGAAACTACTCCGAGCCCCTTGCCTTCTTAGCCAACCGCTACGAATACAAGAACGAGTCTACCAATAATATTTTTATTGGAGGTAAACCCACTTTAGGCGATGTGACCATACTTAATACAGACACCGTCTACACAAGTACAGGGCGTATCGGTAATACAGAAAGAAGCTTCAGCCAAGGGGTTGAGTTAGAGGCATCGTTGGGAACGATACCCGCACTGCGTACCTCTTTCTTCTTGACAGGAGCCTATATGGAGAGTCGTCGTTCCTCATCGGCACCCAACTATTCGCGTCCTAACAAGTTCCAAGCGTCGAATAACTACCCCGATGTAAATGCAGTTCCCTACCGTGTAGAGTATGCTTCGGGAGCCACAGAAACCATTGATCGTCGTTTCAGTACCATGCTACGTGCTGTTTACAACATTCCTCGTTTACGTATGGTTGCTTCGGGCTCTATACAAGCTATTTGGTATACTTACAATGTTACCACCAACCAGCGCCAAGTACCTGTGGCTATTATTAAGGCCGATCAGAATTTAAATATACTCCGTTACGAAGTGACCGAGGCCATGTTGAACGATCCCAACTACGTACTTTTCCGCGATGGAAATAATGTGTATTACTTGAAAGATGAGATTCTTGATCCCAACGATAATCCGGCAACTAGACAGCCTATTACGTTCCAAATCAATGCACGTCTAACCAAAGATATATCCAAAATAGCGAGCTTCTCCTTTTATGCCAACAATATGTTCTTTTACGAACCCTGGAAAGCCCCTATTACGGGAAGTTCAACTACGCTTACCGAACGTAACACTGGTAGCTTTAGTTTTGGTATGGAGCTTAGCTTAAAACTGTAAGAGCTTTTGTTTTACAATACTCAGAAATAGTAACAACGAATTCATTCAACACGCTGCATCCGAAGCCACTGTGCACTTGCAGCATTGATTATAGAGACCATTATGAAGATACAAACTGTAAAAATAAGCCTGTGGGGAGTCTTTTTCTCCCTCCTTCTCTTGGCATCGTGCCGAGAGAAAGGAGCTACTGTAGAGTTACTCAACTCGGTAAAAGTGCAAGTAACTTTGCCCGATGATTACGATGCATCAGAACTCGAAGGATTAACCATGACCATGCGGGGTGCACGAACCACCTACAGTGCGGTAACCAATGCAGCTGGCGAAGCCTACTTTGCCGATATCCTTCCCGATTATTACACCATTTCGGCAGCCAAGAACATTTCACCCTCCCTGTTACTTTCGGGACAACTTTTAAACTACAGTATTCTAGGAGCCGAAGAGGCAACCAACATTTTGCTAGAGCTGGATGAGGTGGTTAAGACCTCGTTTATTGTCAGTAAAATATACAGTGCAGGTGTAAAAGACGATGCCAATAAGAACTATACGGCCGATGTTTACATTGAGTTTTTCAACAACTCCGATGAAGAGGTGTTGCTAGATAGTACCTATTATTATGCCTTGTCTGAAGCCGAATCAACTGCCGCCTTCCCTGCCAAGGACTCGTTGGACTACTTCTTTGCTCGCCAAGTATTTCGTTTTATTAGTGATGGATCGACCAAAGTTGTTGCACCCGGTACCTCCATATTGGTAGTAAACAGTGCCATAGATCATACACAGAACGCCTCTCTATCGGTCGATTTATCTGTGGCCGATTTTGAAGCCAAAGTATTCTCGGGTAATACGCAAAACAACCCTTCTGTACCCGCTGTAGAGCAGATTTTCTCAACCTTTCCTACCATTGTTAATATGAATATTGTACGAGCTGGCGAGAATGGTGTGGTTCTTTTCCAAACCACTGAATCGGTACATGCATGGCCCTCTTGGCAAATACCAGGAAAACCGACTTCGAACAACTACTACAAGCGTATACCCATTACAACCGTGCTTGATGGCATGGAGGTATTAAAGAGTAATGTAACTCCCGAGGATGTGGATAACAAAAAGCGTATGTCTAAGAAAATAGATCAAGGTTACGCTACCATATCCAATACATCGGGTTACAATGGCGAGGTGATTGCTCGCCGCATAGAACTCGTAGAGGATGAAGTGCACCTCCATGATACGAACAACTCAAGCAATGACTGCCTTGTTTCTGCCCAAGTTAAACCCAAGAAGTATGATTATTAATATGAATAAGATAATGCAACGAAATAGCTGTGTGGCTTTGCTTCTCTCTGCTTTTACTTTGAGTGCAGTAGCCCAAACCACCCCTAAGCAAGAGATACCCTTAACCCTCGAAGAGCGTGAGGTACAAAATGCCCGTCTAACTTGGGGAAACACCGAGAATGCAGCAGGGCTTGCTTTGGAGCGATATATGCAAAATGGTCAAACCGAGCTAGGAGGCTACCTTTCGGGTGGCGACCTGCACCGTGCCCAAGAGGGAGATGCCCGCAACGGTCTCCGTTTTAAAACCGACCGTTACGATAAAATTTCCGACAAATTTATCGTATGGGGCTCTTTCCAATTCGATATGGATACCGAGAAAAATCGTGCTTGGTCCGATGCCATTACCACCTATAACAACTCTCCCTATCTATTTGGTAGTGCCATTCAAGGTGATTACGACTCGCAAATGTTCGATTTCAAAGCCAAACTGGCACACCATACCACCGACAAGTTAAAGCTGGGAGTGGGAGCCAACTACTTGGTGGGTGATGTATCGCGCTTGCGTGACCCACGTACACGTACCTATTTGGCTGATTATAGTATCTTGCCCTCTATCACCTATCAAGTGAATGAGAACCATACCGTAGGTGCTACCGCCTCTTACCGTTACCGCAAAGATAAAATGCCCAATGTAAGGACGGTACAAGAAGATCCAAACTTTATGTACTACCCCATGGTAGGTATGGAGAATGGCGAAGAGCCCCGTCTATCGCCAGGTGCGGAGAATGGGAATGGAATTTTACGTGGCTTTAACGGTTTCCGTCGCCAGTTTGTAAGCAACTTCTGGGGAGGTGAGTTGCAGTATGCCTATAGCCAGAATCAACTTACGTGGATTACGACGGTAGGCCTACAATTGGAGAACCAGCAGGTGTTGGGTGATACCAAGCGTAGCCCCGGTGAATACCTATCTGATCAATTCAAGGTAGCGACCCAACTCTTTGTAGAGCGTGGAAACCTTTTCCACCAGGCGTATGCCAAAGCCACGTTATACCGCGGACAAGCCAACGAATTTATTCAATCGCTCAACGAGACGCGCGATCCTGTCACAGGTATTGTATCGAAAGAGTGGGTAACCAACTTTGTCTATACCAATCAGTACGAAGTAGAGAGTACCGATATAGAGGCTGGCTACAAAGTGATGGAGTTAGATCAAGCCAGAGGCGGATACCGCTGGTATGCAGGTATAAATGGAACATACGGCACTTTTACCAACCAGTACAACATACCCCTCTCTTACCTAAAGGTAGCCCAACTCCAAGCCGTTGCTACCGGAGGTGTTCGTTTACTTAAAAAGAATCGCCACACGTTGACTCTCGAAGCTCAAGCAGGCTATCAAGCCTCCCTAAAGAGCGACTTGTTACTAAATAATAGTGAGAACGATTTGGCTGTCAATATCTGGATACCCGATGCTGACTATTACACAGTCAACCAATGGGTATGCAAAGCCGATGTGAAATACGCTTTCCCCATCTACTCCAAAAAAGTAGGCCTATCGGGATACCTGCGTATCTTTAGCCACAACCGTTTGACAAACAGCGAGCGTTTTGGAAATTGGTTAACCAATGGTATCGCTTTTGGTATTATTACTCTCTAAACCTACATGCATGAAACCATTTAAAATAGCACTCTTCCTTCTTCTCGTAGGGGGGGGGTGTTCACTTACCGCCCAGGAGTCTAGAAAGAAAAGGGGAGGCCACAAACCTGCGACTGTACAAACAGACAGCGTAGCTAAGCCCCGCTTGAGCGAATACGAGAAACTTACCAACGGAGCCAATGTTTCCAAAGGGTTTGTCAATGTGGTAAAGAAGGGGAGAAGCATCTATCTGGAGATCCCCGACTCTATTCTAGGGCGCGACCTCTTGTTAGGATGTCGCGTTGCAGGAATCAGCAACAACCGCAAGATTTCGGCAGGACAGATGCGCAACAATCCCAAGCTTCTTCATTTTAAGAAGGAGGGACGCAACCTGCTCCTGATTATTCCTACCAGCCGCAATACTGTAGATTCTACCGATGGCATTGCACCCTCGGTTGCATTGAATAATATGGTTCCTATTACCCGCATATTCGATATTGCCGCTACCAGCAAAACTGGAAACTATCTAGTCGATGTAACCAAGTACTTTACCGAGGAGGTAGCCGAAGTGTGGCCTCCCGATTTGACCAAGCAAGGCAAATTAGAGAGCAAAGTGGGTGGAATTAAATCGGCCAAAGCCTTTGCCCAAAATGTAGAGATTGTAACCGATTACTACTATACCGGTGCTAGAGAGCCTTTTTCTGTCAGTATGAATTACTCCTTGCTGCTGTTAAGTAAAGAGCCCATGCGCGAACGCTACAGCGACGATCGTGCCGGTTTTATGAACGATGCCAAGCGAATTTATTCCATCGATGGCCCCGTTCAGTCTCGCAAGTTCATCTCTCGTTTTCGTATCGAACCCAAGCCCGAAGAGGTAGTTCTTCACCAAAGCGGAGCACTCGTTGAACCGGCTACACCTATCATCTTCTATGTTGATACGGTTATGCCCGAGATCTATCGCCAATATGCCCGCCAAGGCATTGAAATGTGGAACAAAGCGTTCGAGCAAATTGGTTTTAAAAATGTGATTCGTGCCTACGATTTTCCCAATAGTCCCGATTTCTCGTCGAATGATATTACCAAGAACTGTTTGCACTACATTGCTACCGAGCAAGAGAATGCCTCGGGCCCTTGTTGGACCGACCCCCGCTCGGGCGAAATTATTCAAGCCGATATTCTGTGGTACCACAGTGTAACCAATCTGCTGCAACGCTGGCGATTTCTCCAAACCGCTGCTGCTGATCCTGCAGCACGCAAGAAAGTGTTGGACGAAGAGGTGATGGGTGAACTCATTCGCTATGCCGTAGCCCACGAAATGGGACACTGCTTAGGCTTGCAACACAACATGCGCGGATCGTATGCCTACCCGGTGGATTCGTTGCGCTCACCCAGCTTTACCCAGAAGTATGGCACCACATCGACCATTATGGACTATGCCCGTAACAATCACGTGGCGCAACCTGGCGATGCAGAGCGCGGTGTACGTATGACCCCTCCCGAACTCGGCCCCTTCGACTATCTATCGATAGCCTTTGGCTACACTCCTGTATACGGAGCCACCACCTCGGCCGAAGAGGTACCTTATTTGAGTAAACTCTTTACCGATAAGGGCAATGATCCCATGTACCTCTTTGCTCCCATGACAGTTGGTGCCATTGTTCCCGACCCTTCGGCACAATCCGATGCGTTGAGCAATGATTTGATTCGTTCGGGCGAGATGGCCATTTCCAACCTTCGTTACATCTTGTCGCACTTAATTGACTGGCATGTTGAAGAGGGGGACAACTACAGTACCCTTGGTGAGTTGGTAGAGGGAGTGCATAAACAATACATGCGCCACCTTTCGTTGGCAGCCTCTTACATTGGTGGCGTTTACACTTACCAAGGCGTTTCGGGGCATCACCGTGCCAAATACGTGCCGGTCGATAAAGCTACTCAACGTGCTGCCGTGCAGTTTATCTTTAAACAGCTACGTCAAACCGCTACGTGGGCCAATCCTACCGAACTGGCAACCTTGCTAGGCGATAAGAGCGAGTCACTCATTAAGCGCCAAAGCGATTTGGTGGTGAACTTGGTTAGCTCCAATCTTTTATCGCGTATAGCCCATGGTACCGATAATGCCTCTACAAGTGGCTATACGGTAAGTAACTACCTAGACGATGTAACCAACGAGGTATTTGCCGGGAGTGGAACCAGCAAACTAACCAATTACCAAATAGCCCTGCAGCTCACCTACATTCAGTCACTTGCCTCTATTGCAAGCAGTGCCACCAAGAATGAGAAAGGTGAATCTCGTCCTACTAGCGAACTGTTATCAGCCTCGGCAGCTATGCACGCTCTGCAAAAGGCAAGTAGTAAAATCAAGAATCTTTCTGCACAAGGGGGAGCCAATCAAGGACACTACCTCTTGTTGCTCAAATGTATCAATCACTAGATAAAACCTAACCAACCGCATATGAAACTTAAAAAACTAGTTATAAGCAGTGCTTTTGCACTGCTCGCAGTCGCTCCCCAGCTACAAGCCCACGAAGGGTTGTGGCTACCATCCTTGGTTAAGAACCAAAACTACAAAGCGATGAAGGCGATGGGACTTACTCTCAAAGCCGAAGATATATACAGTGACAATCAATCTGACTTGACAGAGGCTATGGCTGCCTTAACCTCACGAGGGCAAGACCTACACGCCTATGCCTCGGCTAGCTTTGTCTCGTCAGAAGGATTGATTATTACCAATCACCACGCTATTTTTACCTACCTAGAGCGCTTTTCGACCGATGCAAACGATTTTATGAAGTTTGGCTATTGGGCACAAAATAGAGCCGAAGAGGGACGCTGTGATGGTTTGCAGGTAACCCTCTTGATACACCAAGAAGAGGTAACCAAAGAGCTTACTAAAGGATTGGACAAAGTAACTGATGTGAAAGAGCGTAAAGATTTAATTAATGAGCGCTCCAAAGCTTTGGGTAAGAAGATGGATGCCCGTTATCCCGGTTCTATTACCCAAGTCTCTTCATGTATGGCCGGTAATGGATACATTCTTAACACCTATATGGTTTACAAAGATGTACGTATGGTGGCAGCTCCCCCCATGCAAATCGGTCGCTATGCCGGACAAGAGGATAACTGGCAGTGGCCCCGCCATACAGGCGATTTTGCCATCCTGCGGGTCTATGCCGATTCAGATAACAAACCAGCCGAATACAACAAAGAGAACCAACCCTATCGTCCAGCCAAATGGCTTCCCATCTCAAAGCAAGGAGTAAAGGAGGGCGATTTTGCTATGCTAATGGGCTATCCCGCCACTACCCGTGAGTACATTCCCTCGTTTGCCCTCGATAAAATAGTCAATGAGCAGAATGCTGCCCGCGTAAAAATACGTGAGAGCAAACTCGAGCTACTGAAAGAGGCCATTGGAAACAATCCACAACTTCGTCTGCGCTATACTAGCCGCATGCACTCCATCGAGAATAGCTACTTGCGCTGGAAAGGCGAAATAGAGGGAGTTAAAGCGATGAATTTGGTGGCTCAGAAAGAGGCCGAAGAGGCCCAATTCCAACAATGGGTAGAGGCCGATGCCAAACGTGCAGCTAAGTATGGTACCCTACTAAAGGAGCTGCGTACCAACTACGATGAGCTAGGTAAATACAACTATGCCGATGTTTATTTCCAAGAGGCAGGGCTTCAAGGAGCTGAAATTGTACCCGTAGCGGGTAAGTTCGAAAAGCTTATGGCTATGTTTGATCGCAAGCGCTTGAACGAAAAAGTGATAACTGCCGAAGCCAAGAAATTGCACAACCTAACCAACCAATATTACTACAATTGGGATTATGAGTTGGATCGCAAATTCTTCCGCGATATGATTACGGTCTACATGAACAACATGCCTGCCAAGTTCTATTCGGTAGAGATGGTGCGTGCTGCCCAAGAGTTTAACGGCGATATGGAGGCTTACTCAATCCATGCTTTTGAGCAATCCATCTTGACCAAACCCGATAGCATTCGTCACTTCTTAGAGAACATCTTAGAGACCGGCCCCGATAAGTTAAAGAATGACCCTGTGTACCAACTTGCTATTGGTTACTACCGTGTGAATGTAAATCACATCGCCCGTCAGCGCCAGCGTTTGCAAGAGGAGCAAATGAACATTTACTCCAAATACCTCGAAGCTTATATGCTTTGGAAGAAGAAAGAGCTTATTTACCCCGATGCCAACCGCACCATGCGTTACAGCTTCGGAAGCGTAAAATCGGTCAAAGAGCATCCTGCCCAAACCTATTTGAGCGGACTTGTTGCCAAAGCCGATGCACACGGCGACTCGGCTGCCTACTATCTGCCTCGCAAATTGCGCCAGTTGTATGAAGCCAAAAACTATGGAGACTATGCTCAAAATGGCGAACTCCCCGTTAACTTTGTGACTGATTGCCACACCTCAAGCGGAAGCTCGGGCAGTGCAGTACTCAATGGAAAAGGCGAATTTGTAGGTATCAATTTCGACCGCTACGTAGAAGGCGTTGCTTCGGATTACCGCTACATGCCCGATCTTTGTCGCTCCATTACAGTCGATTCACGCTACATCTTATTTATTCTCGAGAAATATTCGCGCTCTTCGCACCTCTTGAAAGAGTTCGATATCCGATAAGTATAGAGAAGTAAAACCCGCTGCAAAGCTTCCGCAACTAGTGAAGCTTTTGCAGCGGTGTTTCCTTGAATTTAGGTCATACTCTCTGTTCTACAGTTATTCTATTTATCACCTTACGTTGTTTCAATGGTAACACGTATGAATTACTATTCCCTTATTTATTCCTGTTTTTATGAAAAGAACTGCCACTGTTGCACTGACTCTTTTGTTTGCTACCCTATTTATAACTGCACAAGCTCCTAAGCGAAGTCGAAGAGTTCCCGAGCGTAAACTCGATTCCCCACTCGATACCGTTAAACTCATCTACCCCAAAGCCACCGCCATCCAACCCATTAATAGTGTATGGAACAAAGCGGTCGATAACAAGGGAAACCTCCTGGGTTATGTCTTTAATAGTGAAGTATACGGCATCGATAACTTGGGTTACTACGAAGATGTTCCCGTACTGGTTGTAACCGATAAAAGTGAGAAGATTCAATATGTTTCTATCATCAACTCCTACGAAACCCCCGAGTATGTAGAAGATATTTACCGCAGCGGCTTTATGGAGCGATGGAACGGAAAGAAGCTCACCGATATTCAATCGATCGAAGTCGATGGAGTATCTGGAGCTACCCTTACCTCCGAGGCAGTGATTGAAAATATGAAACTGATTGCCAATAAAGCCCTCACTACACCCGTTAAATAAAAGAACATCGCTCTATCAAGCAATTTTCTACACCCTCTTCTTCCGGTATGAACCGAAGTAGAGGGTTTGTTTTATTTTCTATTTATTTGCCTATTTCAATATTTAGCGCAATCTTCGCATCTCAAACCGATTTAATCTTTTATCAAATACAAAAAAATATGATTCAAAGAACTCTTCTACTCTTTCTGTTCCTTGCCTCTGCCTTTGTAGCTAGTGGCTATTCACAACCCGTATCCCTCGTTAAATCTGGAAAACCTACTGGTCGTATTGTGGTTTGTAACCAAGAGGCATCAACGAATGAAGCTGCCCAGCTGTTGCAACGTTTTATTTTCGAAACCACCCAAGCCCAGCTTCCCATTGTGCCCCATTCCAAACCGTTTAAGCGGGGAGATGTAGCGCTTGCTTCTGGCTCCTTAGAGGGGGTTACCGAAGATGGTTTCCGCATTCAGACCCGTGAGGGAGTGGTGCATATCAACGGCCTCGATAGGGGAGTACTCTATGGAACAGTCACCCTTTTAGAGCAATACGTTGGTGTAAACTACCTCTCTGAGCATACCTACACCCTCTCGCCCACACATACCCTTACTTTGCCCGAGATTGCCCGAGTAGAGAATCCCGCTTTTCGCTACCGCCAAACCCAATGCTATGCTATGGCTACCGACTCGGTCTATAAATCGTGGTTCCGCTTGGAACAACCCAAAGAGGAGTTTGCTGCCAATATGTGGGTACACACCTTTAACACGCTACTTCCTAGTGAGGTATATGGCAAGAGCCATCCTGAGTATTACTCCTTTATCAATGGCGAGCGTCGTCCAGGCAAAGCGAGTCAGTGGTGTTTAACCAACCCCGATTTGTTGGAAGTAATCGTGGCAAAAGTCGATTCTATTTTTAAAGCCAATCCGGCACAATCTATGATCTCCATTAGTCAAAATGATGGCAACTTTACCTATTGCCGTTGCGAAGCGTGCGAAGAGGTGAACCACCACGAAGGATCGCCCGCAGGAAACTACATTCACTTTTTGAATAAGCTGGCAGCACGTTTCCCCGATAAGCAACTCTCTACCCTGGCCTATCTCTTTACCATGCATCCCCCCAAGCATGTTAAGCCCTTAGATAATGTAAATATCATGCTTTGTAATATCGACTGCGATCGCGAAGTACCCCTAACCGACAATGCCTCTGGCCAACTCTTTATGAGTGCTCTCGAGAAGTGGTCAAAGGTCTCTAACAACCTATTTATTTGGGATTACGGTATCAACTTCGATAACATGGTTGCCCCCTTCCCCAACTTCCCCATTCTTCAAGCTAATATTCAGCAATTTTACGAGCACCATGCCACCATGCACTTCTCTCAAATTGGAGGCACACGCGGAGGCGACTTCTCCGAAATGAGAGCCTACGTAGTTAGTAAGTTAATGTGGGATCCCTATTGTGATGTCGATTCGGTCATGCAAAAGTTTATGGCCGACTATTATGGCGATGCAGCCCGCCACATCTATTCATACGAGAAGAGTTTAGAGGGAGCCCTTTTAGCCAGTCAACAACGCTTGTGGATTTACGACTCACCTGTATCACACAAAGAGGGCATGCTAAATGCTGCAGCAAGAAAGCGCTACAACGCCTACTTCGATTTGGCCGAGCAAGCCGTAGCACACGACTCCCTTCGTTTGATGCACGTTCGCCGTTCACGCCTTCCCCTTCAATATTCAGAGCTCGAGATAGCGCGTGCCGAGGGGATTACCGACCCCGTTTTGATTGAGCAAAAACTACAGCTCTTTGAACAAAGAACCCAAGCCTATACCATTCCTACACTGAATGAACGCAATAATAGACCCGATGATTATTGCCGCCTCTACCGCGACCGATTCTTGCACCCCGATGCCTCAAATATTGCCAAAGGAGCCCAAGTAGAGTGGATCGTTGCCCCTACAGGTAAATACAAGGAGCTTGGCGGAAAAGCACTTACCGATGGCATTCTAGGTGGTACCACCTTTGTCGAGAATTGGATAGGATGGGAGGGTGTCGATGCCTCATTCGTCCTCAACCTAGGTAGCTCCCGTACCTTTAGTAGTGTTCACGTGGACTGTTTGCACCAAATTGGCGCTTGGATCTTATCCCCCTTGGGTGTAAAGATCTACCTTTCAGACAACAACGTAGATTACACCTTGTGGGGCGAGCAGCAACTGGAGGAGGATCAATCCGGTGTTGTGAAATTTGTTGAGGCTGGCTATCGTTCCGCTACACCTGCCAAAGCTCAGTATATTAAGATCGAAATCGAGAGCCTTAAAATCTGTCCCTCTTGGCATTACGGGGTAGGATACCCTGCTTGGATCTTTGTGGACGAGGTGTTTGTGCGCTGATGTTCGATGCATTTCGATGCATTGATAATAGGCATCTGGAATTTCTAATTCCAGGTGCCTATTATCATATAGATTTAGAATCTTGATATCTATTTGATTATGGCAAGGCAATGGTTCTAAATTATTGATTAAACCCTTTTGTTTCTAATGAATGTGACTGCTTTGAAACGTTACGTAATATCTTTAATTAATATGTATAATAAAATTATCTCATTTCTGGTGTTAACAGCTCTATGCTTGAGCTGTACTACTCCTTCCAAATGGGAATTCGAAACCGATTATTTTCGTGTTGGTGTCAATGACAAAGGATACATTACGAGTATGAAAAATCGTACGGTATCTCCTTATAGAGAGTTCAGCCCTTCGGATAAACCATCGCCTTTACTCTCACTTTATGATAGCGAAATGAAGGTCTATTATACCCCTCTAACTGCTAGTTACAGCGAAGCAGAGAAAGTTTTCACATTGGCATACCCCAACGGGTCGGTTGCTAAGGTATTACTTATACCCCATGGGAAATATCTTAAACTTACGCTCAATAGCTTAGAGCCTCGTAATGGTATTGATGGCATTCAATGGGGACCCTATCAGACCAATATTACCAATTTAATGGGTGAGATTATTGGGGTAGCCAGAGACACTAGTGATGTGGTAAATTACAGCATCGGTATGCTAGCACTCGATGATAACACTTTAGGCGGTACATCCGATTTAGAGGGTGATGCTGCACCCTTTCAGTATGTTATTCATACCCCCGATGCCAAGCGTTTCCCTTTGCCCGATAGCTTGTACGAAGGGCAGGTATTTAGCTTAGGTGGCGATGGTATTAGTGATGTACACTTCTATGCCAATAAAGAACCTTACTACCGAATTATGTATGGAAATGCAGCCATGGTCGATAGTCTGGGACAGATATTTTTAAATTATCATTCGCGTGATCGATCTAAAAAACGTCAGGTATTTTACTCTTTAATACCCCATATGCCTGCCAATATTCCCAACCATATTGATGTAGAACCTATTCCAGGTCTTGACTATATCGGCTCCTCGGTTGCATTGTGGGGGAGCCCCGATAGTACTGCACTCATGGATGTAATTCAAAACATTGTATTATCTGAGGGATTACCCTATCCTACCATCAATGGAAAGTGGGTAAAAGACCCTGCTGCCTATGTTCCCGATGCTATGGCTGCCGGCAATCAATACGATAGTATCGTATCTTATGCTGCTAGGTTGGGTTTTCCTGCTGTACATGCCTATGATCACGGTTTTTTGCGTCCTGATCGTGCCAATGGTGGATATCTAGATGGCCCCAATCATGAGAATAAACCGTTCCGTTTTACCTCTGGAAATAAATCACACCGAGAGTTTGCTAATATGGCCAAGGAGCAGGGCTTGATGCTGGGGCGTGTTAATGTTACCACCTCGTTAGCACCCGGCACAATGGATGCCAGTCCATTTCCGAGTGATAGTTTGTGTTATCAACAGAAGCGAAAATTGATAAAAAACTTATCGCCACAAGATACAGTTATTGTTGTAGACGATGCTACATACCTTGAGGAGATAGCAAGTTGGGAAGGACATTGCGAAAATCTGAATATCATTAAAATAGGCAATGAATTGATTCACTATTTAGGAGTTACAGAAGCTCCTCCCTATACCCTTAAGAATGTAACCAGGGGGTATTGGGGAACTACGCCTACCGCTCACCACATTGATGACGATGTATACAAATTACAGGTTACGATTAATTACGGCTATGATGGTCTTATTCCAAATCTCGCCTTGCAAGATAAGATAGCCGAATATTATGCCGATGTAGCAAGCATATGCGGATTAACTTTGTACGATTTTGATGGACAGGAGTTCTTGTTCAATAACGGACATGGTTACTATTCGGCAAAAAGATTCTTTAAGAAGATGTTTGATAGAGCCGATGCATTGGGCGTTCCCTATATTCGTTTTTCAGGAGCAACACTCTCTGAGGGCTCTTGGCACTATCAAAGTACTTGGAATGTGGGTGGTGGACGTAATCTTTACGATGTAGATACCCGAGAGTGGGGGAGTGCAACGAGTCAGGGAAAAGACTTGCGCGATGTAACTTATTCGAACTACTTCCCCGTCTCTTTTGGTGGCAATTTTGCGATTAGAGATATCTCTTTTGTGGAGCAATATGAGCATATTCAGGCTATCTCGGTGGGTTATGGTGCTACTTACTTCCTAACACTCAACCAAAAAGATGTAGAAAGTTGCCCGCAAAAGGATCAGATATTTAATGTAATTCGAACCTGGGAGGATGCTCGTAGTGCAAATGCTTTTTCACGTGCAATTAAAAAGCTACTCATGAATCCAGCATATAATTGGAGATTAGAAGCGAATAATGATAATGGAATGAGTTGGACTTTATATCGCATGGTTAATGGCAATAAAGTGCAATCGTTTACCTTAAATAGAGCCGATGGGTATTAGGTCTAGATGTTTATGTTTTTCTAAAAATGGATTATTGATTCATTTCAATAGTTAGTGTAAGAGGTGGGCTGCTCGTGTATTCGAGCAGCCTATTTTACTGGTGGAGTTTTTTTTATGTTTTCTAAGATTCCGATAAATTACTCCTAGTCGATTCTTTTTTATTTCTCTTGCTTTACGTATTAAATTGAAGATTGCGGGCCAATTATAAATATTATATATTTTATTTTCAGTTACAGGGTATTTGTTATTATCTCAAATAAGCACTCTGTTTCATAATGAGTAGTTGGAATTTAACTAACTTTAGCCAGTATTTATGGATGTGTGATATTTTTTTTGATAATTTTGCTGTTTTTGCACTTGTATTTATACAGAATCTTTTAACAAATTCATTATCTGGTACCTGCAATAATCCAATTAAATGAAGTTGATGCCTCCTAGAGTTCGTAATAATATAAGTTTCACAGATGGTATTAAATTACCATTTGTTTAAGACATTGGTAAACTTATCTGGAATTGACAAAAAAGATGTAAATTGAATAGAAACTTGATTTCTTTTATAATACACGTGATTCAGATTTCTACGAAATAGAACTAACCGTTTTGCTGTTTGTAGTTAAGTCGATAATTGGTTGTTTTACAAAATCTTTATAAACTGATGAATAACAATGATTGCACACAACGACAGGTCTTAATCTACCAATTCCTTGTAAGAAAAGGAAAAACGACTATATCTGAAGTGATAGAGATGTTAATGGATCATGCACGGAACTTTGGTAGTGATTTTACAGTATGTGAACGAACCATACGCAGGGATTTCAAAGGTATAAGAGACTTATTTAAAGTTGATATTGACTATTCTTCTCGAGAGAAAGCTTATTTAATTGAAGCCAATGCAACTTTTGAGGCTGAGGTTACGCAACGAATTGTTGAAAGTTTTGAGATTATTCGCTCTTTTCAGATGTTTGAATCTCTAAAAAATATCATTTATTTTGAGAGGGTAAATTCAAATGGTATCGAACATTTATCGTTAATAATAAATGCCATAAAGCAATCGCAAATTATTTCATTCGAATACAATAAGAACTGGAATAACCAACCTACTACCATCAGGTTATTACCACGAGTAATTCGCGAATATCGAGGTAGATGGTATATGACAGGACAAACAATTACTGCACCAATTCTCAAAACATATGCATTAGATAGAATTGCATCATTAAAAATTGAGAACTGTTACAAGGTGAATAAGCTAGATATTTCATGCTACTTTAAAAACTGTTATGGTATCTACAGCCCCAACGACAAAAAACCTGAAAAGACAATCCTTCGATTTAGCGAAAAAGCCATTAAATACGTAAAATCATCTCCTATCCATTTCTCCCAGCAGATTCTAGATGAGCAAAATGATTCCCTCACAATACAGCTCACCGTTTTTCATACGCCTGATTTCATACATGATATTCTCGCATATGGAAGCCAATTAGTCGTTATTTCTCCTCATTCATTATACACTGAAATTAAAAAAGAGGTTGAAAAGATGAGTTTGCTCTACAAATAGTGCTCATCGATGGAAAATAACTGCAATAACGGACATCTTTTGTCTATCTTGAATTTTACATTTGCACCAAACGTGTTAGTCAATCTTTACATATCATGAATCATACCGATAAATACCTTGCACATACAAGTGATGACTCTCTACAGAATCAAACTCTACTAGATCATGCTTTGGGCGTTTCTAATCTTACTGGTTTATTTGCTACTCGTTTTAAAAGCGAAGAGTGGGGCAAGCTATTAGGACTATGGCATGATATAGGGAAGCTCAATCCTATTTTTCAATCGTACATTACTAGTAGTTATAAAGGTAATCCTCCCAGTAAGAGAGAAAGAGCACACGCTGCACTAGGTGCTATTGCCCTTTACAAGCAGTTGGGTCCTATTGCTATTCCACTCACTTATTGCATAGAGGGACATCATGCAGGATTGCCAAATTGGTATGGTGATTTAGATGTTAAAATAAAAGAGAACGACCTTTATAAATTGATTGAGTCGAAGGTATTTCTACCGAAGCCAACAGTTCCACCTTTTGTACTACAGCTAGATGAGAAATCCTTTCATCATTGGGTGAGAATGCTCTTCTCTTGTTTGATAGATGCCGACAGACTCGATACCGAACAGTTTGCAAACCCTTCACAAGCAGCAGAAAGAGGGAATTACGATTCTTTGGAGGTGTTAAAAGGTCGTCTTGATAAGAAACTTGCTCAGTTCTCTGTTGGAGAAAGGGCAAATGACAAAATTAATCAAGATAGACGCACCATTCTTTCTATTTGTAAAGAAAAAGGAAAGCTACCTTCGGGCTTTTACTCCCTGACAGTCCCAACGGGTGGAGGCAAAACTTTGAGCTCGATGGCATGGGCCTTGAATCACGCTATTGTCAATGGAAAAGAGCGTATCATTGTAGCTATCCCCTATACGAGTATCATTGCACAGACTGCCGATACCTTTCGAAAAATCTTTGGCTCAAACAATGTACTTGAACATCACAGTAACCTCAGTAAAGAGAGTGAAGAGGAGATAAACAAACATCAATCCGTTCGGTTAGCCACAGAGAATTGGGATGTACCCATTGTGATAACCACCAATGTTCAGCTATTTGAATCCCTTCACAGCAATCGCCCTTCCGACTGTCGGAAGATTCACAACATAGCCAACAGTGTATTGATACTTGACGAAGCACAGATGCTGCCTATCGACTTTCTTGACCCAATTATTCAATCGCTTAAATCGTTAGTTTCACATTTTGGAACTAGTATATTATTTACTACTGCCACACAACCTGCCCTAACAGGAATGGTAGGCCTTCGTCAAAGTCAATTCAAGGGGATTGAGAATGTAGAGGAGTTAATGCCCAGTCCTGAAGAACTTTATTACAGTTTTAAGCGAACACAACTACATAAATTTGCTGATGATAGGAAATTCACTTCCGAAGCGATGGCAAAAGAGCTGTTGAAACATGACAGCGTGCTGTGTGTGGTAAATACGCGTAAACAAGCGCAATCGTTGTGCCAGAATATGCCCAAAGATACCATTCACCTCTCTCGAAACATGTATTCCGCCCATCTTATGCGAAAGATAGATGAGATTAAACGACTCTTAAAAGAGGGAAAAGCTGTTCGTGTGGTCAGTACCCAGCTTATAGAAGCAGGCGTAGATATTGACTTTCCTGTAGTGTATCGCTCCTTTGCAGGACTTGATTCTATCATCCAAGCAGCAGGTCGTTGCAATAGAGAGGGGAAACTGAGTATGGGAGATGTCTACGTATTTGAGTGGGAAGAGGAGAAATCGTTTGGAACTATAAAAGCGGGAAAAGAGACACTCTCTGATATGCTATATGCAGAGTCAATTGAAGAGCTTGCCTTGCCACCCAATATCACTCGCTATTTTGCCAACCTCTACACAAAGTCGGTAGAGATGGATAAACCCCAATCCGATAAGTACCTCTATCAGAATGTAGGAGAGTGTAAATTTCAATTTGAAGCATACGCAAAGGAGTTTTGTCTGATAGACGATAAAGGAAGTATTACTGTTTTGATTCCATTGGAAGAGGGACTAAAAATCTTTGAAAAGATAAGTAAGGGAGAGAATCTCTATTTAGCAGATTACAGAACCATGCAACGCTATAGTGTATCCATCCCATCCTACATTGCCAATGATCTGATAAAGAGTGGAGCAATCGAACAATGGGGAGAGATTCATGTAATTAATTCTGCATTTTACAATCTCCAGTATGGGCTTGTATCAAATGGAGAGTGGATAGAAGAGTTTATAAGTATATAATTAAACCAATTGAATATATATATGGAATATTTCAATAAAGAATTTTGCATAGAGGTGTGGGGCGATTACGCCTGCTTCACCCGTCCTGAGATGAAGGTAGAGCGAGTAAGTTATGATACAATCACCCCTTCGGCTGCTCGTGCCATCTTTGAAGCCATTCTTTGGAAACCTGCCATCCGCTGGCGCATTACGCGGATTGAGGTGCTTAATCCAGTAAAATGGGTATCGGTACGTAGGAATGAGGTGGGGAGTACTATGAGTGAGCGATCAAAGCATATCTTTATAGAAGAACAACGGCAACAACGGGCTGGACTTTTTTTGAAAGATGTGCGGTATAGACTTTATGCTGAACTGGAGTTTATTACCCCAAAGAATCGCCCCAAAGTAATCAAGCCAACTCCTGAACAATTGATTTGTAAAGAAGAAAAAGAGATACTAAAGAGTGAAAATCCTGGTAAGTACAACGCTATGTTCGAGCGAAGAGCAGCTCAAGGACAATGCTTTAATAGACCCTACCTAGGTTGTCGAGAGTTCTCTGCACACTTTGAGTTCATCAAAAATCCAATAAAGGAAGACGGGATTAATTGGACGGGCGATTTAGGTTGGATGCTATACGATATGAATTTTGCGGAAAATAGTAAAGAGCCACAAGCCATGTTTTATCGTCCAACGGTGAATAACGGAGTAATTATTGTTCCACCTATAGAGAGTGAGGAGGTAAGAAAATGATTTTACAAGCATTATATGATTATTATCAGCGTAAAGCAAGTGACCCTGAGAGTGGGATTGCCCCGCTAGGACTTGAGTGGAAACCCATACCCTTTATTATTGTCATTGACTGGGAGGGTAAGTTTATCCGTATAGAGGACCAAACCGTGGGTGTGGGAAAGGCTGCAAAAGTGAGAAGTTTCTTGGTTTCTCAAACCAAAGGAAGATCAGGAAGTGGTAGTTGGCAAGTAGCTTTCGATTTCTGGGATCATTATGGCTACGTGTTAGCCATTCCAAAAGCAACTGTTATTAAAAAGGATGATGAAAAGGAAAAAAGAAAAGCTACAGATGATGCTTCCAAACAAAATAAAACCTTTGTCGACTTAGTAAATAAGTTCTGTACAGACTATCCACAAAATAAGGAATTTAAAGCTGTATCGTTATTTTATACAATTGAAGAGAATAGCGAAGCAATGAAAACAGATTCTCTTTACGAGCAAATGACAAAAAAAGATGGAATCAATGTCTCTTTTAGAGTTATAGGAGAAAGCAAAATAGTAGCAGAACATTCAGACCTTCAATCCATCAAACAGGATTCCACTCAATCGTCAACCCCTCAAGGTGTTTGCTTAATCACAGGAGAGAGAGCCCCTATACGAGCTATTCATTCTGGACTATCTATACCTGGAGGAAAGGCAGGAGCTAAGATTGTTGGGTTTCAACGAAATTCAGGGTATGACTCTTACGGTAAGGAACAAGCATTTAATGCACCAATTTCAGAAGATGCGGAGAGTGCCTATAATACAGCTTTAAAAACACTTTTAGAAAAGGATTCTGCCAATAAATACCGTTTGGGAGATACTCAGTTTCTCTTTTGGGCACAGAAATCGTGTGTATTTGAGAGTGCGTTCTCTGCTTTCTTTATGTCTCCTCCAAAAGATGATCCAGATAGAAATGTGTTGGCTATTCAGAAACTTATGGAATCATATAGAAGTGGTGTGCTTTCGGAAGAAGAGGAAACTCCATTTTTCTTATTAGGTTTATCTCCCAATGCCGCCCGTATATCTGTGAGAAGTTGGCGATGTGGAACAGTAAAAGAATTTGCAGGTCATATCAGACAACATTTCTTGGATCTCGAAATAGTGGGTAAAACAAGTGGTGGTGACAAATATTTCTCTCTATTCAATTTACTAACTCAAATTGTTTTAGAGAATAAATTAGATAATCTACCTCCCAATATGGTGGGAGATATGACAAGAGCTATTCTGGATGGTACACCCTACCCTACTACGCTACAATTACACTGCTTGAATAGAATTAAGGCAGATAGGCGTATATCCTATATACGAGCAGCAATTCTAAAGGCTTACATAAATAGAAAAGAAAGATTTACTAACAACTTAAATACCCCAATTACTATGGCGCTTGATAAAACCAATAACAACCAAGCTTATTTATGCGGCAGACTATTTGCCGTACTAGAAAAGATTCAAGAGAGTGCAAATTCAGGTCTCAACTCCACTATTAAAGATCGCTACTATGCCTCGGCATCTGCAACTCCCATCGCTGTTTTTTCAAGACTACTAAGTCTTAAAAACCATCATACAGCTAAATTAAATCCTGGTTATGCTATTGTGATGGAAAAACTTATTCAAGAGATTATGGGAGCAATTGACCCCAATGGTTTCCCAAAACATCTGAATTTGGATGACCAATCTCGTTTTGCCATTGGGTATTATCACCAACGACAAGACTTCTTTACTTCAAAAGAGAACAAATCAGAACAATAACTTCTAAAAATAACTTATTATGGAAACGAATATTCAAAATCGCTACGACTTTCTTTTTTTATGTGATGTAACAGACGGAAACCCTAATGGTGACCCTGATGCAGGGAATTTACCTCGTATTGATGCAGAAACGGGTATGGGTATCATGTCTGATGTTTGCCTTAAACGCAAGGTAAGAAACTATGCTCAAATTGTAAAAGAAGCAAAGAAACCCTTTGATATTTTTATTAAGGAGAAGGCTGTGCTGAATAACCTTATTACTGAAGCTCATCAACAAGAAGAAGTGCAAGCTGTTGAAGAGAAAAAGAAGACAGAGAGTGCACGCGCATGGATGTGCAGAAACTACTATGATGTTCGAACGTTTGGTGCGGTGATGTCAACAGGAGATAATGCTGGCCAAGTTCGTGGTCCAATCCAATTAACCTTTGGTCGTTCCATTGATCCTATTTTTGTTTCAGAGCATTGCATTACACGTATGGCTGTAGCAACAGAAGCCGAAGCAGAGAAACAAAGTGGAGATAATCGCACCATGGGGCGTAAATACACCGTTCCCTACGCTTTGTATAAGTCTCATGGGTTTGTTTCGGCCCATTTAGCTGCACAAACAGGCTTTAATCAAGAAGATTTAGATTTGTTTTGGGAAGCATTGAAAAACATGTTTGACCACGATCATTCAGCAGCTCGTGGACTAATGTGCAGCCGTCGATTGATTGTATTTAAACACAGTACAGCCTTAGGAAATGCACCAGCACACAAACTGTTTGATTTGGTGAAGGTACAACTAAAAGACTCATCGAAACCAGCACGCTGTTTTAGTGATTACGAAATTACTATCGACAAAGACAAGTGTCCACAGGGTGTTGAAGTTATAGACATGATTGACTGACAACCATGGTTGTATATGGCGATGAAGAGCTGTTAATGCTTTCAGGCATTCAGCACTACTGTTTCTGCCCTCGCCAATGGGCATTAATCCATATTGAACAAACGTGGGCAGACAATCGCTTGACTGTAGAGGGGGAACATCTCCACCAACGGGTGGATAACCCCCTTCTAATGGTTAAAAGACGAGATATAGTGACGCTCCGGAGTGTTCAGCTAGTAAGTCGTGTGTTAGGATTGTATGGTCTTTCGGATGTAGTAGAACTCCACCGAAGCGATACAGCTGACAATGCGATTACTCACCCCCAATATAGCGGATATTGGCAATTGCTCCCCGTTGAATATAAAAGAGGAAAGCCTAAGCAGGACGATAGAGATGCAGTCCAACTATGTGCTCAAGCAATCTGTTTGGAGGAAGTTTATAAAGTACACATTTCTAAGGGGTATCTCTATTATGGGGAGACTTCCCACAGAGTAGAGGTTGAGTTTACCAATCGATTAAGAGAAGTCGTTGCTGAATTATCTAAACAGATGCATGACTGTTTTAATAACGGGAAAACCCCGTTAGCAGTCTATAAAACACACTGCAGAAGTTGTTCACTTATAGAAACCTGCATGCCAAAAACCTTTTCCACACCCAGAAGTGTTGCTTATTATTTGAAACCACTAATGAACGAAGAAGAGTTATGAGAAAGCTACTTAATACGTTGTATATAACGACACCCGAAGCATACCTTTCAAGAGATGGATTAAACGTAGTTGTTAAGGTGAAAGATAAGGATGTTTTTAGAATTCCTGTGCTCAACATTGAAGGAATTGTTTCCTTTGGGTACATGGGTGCTTCACCAGCGCTAATGCAGCTGTGTGCTGAAAGAAATATAGGTCTCTCTTTTTTTAGTAGCAATGGACGATTTATGGGACGCATCTCAGGTGCTATAAAAGGTAATGTGCTATTAAGACGGAAACAGTATAGAATAGCAGATAATAAAGATGCTTCGCTGCAGCTAGCTAGTTTGATGATTGCGGCAAAGATTATGAACTGTAGAAATGTAGTAGAACGCTACATTAGAGATCATGCGAGTTCCACAGAGTTAGAGCAACTAGAAAGAGTGTCTCAGAAATTAAAACAACAAAAAAACTTTGTCTTACGTGCTACTAGCTCAGAAGAGCTGCGTGGATTAGAGGGAGAAGCTGCATTTCATTATTTCTCAGTATTTGATTATCTAATCGTATCACAGAAAAACGACTTTAGGTTTAGTGGGAGAAATAGGCGACCGCCCAAAGATAAGGTAAATGCACTACTCTCATTTGTTTATACACTATTAGTACATGAGGTCCAGTCGGCTTTAGAGTCGGTTGGATTAGATCCATACGTTGGTTTTCTTCATACAGATAGACCAGGACGGCCCAGTTTAGCCTTAGACATGATGGAGGAACTTAGAGCCTATATGGCTGACCGCTTGGTTTTATCTCTCATTAATAGGAAACAAATTAAGGGAACTGGCTTTGTAGAACATACAGAACAAGGAGTGGTGATGGATGAAGATACTAAAAAAGAACTGCTACAAGCTTGGCAAAAACGTAAACGGGAAGAAGTAATTCACCCTTTCTTGAAAGAAAGAATTCCTATTGGATTGATACCATATACGCAAGCAATGCTATTTGCGCGATACTTGAGAGGTGATATTGATAATTACCCAGTTTTCTTTATTTCATAGTAAGTCTAATTATGTATATCTTAATCACATACGATGTAGAATCTGTAACCCTGCAAGGGCAGAAAAGACTTCGAAGAGTGGCGAAAGTTTGTGTAAATCATGGACAAAGAGTACAAAATTCTGTTTTTGAATGTATGATTTCACCTGCAGATTATGTTCGACTTAAGCATACATTGGAATCTATAATCGATGTAGAGAAAGATAGTATCCGAATATATCTATTGGGAAAGAATTGGAATCGAAAGATTGAAATATTAGGAAAAGAGACTTCCTTTAAATTTGATACAGAACTAATCATCTAAAAAATGCGAACATAGAGTAATCATAATTTCCCTAGTCACTTCGCAAGTGCTATAAATGAGGACGTTAGATTTTTTATTCCTTGAATCATAATATTGGATACTATTATAATATGTAAGTTCGCATAATTACTGTTATATTTGCCATATAGCTAGCTATTTAAAAGCTACAGAGTCGCTCCCTTCACGGGGGCGTGGATTGAAACTGGCTATCTCTAAGCCTTATGTACATTGAAAAAGTCGCTCCCTTCACGGGGGCGTGGATTGAAACAATTGCCGTGGTCATCTCTCCTGTGCTCAAGGTAGTCGCTCCCTTCACGGGGGCGTGGATTGAAACATAACAAGGTCTTTTTTGGTTGTTAGCATCTAAGTGTCGCTCCCTTCACGGGGGCGTGGATTGAAACACAAGCACTGCAGTATCGCCAACTCCAGCACCGCAGTCGCTCCCTTCACGGGGGCGTGGATTGAAACACAAGATGCAGTACTACACGAGGATTGGCGAGCAATGTCGCTCCCTTCACGGGGGCGTGGATTGAAACTAAACAGTAAAAAAACGTGTCTAAACAGTAAGAGGTCGCTCCCTTCACGGGGGCGTGGATTGAAACACCTTTCTGTTTTTTTATCGAGGTTGAATATCCTGTCGCTCCCTTCACGGGGGCGTGGATTGAAACGATTGAATAAACTTTAAATTGTAAAGATTATAATGTCGCTCCCTTCACGGGGGCGTGGATTGAAACTTCTGCCATAATTTTATTTTTTTGAGTTAATTAGTCGCTCCCTTCACGGGGGCGTGGATTGAAACACAAGCACTGCAGTATCGCCAACTCCAGCACCGGTCGCTCCCTTCACGGGGGCGTGGATTGAAACACGGTAGGGGCAGGAGTTAGTTTAACTTCTAGGCGTCGCTCCCTTCACGGGGGCGTGGATTGAAACCCGAAATCAGATACAACCGAATGACCTACTTTGGTCGCTCCCTTCACGGGGGCGTGGATTGAAACATCAACGAGTGGGATGAGCTTAAAAAAAGGTTCGTGTCGCTCCCTTCACGGGGGCGTGGATTGAAACTGCTCTTTAACATTCTGTGTCTCTCCTGGTGACAGTCGCTCCCTTCACGGGGGCGTGGATTGAAACGCATCTTCAATAATACCTCTCAATCCATTCGAAAGTCGCTCCCTTCACGGGGGCGTGGATTGAAACAAGCTTACATTTGCGCCAAAACCATTTTTGTAGGTCGCTCCCTTCACGGGGGCGTGGATTGAAACATCAACAAGTTCCATTCGCCATCGGTAGAATACTCGTCGCTCCCTTCACGGGGGCGTGGATTGAAACCGCTTTCGCCTAATGCCAGAAGCTCCTCCGGTCCGTCGCTCCCTTCACGGGGGCGTGGATTGAAACCCGTACACGACATTGACATCTGCCAATGTGGGAATGTCGCTCCCTTCACGGGGGCGTGGATTGAAACTGACCACCTATCAGCTTTGCAAAGTGGTCTTTCGCGTCGCTCCCTTCACGGGGGCGTGGATTGAAACAAGTTGGATGTATCAACAGATTACGTAATAAATTGTCGCTCCCTTCACGGGGGCGTGGATTGAAACTGACGAAAACCAAATCGAGGTGATTGTAGTCCTAGTCGCTCCCTTCACGGGGGCGTGGATTGAAACTCAATGACCATCATTCCCGAACCTGCATCTCGTGGTCGCTCCCTTCACGGGGGCGTGGATTGAAACAAACTCCGTGTCAGGCGTTGTAAATGAACCTACAGGTCGCTCCCTTCACGGGGGCGTGGATTGAAACTGAATCAACATTACCTGCTGGTGCGGTGTTAATTAGTCGCTCCCTTCACGGGGGCGTGGATTGAAACAAATCTAGCTGCTGAAACCACGCCAGATGATATAGGGTCGCTCCCTTCACGGGGGCGTGGATTGAAACTGTGGTGTTTCCGTTCAAACTATCAATAAGGTTGGTCGCTCCCTTCACGGGGGCGTGGATTGAAACTCAAAGAATTGGAATATGATACCTCTATCTAATGTCGCTCCCTTCACGGGGGCGTGGATTGAAACCTGTTACGTGTTTGTTTCGGTTTGTTTCCTGTCAGTCGCTCCCTTCACGGGGGCGTGGATTGAAACTTCCACTGCTAATACTTTTTCCCGTGCATTGCTGGTCGCTCCCTTCACGGGGGCGTGGATTGAAACTATATCTATGTATTCGGATGTGTTATCTAAGTTTAGTCGCTCCCTTCACGGGGGCGTGGATTGAAACTAGGCTCGCTATTACGATTACTTTGTCCGCAAACGTCGCTCCCTTCACGGGGGCGTGGATTGAAACTTCGTCACACATACCGAAGACGCTCTACCACCTGGTCGCTCCCTTCACGGGGGCGTGGATTGAAACACCGCTACTATTTTTAGCAAACTGAAATCCTGCGTCGCTCCCTTCACGGGGGCGTGGATTGAAACCTAAGCCTTTGATGAAGTTAGGTCAAACGGGTAAGTCGCTCCCTTCACGGGGGCGTGGATTGAAACTATCTCTTCTCTATTGTATAGGTTATCCATATTGTGTCGCTCCCTTCACGGGGGCGTGGATTGAAACATCCTAAAGTGGGAAGGTGGATTTGTAAATGACCGTCGCTCCCTTCACGGGGGCGTGGATTGAAACTCGCAGGACGTTCACAAGATGCAGTACTACACGAGGTCGCTCCCTTCACGGGGGCGTGGATTGAAACTTTAAAGCCTCACTCTTAGAGTATCTGTAATTAGTCGCTCCCTTCACGGGGGCGTGGATTGAAACTGTATCCTTAGAATAACTCACACTGCTCTCTTGCGTCGCTCCCTTCACGGGGGCGTGGATTGAAACTGAGAAATCCACACCTTGGTTGTTCCCGCCGAAAAAGTCGCTCCCTTCACGGGGGCGTGGATTGAAACACCAGAGTTGTCACTGCAGATAGACATTGTCGCAGTCGCTCCCTTCACGGGGGCGTGGATTGAAACATAATGTTTTGTTTTAAAAGATTAATAAATTCAGGTCGCTCCCTTCACGGGGGCGTGGATTGAAACCGTATTGAGGAGCTTATTGATTGCAAGAACTTATCGTCGCTCCCTTCACGGGGGCGTGGATTGAAACGTGCTTACTTGCGATTAAGCTTCTATTACATTTGGTCGCTCCCTTCACGGGGGCGTGGATTGAAACCGTTTGCGCTTTATGAATATGAGTTTGAAATAAGTCGCTCCCTTCACGGGGGCGTGGATTGAAACTTTGTACCCGAGTCTCGTATCTAGGCACTCCACGGTCGCTCCCTTCACGGGGGCGTGGATTGAAACAAATATCTTGTCTAGTGTTGATGTTCTCATAGGCGTCGCTCCCTTCACGGGGGCGTGGATTGAAACAAAAGTAGTATCAAATTCGATATCTGACTCTTTTGTCGCTCCCTTCACGGGGGCGTGGATTGAAACAGTTGGCTGCTCAATTGGTCCCTTGAGTCTTCCTAGTCGCTCCCTTCACGGGGGCGTGGATTGAAACAATCATATAAGTTATTTTAAAGGGTTCGAACCCGGTCGCTCCCTTCACGGGGGCGTGGATTGAAACATTTTGTAGTGTTTTTATTGAAAATAATAGCGATGTCGCTCCCTTCACGGGGGCGTGGATTGAAACGGTTGTATGATTGCATGTGCATGTGCATGTGTGTGTCGCTCCCTTCACGGGGGCGTGGATTGAAACTAGCAAATAATAATACAACCGTGGATAACATTTGTCGCTCCCTTCACGGGGGCGTGGATTGAAACATCTCAATTCGTTTTTAATTATTATTCACACAAGTCGCTCCCTTCACGGGGGCGTGGATTGAAACATAAATTCCACCATCGGCAAACAGCTCCACCTTGTCGCTCCCTTCACGGGGGCGTGGATTGAAACTTTAATATTGCTCGGGTCGAACTTGCCGGAAGGTAGTCGCTCCCTTCACGGGGGCGTGGATTGAAACATAATTCTTTTGTGTTAATTATTAGTTAAAATAGTGTCGCTCCCTTCACGGGGGCGTGGATTGAAACTCATCTCAATTCGTTTTTAATGGTTTAAATTTAGGTCGCTCCCTTCACGGGGGCGTGGATTGAAACAAGTAGTTTAGCTTTAAACATATTAATGATAGAGTCGCTCCCTTCACGGGGGCGTGGATTGAAACATCACCTCTATTGCGCCAAGGTTGCAACAATGGGCGTCGCTCCCTTCACGGGGGCGTGGATTGAAACTTTGCCATTGCCGAACGTGAAGCACTGCTTATATGTCGCTCCCTTCACGGGGGCGTGGATTGAAACAGCGCACGCTCTTGAAATCGATATCTCTTACCATGTCGCTCCCTTCACGGGGGCGTGGATTGAAACTTGCAAAAGGTGCTGCGTTAGACCGTAAGCGTGTGTCGCTCCCTTCACGGGGGCGTGGATTGAAACTAGATAGTGCATTTGATTTAAGCCTATTATTAGTGTCGCTCCCTTCACGGGGGCGTGGATTGAAACTGTTTGTGCCTCGTAAGTTTTCTAAGACAACATGTCGCTCCCTTCACGGGGGCGTGGATTGAAACATGCCGGCATGAGAAAGCACCTGTTCGCCACCAACCGTCGCTCCCTTCACGGGGGCGTGGATTGAAACATCTTGTAGCTGTAAAGGGTTCCGCATTCAGCTCGTCGCTCCCTTCACGGGGGCGTGGATTGAAACTCAAACATTGCTCTCGCTCTCTTTGAATTGAACTCTGTCGCTCCCTTCACGGGGGCGTGGATTGAAACAATTTGTTCGGCTTGATTCATAGCTCTTTCGAACGTCGCTCCCTTCACGGGGGCGTGGATTGAAACCTTGCTTATTCGTTCAGGGCAGATTGCTAATCCGAGTCGCTCCCTTCACGGGGGCGTGGATTGAAACATGTTGACCTCAATCGACTTGTATAAATACATGTGTCGCTCCCTTCACGGGGGCGTGGATTGAAACTTTTACTTTCAGAAATAGACGCGAAAAAAGACTTTGTCGCTCCCTTCACGGGGGCGTGGATTGAAACAGGGTGCAATGTTGGTGAATGCATCAAACGTGAAGTCGCTCCCTTCACGGGGGCGTGGATTGAAACAATGCGTTTGTGACGGCAAAGAAAGAAAGGTTTTTTCGCTTTTTTCATGGGGGTAAAACAGTAAGGTGATAGTATTGGCGAAGCAGTACCATCCGTAGCTATCTAAGTGGTACCAAGAAAATGAATTATCCAATTTATTAACCTTATATTCTTGTCCGTGAATTAAAACCTGTTACAATATGGATACCCCAATTTGATTGTAAATCCTCAGTAGACTTCGTCTGTTTTTTATAGGTTTCCCTACTTGCATTAATCGGACCATTCCCAGCTATTTGATTGCTCTCATACTCAAAGCTAGTACCAATCATCTCCTGATCGCTATTTGTTAGTAAGTTAGAGATAGCGATATCGTCCCTCATGCCTACTTCCAACATCCACAAGCACCTGTTTCTCTACCAACCCTTTTAAACGGCGTAGTGCTGTACTTCGGGTATACCCCGTTAGCATTTGAAAGCCCTCTCGGTTAATCTCTTCATGTTGAGAGAAATAGAGTTCTAGTTTATCCAGAAGCTTCTTCTCCGATAGGGGAGGAGAGTGTTTTTTATGCTTGGGAGTGGAGAATTTTGCATGTTTTTGTACTCTCTTTAGCAACTCTTTTTCGGGGCGAAAGACAATCGACTTGACTTTCATTTGTGGGGCTCGTGCCTTCTCAATGTTTCCCTTTTTATTTCTTTTGGCTTGAATAGTAAGCGAAAAGAAGCCAATACCTTCTAAATGGATGCGTTTACCCGCTAGTAAATTGTCATACAGTACATCTGATAATGCTTTTAAGGCCGATCGGATATCTGCGTCTGTAAGCGAAGACGATTCTCGTATATCTCGTTCGATCTCTTTGGGCGACTGAATCGTTGTCTCGGTTACTCGTACATGGGATAGCATCTTCTCTTTATCCTTAGGATCGGGAATGGAATAGAAATCATACTTTATGGGCATAAGGCTCTCTTTTAAGGTGGGTTAGAGATGTGTTTTTCTCTATTCACCAAAGGTAATTAATGTGGTTAATGTATGCAACTATTTGTTATTTTTAATCTTTCATCCTTCATTCTTTTTGATTATCAGTGTGTTGTGGTGAAGGATGTTGCTCCGAATGAAAAAAATCCTTCACGGAATATTTTGTGCTTTGTTTCTTTAATAAAAGCAGAAGTGGTTTTATCTAAAAGGTTATTTCACTCTTTTCCTATGTATATTGATTCGTGTAGAAGCTTTAATAATGATTGTTTCACCATTGTGGCACGGCTGTTTCACCTGGATGCAATGATCATTTCACCTAGGTAAAACAATTGATTCATCTGGGTGAAACAGTTGAAACTTAGGGTTGTTTATATTTGCTTAACCGCTTGTTTACTATTGGATTATCAGGTGCCTATTTTGTTGAAAATTAAGTTGCTTTTACCTAGTTTGAGGCTTATTTTAGGGGAGTATTAGAAACTAAAAAAAAGCGTATGAGAACATTGAATCAAAAGTTTGTCCCTAAATTTATTGCTTGGTGGAAGCAGTTTATGCTCTTTAATCTTCCAAAACTGGTCCAACATCGGAGCGTGCCTCAATCTTCCAACGAGAACTTGGAAGAGTCCACCCATTCTTACTCGAATGTGTCCACACTCTCCAAACGGTTAGAAAAATTCCTTTGTAGTCGCTATGAGTTTCGTTTCAACGTATTAAGTGAGTTGCCGGAGTATGCTGTTTTGGGCAAAGAGCCCTCTTCATTTCAACCAATCACCAAACGGGTGCTCAATAGTTTCTGCTTAGAGGCGCAAGAGGCTGGGCTTCCTTGTTGGGATAAGGATGTGGTGCGTTTATTGCACTCTTATCGCATTCGCTCTTTTCATCCGTTTTTTCACTATATGGATGAACTTCCTGTGTGGGATGGAGTCGATCGAATTACTCCCTTGGCTTGTCGGATTTCTACCGATACACTTTGGATAGATGGATTCCGCCGATGGTTGTTGGGGTTGACAGCTCAATGGATGGGGAGGAAGGGACAGTGTGCAAATTCGGTTGCTCCTTTATTAATCAGTAGCAAACAGGGCTTAGGCAAATCGACCTTTTGTAGATTGTTGATGCCCGATACGCTTAAGGAGTACTACACGGATAGCTTTGAGATGACGGGGCAGGCTTCTTGTGAACAGAAATTGGCTTACTTTGGGTTGATTAACCTAGACGAGTTTGATAGGCTTTCTATTAAGAAACTACCACTTCTGAAAAATCTAATGCAAATGCGTAGCGTTAATTTCCGGAAAGCACATCGAGCCTCTTTTAGCTATATGCCGCGTATGGCTTCATTTATAGCCACAACCAATCAACGGGAGTTGCTGACTGATCCTACCGGTAGTCGTCGCTATCTATGTATGGAGTTGAATGGTAAGGTCGATGCAACCCCGTTGGAACATAAACAACTTTTTGCGCAATTAAAAGGGTTGATTTTGGGCAATGAACGCTTTTGGTTCTCTTCGCAGGAGGAAGCTGCTTGGAGCCTGCGAAATCAAGCTTTTTATCGCGGTTCTACAGTCGAATCTCTTTTCTTTCGTTGTTTCCGACTACCTGAACCTAAAGAAGAGGCTTTATTATGCTCTTCTACGCAAATTCATGAAACCTTGTTGAAACAGTTTCCGTCGACAATGCAGGGAGTTGGGGCATTAGCTCTCGGAAGGCAATTAACAAGATGGGGGGTGAGCAAAATGCATCTAAATGCTGGAAATGTTTATCGAGTAATAAAGATCGATGAGGCTTCTACTTTGTGATGAAGGATATTTATCGATAATGGGACTGTTTTCACCGAAATGCTCTGATAATCAATGGCTATGAAGGATGAAGGATGTAATTATGTTTTGTTTTTATGTAGCTTAGTAGCTGCTTCACTTCGATGAAAAGGGCAAAATAGAGTGAAGTGATAGGTGAAAGATATATGTCTTATCATTTCTCGCTCTATATATAGTAAGGTGTATCTATTTGATCATTTTCATGAATCTATAACCTTTTGAAAAAAGTTTTTTTTATAATGGCGTTGCTTTTCAGTGTGTTATGACTTCTTTGGAGAAAACTTTGCAAAAAAGATGCTGTTTCATTTGGAGCGAATGTGTAAAACCTGTACTTTTGCATTCGCTTTCGAGAGAGAAAGTCACTTCACTAGAATTGACATGATGATGAAAGAGTAATGATAGAGTTGTGAATTTTACTGCAAGCTTTTACTTGAGTATCTTACCTTGCTAGGTTGCAAGGGAGCGAGAAAGGGGGTTTTAAGTATTTCACTTCTTCAAACACTGAGAAAACTTTTTAAAAAGAAATTTGCAAAAAGATTTGGTGTTTAAAAAATAAGCATTACCTTTGCATCCGCTTTCAGAATGAAGGCAGTGTGACAAACAAACGAGTTTACTTGTTTTTTAAGCACTACAAAAAAAGAAGCGTTCTTTGAACATGATTATATATAAACGAAACAAAGTAGTACAAGCCCTGATTTTCAGTGATGAGAATTAGGAAAAAATACAAAAACCGTCAATTATTACATTAGGTAATTAATTCGATAAATTTTGGTTCTTGAGCAGATTATTTTACTTCATCTTCGGATGAAAGTATAACAAAAATATTTTACAATGAAGAGTTTGATCCTGGCTCAGGATGAACGCTAGCTACAGGCTTAACACATGCAAGTCGAGGGGCATCACAAGGCAGCAATGCTGAGGTGGCGACCGGCGCACGGGTGAGTAACACGTATCCAACCTACCATTTACTCTTGGATAGCCTTCTGAAAAGGAGATTAATACAAGATAGTATCACGAGAATTCATGTTCACGTGATTAAAGAATTTCGGTAATTGATGGGGATGCGTTCCATTAGATAGTAGGCGGGGTAACGGCCCACCTAGTCTACGATGGATAGGGGTTCTGAGAGGAAGGTCCCCCACACTGGTACTGAGACACGGACCAGACTCCTAC
>JBOFRN010000132.1:0-1778 GCA_051651025.1 Phocaeicola sp.
AGAAGATCGAGGTAGATAAACGTCTCTTCGTATCCAGCTATGCTCATGCGTTCGGCCAGGGTACCTAATGAGGAGAGTGAAGCAGAAATAGTTCCATTTCGAGTGCTTCCTTCGTCGTACTTACGGTTGTTCATGGTAAACTGAATGGTACCTGCTTCGGTAGAGGGGTGATCTTGATCTACCCAATAGCTAGAAGCCACATTCCGTAAATCGACCAAGGCAGGCATTCTTGCATTGTTTAATCCCTTCACGTAGACCGTAATGTCGATGTAACTATTCTTCTGATCGGGTGCTACTCCCACCAAGTTTCGATTTTCCTCCTTGTGAGTCACCTCAAAGTTGCGCACAATTGCCGAGGCTATAGCTCCTGGCTGTGTAATGTAGCCATCGCCCTCAAATCGGCCCCTGGCAACAAGATCCTCTGCCGCAAAGAGCTCCAGTGAGGTAAGATTCTCATACCCTCGAACCGATAGATTCGAAACCTGCTCCCGAATTTCGTTGTGAAAGGCCACATCGTAACTTCCTGCCGGAAGCGTTACGTAGGATTGAATCTCCGCCGAAATATTTTCAAAGCGATGCTCTCGTACAAGCGAACCATCGACGTGGTTGTAAAAATAGGCTGTTACATTTTGTGGAGCTATTTCGGCCTTCTCCCACACGGTTCCTATGGGAATGGTAACCGAACTGTTGCATCCCTCATCCAAGGGGCGTCTGTGGCAAGCAGTAGAGGCAGCCAGTGCCAAGCCTAGAATGCCTAGTACATATGTTCTCATAATTTACCTCCTCTCTTGTTAAGTTTAAAATGGGGATACCATACCAATGATATCTTAGCTTTGGTAGGACCTACCCAGGTGTAGGTACCATTGTGCTGCTTAATTAAGTGCCAGCGGCTGTCAATGTCGCAATACTCTGCATGGTAATGTCTGTATTTGGTACGCAACACCCCTACTCCCAACGAGAACTCGAGGTTTAAATTTCTATGCAAAGGTTTCACATATCCCGCACTCAAACCCGAGGCAATAAAAAACTCCCCTTGGTATCCTTCGCGTTTCCACTCCAAATCGTAAAGGCCTCCACCTCCATAGATTCCTACAAACCATCCGGTTAAAGGATTGTGTTTTTTCAAAAGTGGATCTTGTTTGCTATAGTTGGGTTTAAACCAGTAGCGTGCCTCTAGATTACCCGAAAGTACCTCTAAACAGTTTTGATCATCTTCAAACAACCACCAAGGGAAAATCCATTCACCAGCTACCGAGAAGCGACGTCCAATGGGCACCTCAAGCTCTACATTGAGTAGAGTAGCTAAATCAAACAAGAGATTGGTCTTAACAGCAAGTGGACGAATCATACGAGGCTCCAACTCCACAATAGGTTCTGAGGGAGTCTCCAGTATAGGCTCTTCGACCACCACAGGAGGCAACTCGGGTACCACAGGCTCTTCAACCATCACTTTTACCGGATCCAGATAGAATACCATACAAGAGGCTCCCCGCAAATAGGGTAAAAAGTTCTTTTGAATGTAGCGCCAAGATTGTCCTTGAGCCAAAGCTTTAAGAAGAGACTCTTTTCGAGTAAACGAATAGTTGGAGTCAATAATACGTAGCACCTCCTCTTTGAAAGGAGTGGTTGAATCGGCTTCGACCATCTCTCTTAAGCCCTCCCAGTTCTCGCCCAATGGAAAGAGTTTAATGGGGATATCATACCGCCCTTTCATTTGTTCGTACACATAGGTAGCCAACGCTTCGGCACGTTTTAGAGCCAATCGCTCATTGTAGGCC
>JBOFRN010000133.1:0-2012 GCA_051651025.1 Phocaeicola sp.
AATCTCTCCTTGGCAGCCCACTTCGGCTCCCGATATAGAGGCGTTGTGTTTTACTATATTTCCGACCAATCCAGCTGTAGCCAGCGCACGCAAGATACGGGTATCGCTCAATCCTCTACTCTTTTGAATATGGTACAATACCGAAGGAAGTACCCCGCACGAGCCACAAGTGGGGGCTGTTACAATCTTTCCGCCCGATGCATTCTCTTCACTTACAGCTAGTGCATACGAGAATATAAGTCCACGTGTACTAAGTGTTTCTTTAAAATCTTTTGCTTTAATGTAGTAGCTCGAGGCTTTGCGGCGCAGGTTAAGTGGCCCAGGCAGAATACCCTCCTTATCTAGCCCTCTTTCAATAGACTCTTTCATGGTTTCCCACACCTCTGCTAGGAATGGCCAGATAGCAGCTCCTTCGCACTGTTCTACATACTCCCAATAGCTGCGTCCGGTGTGTTCGCACCAATATAATATTTGGCTCATATGGCCCATGTCATACACCTCTGTTTGGTCTTTTTTATCATATCCCTCTTCGGCCAAGGCACCCCCACCTACGCTAAAGACGGTCCATTCACCTATTGCTTGCCCATCTTCATTTAGTGCCTTAAAGGTCATTCCATTGGGGTGAAAGGGGAAAAATATGTGCGCTTTCCAAACCAACTCTACTGCTCCGTGTGGTTCTAACGTATCTAGAATGGCTACATCGGTCATGTGCCCCTTGCCTGTAGCGGCTAGACTTCCATAAAGAGTTACTTGAAAAGCGTAGGCTAGTGGGTATTTTTCTAGGAAAATTTCAGCCGCTTTGCGTGGACCCATGGTATGACTACTTGAGGGACCTGTGCCAATGCGGTAAAGTTCTGTTATTGATTTCATTCGTTTAAATAGCTGGTTTTAGGTGATGCTTTCTTCTATATAGTGAGCCTAATGCTCATATTATTTGCATATATAATACAAACTTACACCAAAAGATTTGTATTTGAAAAGGAAATCAATTTTATATTAGAGTAACTATAGGTGCACCTGCAAAAGTTGTGGAGAATAGTTGTTTCTGCCTTTATTTACATAGATGTTTGTCACCTCGATATAAACTGAATAGTCTGCTGACAGCTGTGGGCAGACTAGCTGACAGCTGTGGTTTAATCTGCTGACAGCTGTCAGTTAACTAACCGACAACTGTCAGCAGATTAAATTGATAGGCAAGAACAGGTAGGATGACTATGTAGGTGTTGCAGCCATCCTACTTCTAGGGATGTACTTGGGTTACGGGGGCGATTTCTAGCTCTTCTATCTAGCTGCTTGATTGGCATTGAACAGCTTGATGTGAAGGATGTGAAGGCAAAAATAGGTAGGTTTCTTTCTCTTACTTGCAAAAGTTGTGGAGAATAGTTGTTACTGTTTTTACTTGGAGCCTTCAGGACGAAGGCTTTACAAAAGAGTAATTAAGCTTTCTAAGAAAGGGATTGGTAAACAGAGGGTAAATGTAACCCAAAAGAAGGATTCCATAACTTTTGCAGCTTAGCCTACCTATTATAGCTTTGGCTTTTGTAACCTCTCTATCTAAAGACTATTTTTTTGACTACTTAATTAGATTATTCTTTTAATCATTGCTTTTTTATGCTAGTGATGTAACAAAGTCTTGAATCAAGCGTATACTTCTATAAACAGCAGCGTTCTAGTTCTTTTTTAATCACATAAAACACAACAAACATGAAAACATTAGTAGTAGCAGTAATGGCAGTTATGACTGCATTTACAACCATTTCAGCACAAGAGTTAGGTTGGAGTTTTGGTCCTAAAATTGGATCGAATGGATCAATGTTTATTGGATCTGATAACTCACACGCTAGATCAGGCTTTTCAATCGGGGGATTTGCTGAGAACAGAGTCTCTAATCGATTTGCAGTAAGTGGTGAGTTACTTTATTCGCAGCAAGGTGATAAAGCAGAAACAAATGGCGGAGATGTTACGGCTAAGTTCGATTACATTAATGTACCGATTCTAGCTAATTGGTATGT
>JBOFRN010000134.1:0-15645 GCA_051651025.1 Phocaeicola sp.
TTCAACTTCCAAGCGCTTACGACTAGGTATACAGAAAAGCGAAGCTACAAGCGTCATACAGGTACAAAGCAGTCCTATTTTATCTAGGGTTAGATAGTAGCTAGTTAGATTTACCAGTAGTGCAACCAAAAGCAACCCCATTCTTATTTCGCTCCATCGGTGATAGCTTCTTAATGCATCGGTAAGGTCCAGATACTTAATTTCTTTAACAAGTGAGAATGAAAACATACGTAGTGCAATGGGAATAAGTCCTACGGCTAATAAAATTCCTGCACACTGTAATAGATAGGCTGTTTGTGCATCGCCCACGTAAACCCCTTCCATAAAGATGTTAGATTCGTAGAGGGTAACTAACAGTAGGGCTAATACCCAGAAAAGTAAATATTCCGTTTGTAAGATTCGAACCAATTTATTTATTCTGTTCTCCATAGTTTCTTAATTTGTGTTTTCATAGCACAAGCTCGATAGTTAGGCTTGTAGGCTATATTAATTAGTAATTCTAGTTAGGGTTAAAGGGCACCAGAAAAGGGCGTTCGGTTTACAATGGAACGACCCAGTGTTACCTCGTCCGTGTATTCAAGTTCGTCACCAATTGAAATTCCTCTCGCAATAACACTTAGTTTAACATTGAAATCGGCAAGCTTTCGGGAGATGAAAAAGTTTGTAGTGTCTCCCTCCATGGTTGAACTCAGCGCTAGGATAATCTCTTTAACCTCACCACTTTTTACACGCTCAATTAAGCTTGTAATTTCCAAGTCGGAAGGAGCTATACCATCCATGGGCGAAATAACACCCCCCAGTACGTGATACAATCCTCTATATTGTTGGGTACCTTCTACGGCCATTACATCACGAATCGTCTCTACAACGCAAACGGTAGATCGGTCGCGTACCGGATTGGCACAGATGCGACAAACCTCTGTGTCGGATATGTTGTGACATACCTTACAGTATTTGACTTCACGTTTTAAATTAATGACGGATCCTCCAAAAGATTCCACAGTCGAAAGCTCTTGGCGTAACAGATGTAGTACTAAACGCATAGCTGTTTTTCGCCCGATGCCTGGTAGTTTTGCAAATTCGCCTACAGCTTTCTCCAGCAAAGCAGATGGATATTGTTGATTCATTTCCTGATAAACCTAGTATATATAGGGCAAAGGTACTTACTTTCGACCAAAAATGTGTACTTTTGCTACCAAAAAATAGATGAGCCCTATATATATACTGATTACTGTTGCTGTATATTTTGCACTCTTGTTACTCGTAGCCAAATTTACAGGTAAGCAAGGTACGAACGATGCCTTCTTTCGTGGTAATCGTACATCGCCTTGGTACATTGTATCGTTTGGTATGATAGGTACATCCCTTTCAGGAGTTACTTTTGTGTCGGTACCGGGTATGGTGCGCAGCATTGATATGACCTATATGCAGACTTGCATGGGGTTTTTTGTAGGATACCTTGTTATAGCCCATCTGCTGCTGCCACTTTATTACCGGTTAAACCTGACCTCCATTTACAGTTATTTAGGTGAGCGATTTGGGGAATCGGCTTATAAAGCAGGGGCCTCTTTCTTTTTACTCTCTAAAATGTTGGGAGCGGCTGTTCGCCTCTTCCTAGTTTGTCTCATACTGCAAACATATGTATTTAATGCTTTTAGTATTCCATTCGAAGCGACGGTAATTACCACTGTTCTGCTTATTTGGCTCTATACGCAGCGAAGTGGGATACGTACCATTGTTTGGACCGATAGTTTGCAAACGCTCTGTTTACTGCTAGCACTAGGTCTTATACTTTACCAAGTAATAGAGCAGCTCGACTTAAGTTTCTCGGGTGCTTGGCAGCTGATAGAGCAGAGCCCCCATAGCCGAATCTTTTTGTTTGATGACTGGCACTCTACACAGAACTTCTTTAAGCAGTTCTTTAGTGGTATCTTTATTACGATTGTTATGACTGGATTGGATCAAGATATGATGCAGAAAAATCTATCTTGTCGCAACCTACGCGAGGCACAGAAAAATATGTATTGTTACGGTATCTCTTTCATACCCGTCAACTTCCTTTTTCTTTCGCTTGGTATATTGCTGTTGAGTTTATCGGCTCAACTACAAGTCGATTTGCCTGCTGCGGGTGATGAGGTCTTGCCTCTTTTTGCAGCAAGTGGTTATTTGGGACAGGGCGTTTTGATACTCTTTACCATTGGTATCATAGCTGCTGCCTTCTCGAGTGCAGACTCTGCCTTGACTGCTTTAACTACAAGCACCTGCATTGATCTGCTCAAGGTTGATAAATTGCCAGAGGCCGAAGCGCAAAGAAGGCGAAAGCAGGTACACCTTCTTATCTCTTTGCTCTTTATTGGAGCCATTCTAACTTTTAAGGCCGTAAATAGTAGTAGCGTAATCAATACGCTCTTTACGCTTGTTTCATATACGTATGGCCCTCTTTTGGGACTCTTCTCCTTTGGGTTATTCACGCGGCTTCAGCCCCGAGATCGATTTGTACCTTGGGTTGCAGTGGCATCACCTCTGTTTTGTTATGGGCTCGATTATCTTCTCTCTACTTCGGTAGGTTATAAAATAGGGTACGAAATGTTACTCTTTAATGGTTTTCTCACCTTTGTGGGATTGTATGGTTTAAGTATAAAAAATAAAATATATGGAAATACGTAGTGCAGAATTTATAATGAGTAATACGCAGGTGAGTAAGTGCCCACCTAGCGATTTACCTGAGTATGCGTTTATCGGTCGTTCAAATGTAGGAAAGTCTAGCTTGATTAATATGTTGACTAAGAATCCGAAACTAGCGATGACCTCCTCAACTCCTGGTAAAACCCTTCTGATCAATCACTTTTTGATTAATAATGAGTGGTACTTGGTCGATTTGCCTGGCTACGGTTATGCGATGCGCGGCAAGAAGATGATGGAGAAAATTAAAGAGCTTATTGAGAATTACATTCTTGAACGTGAACAAATGACTTCACTCTTTCTGCTGATAGATTGTAGACTCGATCCGCAGAAAATCGATCTAGAGTTTATGGAGTGGCTTGGTGAGAATGGTATTCCTTTTGCTATTATCTTTACGAAGGCAGATAAGCTGACTGGTGGACGAGCTAAGGACAATGTGAATAAATATTTGCGTAAGTTGAAAGAGCAGTGGGAAGAGCTTCCTCCTTACTTCCTCTCTTCTTCTGAAAAGAAAGTTGGACGTAATGAGGTGTTAGACTACATTGATGCAACCAATGCACTAATTAAAGCCGGTAAATAGAAGATTGAACTTTCTCTAATCTTTACTATTAAGTATAAGAGGTCGATTCTAAGTTAATATTCAAGATTGGATATAACTTAGGATCTACCTCTTATACTTTTTTGAACCTATTAATCGAGTGAGCAGTTACACGTTGGTACAAGTTTCCGATCGCCCAAGGTATTGTCTATTCTGGCTACGTGTATCCAAAACTTGTTATTCCGAACAGATTCAATGGGATAGGCAGCCTTTTCACGGCTATAACTATGATTCCATTCGTTAGCTACCACTTCATACTCGGGGTGTGGAGCATTCGTTAATACATTGTCCTCTTTGCTTGCATCGCCTCGTTTTACCTCTTCTATCTCTTCATAGATAGATAGCATGGTTTCGACAAAATTATTTAACTCTGCTAGACTTTCACTTTCGGTAGGCTCTATCATTAAGGTACCTGCTACTGGGAAAGAGAGTGTGGGAGAGTGGTAACCGTAGTCCACCAAACGTTTGGCTATATCATTCTCAGTTATGCCAACCTCCTTATTAATATTGCGGCACTCTAAAATCATTTCGTGTCCTACGAAACCATTCTTTCCTCTGTAAACAATGCCATAGCTATCTTCTAAGCAGGCTGCTAAATAGTTGGCGCTGAGTATAGCCATTTGTGTAGCTCTGGTTAATCCTTCGAGACCCATCATGCAGATGTATCCATACGTAATGGGTAAGATACCTGCACTTCCGTAAGGAGCAGCAGATACGGTGTTCAGACTACTTCCCCAATGCGGATGGCTAGGCAAGAAGGGGACTAAATGCTTGGCCACACCTACAGGCCCTACACCTGGACCACCTCCACCATGTGGTATTGCAAATGTTTTGTGCAAGTTCAGGTGGCATACATCGGCACCTATAAATCCTGGATTGGTTAAGCCAACTTGTGCATTCATATTCGCGCCATCCATATATACCTGCCCACCACATTGATGTATGAGGTTGCATATCTCTACAATCTCTTCTTCAAATATACCGTGTGTAGAAGGGTAGGTTATCATTAAGGCTGCAAGATCCTCTTTATGTGCTTCCGCTTTAGCTCGTAGATCTACCATATCTACATTACCCTGCTCATCGCATAGGCAAGTAATGGTCTCGAACCCGCACTGAATAGCCGAAGCTGGATTTGTACCATGTGCTGAGGCAGGAATCAAGACCTTGTTTCTAGCACCCTCACCAATGCTTTCTAGATAGCTGCGGATTATTTGGAGTCCAGCATACTCACCTGCTGCGCCCGAATTGGGTTGGAGCGTGATTCCTGCAAAGCCCGTGAGCGTAGTAAGTTGTTGGCTGATGTTTTTAATCAAAATACCGTATCCCTCTGCTTGTTCTGCTGGTACAAGAGGGTGAACCGAGTTCCATGCCGCTTGACTCAACGGGAAGAGTTCGGAAGCGGCATTAAGTTTCATCGTACATGACCCCAGAGAAATCATAGAGTGAGCCAATGAAATATCTTTTCGGTCCAATCGTTTGATGTAGCGCATTAACTCGGTTTCGGTGTGATAACGCTTAAATACTTCGCTCACTAGGAAAGGTGTTGTACGGATTAAAGCATTAGGAAGCTCATTAGGAACTCTATTGGCACCATCCATATTGCTAGCTTCTTGATAGTTCTCTTCTGCAGCAATAGCAAAAATTGAGAGTATTAAATTGGCTTCAGTAAGCGTGCTTGTTTCATTAATACTAAACCCTACATCACCGTTGGGATAATAGCATAGATTAACTTCTTTCTCAAGGGCTATGGTTCGAATTTTTGGAGTCGAAACCTGATCAGGTAACGTAAATCGGAGTGTGTCAAAGAAACTCTTATTGAGTTGTACATACCCCAGTTTACCAATCTCTTGGTTTAACCAAGCCGTCGTATGATGTATCTGTTGTGCAATACTTCTAATTCCCTCTTCGCCATGGTATATGGTGTAGAATCCTGCCATAGTAGCAAGCAGTGCTTGTGCAGTACAGATGTTCGAGGTTGCTTTTTCGCGTTTAATGTGCTGCTCACGTGTTTGCAATGCCATTCGATAGCACATCTTTCCATATTTATCTTTTGATGCACCAATAATGCGTCCAGGGATGTTACGTTTGTACTCTTCGCGTGTAGCAAAGTAACCTGCCGATGGTCCGCCATAGAAAAGTGGGATACCTAAACGTTGTGTGCTTCCAACCACGACATCGGCTCCCCATTCACCCGGAGGTTGAAGCAGAGCAAGACTTAATATATCAGCTGCTACAGCAACTTTACACTCTGCGGCGTGGGCTTGCTCTACCAATGCTCTGTAATCTTCAATGCTTCCACTTGCGTTGGGGTATTGAAGAATACATCCAAACGTATCGGGTGTAAACTCCCATTTAGTATAATCTTTTACTACAACTTTTATACCCTGATGCAATGCACGTGTTTGAATAACAGCAAGGGTTTGCGGAAATACCTTTTCATCGACTAATAGTAGGTTCGCATTATTCTTTTGCTGATTTCTACTGCGCAACCCATACATCATGCTAGCAGCCTCGGCAGCAGCTGTAGCCTCGTCAAGCAGTGAGCTATTGGCGAGAGGCATGCCTGTTAAATCAGAGATGGCAGTTTGAAAGTTCATGAGTGCTTCTAGGCGGCCTTGAGAGATTTCGGCTTGATAGGGAGTATAGGAGGTGTACCAGACAGGGTTCTCGAATACATTCCGTTGTATGACAGCAGGAGTAATCGCATCGTACCAACCGCACCCGATGAACGTCTTAAAAGGTTTGTTAAGTTTTCCTAGTTCATCAATGTGTTGGGCATATGCGTGTTCACTGATTGCATGAGGTAGATTAAGCCGCTCCTTTAGTCGAATATTGGCAGGCAATATCTGACTCATTAGCTCTTCTAAGCTCTTTGCACCAATTTTTTCTAACATGACAGGAATGTCTTGTTCCTGTATGCCGATGTGTCTATCGGCCAATAAATTTGTTTTCATGGCTCTGTGTGGTATTGATTATAGGTTTTAAGTTTGAGTCTATTTAAAAGGTATTAGAGACTCTCTACACCGTTGGTTGTGTTTTCAGGGTGTAATCGGTAGTAGAGAGTCTCTATGTTTATTTGAAGACTCTTTTTATGCTATCTGAAAAAAGGATTTTCTTTTTTTTCATTGGCAATCGTTGTAGGTGTTCCATGTCCAGGGTAAACAGTTGTCTCTTCAGGAAGTGTAAAGAGTCGAGTACTAATATTATTAATCAACTCCTCGAAGTTTCCGCCAGCTAAATCAGCTCGTCCTATGCTTCCTTGAAAAAGTACATCACCGCTAAACATGCAGTTACTTTTCTCGCAATAAAAAACCAAGCTGCCTGGTGAGTGTCCAGGAACATGAATGGCTTTAAGCTCGCTGTTCCCAAACAAGATACTTTCGTTATTGCTAATGTATTTACCAAGAGGAATCATCTCTTCTCGTAGTTGGAAACCAAACATCCGAGATTGATTGGGGGCTTGCTCCAACCAGAATTCATCCAACTGATGAGCTTCTGCTTTAATGTCATAGGTATTGTATATAAATGGATTTCCAAAAATATGATCCAAATGAAGATGTGTATTTAGTAGGTGTTTGATAACAAGTCCATTCTCCTCTATGAACTTCTTTAATGTCATTTTTTCCTCCTCATAGAAGCATCCGGGGTCAATAATTACAGCTTCTTTGGTTTCATCCCATAGCAAATAACAATTGACGGGGAACATATTAAATTCAAACTTCTTTATTTTCATCGTTGTTTTGTTTATGATTTCAAGGTAGCATAGACCACCTTCTTCGTTTCAAAAAAGGGCTCTACAAACTCGCTGCTTAAATCGTAAATGGTTGTTTGGTGTTTAACAGGCATAGTCTCCCTTTCTAACTCACCTCCCTTTAAGCATATCAAGCCATTAGGAAGTGCATTCTTCTGTTCGGTGCTAATATTTTTGCGAATGATTTTAATTAAATCCATTAAAGGCATAACGGCTCTACTTACTACAAAGTCGAACAGTTGCTTCTCCTCTTCGGCACGACAGTGACGGAAGGTTACATTTTCAAGCCCAATAGCTTGTGCCACTTCGTTGGCTACACGTACCTTCTTTCCGATACTATCTACCAAATGGAATTGCACTTCAGGAAATAAAATAGCTAGGGGAATGCCTGGAAAGCCTCCACCTGTGCCTAAGTCCATAATACGTGTACCTGGTCTAAACTGAATCACTTTGGCTATACCAAGTGAATGGAGTACATGGTGTTCGTATAGGTTTTCGATATCTTTGCGCGATATGACATTAATTTTGCTGTTCCAGTCAAGGTATAAATCGTAAAGTGCATGGAATTGCTCTTTTTGTTTATCACTCAAGTTAGGAAAGTAGTTAAGTATTAATTCCATTTGGGTGTAAAATATTAATGAATAAGGTATTGCTCGAGTTTATCGTATGGTATCGATACCGTAATTGCTCCCATGGAATAGGGGGCTATATCGTACTTATTATAAAGAAAGCAGATACCTTCGTTTTTGAGTAAAAAATTGTCGGGCACATAAATTTGGGTGTAACTCAATATGCCATTTGTCTGTAAATCATTGATTGTTTGAATAGTAGGATCACTTAATTTTTCTGCCATTTCTGCAATTAGTGCTTCTAGAATGAGGTTACTAACTGCTGTTCTTGAGTCAGCAACAAATAGATCATCAAATGATAAGATAGTTCCACTACTCTTACTAAAGTTAATCCACTTTGAGAACTCGTTCGGGTGTGCACCTCCTCGATATTCCATAGTGGTAGTACTGTAGTTGAATACTCCCTCTTTACCATCTTCTAGCTTGGTTGTAAGCATGTACTCATAGTTATACCACGAGGATATAGGTAGTTGGTTCTCTCTACTCTTCTTTAAATCTTCTTGATAAAACTCATACACCTCATTTTGATAGGTTTTGATGTATTCATTCTTAAATGAATCTAAAGCTTCTATAGCTGGTAAGTATTTGTATTTCTCACCCAAAGAGGAGGCTAAAATCTCTTCATTAATTCGTATGGCTATCGAATCGTCTTGACTCAATACATTAAGATATACTAGATTAGCCGTGAACTTACAAGCAGGTGAGCTCTCTTCTTGTTCACTTAAAGGAACATTAAGCTCAAGATTCACAGATTGAATTCTGCTGACTTCTTTTTGCTGGCATCCCGTAGCAAATAAAGTTAATGTCAATGATAGGGTAATAATGGGCTTAATCATGCTATTTATATTCATTTTTGTAATAACTTATAGCGTACTAATTTAATCTATAAAGCTTCTCATTAATAATACTTTTATATAAAGTACTAATTGAATTGTTCTATACAAGAGTTTTTGGAATCAATAGGGAGTATTTCTTCCTCTTTGTACTTCTACGCGAATACCAAAGTTTCCATTGGACGATTTCATCTCGAAAGCAGCATTGAAATTATTCCGTTGCCAAGGAAGTGCTGCTGGATTGGCTACTTTATATCCATCTGCATTGTATTCGCCATAGGTGTTTATGCGCATCCCATTTTTTAATAGGTAGCTGCTGCTTTGCCAAGTGGTAGGAGTGTGTCCAAAACCACCCATCCAGCCACCTTGATAGGACAAATTACCAAAACTTGTGCTCGATGCATCGTAGGTAACGGCTCTTTTTTCATTCCAGAAGTCGTGGTAACTCTCATTATTATCTAGTTGCAGCCAACTAAAAGTCGGTGCAGAGAGCGTTAAGGGTAGTGGTCTGAAGTAATCCATATCGAGCAAGAAGCGTCCATCGATGGCATCAATGTCAGCTAGTGAAATGCCATAAATAGAATCTGTACGTAGTTCTGATTGTGCAGTTGCAGTTAGAACGAATGCCGAGCTTGCTAAGAAAAGGATTGTTTTCTTCATATATTACCACATATTTGTAGAACAAATATACTCTTTATTTTGAACAGAAGTGTAGTAGAGGTTACTTTTTGATATAATTAATACTATTTCTTAGCGTCCAACTTCAAATTTATGAGTGGTCGCTTATTCGAGTGTTTTGCCTCTAATCTTTTATGTCGAATTATCTATCACTTCTAAAGCTATTTAAGCCATGTAATTATGATTTCTCTCTATGGTTGTTCAGTGGGATAGTGTGCTTCAAAGGCCTCACGGAGCTTTACTCTATCGGCAATTAATTTGCGGAACTCTTCTAGTCTTTGTGCATTGGGCGACTCAGGTATCCATAGTTTTAAATAACCTCCCTCAGCATATTTTACAAGTAGATGCTCAAGGAATCGCTCATACTGCTCTTCCTTACCTAGATTGGGGAAGTTTGAGAGTCCATAAAGAACTGTTCGTTTAATGGTTAGATTGGGGTCTATTATACGATCAGCCTCGGATACAATACGTCCATAAATGCTACGTGGAGCGTGTTTACTAGAAGCTCGATGGTCTTCTACCGCCTCTTTCATGATCTGAATTTCTTCTGCACTGAACCACTGCTTCAATTGTTGATCTAATTCGAGAATCTCTCCTGAAATAATGTGATGAAACTTGCGCCCCTCGCAAAGGCCCAAATCGTGGTATGCTGCAATTGTATATACCATGGCAGCATTTACGGGATAGTGAGTTGCAAGATGAATACTCTCTTCCATCACCTTTTGGGCATGGTCTACTTGATGTGCCTTGTCAAAGGCTGTATATTTAGGAACAATGTGTGTGGTTATGTAGTGAACCAACTCTCTAGGAAGCTCAGTCATGTTTTTATTGTTTTTTTGATTGCAAATATACAACAAATGATTTTCTTTGCGGTAAACTTAACCTATAGATACCATGAAGATAGAAAACTGGGGGGTAAAACCCTACTCCGAAGCTTGGGAACTCCAAACTAGTAAATTTCAAAATCTGATAGCTTCTAAACAAGAAGGATCTTTTATTGAGAACTCTATTGTTTTTGTAGAGCACCCTCATGTCTATACACTTGGAAAGAGTGGTAAGGCCAGCCATCTTTTACTTTCTGAGGAGCAACTCAAGGCAATTGATGCCACCTATTATTCAATTGACAGGGGAGGGGATATAACCTATCATGGACCTGGACAACTTGTTTGTTACCCCATATTAGATTTGGAACAATACCATTTGGGCTTAAAGAGTTATATTTCTCTGTTAGAGGAAGCTGTCATCCGTGTATGCCATTTCTATGGAATTGATGCTGATCGATCACAAGGTGCAACGGGGGTGTGGCTTGAGGTAGGTACGTCTAAAGAGCGTAAAATTTGTGCCATTGGTGTTCGGAGTAGCCATTATGTAACAATGCATGGACTTGCACTCAATGTCAATACTGATTTACGCTATTTTAGCTATATTCATCCGTGTGGGTTTGTTGATAAAGGGGTTACCTCTTTGCAAAAGGAGCTTGGACGAGTAATATCTATGGCAGAAGTTACCTCATTACTTGAGAAAGAGCTCTTATCGTTACTAATAGGAACAATTTAAAACGTTCCATCAGATATCTTTTATGGGGCTAATGGAACGTTTAAACAGTTTTGAAATTGAGTTTTAAAAATATTTCGTTTTAATGATTACGCTTCACTGCTACTTGGTAGCTCCTCCTAGTTTAGTTTGGAGATGTAAAAAATAAGCACTTCACACCTTTCTGTCAGAATTAAGTACTAAATTTGTTTCCCAATAAGAGATTTGTTTAACCAATTGTTTGTAATCCTCTTTCTGACTTTGTGGTTTTAATTTTAAAGCATTCATTACTCTATAATTGGAAAGAGTCAGTAGAGAGGGATTGAGCAGAATGACTAAAATGAAAAGAATAGGACTTTTAACAACTTCAGTTGCACTTTGTGCAACTCTATGGGCGCAATCTCCCCAGCAAAAAGGATTGAATGTTATAAACAGAGAAAGTGCGGAGGCCTATGTAGGTTTTCTTGCTAGTGATGACTTAGAGGGTAGAGAGGCAGGCTTTCGGGGCAGTCGAATTGCAGCCGACTATATTGTTTCTAATTTAAAGACATTGGGTATTTCTCCTCTATTTGAAGATTTCTATCAGCCTTTCGATGCCTATAGTAAGGAACGCCAGAAACGTGGTCGTTTTCAAGTGCATCCCGATTCAATTGCAAACTTAAAGCAGGAAGTTCATCGTAAATTATCTATGCGAAATGTTTTAGCACAGATAGAAGGAAAGAACCCAAACGAATATGTAATTATTGGTGCCCATTTTGATCACCTGGGAATAGATCCTATGCTTCATGGTGACCAAATTTACAACGGTGCTGATGATAATGCATCAGGTGTATCGGCTGTTCTTCAAATTGCTAAAGCTTTTTTAGCTACGGGTCAGCAACCAGAGAGAAACGTTATTTTTGCTTTCTGGGATGGCGAAGAGAAAGGATTACTTGGGTCAAAATACTTTGTACAAAGTTTTTCTGATATTAAGAAGGTTAAGGGCTATTTGAACTTCGACATGATTGGACGAAACAACAATGAAGCAGAACCTGCTCATGTGGTCTATTTCTACACCGAGGCGCATCCAGTATTTGGAGAGTGGCTGAAGAATGATATTAAGAAATACAAATTAAATCTTACTCCTAACTATCGCCCATGGGATAGACCGGTCGGAGGGAGTGATAATGCATCTTTTGCTCTTTTAGATATTCCTATTATTTGGTATCATACGGATGGTCATGCAGATTATCACATGCCAGGAGATCATTCTGACAAAATTAATTGGACGAAAGTAGTAGATATAACTAAAGCTTCTTTCCTTAATTTATGGAACCTAGCAAATGAGAAGAGTTATTAAGACTCTTCTCATTTTTTAATTATGTTGCAGTTATGAGTACTTCTTTGGATAGCGAAGGAAAATACTTAGTAATGCTATGATCCCAATTGCCATTGGATAATAAAGATATCCAATAATACTAAGTGGAGAAAGTGAAGCAAGATTAGCTGCAATTAAGAGCTGTGCTCCATATGGGATAATTCCTTGTACTACACACGAGAAAGTGTCGAGTATACTCGCACTTTTTCGTTTATCAACCTGAAAGCGTTCAGCAATATTTTTTGCTAAAGGCCCAGCTATAATAATGGCAATGGTATTGTTGGCAGTGCACACATTGGCTATACTCACGAGCGATGCAATGGCTAGCTCTGCACCTCTTTTGCTAGTAATGTGGTTGGTTAGTTTCTGGATGATATACTCAATCCCTCCATTAAACCGAATAAGCTCTAACATTCCCCCTGCCATAAGGGTTATAATAATAAGTTCGCCCATAGCTGTTATACCTGTGCCCATCGAACCAATCCAATCAAAGAAAAGTATGCTTCCTGTTAAAAGACCGATTACACCTGTTGCAACAATCCCTAATAAGAGAACAGGTACTACGTGCATACCTGCAATCGCACTACCTAGAACAAGTAAATAAGGAATAACCTTTGTGTATTCTACGTTTTGCACCTCATGTACTGTATGGACATCTACTCCCCGAAAAACGTAATAAATAAGTACTATTACAGCTGCTGGTAGTGCAATTAAGAAGTTAGCCTTGAATTTATCGCGCATTGAACATCCTTGAGTTCGCGAAGCAGCAATGGTTGTATCAGATATAAAGGATAGGTTATCACCAAAGAAAGCTCCACCCACCACAATGGCTACCATGAAAGCTAGATTGGTATCGGTTTGAGTGGCAATACCTATGGCAACAGGTGCCAAAGCAATAATTGTACCTACTGAGGTTCCCATTGAAATTGAAATAAAACATGCCGCTAAGAATAATCCGGCTAATAATAAGTTCTCTGGAAAAAGTTGTAAGGTAAGATTTACTGTTGCATCCACGGCACCAATTGCTTTGGCACTGCTTGCAAATGCTCCTGCCAATACAAAAATCCAAATCATCGTCATAATATTGGGATTGGCTGCACCTGTCGAATATTGTGTAATCCTTTGATTTAGCGTTAACCCCTTTGTGATGCTGATAGCATATACTGATGAAACCATAAAAGCTACGGTAATAGGGATCTTATAGAAATCATTTACAATAATAGATGTAACTAGATAGAGACATAGAAAGACTAGAAGTGGGCTAAGGGCCCATAAACTAGGCTTTTTAGCCTTAGATGTTATTTTTTCTTCGTTCATAATTAAGTTATTGGTTAGAATAAGCATGCAAAAATAAGAAAAAGAGCCTGAACTATCTTTTGTTTATAGATTATTCTGATAAGTATGCTATTCCATTCACTGTTTATTAGCATAAAAGGCTACTTATTTTATAGAGGAGGTTTTGTTTAAAAAAGTGAAGTAACCTATTCTATAATGTGGTAGAAATGAATGCTATCTTCACTCCAATAAATGCTTATATCGAGCTTTTTTTTTGATTTTATTTTTATAGTTTCATTCTTTTTTTTGTAGATGATATGAACATTTTAGGGGGGATTATGTTCCAAATGAATCTTACTATTGCTACTGAATTAGACCTGCATCTATAAAGGTAAGGTAATCTATATTGTCTGTTATTCAGTGTGTTTACCTTTCTTTGATAGAATTAAAACTCTACTTAAGACGATTGTTTCAGTAGCATGCATTTTAAATCATTCAATTGTTTTAGTCGCGAAGATTATTGATAAAATAAATTTACTTGACTTCTAGACCAATTTACTATAGACTTGCAGGGTTATGTAACTATTCGAAGCAGTGTTAACTAATATATAGCGTTATGAAAAAAATGATTTTTTTATTTAGTATCCTACTATCATTGTTTTTGGCATCGTGTACAGACAATAATGATGTAGTGAAAGAGGTAACAGATGAGCCTACCGAATCGGAAGCTCAAGTAAGGTATATCTCTATTTTTGCCGATCAGGAGTGTAAACTCCCTATTGTACAAAACTATCCTTTAAAAGGAAATGATAACTCTGTTCAATTTGCTTTAGCATATGGATTGGATGAGGTCTATGTAAAAAGCATCTCAGCTGCTGGAGAAAAAGTTGAAAAAATGCTAATAACTGAGGTGGCAAACTCTTCTAGATCAAGCGATCCGGGTACTCAAAATTATTTTGATCGTTTTGAAAACATACGTTTTGTTAATCTAAATTACGATGGTGAGGCAACTCCTGGATACCAAACGATGGATGCAGGCTTTGTTTTCTATCATTGCAGTGGAGTCGTTATGTTTGAAGATACTTGGCCTAGCAAATCCAATGTAGATGGCCTAGGTAGTACTGATGGTTTATTCTTTAGTGATTATAATGACCTTGTAGTCGATTTTGACTTAGAGTCTGTAGTAAACTATCAAGAGGAAGTAGATCAGTATTGGAAGGAGGATTTAAAGGTTGTTCTCCATATTCGAGCACGTGGAGGAGAGTATGCAAAAAGATTGGGTTTGAAGTTACACGGCGTAACAAAGGATATAGTAGAAGAAGATGTTGATATTGTTTACTCCATGAGTAACCACGAAGAACCTGTTCGACCATTGCCAGCAGAGGTGAAATGGGATGCAGAAGATGGATGCGCAATTATTTATATTAATGATTTAGCTAATCTTGTGAATCCAACATTTATGGCGGCTAATGGCCTTGAAATAAGTGAACAGAATGGTTTAAAATATTATAATACCGTTTATGATTGGAAAAATTCTGGTAAAGGACTCTTTACAGTTAATGTAATTTTCCATCCGAAAGATCATGAAACAGCCATGGAATACTTCCCCAATCTTGTAATGAATTCTAGAAATCATAATTTCTTTATTGTTACGCAGAAAGCAGGAAAAACCTATCATACGCACCTAGCAGGCTATGAACCAACAAGTGATTATTTAACCTATGAAGCTGACAAAAATGATAAGGCAGATGGAGTGCTAGTTCCGAAAAGTGCTGATGCTAAATACTTAGCTGCAGATGGTAATGTGTGGGGATTTAAAACCCCAGTTTTGGTGAAGCATGCTGTAGAGCGTTCTAACTTCTCAATGGCCTTCCCTAAATTTATAAATTGGGTATCTAATGGCAGAAGTGAATATAGTCAGTGGTATTCTGATGGCGTTTATGAAATGCATGGGCAATATTTAATTATGCCTTGGTAAATAACGACATGATAAATGGCTGCAAACCTCACTGAGGTTTGCAGCCATTTATTTTTTCCATCAAAACCATTGGTGTTTAGTTTCGAATGGCATTTAGGTAATAATCTACATTCTCAAGAGTGAGTAGTGTGATTGGCATAAAGTTCACACTTTTCGACTCTTTTTTGAATATCAGGTAATTGCATAAGCTCTCTATCCCGTTGTACCCTTGTAAGGTAGGTTGTTGGGCAATTAAGAAATCAACTGAACCCTTTTTTAAACAAGCTACATTTCTCTCCAGTAAGTCATACCCCACTAATTTGAAATTGAGTTTATTATGCTTCTCTAGGTA
>JBOFRN010000135.1:0-3345 GCA_051651025.1 Phocaeicola sp.
CCTGTACCCGCTACAAAGGTAAATAGATAGGTTACAATAGGTGCCAAGATGGTTACCTGAGAAGGATTCTTACGAAGTAACTTTTCGGCAACTTTTACTAGATAGTCCAGACCGCCTGCCGCTTGCATAGAGGCTGCTGCCGAAATAACTGCCGCAATCATAAGCATCACATCCATGGGAGGAGCTGTGGGTTGCAGACCAAAAACGAAAGTGAGCACGGCTAGACCTAGCCCACCCATTACACCAAGACCTATACCACCCAGACGGGCACCTACGATAATGGCTACAAGAACAAATAAGAGTTGTAATAACATAATATGGTTTGTTGTTTAAATAGTTCGATAAGATTAAATTAGCCTTTTACAACGGTACCCCAATAGAGGAAAAGCATACCGATAAGAATCAATAGCAGGTCGAAGGCTTTGCGTTTTAAGTTCTTCTCGCGGAAGAGTAGCGCACCAAATAGGAATGAAACGATTACGCTTCCACGGCGTACCATGGATACAATCGAGATCATGGCATCGTCAAAACTCAACGCATAGAAGTAGGCAAAGTCGGCTGCCGAGAGGAAGAGAGAGATGCAGATAATACACCAATCCCAACGAAATGTATTGTCCTTCTTTCGATTGGGCCACCAAATAAGGGCTAGAACCGACGACATCAAAAAGAATTGGTATACGTTGTAATAGGATTGTACCACCATAGGCTCTAAACCCAGTCCACCCATAGCAACGGGTGCCATAAGGTGCTTGTCATAGAGCCCGCTTACAGCTCCAAAGGCCGAGGCAGCCATAGCGAAATAGATCCATCGGTTCTGTTTGAAATCAATACCTTCTCGCTTGCCACTTCGGCTCAACAAGTAGAGCGAACCCATAGCCAGAAGCACCCCTACCCATTGATAGAGATTGAGGCGTTCGCCAAAGATAAAGAGGGCACCCATAAGTACCATTACTGGGCGTGTAGCATTGATAGGGCCCATAATGGTAAGCGGAAGGTGCTTCATACTAAAGTACCCTAGGGTCCAAGAAGAGAGTACAATCATCGATTTTAAGATGATATAGCGGTGTACACTCCACTCTACTGGAGCCACATAAAACAACGATTGCTCAAACAGCTGTGGTTGTACGGCCGATAAGACGATGAAAGGGATAAAAATAAGACTCGAAAAGAGTGTGTTCAGAAAAAGTACAGGAAGGACCGCATTCCCTTTCAATGACTTTTTCTTAAATACATCGTAGCAACCCAACAAGGTTGCCGACAAAAAGGCATAAAACAACCACATAGTTTATTCGTGTTTCTTTAAAATTCGCACAAAGTTACAACAAATGGCGCACTTTTTTGACTAAAACTACACAAATAGCGCACTTTTAAGCGATAAAACTTCCATTCGTACGAGGAGCCCGAACGACAAGCAAACTTTTTTTGTACATTTGCATCATGCAAGCAAATGACACTTACAAAACCCTAACGACCCTATCAGAGGCTATTTATACCGAAAAACGGAGCAAATTTATAGCCATTGCGCTGCCTGTTCGCACCATCGAAGAGGTGAAAGCGTATGTGGAACAGTACCAAAAGAAATACTACGACGCGCGTCACGTTTGTTATGCCTACATGTTAGGAGCAGACCGAAAGGAGTTTCGTTCCAACGACAATGGAGAGCCCTCAGGAACTGCCGGAAAACCAATCCTGGGACAAATTAACTCGCACGAGCTGACCGACGTATTGGTACTTGTTGTTCGCTATTTTGGTGGCATTAAATTGGGAACCAGTGGCTTGATTGTAGCCTACAAAGCAGCAGCTCACGAGGCGCTCTTGCAAGCCGAAGTGATTGAGAAAACGGTAGACGAAGAGGTTACCCTCTCGTTCGAGTACCCCTTTATGAACGATGTGATGCGTATTGTAAAAGAGGAAGAGCCCGAAATAGTCTCTCAATCGTACGATATGGATTGTTACATGACCTTGCGCATCCGCCAATCGGGCATGCCTAAACTACGGGCTAGACTGGAGAAGGTAGAGACGGCTCGAATCATTGAAGAGGATAACTTATAGATATTAAAAAGTCAATTTCAGATTAATCGCATGCTATAGAATAAATCTTTGTTATTAAAGCTCTCGACTTTCCTCCATACTATACAGTTCTGATTTAAATACACCATATTCTTTTATAAAATTAGGAAATTGTCCTCGGTCTATTAGTGTAACATGGTTGAGTGTGGCTTTTTCAATAGCTTGTTGTGTATAGGATGAATTGGTGAATACAACAGGAATAAAGCTACTCGTATATTTAATCTCATAGTACCTTATTCCTCCAAGTATTTCATTAACAGCTTCTGCTCCAATTTTATTCCTGCTGTGTTTACTTTGGATTGCAAAGTTTTCATTATCACCAAATACAAGTACATCTACACCTTTGTCACCACTACGAGTCGTAAGGACAACTTTATAGCCTTTCTTTTGATAATAAAGAGCAGTAAAGGCTTCAAATAGATAGCCGTTAAGCCTATCAATACAATCTAAAGTTAATGGAGTGGTATCAACATCTCGTTGTTTGTCAAAAAGTGAATTGAATAATTCTTGCTTATCTACTTCAATCATATCAGATGGATAAAGTGAGGATGTTGCTAACTTATTTTTATTGGTTAACATCCTGCTAAGAATAACATCAAAGGTTTCAAATTCATCAGTTACTGCCATTGGATAGTATACAGTAACATCCTTGGTTTGACCAATGCGATAAGCTCTATCTGTGGCTTGGTTTTCCTTAGCTGGATTCCAATGGCGAGTATAGTGTATAACATGATTAGCTCCTACAACATTTAATCCCATTCCGGCAGAGAGAGGAGACATAATTATAACATTGAAGCCTTCTTGAGACTGAAAGTAATCAATTGTTTGTTGGCGTGAGAGTTTTTCTTTTCCAGCAATTGTTGCAGTATCACCATTTATAATACGTGGGGATATTCTAAAACGATAATATATCACATGCTTTAGAAGTCTTTGCATATCACGTCGCTCTGAAAATATTATTACCTTTTCGTTGCGATTCTTTATAGATTCTAGAATTTTAAATGTAGATATAAGTTTTGCAGAACTGTTAATTAGTTCTTCATCTGTATAATTTTCAAGATTCTCATCCAACAGAAATGGATGATCACTTATGGTCCTGATAGCTAGTATTTTTGAGAGTATGCTAATCTTATCAGAATCACTATCAAATCCCGAATTTATTGCAATTTTATAGCGGTTCAATTGTTGTTTGGGCATCTGCTCTTGGTTATACTCAATTAATTTCTCAGGAAGTTGGTTAGCAATATCTGATTTCAATCTTCTAAGTATATAGCA
>JBOFRN010000136.1:0-1067 GCA_051651025.1 Phocaeicola sp.
GGTGGTGTTTCACGACCGTGGCAATGAGTTGTTGCTGCTTGAAATGACTCCCCAAGGCGAAGAGAGCCGACTAGAGGAGCTAGACAAAGCCATTCACAACCGCAACTACACCACCTACCCGTTCAAGGCGGTGGGGCAAACCACCAGTCCGCTGACTGACGAGGAGCACAAGGCCAACATACGCAAAGGGATTGCACATTGCCACCGCGGCGATGTCTTCCAAATCGTATTGTCTAGACGTTTTCTCCAACCCTACCAGGGAGATGACTTCCAGGTTTACCGCGCTTTACGCAGCATCAACCCCTCGCCCTACCTCTTCTACTTCGACTTTGGTGGCTTCCGCATCTTCGGTTCATCGCCCGAAACGCACTGCAAGGTAGAGGCAGGCGTAGCCACCATCGACCCCATAGCGGGAACTACCCGCCGCAGTGGCGATAAAACGAAGGATCGTGAACTGGCCGATGCGCTACTGGCCGATCCCAAGGAGGGGGCCGAGCATGTGATGCTGGTAGACTTGGCACGCAACGATTTAAGCCGAAACTGTAGCGAGGTATCGGTGGAGTTTTACAAAGAGGCGCAATACTACAGCCACGTCATTCACCTGGTAAGCCGCGTAAGTGGCAAGCTGCTACCCGAGGCAAAACCATTGCGCACCTTCTTCGAAACCTTTCCAGCAGGTACGCTCAGTGGTGCTCCCAAGGTAAAGGCCATGCAACTTATCAGCGAGCTAGAACCCCATAACCGCGGGGCTTACGGGGGGTGCATCGGCTATATTGGCCTAGATGGAACCATTAATCAAGCCATAACTATTCGTACCTTTGTAAGCCGCAACAACGAGCTTTGGTTGCAAGCGGGTGGCGGCATAGTGGCCCAAAGCAACGAGGAGTACGAATTGCAAGAGGTAAACAACAAACTAGCGGCGCTGAAAAGGGCGATTGTACTGGCACAGGAGATGAGTCAAAACGAATAATTGGTCAAACAAAAAGCATCACAACTAGAAGAAGAGAAGAAGAAGAAAAAGCGTTACAACTAGAAGAAGTACTACAGAGATGGAGCGAATGCAGTCG
>JBOFRN010000137.1:0-1003 GCA_051651025.1 Phocaeicola sp.
AACAAAGGTGTATGGCGGACTTATATGCAGTGGCGATCAATTTATTTCGAACCGCGAGGAGTTGGCTCAAATTAAGGGCAACTTCCCCAACGGATTGGCAGTCGATATGGAATCGGCCTCTATTGCACAGGTGTGTTACTTGTACCAAGTGCCCTTCATTAGCTTCCGCATCATTAGCGATGCACCAGGGGCCGATAACCACTGGGAGCAATATACCAACTTTTGGGAAACGGTAGCCGATCGCTCGTTTGGTATAACCAAAGAGTTCTTGCTTTCGCTACCCCAACAACTGTAACCCCAGCACTCGCAGCCCCTATGGTCAGAACGGTGTTGGCTAGTTGACTAGGGTGTTAGCGATTAACTTACTCACACGATTACTAAAATTAAGAAAGATGAAAACAATACCAAGCTTTACCATTGACCACATAGCGATGAGTCGTGGCATTTTTGTTTCGCGCAAAGATAGCGTAGGCGGCGAAACAGTAACTACCTTTGATATTCGCATGAAAGAGCCCAACCGCGAACCCGTATTGGGACAAGGTGCTTTGCACACCATTGAACACTTGGCGGCAACTTACCTTCGCAACCACCCTACATGGGCCGATAAAATAGTCTATTGGGGACCCATGGGCTGCCTTACAGGCAACTACCTGTTGATGAAGGGCGACCTACAATCGAGCGATATTGTAGCGCTTATGCAAGAGACCTTCCGCTTTGTGGCTCAGTTCGAGGGCGAAGTACCGGGTACTACTGCCATGGATTGCGGTAGCTACTTGCTTCACGATTTGCCCATGGCTAAACTAGAGGCAGCACGTTACCTACACGAGGTGTTGGAGTGTATGGAAACGAAGAACTTGGTTTATCCGGTAAAAGAATAAAATAGTTTGTAACAAAGTAGGGAGTGGCTCGTATCTTTAGTATCATTCAAACACATAAAAAAATAGTATGGAAGAGCTAAAGAAGAAAGTGGCTGATGCAGAGCAAGTACCACAGCCCTTAAACG
>JBOFRN010000138.1:0-1133 GCA_051651025.1 Phocaeicola sp.
CCGTAGGTTTACCAACGCGTAATCCATCCTCGGCCCGCCCCGCTTTGAGCGTAAAGCAGTCATCGCCACAATTGAGGGTTGTATATTCAATCAATACATTCTTACACGACTCTATATCAATACCATCGCCACTAGGTACCTCGACCGAGTGAACCGTTACTCCGCGAATAATCACATTCTCGCAATAAACAGGGGCAATGTTCCACTGCGCACTACGCTCCAAAGTAACCCCCTCAATCAATACGTTGGTACACTCGATAGGCGATATACTTTTAGGACGGTAAAAAGTGCGTCCATTCATGCCATCGTAAATACGTTTTTCGATGGGTAAATCGACTGGAATATCCTTCTCTACCACCGAAGGGCCGTTGGGTCGTTGGCGAATCTCGGCCTCCATCGGGGGACCTATAATTTTTCCTTTACCTGTTATGGCAATATTGGTAGCTTTGTGGGCATAGACAAATGCAGCTGGCCCCATTATGTCAATTCCCTCGTGGCGGGTAAAAACAGCCGGCAGGTACCCTTCGGCTACACCCGAAAACTCTACTACAGCTCCTTCGGCAAAGTGCAAATTAATATTACTCTTAATCTCTATGCGATTCGATTTCCACTGGCCAGCAGGAATAACCACTACCCCACCTCCCTTGGCACTCAACTCCTGAATGGCCTGATTGGTTACTGTAGCTATCTGCTGGTCGGCTTTAATACCACAAGCGAGTAGGTGTAAGGTATCGGCCGGAAAAGAGGGGCGCTGCAATTGAGGCATCTCAAATGGCAGCTGGGTGATAGGTGCCATGGAATCGGGAAGCGCATGGGCTCCCACCTCTTCAATGGTTGGTATATAAGGTAGCTGAATGGTAGTACTCTTTTCTTGGCAGCCAAGGAGTAGCATAGAGCCTAGAGCTCCTGTAAGTAGGTTTATTCTTTTCATACGGGTCTTTATAAGAAGAGACGAAGAGAGGGGCTATATGTAATCATTAGTAACTTGAATGATACGCCCATTGGCAGGCAAAGAGCAGGTAAAAAAGGGAAACCTCTCCTTTCGAAAAGCACCCAGTAAGAGGCAAAGTAGAGGTAGGAAAACAATAAGGCTCGACTACTCCCGTGGGTCTAGTCGAGCCTTATTGTTTTTC
>JBOFRN010000139.1:0-2354 GCA_051651025.1 Phocaeicola sp.
TACACCCACCTCACTTGCAGCAAGAACGGTTTTAAGGGTTTGCAATTTCTCTTCGTTGGTTCCGCTCAACAAAATAATGGGCTGTAACTTATCAATGGCCTCTTGCGGAATGCCTTTGCTAGCCAACTCTTTGTTTACATTTTCCAAACCTATTTTATCGAGCTTATCAATCGCTACAGTTATGTCGACAATCTTATCGGCTTCGCCAATGATTTCGGCTATACCGGTCAATATTTTACGGTTGTTTAGTTTCACCGACACACGAATACCCAACTGTTGGTACACTTGGTCAATCATTTGCACCAACTCTACCTCGTTTAGCAACGAGTTGCTACCTACCACATCGGCATCACACTGATAAAACTCGCGATAACGTCCTTTCTGTGGACGATCAGCACGCCATACCGGTTGAATTTGGTAACGCTTGAACGGAAACGATATTTCATCGCGGTGCATCACTACGTAACGTGCAAAGGGAACGGTTAAATCGTAACGAAGCCCCTTCTCGCTAAACTTACTAGCTAATTTGGTGGCGTTACGGCTCAACAACTCTTCGTCGGTAATACCCGAGAAGTAGTCGCCCGAATTTTGTATTTTGAACAACAATTTATCGCCTTCATCGCCATACTTACCCATCAAAGTCGAAAGGTTCTCCATCGATGGAGTCTCTATTTGTTGGTATCCGAAGAGGTGAAACACGCCTCGAATGGTATTAAATATATAGTTTCGTTTCGCCATCTCAACAGGCGAGAAGTCTCTAGTTCCTTTTGGAATTCCGGGTTTTGCTGCCATACTACTTATAACTCATTTAATTGAAACCACAAAATTACACTAAATTATTCGATTGGCGATAAAGGAAAGGCGCTTTTTTACGAAACTAACAGAAGCGCCAAGAGGGCTAAAAATAAAGTAGAACAGTACGGGGTAAAAGAGAAGATTGCAGGCAGAATTCGTAGAGATGAACCGACATAAAAGATAATTTACAGTGTAAATTGTCTAATTTACGACGAAAATTACGTAATTTACAGTGAAGATTACGTAATCTTCACTGTAAATTAAAGAATAGGTAGAGAGCTTTGAAAGAATTCCTAAAGAGCGTTGAAAGAATTCCTAGAGGAGCGTTGAAAGAATTTCTAGAGAAGTGAGCGAATCGCGGCCCAATTCATCACCCGGGTATAACTTGAGTTCGTGAGCAAAGCATTGTGCGGCTGGTCAAAAATATAACGCTCGCCAGCAAAGTAATCTAGGTTCTTGGGGTGATCGTCTAGCATGATATCGCCCTGAATACTGGCTTTACTTCCGCACAATATTACTTGCTGCCAAGTAATAAAGGGGTAGTTTTCAAGCAACCACTCCAACTTATCGTTTAAGCAGTTGGGAAACTCCGTGGCCGATGATACAATCAGTACCTGGTACTTTTCATTCAAGTAACGCAACCCCTCGTAGCTTCCCTCCATTTGTGGCAGGTCACGAAAAAAGTGGTTAGCGGTAACAATTTCAGGTATATCGGGGAAAACAGTACGCTCGGGCATGCCGTGTACAGACTCGGGGGTAAGTTCACGCCCCAATCGTTTAGACTGTTCGCACATTAATCGGGGGTAAACATCGGCTAGTACGCCGTCCATGTCAATCAATAGTTGTTTTTTCATCTTTTTAGTTGTTAGCGTAAAGCAGTATGCCTGTAAAGGCCATGCGTTCTTTTTGGCGAGTTGCGGTGCTTGGGAATTCCGCAGCTATTGGTGGAACCAAAACCGCATATAGGCGATAAAAACCGCATAAAACTGCTTTTTTCTTTTGAAAGATAGAATAATTTGCGGTATCTTGCAAGCGAAAAAGCAAAGATTAACAGGAGTAAAAAGGAGTATAGATTCATTTAAAAACAAAGAAGAGCATGACCAAAGAGGAGCGAAAACGATTTATAGTAACCCAAATAAGGGCAGGCGAGAAGGTCTACATTACCTCACTTAGCCAGGAGTTAGGGGTATCGGACGATACCCTGCGTCGCGATTTGATAGAACTCGATTCCGAGGGCGTCTTGATGCGGGTACACGGAGGGGCGGTAGCTAGAACAGCGCACAGCCACCAGTACACCGATCGAATTCACCTAAACAGTACACAGAAACAGCGTTTGGCTAGCAAAGTGATTCCACTGCTGCGCCCACACGATGTGATTATACTAGATGGAGGTACGACCAATGTAGAGGTGGCACGCCAACTACCCCGCAACCTGCCGCTAACCATCTACACCAATAGCTTTCCGATTGTAAATGAGTTGATGCATTTCGCACACATTGAATTGGTCTTCTTAGGGGGTACTGTCTTTCCCAAATCAGAGGTAACGGTGGGCATTCCCG
>JBOFRN010000140.1:0-1490 GCA_051651025.1 Phocaeicola sp.
CACCACCCCCTGCTAAGTAGATACCGTTAACTACGATATCGGCATATAGTTCGGGAGGCGTTTGCTCTAACGCACTCAAAATAGCGGTTTCAATCTTTGCAATGCTTTTTTCCAAGCAGTGCGCTATCTCTTGATAACCTACGGGTACCTCCATGGGAAGTGCCGTAATACGGTTTGGCCCACGTACAATGTAATCTTCGGGTGCATCGTCGCCCAAATCGGTCAAGGCTGCTCCTACGTGAATCTTAATACGTTCGACCATACGCTCACTCACCTTCACGTTGTGCTGGCGGCTCATGTACTCCTGAATATCGGCTGTTAAGTCATCGCCCGCTATGCGGATAGAGTTGTTTGAAACAATACCCCCTAATGAGATAACGGCAATTTCGGTAGAACCACCACCTATATCGACAATCATGTTACCCTCGGGTGCCTCTACATCGATACCAATACCGATAGCAGCTGCCATGGGTTCAAAAATCAAATATACATCGCGTCCACCTGCGTGCTCGGCACTATCACGTACCGCACGAAGCTCTACCTCGGTGCTGCCCGAAGGAACACCAATCACCATGCGTAATGAGGGCGAGAAAAGACGGCTTCCCATGTTTACCTTCTTAATTAACCCACGCATCATCTGCTCGCAGGCGTTAAAGTCGACAATTACCCCATCGCGCAACGGACGCACCGTGCGAATGTTAGGGTTCTCTTTTTCGTACATCATTTTGGCTCGCTCACCCACTGCAATCATTTTGTCAGTGCGTCGATCGAGTGCTACGACCGACGGTTCATCGACTACAATCTTGCCCCCATTGATAATAATGGTATTGGCTGTACCTAAGTCGATGGCTATTTCTTTGGTTAAAGAGAAAAATCCCATATCGTATTAATGTTTAAAGTGGCGAATACCTGTAGTAACCATGGCTACTCCATGATTGTTACAGTATTCAAATGTCAGCTCATCTTTCACTGAACCACCGGGTTGAATAACTGCTTTTACCCCCTCTTTATCTGCTATCTCTACACAGTCGGGGAATGGGAAGAAAGCATCACTTGCCATTACAGCGCCATTCAAATCGAATTCGAATGATTTTGCTTTCTCAATAGCTTGCTTCAATGCATCTACGCGCGAAGTTTGCCCTACACCACTAGCGATTAGCTGCTTGTTTTTAGCTAATACGATCGCGTTGCTCTTGCTATTTTTTACTATTTTGTTGGCAAACAACAAATCTTCCACCTCTTGCTCGGTAGGAATTTTATTGGTTGCATTGGTTAAATCCTCAGCTGTTTCGGTCTTCAAGTCTCTATCTTGTACCAATACGCCATTCAACAACGAGCGGAACTGCTTCTTACCCATGCTTGCCTCTTTGCGTACCAAAATAATTCGGTTCTTCTTTTGCATCAAGATTTCAAGGGCGGCTACATCGTAATCAGGTGCAATTACCACTTCGAAGAATAGTTTATTCATCTCTTCGGCTGTCTCTTTGTCA
>JBOFRN010000141.1:0-23600 GCA_051651025.1 Phocaeicola sp.
AGGTATAAACAGGGATGGAACTAGTTGGAAAATACCAATTGAAAGAGCCATAAGTGGATTACTAGCTAAAAAGTGGGAGCTTTACATTCGCGTGAATGACCACAACTTAAATCTTGTGGTAAAATCACAAGGAGAGAAACAAGTGCTAACCGTTGAGTTACCTGTTGTTGGATTTACTAATATTGACTTAATTAATCTTTGTAAGGAACATGACTGATATCTATAAAAATCTAAACTTTAGAAACAACCCTTTTTCTAAAAGATCTTCAGAACAAGAGGAGGATTTCATTGAAGAAATTTTTTATAGCCCCAATTATTATAGCACGTTGATAAATGACCTTGAATCAGGTGACTCAAGGTTTATAATAGGCCATAGAGGCCATGGTAAAACATCTATAATAAATAAGCTGTATAATGATTTAGAAAAGAAAGAAGATGTTTGTGTGATAAAAATCGATAGATTTGAAACAATCCCATCTAAAGATAATGAAATCCATTTTTTATTTCTTCTGACAAAGAAAATTATAGAAAAGTACGTACTATTCCTTTTTAAAAATAAGAAATTAATCGAAAGTCTATCAGATTATCAGAAAGAAGAATTATCATATTTTATTTCTGTATTTTATAGGACTGTTTCAAAGCAAGAATTTAAAAAGGCCTTAGAAAATGTACACAAAATAGAAGCGAAAAACATATTCCGGCGATCTTTTAATTTTGTTTTTCGAGATGTTTTTAATCGTGCTATTAATATTGCCTCTTCAGTAACATCAGATTGGATACGAAGCTCACTTGGTCTACCAAACGAGTATAGTGAACTTAATAATAAAGAATATATCCCTAAATTAGAACTGTTAAAAAACGAACAAAAAGAAATTGGTGTTGAGGAGTTCACATTGGAAACTATAAAAGACCTATTGTATAAATCGTGTGAGTTAGCATCTAGTATCAAGCTTAAAAAAATAGTAGTCTTATTTGACAAAATTGATGAGAAGCCAGATTTAGATAATGATGTTGCAAAGGTATCTTTATTTGTAAAGGATATCCTATCTGATACAGAGTTATTGATGAAGAATACGATTGCTATTGGTTTTAGCTTGTGGTCAGAGTTAAAAAATGAGCTTTCTGGTACAGTTAGATTTGATAAATTTGGTATTGTAGATGTGAGATGGATTGAGGAAAATATGGAACCGCTCATTAATAAGAGATTAGAGTATTATTCAGATGATAAAACTAATACCGTTACTTTCGAAAAGCTAATAAAAGATAAATTTGACAGAAAAAAAATTATTAAGCTCTCCAACAGATCACCAAGGGATTTAATTTCTATTCTTTTTGAGATTCTCAAAGAACAAGCTAATTCAAACCCTAATTCTAAAGTAATAGAAGATGAGATAATAAGTAAAGCACTCAAGTCATTTTGTAGGCATTATGATTATGAATCTCTTATTCCATCAAGGGCAGCAAGGAAAAAGGATGTGAAATCTATGATAAACAAACTTTTAATTTTAAAACTTGAGCGTTTTATTACTAAAGACCTAACAAATGGTTTAAAACAGAACCCTAGAAAATCGGTAATACACACAAAATTAATGCTAGAGTATAAACTTATCAGAGAAGAAGATATACCTGATAAATCTGGGCAAAAAGTATATGAAGTCATAGATCCTAAAATTAGCTACATGATATCAAAAATGGTAAATAGTATAGAGTAAGACTCTAAATCCTGTAGTTGAATAAAAACGATATTATATAATAATTGAAAATCAATACAAACAAAATGAACACAATTATCGTATTATTCCTCTTCGCTATTATTGTAATTTTACTTATTAGCCTAGTCACTAGCAGTAAAAAACAGAAGAAAGTTCTATCGGAAATTGAGCAGCTTACCTCTGATCTTTCATCTGTTAAAGAAGAAAATCAGGTTCTCAGCAAATACCAAGGTGTAGTTGATGCTGACCAGAAAGCTCAAGAAGTTTTATTTGAGGCAGATGAACAGGCTAAAGAACTACTACTAGTTGCTAACAATCAAGCTCATGAAATTCTCGAGCAGGCTAAACAGGAACTTAGTGAGGTAAAAATGGAGACTGGATCCATCCGTGATAGTAACAGAGAGCTGTACAAAAAAGTCAAAGAGCAAACAGAACAGATGCTTGAGGATGCAAGTAGGCAATCTTCTTTGATTTTATCTAAAGCCGAAGAAAGAGCCAAAGAAATTGCTGGTGATGCATACGAGATAGCTAACAATGCTAAGCACTATCAAAGTGTTGCCAAGGCTATGAAGAATATAATTGAGGGTTATGGTAATGAGTACCTAAAACCTACTTTCTCTCTTTTAGATGGTCTTGCTGAAGAGTATGGATTTGATGAAGCTGGGCAAAGTTTGAAGGATGCACGCGAACGAACTCGTGCTTTAATGAAGAATGGCGATGCTGCCACGTGTGACTATGCAGAGACTAATCGCAAAACTACTGCTATAAACTTTGTGTTGGATGCTTTTAATGGTAAAGTCGATTCTATATTATCGTTGATTAAAAAAGATAACTTCGGTATTCTTGAGCAAAAGATATCTGATGCATACTTCTTAGTGAATAAACTTGGTTCGGCTTTTAGAAATGCTAGGATTAATCATGTTTATTTAGAGGCTAGATTAGATGAATTAAAGTGGGGTGCTACTGTATTTCAACTAAAACTGAAAGATAAAGAAGAGCAACGTGCAATAAAAGAGCAGATACGTGAGGAGGAGAAGGCACGACGTGAATACGAAAAAGCGATGCGTGACGCTGCTAAAGAGGAAGATACTATTCGTAAGGCTATGGAAAAAGCCCAAGAAGCTATGAGTAAAGCAAATGAGGCTCAAAGAGCTAAGTTTGAAGCACAATTATTAGAGTTGCAGAATAAACTAGCTGAAGCTGAATCAAAGAATCAACGTGCTTTATCAATGGCACAACAAACCAAGTCAGGTCATGTTTATGTTATATCTAATATTGGTTCATTTGGTGATGATGTCTACAAAATTGGTATGACACGCCGCCTTGAGCCTCTTGACCGTGTACGCGAATTAGGGGATGCCAGCGTTCCATTCTCATTTGATGTCCATGCTTTGATTTATAGTGATGATGCCCCTTCATTGGAAAAAAAACTTCATAAGATTTTTATTCAGAATCAGGTTAATAAGGTAAACCCTAGAAAAGAATTTTTCAAAGTGCCAATCTCAGAAATTCGCCAGATTGTGGATGAAAAGAATGCAAAGGTTAAATGGACTATGGCTGCTGAAGCTGCTGAATATAGAGAATCATTGGCTATTGCTAAATCAATAGCTGAGAATGAAAGTATCAAAGATCAATGGCTTCATCAGCAAAATGATTTCAATGATAATCTAACTGAAAGTAATGAAGATTAACCTATTCTAATCAGAACTAAACTTATTCACTCTTTTATCTCTATTAAATACAATTTTCAACAATAATGATGTAAAACAGATACATACCTGTACGAATTGATATAAATTATTTGTATGTTTGCACAATAATGCTCATAACAATGTTATAAGCATTGTTATTAACAATATAAATAATAATCCTATGTGTGTAATTAAAACTTTAACCAATTTCGTAAGGAACAGTGGGGAAGTTTTCCGCAGTTCCGCAAGGGGTGAGTATTATCGCGAAAGTGCAGAGGTTACTCAAATGAGAAAAGAGCTGTTTGAAAAAGATTCGTCTAAAAGAGCAGATAGAGTTAATCTTAAAAAGGACAGTAAGAAGATTGCTGGAGATGTAAGAAGAGCTATTAACAAAATAGAATTAGCACATGGCTAAACAGCATTACAACAAGAAAGAGACTCAAGTTGCTACTGATAATGGAATGGGAAAGCAGTTAGAACAAACTGTAGTGGTAGATGACAATAGCCTACCATCTCCACAAGAACTAGCTGCTTATCAAGCTATAGATCCGGAAATTGTTAAATTTCTTATTGAGACAGCCAAGAAAGAACAAGAGCATAGACATGAAACAGAGCTTAAGAAACTTGATTTAGTCAAGAAGGTTGAGAATAGAATTACTTGGATTGATGGTTTAGGCCTAATGTTCGCTTTTTTATCTATAGCAGTATTAGGTTCTATTGTAGCTTATGCTTTGCACCTAAATCAACAATGGATTGCAGGTATTTTAGGTGGTACTACAATTGCTACTGTTGCTTCTATTTTCATTCGTACTTATAGACATGATCCTCGATCAAAAGAGTAATCAATATATCATTAGATAAAAAGCGGAGCCAAAAACTCCGCTTTTTATTTTGCCCATACCCGCAAATCTTCAATGCAACCTAAACAATTTCACCTAAACTCTTTGCAATCCCAAATAAAACTCTCATATTTGCAAGGTCAAAACAATAGTAAGGCAACTTACTCCGCAGAGCTCGGTTAATGCTCAATGATTTATCATGGGCTTTTTTTATGTCCATACTCCAACCATTTTCGTGCACCCACGAAAATGATACATATGATATAGGCGGCTGCCTTTCCCTTGGTATTTTTTCTCTTCGGAGTAAACCTACTATTGTTTTGACGAACTCGGGAAATGGCGGCCGTTCTTGTACCCAAGAGAATCGCCTTTAATCGTCAAAACAATAGTAGTTATGAAAACTCAAAACCTTGTGCTGCAAGCTACTCCAGCGTCAGCACGCAAGTTCACCAATCTAGTAGCAACCATTAAAACGTGGTTCAATCGTGAAAACCGTCTCTTCTCTTCTATCTGGGAAGAACGCGTAACCAACAAAGAAGTACTTATTACATGTAATGCAGCTCTCTCATTCGTACCACTCTTGGCACTATCGTTTGAGCGAGTTCTTCCTGCCCTAGTAGCTGTTAGCTACTTCGCCTTTTCTGCGTACCTTTGCAAAGCAAGCGTTTCTAAAAGCGATTAACAATGATTTTCTTTCGAAGATTAATAATTTACTAAAGAAGAAAAACAACATGAGTAAACCAAAAATCGCCTTAACGGACAAACTACAAGAAATGATTGCTTACAACCAGGAGCATGATTGCGATACAGCCAAAAACCGGATTGCCACTCTCGAAGAGTGGATGGGAAACATTATACACGGACATGGCATAACAGGTAGTACGCCCGAAGAACGCATGGAGATACTAGGAGTTCTCCACGCCATTAAACTAGATTATCAATCACTAATAGTATAATAAGTATGTCAGAACAAAATAAAGAACCCTTCAAGAAATTCATCGAATCAAAATACAAACCGTATGGTAGCAGTACCAAGATGGTGTTTCGCTCTACACGCGAGCTAGTGTACGATTGCCGCGAAATGTGCGAGCCTACACTGAACGATGTATATGTAGTTATGACTGAATTGGGTTACAAGTCCGATCAGTTCTGTGGCCAATACACCTGGGCACTCTACGAGATAGAGGACCCTATCTATTAATCACTTTCATCCAGGTGGATGTAAGGTGCCAGGTGTAACTGCTTGGCACCTTTTTTTGTGTCCTATTCCTTGCTGTTCTATCTCCCTACATTTGCTTACAATTAAGAACACAACGACATGATAGAACGATTCTTTAATACGTATGGATTCGATGGTTTTAAGGGGTTTACCCTAAGCCTCTTTCCCTCCTTCAAGTACGGCCATCAAGGGGTGACTATCTCTTTGAGTGCCATTCTAGCTATTATCAGTAAGTTTATTGGAGTGTCGCCCATCATTGTTTTCGTGATGTTCGTGGCGGTGCTGGTAGAAACCTTTACCGGTACCCGGGCATCCCAAAAAGTAGGCATCCCTTTTGAGAGCTTCCGCTTCTCTAGATGTGTCATAAAGGTCTTTATCTGGGTGTTCCTCTTCTTTATGTTCCACAACTTTTCGCAGGATATGGCCACAAAAAGCGGATGGGTATTCATCCTGGGCAGCGTTTTCTTTGATATCCTGCACCTAGCTACCATGATCTATTTCTGCATTGAGTACACCACATCGATACTTGAGAACTTTGCCGTCCTGGATGGTAAGCCCAAAGATACCTTCATAAACTACATCAGTATCTTATTTACCGCATTGATAGATAAACTCAAAAGCTTTAAAGAATGAAAAATTACATCCCACACATCATTTCGGTATTAATCTATTCTGCCATTATCTTCTGTGTAGGTAGATACAGTGTTGAACCCAAGGAGGTGAAAGTGCCCGTTGTAGAGTGGAGCATCCCTGATACGGTCTATGTGCCTGTACCTTCGCCTGCAGAGATTATCAAGGTGCCTGTACCCGTGGATGTTGATACCGCTGCCATCTTGCAGCAGTTCTACACACAGAACGTATACACACGCCCCATTATCGATACGCCTAAGCTGACGGTTCACTTGACTGATACCGTCTATAACAATGTATTGCTAGGTAGTACGGCCTCTTACAGAATGGCCAAACCTATTAAACACGATTTATCGGTAGGTTTCCTGGGCTCATCGGGGAGTTTCTCTTTTGTTGGCACCTATAGTTACGATAGAATAGGGGTTACGCTGGGTTACGATTTCTTAAACAAGAGTCCCATCTTTGGGACCAAATACTATTTGTTCAAATGGTAGTTACAGGGTTAAATACTGGATGTTTCTGCCCAGACATGGGGGATGTGATTCTATCGGAGGTTACGGAAGATGTAATCATCGACTTCGTTGTATATCGGGGTAGCGACATCATCTACACCTGGAGCGAACGATATACCCCCGATGATATGGCTATTATCAAGGTGCGTAACTTAGGTAAAACCATGTTTGACTTCTTCCAATTGCTAGAATTACTTAATGTAACGACTAGCCTCGATGCGATCTTTAGACAATCTGTAGCTATTGAGGGGCGGGTAAAAGATGAATCAGGTGGAATGATTACTGCCTTTGGCCAGACTTTTTACTACTGTGAACAGCGGGTAGGTACCTATTTACCTGAATACAACCGTTTCTTCAATCGATACACACAGCGTAAAGTGCGCGTGGGTCAATTCGTTCCACTCTACTATCGCAGTGAACACAGCCTTAAGGTAGGTGTGGCTTATTACGATAAAGAGAATGTGCTCTACTCCTTTGTAACTTTTGCAGATAGTGGTCAATATCTTCAGTTTCAATATAGGAATCTAAGCCCCGAACGGGTGCTGAAGCTGCTGAATGAGCAACAAGGTATATCGGTTTCAATGGCCGATTTGCTCTATTACGAAGCCTACCTCTATGATGGTGCTGTTTTGGTTGATAAGATACGGTTCGATATCGATACGCTCTATCACAAGCAGCTTACACACTTTCTTTTCTACAACCTCTTCGGATTGCCCGAAACCATCTACCTGACGGGTAGGGATGAAACGGCAGGTGAGTTTAAGGGTGCCTACGGGATGATCAATGATATCTACGAAAAGATTGATACGGAGTTGAACGAACTGCACACGGTTAATTCAGGCTACATTACTGAGGCTGATTACGAATCGATAAAGGATTTAGTTCGAAGCAAGGAACTCTACCGATACGAGGGTGGCACCATGGAGAAGATAACGATAACCGATGTGGATATCACACGCGAGCGGCCACGCACCACTCCTTTGAACGTGAAGCTTACTTACCGGATAGCCGATGAGAAAGGGGCACCCTTCAGTAGACCTGAGCTATTTAGTGATAGAATCTTTGATAAATCATTTGATTACACTTTTAACTAAGATGGAAACAATAAAACGATACACCATGCTCAACGAGCTAGATATACGGAGGAACCCGGACGGATCACGCCGCATCTTCTCCATCAAGTTCGTCACCAAGGCGGGCAAGCTCATATTTATTCCTCAAGCCTATGCGTGTGGAGCTGGCAAGATGGATAACAAAGCCTACCGGGTACGGGGCATTCAGCCTTGCGACTGCAAAGGCAATCCGGAAGGGCACGTCTACCCAGCCCGAATTTTCAATATAATCACCTACAACGGCAAAAGAGTTGTATCAAACTACGAACTATAATGGAAATACTATTTGGTCCAGATGGAACCCCCAAGATGCTAAACAGTTCGCTGTTCTTTGGTGAGTCAACGGGTCGCCCTACTGACTCTATCAAGAAGCGTGACATTCTAGCCCCTTACGATATAGAGAAAATGGAAACCATCGATTATGGCAACTACAAGGTGATGAGCTGGGGCAAGGAGAACAAGTTTCCTCTTGAAGCTGCTAAAAGCATTAGCACCACTTCGGTTCTTAATACAGGGCTGAAGTTTCTTCGCTCGCTCACAATTGGCCAAGGCATCTATCCTTGTAAAGTGGAGGGGTATGATGACGATGGCAACGAGGTACTGAAGGGGGTAGATAACATGGAACTTCATCGATTTGTAAATGGCCGTATGGTGCGCCGTTACCTAGAGAAGGTATCACGCGACTATTTCAAATATGGCAATGCAGCGGTGCAGATGTTCCCCAACCAATCAGGTACCCAAATTATCGGGCTGAATCCACTCAATGCGCTGCACTATCGTTACACCTTGCCCGATTCATGGGGGTCGTGCAAATGCATCGTATCGGGGCAGTGGCCAAGTACACCAGGCGATAGCCCATTGGACCATGTGCAAGTGATGGATTGTTTGATGGACTACGACCCCGAGCTGCATGTAGAGTGGATGAAGTTGGCAGGTAAACTCAACAAGCCTTTTGTATTCCCCATTCGTGATTCCTGGAGTAACAGCGACTATTACGGCGAACCCATCTGGCTGCCTTCGTATATCCTTGGGTGGGTAGAGATAGCCCACCTGGTGCCTTCGTTCTTGAAGAAAGCTTACAAGAACCAAATCACCTGGAAGTGGCACGTGCAAATACCTTACAGCTACTGGGAGAAGAAGTTCCCTCCAGGTAACTACAACGATGTGGAAGCCCGTAAAAGAGAGATTCAGGCCTACATGGATACGATTGAGAACAATCTTTGTGGGGTAGATAATGCTGAAAAACCACTCTTTACCAACTACGCCATCAACGAGGCGAATGGTAAAATAGAAGAGGAGTGGAAGATTACCTCACTTGACAATAAGTACAAGGGTGGCGACAACCTCGTAACTTCGGCTGCTGCCAACAGTGAGATTCTCTTTTCGTTGATGGTCAACCCGAACGTATTTGGAGCAGGTATGCCGGGCGGTTCTTACGCGGGTAACCAAGGAGGCTCTAACATTCGCGAGGCCTTCTTGGTGAATATTGCCAACGCCTGGATAGATCGCCAAAACCTACTAGACCCCATTACCCTCATGCTGCGTGCCAATGGGGTGAACGATGTGGAGCTGCGATTTAGAAATACAGTATTAACTACGCTTGACAGTGGGGCAGGCACCAAAAGAACCTTAAGCTAATGATATTCTCTTATGAAAATTGGGAATCGGCCGACGAACTGAAACGCTTTATTCCCGTATCGACTGCACTCAACTTTGCTCGCGTTGAAAGCTCACTGAATGATGCTTTCAACCTCTTCTTTCGTCCCCTCTTCGGGGAGGAGGTGAGTAACCGAGTAATTGAGATATACCGTAAAACCGATAGGGAGGAACACGAGAAGGTACTTCTTGAGGAAGCCCAACGAGCCGTGGCCAACCTGGCATTCTGGTACAACTTTACGGAGTTATCCATTCGGATTACCGACCAAGGTTTTCAACGCCAGGAGTCGGAAACCTTCAAACAAACTTACAAGTACCAGGAGGATGAACTTCGAAACTCGTTCAAGAATAAAGGGTTCAACTCGCTCGATCGCATTATCACGTTGCTCAATGCATCGCCCGATTACTACCCCGAGTTCATAGACTCTCCTGCCTACTGCCTTCGACGTAAGTGCATCGTTCCTTCTACTACAGAGGTGAACGGAATCTACTTTATCAACTTCTCGCACATCATCTTTTTGCGCCTAAAGCCCTACTTTAAGATGGTAGAGGAAACCATTCTGAATAAGCTGATTGGGCATAAACTATTCGAGGCTTTACTTGCTTGTTTGGATAAGGAAGAGAAGAACTTGGGAAGTACAACGGTAGAAGAGCTTCGGGTGCGTTGTGCCCAGGTGGTGGTATTCCATGCGATTGCCCAGCTTATCCGGGCAACGGGTTCTTTGACCGATCGAGGGCTTTACTTCGAACAAATCGTTGCCGGTAAAAATGGGAACCAAGTCAGTTCGCCAGCAGGTGCTCAAGCAATCATTTCGCAAGCGCTGCAGCTGGAGCAAACAGCAGGCTACTATGCCGATGCCTTGCTGCTCTTTATCCAGGAGAAGTTACCCGACTATTACCAGGGAAAACCCTCTGAAATCTTTCACCGCGATAATGATAACAAAAGCAGTGTGTGGTTATGAGACAGATTCTTTTGCAATACAAACGGTGGTGGTGCACCACGGTATTACAATACAAGATACCGGCATCCTACAGCGAGATGACTCCTGTACAATTCCTCGTTACTGTACGCTTGAGTAAAGGATGGATAGACGAAGAGAACTTCTTTATGCAGTTCTTCAGCCTCTCCAAGAAGGTGCTGAAGCGCCTAGATGCTTACCAACTCTACAAGTTATCTGATTTGCTGGAGTTCTTGCAAGATGACCGGGCACCGATGAAGGAGTTTTATGTGGACGTGTTACCAGGGCAGTTATTGGCCCCATCCCCAAACTTGGGATCTATGTGCCTGCAACAGTTTATGACGGTAGACACCTACTTCTCTTACTATATCGCTACGGAGAAGGTTGATTACCTGGATCACTTTATTGCTACACTCTACATGAAGCAGCATGAAGCATTCATCCCTCAAGATAAAGAGGTACTGCTAGATATTGAGACGCGCTTGCCCGAGGTGGCCAAGATACCCATGGACCTGAAGTACTCCATCCTAATCAACTGGGTACTGATTAAAACCTGGCTCTCCATCTCTTACAAACACCTCTTCCCACACTCTAGTAGTGAGGAGGTGAACAGCAAAGGCGATAAGATAAAGAGTAAACCCGTAGACTGGTTGCCACTCTTTGACCAGCTGGTAGGGGATAGCCTAGATCGAATCGATGCATACAAGGCAATGCACTGCATGGATGCATTCCGTATTATTAACCGCAAAATAAAGGAGGCAAAGAAATGAGTACTTCAAATACAAACCCAGTGCCCAGGCTTGCTATTGAAACCTTTGAAGAGTACCTAGAGGAATTGGCACGGCAGCACCCCGATGTGCAGCACCAGGTGAAGAACCGGTGCCACTTCTCCTACCTCTCAGACGATGCACAAACCAAGTTGGCCGACTCCATGCACTATCCGTGTGTAGTAGCCGACTCCGGTAACTTCGGTTTCAGTGGCCAACCAGGGAACATCTTACTAAATACCGAGTATTCCGTGCTTTTCCTGCAGCACGTAAGTGACACAGGAGATAACCGGGAGATACGCAAAGCCTTCTCAGACATGAAGCGAATCCTACTAGATTTCGCTGCTAAGTTTAGCCGGGATAAGCGAGCACTCAAGTACAAGTTCCTAAACCGTTTCTCCCTGATCGGCGGCGAAGGGCACCGCATCTATATGCAAGATAATGCCCTCTACGGCTATGCACTACTATTCAATGCCGATTCAGCGTTTACAGACGCAAATTGCAACAACGTATTTAATGATTAACACATACCAATATGAGTAAAACATTTGAAGAATTAAAGAAGAATGCCGAGGATATCCGCACAAACCAACTCCCCGAAAGCAACACCGCCACCCTCGTTGGTGGGCAGCTGGTTGATATGGTTGAGATGCAGGAGGCTGAAAGAAATGAGCGAATTAAAGCCATGACAGAGGCGAATATTTCGGTGCTTTGCCCCACGTCTGGGTATAAGGCGGATGGAAGCTTAGGAGGTGATTTGTATGACCTGGATTTGGCAATTACTACTTACCAGGCGTGGCTAAATGCCCAAGTTCCGGCCCAAATTGTTGGTGGAGCGGTACTGCGCTTCAAAGACTTTCTCTCATTAAGTTTTGTAAGTTACAAATATGATTGGAATATATGGAGTTTGATGCAAGACGCAGATGGGGAGAGTGGTACTTCTACTATCAACGGAGGAATGCATGAAATCTACGATACGGATTGGAAAGATGGTTTTTTTTTCGGTACTGGGTCTTTCGCGATAAATTCAAACTGGCTTTGTAAAGAAATAGAACTTGACGGAACCTATCAATACGCGAATATTCACGCATCATGTAAATACTTGGATGATTATAATGCTGGTATTTTTTTGCTATTTGATAATAATGAGGTTAAGCGATTTTCTTCACAAAAAGAGATTAATATTGGAATTCCAGTTTCTGCTAAAAAAATATTTATTAGTAGCAGGAAATATGGAATGGGAGATATAAAAGGGTGTGTTAGACCATTCGTTGTACTATATTCAGGAGAACAAAAATACAAAGAACCATTTGCATTCAATAAAACAGTAATTCAACAGGGAGCTAAACTTAATACTTTAGAATATTTAGTGAATGAGACTTCATCTAACGTTTCAAGCATTGGACGCAAATATATTACTAAACAAGTGTATCTTGAAAATGGAGGACTAATCGAAGGAAAAGAGTCTCAACTCGATAATAGAATAAGAACTAAATTGATTGTAGAAAATAGCAAAGTTCTAAATATAAATATAAATGAAGATTATCTGTATTCTGCCGTTGAATATGATAACGATGGACTTTATTTATCAACTTCCATCTGGGATAATAGCGATGAATTAATATTGAAATCTGGTAATGTTCGTTTTGTAATTCGCCGTGTAGATAATGAGGAACTATCTGTTGATGAATTGTCTAGTATAGAATTTATAGTTCGTGCCATACCTGAAATCAACACTCGTATAGAGAATATTTTTTATAGTTCTATATATTATGAAGATTTCATTTCTAGGACGCATATTAACGTTTTTAGAAATAGTAAAGGAGGTTATTATACCAATTTTGATATACGCAAAAAGAAATTGAGGTCTCCAAACACGTACTATATATCTAGTAATGGAAATGACGATAGTGATGGTAAGACTCCAAACACGGCTTTTTTGACATTTAAAAAAGCAAGAGATTCGGGTAACGATAACGACACAATAGTGTTTCTCGAAGGTTTATATGAATCAGGTGTACATTTTGAGTCATTCCAAGAAGTAAAATTAAGAAATCTTATAGGAATTGGAACGGTAGTTATAGATAACAAGGGTGGTATGCCTATGGATATTACTAAATCAACCTATATTGAAAATATAGAATTTATAAATGGTAGATGTGGATCACTAAGGTGTAATTTCTCTAGTGATAATGATACACTTTATGCTTACAAATGTAAATTTAATTATTCAATAGATGCTTCAACCTCTCTAGGTGGTCTAAGAGCACTAGGAGGTAACTATTATTTAGTTGAGTGCGAAGCAAGTTATAATGAAGCAGATGGATTTAATTATCACATATCACCAGGTGGGTCAATACCTAATTTTACTGAGATTAATTGTAAAGGTTTTTTTAATGGTGCTCATCCAATTGTTGCTGAGTATTACAGTAATAACGGCTCAACAGCGCATGATGGAGCTAAAGGCATTCGTCTTAATTGCCAATACGGCATCTGTAAAGGAGGTATAATTGCAGATGTTAATCAAGGTACTATTACGTACAATTTCGGATGTAAAGCGCACTCATCTACACAAGTAATTGGCAATGATGATTTCTGCGCTAACATATATTGTGGAACAAATGCTGTTATGTATCTATATGATGTTGAATCGTTTGGATCTAAGTATGACATCTCGGTTACTGGAGGTGGTGTTGTTAATACTGATACGGAGTATGACAGTGTGTATAATTCTGGTGGTACGGTTAATATTTTGGAATAATTGGCATACATATATCAGATACAGAATGAATCGTGTTATAAAAGTTTAATTAATGAATTATATTTGTACCTTTGCTTCTGCATTTTATAGACTGAGAAACTAAAGTGCATAGAACTGCTAGTTAATTAAATTTATGTATAAATGTAAAACAGCTTATTATGAATAGATTATATGTACTACTGATATTGTCAACAGTATTAATTTCTTGCACTAAAAATATAAATATTGTAGAAGTCCAGGAAATAGAATATACAATTGACTCTGAGATTCGCACATCGATAATGATATTTAAGGATAGTGATATTTATTACTCTAATTTCGATGTTAAGGGTAATATAGTACCAAGTAATTTAACGGCATATATAGCCCCTGACGGTTCGCACGATGCTGATGGAAAAACACCACTTACTCCCGTCAAGACCTTGCAAGAAGCAAAGAATACGGGAGCAAAGACTATTATATTTCTCCCTGGTACTTATACTGCTAATACACATTACTCATCTGATGAAGACATCAGCGATTTAAACCTAATCGGTGTTGGAAACGTAGTAATAGACAATATGAATTTATTACCTATAAAAGTTACAGGATCGTGTTACATAGAGAATATAACTTTTGTCAATGGCATAGAAGGCTCTTTACGGTGTTATATTGAAAATAATACATCTGTAGTTACTTGTTATAAATGTGTATTTAATTATTCGACTGGAGCTAGTTCTTTAGGCGGATTTAGGGCGCAAGGGGGTAATTACTATATGATAGAGTGTGAAGCCTCATATAATTACTACGACGGATTTAATTATCACAAAACAAATAACGGGTATATACCACACGTAACTGAAATAAATTGTAAAGGCTTCTTTAATGGATCTTTGCCAGTAGAAAGTGATTACTATTCTGATAACGGCTCTACGATTCACGATGGAGCAAAAGCGATAAGGCTAAATTGTGAGTATGGTTATTGCAGGGGCGGTATAATTGCAGATGTGAATCCTGGTACTGTATCTTATAATATTGGATGTATAGCCTATTCGTCAACTATAAAAGATACTAATCTAGACTTTTCAGCCAATTACTACTGTGGGACTTCTGCTACGATGTACCTGATAGGCTGCAAAAGTCACGGGAGCGTTTACGATATATCTGTAAGTAGTAAAGGACAGGTTATTACCGATAATACGTTTACGAACAATTACAATAACGGTGGAACTATAGAAAATAACTAATTTGCACTCTATCAACTTGGGCATTTGGTTGAATTTCAAATAAAGAGAGGCCTTATAATAGTGCTTCTCTTTTTTCTTTATATTTCCTCTATAAATAAGACCACGTTGGTCCTATTTTTATTAGACGCGCTTATAAATCGCTATTTTTATGTAAGTTTGCTTGTAATATGAAGAATATACGAACAATAATTTTATTCAGTTTATGCAAACCAATTTAGATCGAGCTTTTAGGGAAACAATATTATTAGAAAATACCGATAATGAATTGTATAACAAAGTCATTGGAAACCCTGCTGATATTTTATTAGACATTGCTTCTGAAATTCCATTGATTAAATATGTAGTGAAAGGTGCTAATGGTATAATTGCACTTAGTGATCAGCAATTTGTGAAAAAAATATTCAAATATTTAGTTGTAATCTCAGGTATTAGTTTAGCTGAAAGATATAAATTTATCGGGGAAATAGAAGTACGTGGGCGAGATAATGCAGGTGCATTGATTCTATCTTTGATTGATCGAATCGATAATATTAACAAAATAGACATCCTTACTAATCTAACAAAGGCTAGAGTTTATAATGAGATTAGCCTTGATGACTACTTTAGACTTACAACTATACTGGAACGTATTACTTATATAGATTTAGATAGATTAGAAACATACGCAATGCCAATCTATGAAGCAGGGATTACTGATTTACTTTATACAACAGGAGTCTTAAAATTGCATACGTTGGATTCTGGCGGTGCAAATGGTGGTGGTATTGATAAATTTATATTATCAGACCTTGGGGTTTTATTTGTGAGACATGGTTTGAAGAAAGATATACCTGATATTGAGTATCATCCAACTAGGATATCTTCTACCGAGTGGAGTTATGTTGATACAAAAGGTAATATAACTCGGGAGTAATTGGCACTGAATTTACTGAGGGATATCTGCAAAATGTGAAGAATAGTTTATTGTAATATTATAAAGAAAAACCACTGCCATAGTGTCAAATCTGTAGTGGTTTAATTAGACCTCAAGATTGTGCTGTTACACAATTAGAGTTTGTACTTCTCTATTAGTACTTTTTCCCTTTGGAACTATTTGCTCTACTGTTCATTGGTTGCAAATTATTCAAGTGGTCAGTACCGCCTAGAGCTTGAGGTTTGGAATGATCTACATTCCACCCCATTTCGCTTGTTTTGCCATAAGATGGTTTATACATAGTATTTCCAAGTTTATCTTGTCTATACAAGTCTGGATTTTTCCCTCTTATAGTATCGCCTTTATCCCAAACTTGTTCAAGTCTATCTTCTGAAAAATTTCCCATAAATATTCGATTTTGGTTTATAATGTTAACTCCCCTTTTATTAGGAGGATGAAGCTCCGATATCTTAATTGCAGAAAGATTAAAGTAAACTGCCGCATATATTTAATTTAGATTTGTTGGTAAGCGGATACCAATGACACTTCAAATTTAATGCAAGAGTTGTGCCAATGCAAAAATATGACAAAATGTCTTATTTTTTAAATATGCAGGCATTGCGAGAATATAGCTATTGTCGAATGCTTAATCTACCTCTTGGATCAACTAAATATCCACTTAGTTTTTTTGTCCTACCCCCACACACCTAAATCCTTTTATTTTGCACTAAACCGCTAAAATAAAAGGCTATGACACGTACTCAAATCATTCAAGAACTCAAACAATTCTTCTCATTGCAGGAATTCGTTTGCCAACACACCTACATTGCATTTGGCGATCGAGCTTGGCAATTCCTAGACACAGAACTACTTCACTCCATCTTGGTAATACGGAAGTTCCTGAACCGGGCAATGATTATCAACAATTGGCACAAGAATGGTAGCTTCTCACAAAGAGGCTTGCGTTGCAATGTGTGCCAGCTAGTAAAGGATAAGACTACTCAAAATAAAATCTACCTTACTTCACACGCCAATGGTGCTGGGATTGACTTCCATGTGGTAGGAATGACTCCTGAACAGGTGCGCACCACAATTGCCAAGAACGAAATCCTTCTTCCTTACCCCATTCGCCTGGAGAGAGATGTAAACTGGGTGCATCTGGATATCTACGACTACATGAACGGCAAGAAAATAAACTACTTCAATGGCTGATGAGAAGCTGCTTACTGTTGAAGAGTTCAACAACCAGGTGACGAAATGGGCGATGAACATTCGCCAACAGGCACGAGGCACCCTTTCCCGGACTAGGGGGAAGGGTAATCTTCGTGTTAACTTGACTCCTTATGTTGATAAGCTCTCGGGTGAATCTCCAGCCTATAAAATCAAATTTGATTTTAATCGTTACGGTGTATTCCGGGCCTATGGGGTTGGGCGTGGCTACATTATGATGAATGGGGCAGTAGTACGAGGCTATCGGGTCCGTTCTGAAGGTGAGATACGAAAACGTATCTTCTTAGCTGAAGCTTCTGAAATGTTGAAACGTGGTTATTCCACCAGGGAGGTTAATGCAGCTAAGAAGGTACTAAGAACTGGACAAGGTGTAGAGCGTACTCCACTGGATTGGATTGATGGGCACATCGATAGGAATGTACAAGCATTGGCCGACCTGGTTCAGGATTTCTACGGTGATGATGCTTTACGAAATATGATAGCTAATTTCGATAATATTAAAATCAAGAAGAAATGAGTAAGAAGGGTAATAACAAGGACGTGCGCCGGGGTATCTCTCTATACATAGATGGCAAAGAGGTGAAGGGTAGTGTGAAATCTATTAAAGCCGAAATGAAGAAGTTGGTTAGCAAACAGGAACTTATGACTAAAGGTTCCAAAGAGTATGTGGAGCAAGGCAAGAAAATACGACATCTGAAGGGGATTCTGAATGAGCACCGGCAACAGCTTAATGATATTAATAGGACCCAAGCTTCATTCTTATCGCGTGGCGTTGATATGTTTAACAAATATGCTGCATCGGTTACGGCCATTGTTGCAGCACTCACGGGGGTAACCTTGGCATTCCGGTCGTTACGTGATGAGCGAAATAAGTTAGAAGAGAGTCAGGCAGGGTTAAAGGCTCTTACAGGATTGGATGATGATTCTATCAGCTGGCTGACTGATCAGGCAAAAGAGCTTAGTACCACTATGACCAAAGAGGGGTTAAGAGTTCGCCAAAGTGCAGGTGAGATACTAGACTCCTTCATGATGGTGGGTTCTGCGAAGCCTGAACTACTAGAAAATAAAGAGGCTCTGAAGGCTGTTACAGAGGAAGCCATGCGATTGCAAGCCGCTGCTAAGGACATCTCTCTGAAGGAGGCAGTAGAGGCATTAACCTTGTCGCTGAATCAATACGGGGAGGGTGCGGACCAAGCTGCTAGGTACAACAATGTTCTTGCAGCTGGTTCGAAGGTGGGTGCTGCTAACATTGCAAGTCAGGCTAGATCAATTGAAAAAGCGGGTACGGCTGCTGCTTCATCGAATGTAAGCATTGAGCAAACTGTCGGATTAATCGAAACGCTTGCCTATAAAGGGATAAAAGGTGAGGTAGCGGGTACAGGTATCAGGAATTTTCTTCTTACACTAAAGAAAGGTGCTGATGAAACGAACCCCTCTGTTGTTGGGCTAGAAAAGGCTTTGGAAAATCTCCAAGCGATGAGTGATACTGAAATTCTTGAGGTCTTTAAAACGGAAAACTACACGGTTGCTGCTAGTCTTATCCGTAATGCTGAAATGGTTCACTCATTTACTGAAGCTGTTACAGGCACGAATATTGCCATCGAGCAGTCGGCTATTAATAGTGCCACCATGGAGGCGAAGCTAGCTCAAGCTAGGAATGAAATGAAACTAGCCGGTATCGAACTAATTGAAAGACTAAATCCTGCGATTGCGGTATCAACCAATTTGATGACCAATATAATTCGTTATCTCCCAAGGTTGATTGATTGGTTCAAACAGTACGGAAGCACTATACTGTGGTTGTCGGCTTCGGTTGCTGGATATGTTGTAGCTCTTAAGCTAGTAACGGTTTGGCAAAATAGAGCTATGATTGCTACTAAATTACTGAATGCTGCGAAAGTTACACTTTCTTTCACTGTAGGCATACTAAAGGGCTCTTTGTATCTGCTTCAAGTCGCCTACTATGGACTTACTGGGCAAATGGCAAAAGCGCGTGGAGCCATGGTGGCCTTTAACATGGTTACTAAGCTTAATCCAATTGGGGCACTGGTTACTGTACTGATTGCCGCTGCAGGTGCACTATTCCTGTTTACTTCGCGTACATCTCAGGCTGCTCGGGAACAACGATTACTCAATAAGCTAATGAATGAAGCGACCTCTTCTATTACTACTCAAAAGAAGGAGGTAGAGACCTACTTGAAAATTGCGCAAGACGAAACAAAAAGCAAACAGCAACGGCTTGAAGCAATTCAGAAATTAAATGAGTTATCTCCCGATTATCTAGGTAATCTTACATTAGAGAAGATTGGTACTGACGAGGCACGGATAGCAGTTGATAATTATGTGCAGAGCTTACTTACACTAGCACGGGTAGAAGCGGCTAAGAACAAGCTGATTGAAACAGAACAAGAACTCACAGCTTTGAAGGATAAACAACAAGCTTACCTGGATGAACGAGATTCCTTTATAGGGGCATTGAAAAACATTCCCCGAAATTTGGGTTCTCTCTGGACCGGTGGACTGATAGAGAATGCAGGCGAACACCTGGTGAATGAAATAATGGAGCTTGAGGAGCAAAAGATCGCTTTAGAAAAATTGCTTGCAGAAAAGATAGAGGAGTCTATAACAGGTACTCCTGCACCAACAACTACGGGTGGTGGAGGTTCTGGTAACCCTACTGGCGATAAAGACAAAAATGCCCAGCAACTGGCTGAAGAGACACGATACCAGGATGAACTACAAGCACTCAAACAATCCTACTTACAGAGTGATGAAATGACGCAAGAGGAGTACAACCGCTTCCTCGAGCAGCTAGAAATGCAACACCTAAGTAGGATGCTGGCCATAGCTGGACTTGAACCCGATGCTCGTGCCAAGATAGAGCAACGCGTGTTGGATCAACAAATAAAGTTCAAAGAGGCTTGTGCCAAAGAAGAGGCAGATTTGTATAAGAGTTCACAAAAGGAGTATCTATCTAACCTAGAGAAGAACTACAAGCTAGAGGTTGCAGAGACTACAATGAACTACTACAACAGTCTGATGACCAAAGAGGAGTATTATGAAAAACTACTTGAGCTTGAGCACGATTACTATAAGAATCTGTTAGCTGATTCTCTTGTTTCTGAAGAGGAAAAACTTCGGGCTACACAGGCGATTGGTGAGATGGAAGTGGCTTCTGCTGAAGAACGCAAACGAAAGCTTGAAGAGATAGAGAACCGAAAGAACCAAGTAATTGGGGCTGCCATTACAGGCTTTGGTGATACACTGGGCAACTTCTTTGGCGACAGTGAAAAGAGCATGAAGGAGTTTGGTAAGAATATCATTCTCCTAGCACTTGATACTTTAGAGAAGTTGGTTCTTATCGGTATTGCAGAGAGGACGGTTAGCAATGTAACGAAGCTTGGTTTCTTAGGTTTGCCCAAGGCTGCTGCTGAAGCTGCGCTTATATCTGCTGCCTTTTCGGCTGTAAAAGGTCTACTTAGTAACTTTTATGACGGTGGTTTTACAGACCCAGGAGAGTGGGATAAACCACAAGGTATTGTTCACTCCAACGAATTTGTGGCCAACCGTTTTGCTGTGGCCAATCCTGCGGTTCGCCCAGTGCTTGACCTTCTGGACAATGCGCAGCGCAATGGATCCATTGCGAATCTCTCTTCATCTGATATTGCTGCAGTGTCGGGTGTAGGTAATTCTAAATCATCGGTTACGGTCGTAAATGGACCGACACCTGCTGCCGATGGGGCGAACACTGAGCAATTTATTCGGGCATTAAATGAGTGCTCGCGTACCATGAGGCAGGTACAGAACCGATTCAAGGATAACATTAAAGCCGAGGTGACTGTGACTGGTAAGAAAGGAATCAACCAGGCTACTACTGATTACCAACGATTAATCAAAAACACAAGACGATGACTGAACTATATATCAACAATCAAGCTGCTGTTTTATCCGATGACTTTAATATTGAGCTCATTTTTGAGAATCCCTATTTTACCAAGTCATCCAACTACTCCCTAGATATCGAACTCCCCATGCCGGCTAACTTGGGCATCTTTGGCACACTCAGTCGGCAAGAGGTGAAGAAGGAGTCTATTACTTATCCGGCCATCTTGTACAACAAGGGTGTAGCTCTCATTAATGGTAGTGTGCTGATATTGAATGTAGAAGAGAAGTCTGTTAAAGTGCAGCTTATGTCGGGAAATGCTGAGTTTAACTTCTTCTCTAGTGAGGATTATGTAGACGAATTGGATTTGGGTATTGTAGAGCAATACTATGTGGATGGGGCTTATTACACGTACGCAAATGCCGATAAAACGAAGATGTTCCCCTCTGTAGATGGTGCCGATGGACTGTATCTACCTGTTCGGGTATCGGAAGAAGATTTCTATAGTAGATACAATCTTTATCGTTGGGCACTGGAGCAATTTAGAGTACTAGCCGGACACCCAGTTCTTGAGAATAGCGTACAACCTTATCTAACTGCTGCTATGCGTAGGCTGTGTGAGGCGTATGGGTATGATGTGAAATACAACTTTCTATTGACTACCTGGTTGAAACATATCTATGTAGTGAATGGAAACCGAGAAAATAGAAAGGTGGCCAAAGCACTTCCGCATTGGACTGTTTCTGAATTTATTGATGAAATAGAAAAAGTACTTGGAGTTATCTTCTTGGTGGATCAATCCGATAAATCAGTCAGCTTTGTAGACTCCAACAGCTACTTCGATGAGCAGATACACGAACTTGCTGATGTGATGGACGACTACGCGGTAGATGTATCAGATGATAAGGAGGAGAAGGATGTTACCATGGGCAATGTAAAGTACGACCTTCCTAGTAATAGCGATGGTGGTTATGATCGTTTGGCCGTGAATATTCTAGAGAATGCCGTGAAGCGGGAGTATAATAGTTACGATGCACTGGTTAGTGCGTGGCAATCCATGTCGACTGAAGATAAAAATGCTTCGCTCTATATCTATGATGGCCGTTACTTCATGAACTACAAGAAGGATGCTGATACAGCGCACGTTCTTCGAAATGTAAATCTATATGGTGATCTGATTCGAGAACCTGATTCGGATGAGTACTCATCTTTGAAAATTGTACCGGCTAAAATCAATATAGAGGAGTTCACCGTATACCGATATACTACAAATATGTCTGAAGAGGTAGGCAAGGTTCTTTTAAATGTTCCTTATGCCAATGATTCTATGACCTATAAAGATAGTGGTACCAAGATCAATATACAGAATGTGATCGAGGGGGATGAAGAGATTTATGAGAAGCCAGTTAAGTCTATTATGGAGATTGCACTTTACACCGGTGCACTGAAAAGTGTACAGCTGGAGGATAGTGATACCAAGCTTGAATTTCCCATCCCTTTTGCTGATTACAGCCAAACCGTAGATGGCCAACAGAGTGAGCATGAAAAATACTCACTTTGCTTATCTGACCAAGTGACTGAGTGCTCGATTGGTAAACGCATTTCGGATATGACTCATATTAATTCGAATGTAGAATATACCTACTACTTTAAGGCTAATGTGATTCCCCCAGTGAACAAGGTATTCCTGATAAAGAATCAGAGATACCTTGCGAAGATGTTTAAAGTTACACTGACCAATAAAAAGGTGGATCGGATAATTGAAGGGGTGTTTTATCGGTTGGATTAAAGTTTCCCCTTAAATCGTTTTGATTCCTCATGTACAGTCATTGAAGTTCCATTTAAGTATTTGTTAGTGGTCGAAACATCGGCATGTCTAGCTTGGTCACGAGCTACCACAATTCCTTCAGCATTCGCTAAATCACGTATGCCTGAATCCTTTAGTGAATAGAACTGATAGATATCAGGAAACTTCAAGGCTGCTCTTACCTTATTGAAGTACTCTCTATATGTTCTTGCCGTTGATTTCTTTAATGAAGGTTTAAAATCCTTCCCAAATAGGTAACTGTTATTGGGGCTTGAAAAAATATTTAACTCAATCATCATCTTAATCAGCGAGTCGTTGAGTCCAACCATCCCATCTTTCCGATTTTTTGAAATGGTAGAAGCAATGAATACCTTCTGCTCCTTGATATTAATATCACACAGTTTTATATTGGACAACTCATCAGGTCGGATGAATGTGTAATATTCAAACTGGCAGACCAATAAGAAGTAAGGATTGTGTTCCATCAAATACTTGTTTAGCTTGCCTAGATCTTCAGGTGTCAATGCTTTCCTTTTCTTCTCCTTCACCGTGAGCATTTTTATCTTCTCTATTGGGTTTCTATCGATATATTGCTTCTCAACGAGCCAAGCGCATAAAGAAGAGACCCAAATGCGGTAATTATTACGCGTTCTTGCAGAGCAATCACGGTCTATGAGTATATG
>JBOFRN010000142.1:0-2002 GCA_051651025.1 Phocaeicola sp.
AATCGGATATGACATTGGTGGGTGAGTCTGCCAATAATACAACTGAAACTTGGGCAGGTAACCGTTGCCGTCCCGATTTGTTGGCTAAATTCTTTCCAAATAACAATGCACCCAATGTAGACCTTTGGGAAATGGTAGCACAAGCGAATGATGACCGTGCACTCTTCTGGGGCAAAGATCGTACTTTGAGTGTAGATGATCCAGCCGATTTTTCGAGTGGTTTCTCTTGTGCCAAGTTTACCAACTTCTATTCGACCAATGGTAGTGCAAATGACTCGAAATTCCCCGATACTGATTACTTCTTGATGCGTGCAGCCGAAGCGTGGTTAACCTATGCCGAAGCTTCGATGCGTGCCAATGGAAATGTAATAACTAGTGAAGGTATCGCTGCTATCAACGAGATTCGTAGCCGTGCTAATGCAGCTGTACGTACTACCTATACACTTGATAACATACTCGATGAGTGGTCACGCGAATTCTATTTCGAAGGACGCCGCCGTTCAGATCTTATCCGTTTTGGTTACTATGGTGGTAACTCTACCTACAGATGGCAATGGAAAGGTGGCGCGCAGAATGGTACTACATTCAATGCGAACCTAAACATCTTTGCCATTCCAGATACAGACTTGAATGCAAACCCTAACTTACAACAGAACCCTGGTTATTAATCTACTGTAATGAAAGATAGTAATATGAAAAATATATATTTATTTGCTATGCTGTTTATAGGCAGTTTAGCACTCCTTACTTCCTGTAACGATGATCGTGACTCTAACCCCACGGTCAAAGAACCTACTACGTTTGTCTTAAACGAGCCTGCTTACTACGATTCGTATATCGATTTAAGTCAATCGGAGCTTCTAAGGCTTACCTGCTCACAACCCGACTATGGATTTACAGCAGCTGTTACTTATAAGGTAGAAGTTTCATTAACCAATAGCTTTACGAAGTCATTAGATGAGGCAGCCGAAGGCGAGAGTGCCGATTATGCTGTAATTGACAACAGCTTTACTACTTGTAACTTAGAGGTCGAAGCAGCACTTGTGGCTAGAGCGGTCATGCAATTGGGGCAATGGAGTGAAACAGAGATGCCTGCGAATGTAAAGGTATATACCCGTTTAATGGCAAATTTAGGTACATACACCATTGCTTCGAACGTACTCGAGTTGAAGATGATACCTTACTATGTAGTATTGACCGATGCAATGCCCGAGGTTTGGTACCTAATTGGTAGCTGTATTGGTGATGGTGGTTGGAATAATACCGTAGGTGGATTGGGTGTATCTATGTTCCCAATGTCGCACGTTAAAGATTTTGACTACGATAAGAAGACAGGTCAAGGTAAAATAACTTACACGGGTTGGTTAACTCCTGATGGATTTAAATTAGTGAAGACTCCTGGGGATTGGAATGACCAATGGGGATCAAGTGATGGTGCTCTTGCTCCAGTGAAGAACGATGGAGGCTCATCTAATCTTTGTGTACCTGTAGCAGGATACTACACGGTAGAGTTAGATACAAAGACAGACCAATTGAGTGTAACTGCTGCCGATATTACACCAGCTACTTATACAACGATGGGCTTTATTGGTTTGAATGGCGATTGGGACAATGATATTGTAATGGCTCCGCTAAGTACTGAAAACAATCATGGTTGGTATGTAATTGTAGAGGCAGCTGAAGCGACCGATGGTAAGTTCCGTGCAAACGGTGGTTGGGATTTCAACTGGGGAGATATCACTTGGCCACGTGGCTTTGGTGCAGCGGGTGGAAGTAACATTCCTGTAGCTGCTGGCAAGTATATGGTTGTATTCAATGATATTGATAAATTCTACAACTTTATTGCACTTTAATAACCTAATTAATACATTCTAAAGATGAAAAAAACATTATTCTATATTTGGATGCTGGCTACCACAATGGTAGCCTGCACCGACGACTATACTGATTGGGCAGATGCACAGGCGAATGATCCCGAAGCACCACAAAGTATATCGGTTAC
>JBOFRN010000143.1:0-1455 GCA_051651025.1 Phocaeicola sp.
AGTAGGTCAGCAAAGCGCACAAAGTAGGTGGTACGAACGGAAGAAGTTAGTGATTGACCCGAGTCAGTTACTTGATTGACACTAGTCGGTTACTTGATTGACTCTAGTCAGTTACTTAATCGACTCTAGTCAATCACCTACTTTGTTTGTACGTTTGGGTAAATTGGTGTAGATAATAGGGAAAAAACAGAGCGTCTCTAGCCAAAAAACAGGCTAGCCCTACGCCTCTACTTACCCTCTATCTTCTTCATCCGTAGCCCATGCATAAATATAAAGGGTGAGTAAACAAAGCTGCAAATCGTTTTGTTATGAATTGCAGGGAGGTGCGCAGCTAAAAAGAGTCCTAAAGCCCTTGTTATGCAAGAAATCTCCGTATTAAACCAACAAATTAATCGTATTATAACTTATCTTCTATGGAAACAATTCAAAAAGGACGGGTGAATGGGTTCACCGGTATTAGAGGTGCAAGCTGGGTCATTGCAGGTTGCTTTGTATTGGCACTTCTGCTCTATTTTTTCCTTTATGGCTATTCGGGCAATTTTATGAACAACGACCCCAACAACCACCCCTTGCCAGGTAATCTTTTAGGTACCATTTACAAAGGGGGCGTGGTAGTACCCATTATCCAAACCCTTCTACTCACAGTTATTGCTTTAAGCATTGAACGTTACTTTGCCCTACGCGCTGCCACAGGAAAAGGCTCGCTGGTGCAATTTGTAACTCAATTGAAACAGGCCTTAGCCCAAGGCGATATGGCGAAAGCCACCGCTCTTTGCAACCAACAAGAGGGCTCGGTTGCCAATGTAGTTACTTCGGTACTGGCCAAATACAAGGAGATGGAAGCGAATCAAACACTCGATAAGGAGCAAAAACTGGTTGCTATCCAAAAAGAGTTAGATGAGGCTACGGCACTCGAGCTACCCATGATGGAGCAGAACCTGCCCATCATATCGACCATTACCACCCTTGGTACCTTAATGGGGTTGCTAGGAACCGTAATAGGAATGATTCGCTCCTTTGCTGCCCTTGCAGCAGGCGGTGGCACTGACTCTATGGCCCTCTCGCAAGGTATCTCCGAAGCACTTATTAATACCGCATTTGGTATAGCAACGGGTGCATTGGCCGTTATTTCGTACAACTACTTTAGCCACCGAATTGACAAACTGCTCTACACCCTTAACGAAGTAGGATTCTCGATTGTGCAAAGTTTCGCTGCCAAGAACAGATAGTGTTACCCTTTTAATTTGATATTTTATGGGCCCAGCTAAATTTAAAAAGAGAAGCACATTCATTGACATGACTGCCATGAGTGATGTAACCGTACTGTTACTTACCTTCTTTATGCTTACCTCTACCTTTGTACAAAAGGCACCGGTAAAGGTCAACACACCCGCATCGGTCTCCGAAATAAAGATACCCGAAACCAATATCTTGCAAATATTGGTCAGCCCCACG
>JBOFRN010000144.1:0-1171 GCA_051651025.1 Phocaeicola sp.
ATGTACCATGCTACAATTATCCATCAGTAGCGGCATCACGCAGATCGGCCATTTATGAACTGCCCAATACTGCCGTTTCAAGCACCTTGCGTTCAACCTTGAGTTCACGCCTAACTAAAGCCGACTCTAGTTTTTCATCTCGAATGTCGCCCTTATGGTCATGGTGGGGAGTTGGGGCAAAAAAAGCCCATGGAGCACGCCCTACTGACTATTATGGCTTTTCGCTATTGCCCTCGGGGGGTATTCTTGGTGACAGCAAATTCTCGCAGGTGGGAACTGCTGCAGAACTCGCCTTAGCCTCTAACGAGCGATTGCAGTTGCACTATGCCAACCAAAACACTTATACCTCGGTTGCCACAGCCTCATCAGTGCGCTGTGTGCACATCCCTGAACTAGATGGCACTGTTGATAAGAATAAATATATGATTACACTTAGCACAAACCTTCCTAATAAGACTACCGTATCTCCTAGTGGAGAAAAGTTTGGAAGTTTACCTACCACAGTAAAAACGGCTACGACCAATGATACTCTTAGGTTTGATGGCTGGTTTGAGGGAGAGACAATGGTACACTCTACCCCAAATTACCCTTTTGTTGTAACAGGTCCACGCACCTTAGAGGCACGATATACATATATAGGTCAGATGATAACTTTGAGCACAAACTATCCTTATAAGGTAACCGTAGACCCTAGTGGAGATAGAATTGAAGGCACATCAGTTACCATTAAAACAGCTACTACCAATGATACCCTTAGGTTTGATGGCTGGTTTGAAAATGGGACACTGGTACATTCTACCTCAAGTTACCCCTTTGTAGTAATAGGTCCACGTACCTTAGAGGCACGCTATACGTATATAGGTCAGAAGATAACCATCACTGCTAACCGTACTAGTCAGGTGAATAAAACTGCAAGTTATTTTGAGATTCCAGGTAAACAGACTACTGTTACCACCTCTGCTTCGAACAGTATGCTTGTATTTGATGGTTGGTATGAGGGTAATACAAAGGTATATTCGTCTCAAACTTACCCCTTTACGGTAGCAGGTCCACGCACCTTAGAGGCACGATACAATATTGATGGAGCAGAAGGACACTGTATCCCCGATGTTAATTTTAGAAATTATATAACGGGTACTTTAGGCATTAATATTGTTCATGATACTGAAAC
>JBOFRN010000145.1:0-1280 GCA_051651025.1 Phocaeicola sp.
CAGGTTCTTCTATCATGCCAGGTAAAGTGAATCCGGTTGCTGCTGAGTTGATGAACGAAATTAGTTTCAAAGTTATCGGTAATGACCTTACTGTTACTTTCGCTGCTGAGGCTGGTCAGTTGCAATTGAACGCGATGGAACCTGTTATTATCCAATCTATTTTAGAGTCTATCATCTATTTGAGAAACGGTATGGATATGTTCAGAGAAAAATGTATCAATGGTATCACTGCTAACGAAGAAGTATGCCGTAACATGGTTTACAATAGTATCGGTGTTATCACTGCTCTTAACCCATATATCGGTTACAAAAACAGTGCTATGATTGCAAATGAAGCATTGAAAACCGGACGTGGTGTTTATGATCTTGTTCTTGAACATAAATTAATGGATAAAGAAGCTCTTGATAAAGCTTTGGATCCACAAAACATGTTGGAACCTAAAGAATGGAAAAAACTTTAATCGGTTAATTTTCTATTTACACAATCACACATAACTCAAAATCGAGTAGGTAGGGGGATTACTCCCCCGCCCTCTCACACCACCGTGCATGCTCTCGCACACGGCGGTTTCTTTTAACTGTTTAACCTTGCGTGATTTAATGTGAGATTATACAATCCTTCCTCTTCAAACCATTTATTATTAAGAGCTTGATGAGCCTGAGGACATCCTGATCTACGCCAATAACCTTTTCCCGATAGGGCTAAGATCCAGCTTTGCCATGTATCGACATCTCTTTTCTTCAAGAATTTCTGTAACGTATTTACCTTTTTGCATTGTTTTAACCGATAGCAACGCAATCTTCTGCGTATCCATGAGTCTAAATTCTGCATCAGCCGTTTACTTTGAGAATAACGAAAGTAGTTTAACCATCCTCGCATCATTGGTGTCAGTTCGTTTATTATTTGTCCGAAACTCACTCCTCTGTTACGTTTGGTTAGCTTTCGCACCTTTTCCTTAAATCGGGCTACGCTCTTCTTTGCGATACTTAAGCTACCGTTCTTTCGGATTGTGTATCCCAGAAATTTGGTTTGATTCACGGGGCATACCTGACTCTTTTCTCTATTGACCTGTAATTTCAGTTTCCTCTCGATAAAGTTGCTTACCGATTCCATTACTCTATCACCGGCCTCTTGGCTGTGTACGTAGATATTGCAATCATCTGCATAACGAACAAATTTGTGTCCTCTGCGTTCCAATTCTTCATCAAGTTCATCTAGAACGATGTTAGATAGTAACGGTGAGAGTGGGCTGCCTTGGGGTGTTCCCTCTGTGCGTTGG
>JBOFRN010000146.1:0-1326 GCA_051651025.1 Phocaeicola sp.
AGACGGAGACCATATCCTATAGTGACTCTATTATTATACCTACCTTCGAAGCTGCTATGCGCCAAGATACCATTTTTACGGCAGATAGTACAGCCATTGATACGATTTATTCAGTAGGATATACCAAATACCTGCCCGACAATCTACTATTACGTGCCTTTAAGGCAGAGAACGAGCGTCAATACCTTTCACGAAGCGAACGCAATAAGGAGAATCACTTCATCCTAACATTTAGTGCTAAAGCCGATACTTTACCAACATTGAAAGGGCTTAACTTCGATGAAAAAGAGGCATTTGTAATTGAAACAACCTCGCGTAATGACTCTATCTGTTATTGGGTAAAAGACTCATTGGTTTACCAAATGGATACCTTGATGGTACAACTTGATTATCTCTATACAGACACACTTAACCAGCTAGTGCCTAAGAGAGACACTTTACTATTGGCCAACAAGTTGAGCCGAGAGCAGCGAGACAGATTGGCTCAAAAAGCGGCCGAGGAGAAAGAAAAAGAGAGTAAGAAGAGAAAAAGAAAAGAGGAGGAGTTAAAACCAGCCCCAACTCCTTTCCTAGCCATGAAGGTAGATGCACCTAGCAGTATGGATTTGAATCGCAACATTATCTTCTCCTTTGAAGAGCCAGTTGCCTCTATCGATACAACTGCATTTACATTGGAGGTAAAGGTAGATACCCTGTGGAAAGAGGTACCTTTTTTACTACAAACAGACTCACTACTACCACGAACCTACCAACTACTTGCAGAGTGGGTACCAACCAATGAATACCAACTAAGTGTAGATTCGGCTGCTATCGTAGGTCTTTATGGACTACATACCGATAAGGTAAAGCAAACACTTAAGATTAAGCCACTTGAAGAGTACGGTACACTGTTACTAAACATTGTAGGAGTTGAACAAGGTATGCCAGCTATTGTAGAGTTAATAGATGGTTCAGGCAAAGTGTTGCGCCAAGAAAAGGTTACCCAGCAAGGTACAGCCGACTTTTACTTCTTGAATCCTAGTACGAAATATTACGTGCGTCTCTTTATTGACAGCAATAACAATGGAGTGTGGGATAGTGGTAACTATGAAAATAAAATCCAAGCCGAGGAGGTATTCTACCTACCCAAAGTATGGGAGATGAAAGCCAACTTTGAGTTTGATGAAACTTGGAATATTCGTTCTACTCCGCTAGATAAGCAAAAGCTAGATGAAATAAAAAAGCAAAAGCCCGAGGAGGAGAAGAAGATAAAAGATAGAAATAAAGAACGTGCAAAACGACTAGGAAGAGAATGAAAAAACTAATAAGTTTATGTATCATTGCATG
>JBOFRN010000147.1:0-104337 GCA_051651025.1 Phocaeicola sp.
GTGGGCAGTGAGAATTTCTTTCCAGTTAGGGCATTAAGTCTTTCGATGAACAACTGACAACTATACCAGCTAACCATTTCAACAGGATTATTGTCCCCTTTATTACTGCTAGGGTTCTTGCCCATTACTGCTTGCCACAATGACTGAGTCACCACATATTTACCAATAGCATATGAATCCAAGGTAACCATATGGGCGGGTTTTTCGTCATCAGCTACGCCCTCAGCCTCTTCAGGAGACCCCATTCGGAAACTTCCTCCCTCCACAGAAATCATATCAAATGAGACTCCATTTACTGTAAAAGTCAAGTTGCGTGAAGAAGATAGCTTCCGAATGGGTGTGATCGAATTCTTTCTGGCTAGAGCGGGTTTCTCTAGCAAGAAAAGTCGATGTGAAACACTCGATAGCTCTTGTTTTGCATAAGCAATAAAAAATAGTCCATAAAGAGCACCCAATTCCGAGTCAGTAAGAAGGGATGATAGTTGTTGAAACACTCCACTTTCTCCTATATTGGAGTAATCTTTAGAAGAAAAAAGTAGGCTATCATTGGCACTCTCAAGTTGATACAAGTAGGGATCCAATGCGATGGCCTTTAGAGCAAGTGCTATGCTAGCCAATGAAAAATCATCAATATGTTCATTGAATTGTTGCGCTGTACGCAAAGGATGACGAAAATTGGGTGAACTCAATTCAGCACTCTCTTGACCTTTCATAGCAGCTACAAACATAGCGTCATAATCAACCAAACAGAGCGTTCCATCCGGTTTCACCAGTACATTATCGGGTTTCAAATCACCATGTGCAAAAGGTTGTGATAAGAGCCAAGCAGCCAATCGTCCAAATTGATACGGCAAAATCGCAAGTGCATTCTTATCAGTTAAATGCATACGAATATATGAATGAAGGGTTACTCCCTCCACCCATTCCATTAAAAGGACAGGATAAATGAATTCGTCATCACTGCTACTATTAACAGTAATTCCCTCATCTATAAAGCGAACAGAGGTAAGAAACGAAGAAGATATATATTCTAATTCATCTGCTATCAGGCGGTAATTTTCCTGCCGATTAGGCATATCTCTTAGAAAACATTTAAGCGCATAGCGATTTCCTTCGCCATCTTTCATCTTAAAAACGACGGAAAAGTTTCCCAAAAACATGATGGGAGCACTAGATGTATCGAGTACTGGTGTAAGGTTAGACAATTCAGGCAAGGTATGCTCTGAGTCCAAAAGCGCGTTAACATAGTCGCTTACTGAGGGATAGTTCATAGGATTAGGTCACTGTTATATGTTGATAGGAAAACGCTATAAGTCGATTCTATTTATCTGATTTAGCTTCTACTTATTTTTATCTTAATTGATTCAATCTAACTCACGCAAATGTAGAAAAAAAATAATAGGATTAACCAAATTCTCCATAAAAAACAGAAGGAAGCAACGCACTGAATGCATTACCCTACCAAACAAACGAGGTTTGGAGCAGCTGCTCCAAACCTCGTTCTATGTTTCTGAATAAGCCGAAGCTTATTACTCGACTCCTAGTAAAATGCCTAGTCCTTTATCTACGCCCGAGAATCCCATAAAGGCCATTGCTAGCAAGCCCGCAGCTACCAGAGCCACCGCCATACCTTCCATACCTTTAGGTACACGTACCAAACTAAGCTGTTCACGCAAGCCAGCAAACAAGACCATAGCTAGCGCAAAACCAATAGCCGTGGCAAATGCATAGACCACTCCTGTAAGGAGGTTATAGTCGTTTTGAATAACCAAGATGGTCACCCCCATAATACAACAGTTGGTTGTAATAAGTGGAAGGAACACCCCGAGTGCTTGATACAATGCAGGAGAGACTTTCTTCAAGACAATCTCCACCATCTGTACCAATGAGGCAATAACCAAGATAAAGGCAATCGTTTGTAGATATTCTAACCCGAAAGCCTCGAGTACAAACTTTTGAATAAGGTAGGTTACAATGGTAGCAATGGTCATTACAAATGCTACGGCTGCACCCATACCCGAAGCCGTCTCTACCTTTTTAGATACACCCAAGAAGGGGCAAATACCTAGAAACTGTGACAACACTACGTTGTTCACAAAGATGGCTGTAATAAATATTAGTATAAATTCCATATCTTCTTTCGTTGTTTATGGGTTATGATTTCTTCATCATACGGTTCACAATAGCAATTAGATAACCCAAGGCGATAAATGCACCTGGAGCCAATACAAAGATTAGCATTCCATACTCTTCGGGGAAGAGGGCGATATCGAATAGTTTACCTGTGCCTAAGAATTCGCGTACACCACCCAACAGGGTAAGCGCTAGGGTAAATCCAAGACCCATACCTAGTCCATCGAAGAAAGAGGGAGCAGTAGAGTTCTTAGCAGCAAATGCCTCGGCACGACCTAATAGCAAACAGTTTACTACAATCAAAGGGATAAATAGACCCAAAGTTGCATAAAGTGCAGGCAAATAGGCTTGCATAACCATCTGTAGCAAAGTTACAAAGGTTGCAATGACCACAATAAAAGAGGGAATACGAACCATATCGGGAATAAAACGCTTAATAAGCGAAATAACCACATTCGAGCAAAGCAATACAAACATAGTAGCTAGCCCCATTCCCATACCATTGATGGCTGAAGAGGTGGTACCCAACGTAGGACACATCCCTAGAAGAAGTACAAAAACAGGATTCTCTTTGACAATCCCATTCATCATGATTTTAAAATTACTCATCGTTCTGTAGGGGTTTAATTAGTTACTTTTGTAGGTAGCGCCACTGGCAGTATCTACACTATGCTGACCACTGTAAGCTGCATATGCATTATTAACAGCTACCAAGAAAGCACGTGTAGTGATGGTCGATGCAGTAATGGCATCAATTTGACCAGCATCTTGCTTCACTTTCAAAGGAGTAGCACCGGGGTTCATTCCCGTAATATCGCCTTTTGCACCTTTCTTGAACCAATCGGCTGCTTTCGATCCCAAACCGGGAGTTTCGGCATGTTCCAATAATGAGTAATCAATAATGTTACCCTCTTTGTCAAAACCTACCAAGATAGTCATTTTACCCCCAAAGGCATTTTGAGAAGATTCGACTGCTGCACCCATAAACTCACCCGCTTTAGTGGCTTTGTATATTTTATAGGTTGCACCATTTAGTTCGATTGATTCGGGCGCCTCGGCTGGATTGTTGTCAAAGCCAGGTACTACAATCTCGATGGCATCACTCAATGCTTTGGCATTGGCCTGAGCAATGGGTTCTGCTGTAAGTTTATTTACAACGCCTAGCAGTGTGCCGGCTACCACAGTTACGCAGGTTAGTACGATAACCATGTTCTTTAAAGATGATTCTAACTTTTTCATTTCTTTACTACCTCCCCAAATCTTTTAGGTTTGCAATAGGTGTTAATCAGCGGAGTAAATGCATTCATAATGAAAATTGCGAACGACATACCCTCGGGGTACGCACCAAACTGACGGATTACTACGGTTAAGAAACCGATAGAGATACCGTAAATAACCATCCCTTTGTGCGTCATAGGCGATGTTACATAATCGGTTGCCATAAAAATAGCGCCTAACATAACCCCTCCCGTAAACAAGTGAGTCAATCCACAGGCAAACTGATCGGGACTAGCCAAGTGCATCATCCACGTACAAGCAAATACAGTTCCTAAGATAGAAACAGGAATGTGCCAAGTAATGATTTTCTTCCACAACATGTAAGCCAAACCAAGCAACAGAGCCAACGCACTGATTTCACCCAATGAACCGGGGTTGTTACCCAAGAAAAGGTCGAGTACGCTAGGAAGTTGTTTCAAAGCTTCTACATCGCCATATACCGCAGCTTTCATCAAAGCCAAGGGTGTAGCACCTGTAGCAGCATCGGTGTAGCTACCCAATTGGCCGGTTACAGGCCAAGAAGTCATTTGCACGGGGAAAGAGATCAATAAGAAGATACGACCTACCAAAGCGGGGTTGAATGGGTTACAACCCAATCCGCCGAAGGTCATCTTACCTACCCCGATGGCTACCAACGCACCAATCAAAATAATCCAGATAGGCAAGTTAGAGGGAACATTGAATGCCAACAAGATACCCGTTAGCACGGCCGAGCCGTCACAAATAGTAGAGCGTTCTCTTTTCAATAAGAATTTAGTGATAGCCCACTCAAAGAATACACAAGCAGCTACCGCAGTAAGGGTAACCACTGCTGCACCTACACCAAACTGATAAAAAGCAACCAGCAAGGCAGGTATCAATGCAAGGAGTACACCATACATATTTTTACTCACGCTGTCGCCACTGTGTACGTGGGGCGACAAGGATACTATAAATTTATTAGCCATTTATCTGTCGAATTATCTATTAGCACTGCGTGAACGAATGATTCCACCTACTGTACCTTTACCCAAACGGATATAGTCTAGCAGGTAGCGTTGAGAGGGGCAAGTATATTGACAAGAACCACACTCGATACACGACATCACATCTTCATTTTCTACTCTCTCCCACTCTTTGTATTCCGAAAGTGTAGCCAATAAGAACGGCTCCAATCCCATAGGACATACCGATACGCATTTAGCACAACGAATACAAGTTAGCTCTTCGGCACGTTTGGCCTCTTTTTTATTCATAAGCAATACACCCGAGCTACCTTTGCAGATAGGGGTATCGGTGCTTACAAGGGCTTTACCCATCATAGGTCCACCACCTACTACTTTACCCGTATCTTCGGGCAAACCACCGGCTGCTTCAATAAGCTGCGTCATAGGGGTACCAATACGCGTTAAGAAGTTAGAGGGTTTAGCAACCGATTTACCAGTAACCGTTACTACGCGCTCAAACAAAGGCTTGTTCTTTTGAATCGCTTCGTATACCGCATAAGCTGTACCTACATTTTGTACCACCGCACCTACATGAATAGGAATAGAAGGAGGAGCAGGAACTTGACGACGAATTACCGCATCAATCAATTGCTTCTCGCCCCCTTGTGGATATTGAACTTTTAAAGGTACAATCTCAATATTGCCATATTGAGTCGCTTTTTCAGCCATGAGTTTAATAGCATCGGGCTTGTTGTTCTCAATACCGATGTAACCTTTGGCTACGTTAGCACCCTTCATCAAGATAGCTACCCCCACTAAAATCTCATCGGCCTTCTCCAACATCAGTTGGTGATCAGCAGTTAAGTAAGGTTCACACTCTACCGCATTGATAATTAAGCACTCAGCTTTTGCACCCGGAGGAGGTGAAAGTTTTACGTGCGTAGGAAAGCATGCACCCCCTAGCCCTACAATACCACACTCTTTAATTCTCGCTACAATCTCAGGAGCTGTTAAACTGCACTCCTTTACAAAGGTCGTTGAACGATCAATTGACTCTTCCCATTCATCACCCTCTACATCAATAAAGATGGCAGGCTTGCGATAACCACTTGCATCGACTACGCTATCAACCTTATTCACCTTTCCCGATACAGACGAGAAAATAGCTGCTGATACAAAACCGCCCGCTTCGGCAATCTTCGTTCCTACCTTTACCAAATCGCCTTTTTTAACGATGGCTACAGCAGGTGCACCAATGTGCTGAGACAAAGGGAACACCGCTTGCTTAGGAAGGGCAAGCGTTTCGATGGCTTTATTGGCCGACAATTTATTCTCTGCCGGATGGACACCACCCATTCTAAATGTCTTCACTGTTCTATCTTTTTTATATTTTTATTCACTTTATATCTTTGGCATCCCTCTAACACTTACTTACTTAGAAAAGAGTTGCAAGTAAAATGATTCAAGATGTTACAGAACTCTCTTATGCCTTCACTTCACTAGCAGTTGCTGAAGCTTCTTGAGCAGGAGTATCTACTTTCGGAATCTCCCCTTGAGGAGACACATCAGCAGGCTTCTCTAGCTTAGGCTTACGTGGAGGAAAGTTAACAGCTATAATGGCATTCTTAGGACATTCAGTCTCACACTTACGACAAAGTTTACACTTGTAAGGATCAATATACGCCAAGTTGTTTGCAATGGTGATAGACTCAAACGGACAAATCTTTACGCACTTACTACAAGCAATACAGCTCACTTTACAAGCTTTATTAGCCAAAGCACCTTTGTCCTTATTTACACAAGAAACGTAGACGCGGCGGTTGTTTTTTCCTTTGGGACGAATCTCAATAATCATGCGAGGACACGCTTTTACGCACGCACCACAAGCTGTACATTTAGCTTCATCCACTTCGGGAAGCCCTGTTTCAGGATTCATGTGAATGGCATCAAAGGTACAAACCGATACACAATCGCCACACCCTAAACATCCGTTGCTACAAGCTGTTTCACCACCGTATGTAGCGTGTGCAATTGCACAAGAGGAAGCACCATCATACTGCGAAGTACGAGGGCGGTTCTCGCAACTACCATTGCATCTTACCACAGCTACTTTGGGCTCAGTAGCAACCGCTTCCATTTCAAGTACAGAGGCTACCTGCTCCATGACAGCCGAACCACCCACCGGACATGAAAGCCCTTCGAGCGAACCTGCATCTGCTGCTTTTACACAAGCACTAGCAAATCCACCACAACCTGGAAAACCACATCCACCACAATTTGCTTGAGGCAACGCTTCGTTTACCTGTGCAATGCGTGGATCTTCATAAACAGCAAATTTCTTTGAAGCAACAAATAAGATTACCGCAGCAACCAAACCTATCGCACCCAGTGAAATCACTGCAACAAGAATTAAATCCATAAGTTTTGTTAGTTATTAATTGTTTATTGTTATTGATGTTCTATGGGAGTAATGGTGAATCGGAACCGTTTCGCCAATCTGTTTTTACAAAGATAAATAAGGAGATAATAGGGAGCCAACACAGCAAGTGCTGCCAGTGCCGAAAAGGCTTCATCGCCCCCTGTAAAGTGCATGGCTAGAAAAAGAGTAGCTACCAACAAAAAAAAGGGTACGCCAAAGGCCAACCATACAGCCTGCATACCCATTGAAGTGGCACCCACTATCATTACAGATTGCCCTACCTGGTAGGAAGAGGCAGCTGTATCTTTAATATCTATCAGCTTCTCTTTACTTTCGGCTGCGTTGCAATGCCCTTTGGCACTACAAGAGGAACAGGCAGAAGTTTGCAGAATTCTTACCCGCAGGTGAGAACCCTTAATGCTTTCCACAGTACCTCGATGTTTGATTACATTTGTCATTTTTGCAAAGTCCACATTACAAATTGCCGCAAAAATAATACTTTAATCGGTAATCAGGAAGTAAAGACCCCAAAAATCTCTCTAAAAAAGAAAAAAGTTTCACGAATTAGTCATCAATCTGAAGTATTGTAAAGATTTATAAGCGAAAAGTGTAAAAAAAGGGATGTTTTTAACATCCCTTACGCTCTATCCAACATTGCAGAATTACATAATGCTACTAACCATGCTCCACAGCATCCGTCTGCTTGGCTGGTTGTCCATAATGAGGCAGTGTAAAGTACAGTACAGCAAAAGCCAATAGAGTGGCAAGTGCAGTACCACCCAATACACCCAGTTTGGCTTGATTCAATAAATCGGAAGCACCGAAGGAGAGATCGGATATAAATAAAGAGACTGTAAACCCTACACCTCCCAAAAGGGAGATACCTGCTAAATTTCGCCAATTCATACCGAGTGGCATTCGGGCAAGATTTGCCTTAACAACAAACCAGGTGAATAGATAGATTCCCACAAACTTACCCACTACTAACGCAACCATAATGGCCCAAGTAAGCACACCCACTTGCGCACCCTCACCTGCACTATTTGAAAGCATAACCCCCGCATTAGCAAAGGCGAAGAGCGGTATAATGAAGTAGTTAACACCTCCATGCAAATCATCTTCGAGCGACTGAAGCGTAGAGATAACATGATCGGAAGCAGACTCAATTGACTTTAAAACACCAATTTGACTCTTGGTTAGCACTAAATTCACTTTTTCCTGTAGAGGGAATGAAGCGATTTGCCGTTGAATAATACGGATATACTTCCCTACCTGATAGTGCGGAGTAGCTGGAATGGTAAATGCAACAATAACTCCAGCAATGGTTGCGTGAATACCACTTTGCAAGAAGAAGTACCAGAGCACAAGACCCAATGAAAGGTAAAAATACCGATTGCGGCTGTGTATGTAGTTTCCAGCACACAATACAACCAGCACAATGGCAGAGTAGAGCAGATAGTCTACTGCTAAATGCGAAGAGTAAAAGATAGCAATGACCAATATACCACCAATGTCATCGACCACAGCAAATGCGGTTAAGAAAACCTTTAAACAGAGAGGAACTCGCTTTCCAAACAGACTCAAGACCCCTAATGAAAAAGCAATATCCGTTGCCATTGGAATAGCCATCCCTGCCTCAGCATCAGTACCTTTGGTAATTAAAAAGAAGAATAGCACGGGAACTAGCATCCCCCCAAAAGCTGCCACAATAGGAAGTAGGGCTTGTCTAAAACTAGAGAGCTCACCAACTAATATTTCGCGTTTGATTTCTAAACCTACAGCAAAGAAGAAGATAGTCATCAAAGCATCATTGATGAAGTTTAGCAAGGACATGGGATGCCCATCGTGTCTAAACAAGTCAAAATCACCAATTTGCAGATGCACTTCTTGTCGCCAGAATGAAGTATAAAGCTCTCCCCACGGCGAATTAGCCAGGGCCATAGCAATCACCACAATAAACATCAATAAAATACCACCATTAACATGGTAGCGAGAAGCACGTTGGAACGAGAAGTTCAGGCCACTCAATTTAATTCTTTCCATTTTTAAAACTATATATAAATTTGATTAGTACAATCAACCTTATAAAAAAAACCTTTCTATTACTGGGCGGCCCAATAACAGAAAGGTCGTACAACATTTTATGTCTATACAAGAGCCCCAAAGACTCTTCGTGTTAATTTCTACTTCTTCTCATTTCAGGATAACTTATCAATGCTAACCTCTTCACCCAAACAATAAATAGGGTAGTCAAAATAAGGTTCAACACAATGGTTAGAACCGATATTACCAAAGCAGGTCCACCTAAGTTGTAGCCTAAGGCAATAAAGATAATACCTGCACCTACTTCTCCACGAGTAAACATACCAATAGAGAGAGCCAAACGCTCACTAATTAGTCTATCACGATAGAAGAATAGAGGGCATAACTTACCAATGTTTGAAAGCAGCGTTACCAAAAGCACATGCATACCAATCGTTCCCCACGACATCATCTCTTGCGATCCAGTAATAGATCCGGCACCAGCTGTTGATTCTGCAAAATCAATACCGATAAAGACAGGCATGCTTAAACCTACTAAGAACATAAACACAAAGGAGATAAGGTTGGTAACCTTGGTTTCCATAGGGGTATGTATCTCTTTGTGTTTCATAACCATACCTAAAATAAAGGCAGGAAGTAACACTTCAATATGAATAGCTCCTTCGGGACCATACAACGTACTTGTTAGCATGTAAACGGCATGAGTTACACCAAAAACGAGTATCGAATATAATAAAATAGCGATCCAATCTTGTCGCCAATGATAGCTTGCCAATTTCTTCCAACCAAATAAAAGCAGCAAGAAAACAACCAGTACAATCACAATAAGCTGCCAACGCAATCCTACCATCATGATTTGTAAAGGAATCATCAATAAGATGGTATCTAGGTCATCAAAGATGGCTAGAACCTGTATTTTCTTATAGAACCAGCTAGACTTTAATCCAATAGCAGCCAACATGGTAAAGAGAATACCCGCCGAGGTAGGGGCTGCAAAACGGCTTAACAACAAGTTCTCTTTCCAAGCCTCCCAGCTGTTCCACAATTCGGGAGGAAGCAATACATATACATAGTAAATAGCAACCAAGAACCAAGGCATTGCTGCCGTAGCCATGGCTATAAAATAATCGGTAGCATACGAACGCCAACGTGTTTTGTCGACTTCAAACTCTCGACCTACATTAATCATTATAAAACTCAAGCAGATATACAGCAAAAAGTCATTTGCTTGCTTTACTACTGAATAATTATCGCCCGTTATAGTGGGCAAAAACTGGGAACCCAACAAACCAATCATTAGGCAGAGGGAGAATGACAGAACTTTTCTCATGTTTTAAATTTATGGTATTATTTATATAAAAGAGTGAAGAGTGCCTGGAAAGTTCTGCAGACTGGCGACACTCTTCTTGGTTACAATTAATCGAGTTTTAAGACCGCTAAGAAGGCCTTTTGTGGTACCTCTACATTTCCAATTTGCTTCATACGTTTCTTACCTTTTTTCTGTTTTTCAAGAAGCTTACGTTTACGGCTCACGTCACCCCCATAACATTTGGCAGTAACATCTTTACGAACCGCTTTAATGGTTTCGCGTGCTATAATTTTGGCTCCAATCGCTGCTTGAATAGCAATTTCAAACTGCTGTCTAGGAATAAGCTCTTTTAATTTTTCACACATACGACGTCCAAAATCATAGGCATTATCTACGTGTGTAAGTGTAGAAAGGGCATCGACCGACTCGCCATTCAAAAGAATATCGAGTTTTACCAGTTTAGAAGGGCGGAACCCTGATTGGTGATAATCGAAGGAAGCATATCCTTTCGAGATACTTTTAAGTTTATCGTAGAAATCGATTACAATCTCACCCAGAGGCATGCGATAATGAATCTCTACCCGATTACCCGATACATAGTTTTGTCTTAACAACTCGCCGCGTTTACCTAAACAAAGACTCATAATAGGGCCAATATAGTCAGTCGTCGTAATCACAGTAGCATCGATAAAAGGCTCTTCAATACGATCAATCAAAGTCGGATCGGGCATTCCTCCAGGGTTATGCACCTCGGCTACCCCACCTTGTTTATCGTAAATCATATAAGAAACGTTGGGAACCGTTGTAATAACGTTCATATCGAACTCTCTATCTAAACGCTCTTGAATAATCTCCATGTGAAGCAATCCCAAGAATCCGCAACGGAATCCAAATCCAAGGGCCAATGACGACTCGGGTTGGAAAGTAAGCGACGCATCATTCAGCTGAAGCTTTTCAAGCGAAGCACGCAGCCCCTCATAATCCTCTGCCTCAATGGGGTAAAGACCAGCAAAAACCATCGGTTTCACCTCTTCAAAGCCTTCGATAGCCTTCTCACAAGGAGTGGCAACATGCGTTACAGTATCCCCTACTTTTACCTCTTTGGAGGTTTTAATACCCGATATAATATAACCCACATCACCTGTGCGCAATTCATTTTTAGGAACCATTTCCATCTTTAGCACTCCAATTTCATCGGCTTGATACTCCTTACCGGTATTGAAGAACTTCACCTTATCGCCTTTACGAATGACTCCATTCGTAATTTTGAAATAAGCGATAATACCACGGAATGAATTAAAAACAGAGTCAAAAATCAGAGCCTGCAACGGAGCCTCTTCATCGCCTTTGGGGTGTGGTACACGCTCTACAACTGCTTGAAGAATCTCCTCAACACCCATACCGGTTTTACCAGATGCACGAATAATCTCTTCTCGGTCGCAACCTAGAAGTTCGATAATCTCATCCTCCACCTCTTCGGGCATTGCACTATCCATGTCGCACTTATTGAGGATTGGAATAATTTCCAAATCATGCTCCAATGCCATGTATAGGTTCGAAATGGTTTGTGCCTGTACACCTTGCGAAGCATCGACAATAAGCAATGCACCCTCACAAGCAGCAATCGAACGCGAAACCTCATACGAGAAATCGACGTGTCCTGGAGTGTCAATTAAGTTAAATATATATTTCTCGCCATTGTGAACATACTCCATTTGGATGGCGTGGCTCTTAATGGTAATTCCTCGCTCCTTCTCCAAATCCATGTCATCAAGCATCTGTCCACCAGTCACCTTAACGGTTTTCGTAAATTCTAACAAACGGTCTGCCAAGGTTGATTTTCCGTGATCAATATGAGCTATAATACAAAAATTGCGGATATTCTTCATCTCTATCTTAAAATGTTTAGCGCAAAAGTAGGCAAAAAAAACGGAAATACCACTTGTTTAATGAAAATAAACAAGTGGTAAAAGTAACGACGCACCGCTCTTTCGTGCGCGAAAACAACCAATAATTAATCGGTAAATTCAATCACATTCTGCTTTATAATAATCCAATAACAAAAGAGAGAAAACTCACTGATTATGAAGCAATAATACTATGCAAGCACAATAAAAAGTTCACCTTCCACTTCAGAAATAATGATCTTTTCCTCTCTTAGAAGCCATCCAAATCCCAAGAAAAGATCTTTATCAGCCTTTATTTTAGTCGCTTTCTTTAGCTGCTTTTGAGTTAATCCTTCGGTTTCATTCAATGCTTCCCAAATTTGACCTGCTAGTGCTCCTGCTTTTTCTTTAAACATCTTTGTTCTGATTTTAGTTAAACATTTGCTCCAATTTGCTTCCAGCAAATTAAAGCACTCATAATCAATACAAATGTACTAATTATCTAACAAATACAAACCAAAAAGAGAATAAAGTTTAATTTACACTATTAATTAAATATTTATGTTACATTTTAGATATGCTTTCGAGATATTTGGACCAAATACAGGCAGCCTCTTCTACCAACTTAACACAAGGTCGCTTGGCATAATAACTCTCACTACGCTGCTCGGGAGTAGGCTGACTGGTGACTACGACCCTACCCGCTAGTAAATCAGCACAACGCAAAGCCCCATTGCGTGCTTGAAAAGCAGCCGCCAGCTGCTGAACCAATTCATAATTCTCCTTTTTAGCAGCCTGATCACCACCCTCTAGGGCACTCTTCTCTAAACCAGCCAATAGGAAGAGACCGCATGCAGCACCACACGTTTCACGCATACGCCCTATTCCCCCACCAAAAGAGGCACTCATACGAAGCGCCTGCTCGCGTGTAAATCCATATTGATCGGCAAAAGCAGCAACCACCGCTTGCGAACAGTTATACCCCTCTTTAAAGAGAGAGACAGCCAATTTTATTCGTTCATTCTTCTCCATACTTTCTATTTCAAGTGATTATTTACCCCTCCCTTAAATAGATATTGGGCAAACAGTGGCACAAATGTATAAAAAAGATGCGACTAGCAAAGAGCTTCATTGAGAATAAGGACGGCTCTATTTTTCGGGAATGACAGAGCGATTTCCTCCATACGTCCCATCGTTTTTAGTGTCTATCGGATGTGAAGCACGCGTTCGACTACTGTCGGACGCGCGCTTCACATCCGATAGACACGCGTCTGACAGCTGTCGGACACTAACTTTATAGGTACATGTTAGTAAAAACAGTCAGTCAAGAAGTATAAAGCAGTAGCAAGTATCAGGTAGAGAGGCCTGCAAGCCTGATTCTTTATACACGTATGCAGATAGATCCATACTCAAAAAAGGAGCCCCCTTGGTGGGGCAAACAGACCAACCAAGAGGACTCCTCAAGCGAAAATACATCGTATTACCTACAAGAGTAATAAAGTACTAATTCATAAATTTCAAACCAATAAAGAAGGTGCGGGGCGAAGTAGGCCCATAGAAGTAACCCGAATCACGGAAACCTCCTCTATCCAAATCTTTTTGAAAGGCATTAAACATATTTTGCACTCCCCCATTTAACTGCAACTTGAGGTGATCGCTTAATACAAACGTATAATTGAGCTTTAAATTCAACTCGAAGAAACTGGGCGTCTTAACCATTTCATCCTTCTCAATGTAGCTATAACCATATCCATCGGGTATCTCATCTGCATCGGGAGCAAAGTGGGGCACATACATTGGGCCCGTATAGATGCCCGAAAGTGATACATCAAATCGTTTTACAGGCGAGGTGGTAAGGGTAAAGTAACCGTAATAATTGGGTGTGCGAGTCATATTCTTAATCGGAGCAACCGATTCATCTTCGCTCCAGTCGGTCCATTCATCATACTGACTACGCTGTGCTGTGAATCCAAGTTGCAAAGAAGCTCGGTTGCGGTAGGCTATTTTGGCATCCATATTCACACCGTATACCTTGGCACCACTTCCATTGCGACGTTCACGAATAGAACCGCTACTACCCGATCCAGCTGCATGTAAATGATCGTGTGCCTGATCATCATCTTCCGACGCAATGGGTTGAAGGTAGAATACATCATTCAACTGAGTATAGAAAGCCTCTAGCAGTAAGTTGGTTTGGAAAGGACCCACATTGGCTGTCCAATCAATGGATCCACTAAAGCTATTGGAACGTTCGGGCTTTAACCCTTCGGCCAAACGAATCAAAACACCCTCTCCACCTACAGCTGTAATGTGCAAATCTTCGTCATAAGCCTGGGGGGCACGGAAACCGGTAGACCAAGTGAGGCGAGCCTGTAAAAGATCAGAAGGCTTATAAAGCAGGTTCACACGAGGACTGATAATGGGGTTGTCAATTAAATTATGAGAGTCTAAACGCAAGCCAGCCAAAAGTGTAAAGTAACGCATTTTCCACTCATTTTGCGCAAAAGCACTAGCAATGCGCACCTCTTGACGCATATCACGGTTGTAACCAGTCATTACATCGTGTAACTTATTTTGCTGATACTCCAGCCCTGCCGTAAAGGTAGCAGGCGAAAAAAGCACCCGATTGAAGTTGCCCACATACATCCCCCCGGCTACCCAAGTCAGATCGTCTGTTTTACCATAGGCATTGGGATCATACTGAGCACCATAATAGCTGTTACGATCAATATGCTGCAACGATCCAAAAAAGGAGAGTTTGTGTTTGTATTCTGCCCAAAAAAGGTCATAATTCACCCCCCCACTGTTTACAATGTGCTTGGTTTGTTCTGTAATTTCTGTATTAAAGGGCTCTTCATCAAAATGATCGCCCCCACGGCGGAACTCATTGGTAGTATGGTATTCAATACCTAATTTACTGAATTGAGTGGGGCGATAATAAGAGCGCAAGCCAAACGTATTGCTATTGAGCTTGCCTATCTCAGAGAAACCATCTCCATCCGCATCGTAAGGATTTCGATTGCGGTAGGATTGATAGAAGGCAATCCCATACTTGTTATCTTCAGATACCAACGATCCATTCGCACCCATATACTGCTCCCAAGACTGACCATTCATATTAGACATGGTGGTAGATACCTGAAAGGAGTTGCTTACAGGATCTTTCGTAATAATATTAATCGTTCCACCTACAGCATTGGCTCCGAAAAGTGCCGATCCACCTCCGCGTACCACCTCAATACGATCGATCATATTTACAGGAATCTGCTCGAGTGCATACACTCCCGATAGGGCGCTCACGATGGGGCGACTATTAAATAAAATTTGGGAATAAGGCCCCTCCAGTCCATTGATACGTACTTGAGGGAAAGCACAATTCTGACAGTTATTCTCTACACGTAACCCCGATTGATAGTTAAGTGCCTTGGCTAAATCGGTCGAGTTTACCGATTCAAAGAGTTTAGCATTCATCACATTAACAACCACTGGTGCCATGCGGCGAGTTGTCGCATTACGATTGGCAGATACTACCACTTCGTCTGTAACAATACCCTCTTCATTTAATATGAAATGGAGATCGACTACATAATCTTTGTTTACCGTCACCTTCTTTTCTTGCGTCGCATAACCCATTAACTGCACTCGAAGGGTGTATTCACCCACTTCGAGTTTCTTAAAAGAGAAGCGGCCCTCTTCGTTGGTGGTGGCACCCATACCCGTTTCTAAAATTAAGATTGTAGCAAATGCTAAGTCTTTCTCTGTACGCTCATCGAGCACGTGTCCCGTTATTGCATTCCCCGTTTTCTTCGGGATATTATCACTCTCTGTAGCACTTAAAGTAGCAGCACCAAACAGAGCGATATAGAATAAAAATAGTATCTTTTTCATTGTTTTTACTGTATAAATTGTTTCCTGATAAAGAGACAGGAAAGGTTACAGCCTACCCAAACGGAGGCTGAAGCAGATCATAAAATTGTAAATAGGAGATCGTTCTAGAAAACATGTGGCAAAATATGCCCGAACAAGGCTCTACCCCGCAAGAGGTAGAAATTGAGTACTACATAGCTCTCTAAGGACTCTATTGCCCAAAAGCATGCAGGTACTAGAAGTAAGTTGGAGGGCCACGTAACGAGTAGCTATAGTGGGGAGTCTCTTGTTGAAATTCAAAAAAAGGCAACTCTTTTATTTCATAAAGTAGTACTTTATACGGAAGTAGAATGGGAGTCGGCTTTGCCTCTTCAGTCTCAATACTTTCAAGGCAAGCAATGGTAATAAGTTGCCCCAAACTATGAGCGTGAGAGTCGGAGGCTGGGTGAGAATGGACAATAAGAAGTCCATTAACGATGTGCACATGAGTAAACATCGTAAGACCAACCTCGTAAGCAAAGAACAGTGTCAGTAAGCCCAGAGAAAGAATGATATGCTTTAATCTCTTCAATATTGATTGATTTAACCCGTACCAAGATGTAAGACTAAGAAGTCTTTTTAATCACTTTTTTTCCAAATGATAATAACGAGTGCAAATTTAGAGAATAATTCCGCTGAATGAACTATTTTGTTAACTTTTCAAGTTGCATGTGCCCAAAATACCAACTTGTAGGGATGCGTTCGAAGAAAAAAAGGTTTTCTAAAACGAATTAGAACAACGAGCTCAACCCACAGATGGCGAGTAGAACGAAAGGGCTGGCAACCTCTATTTTTCACAAAAACAGCGTAGGCTTGTTATGATTGCAAATTAAACCACAACAAGTCTACGCTGTTAAAAAAATAGCTAAAATCCTACTTCATTTCCTCACCAAAGAGCAGTTTATAGTCTCTCTTAGCAGCTGGAACTGTCCATGCTTCAGGAATTAATGACCAGTTATTATACTTCATTGGTTCCACACTCTTCTTTTTCTCAATATGCTGAATCAAATAGTAGCGCAAATCTTTATCTGTAGCAGAGAGAATTCTGTTTACCAACTCCTCACTAGGAATACCTGCTCCTTTGGTAAGCAAGTCACCTCCCCCATTTCCACGGTACGAGTTTACGGCTACTTTATATTGACGATTCTCATCGAATGCCTCACCACTACTCATGCTAAGAATGGATACTCTTTCACCAATCGGCTTAGTTACATTTACGGTATAGTTAATACCTGCTGCCGAATCGAAGTTGAAGCTAAGGTTTTCTAAGCGAGCTGCCTTTCCAGATATGGGCTTTTTGAAGAGTAACAAGTGATCATTAGGGGTCATCATTTGGTTGGTCCAATTCCCATAAGACATTTCAAGCAATCCTTTAACCTCTTTACCCGTAAGATTCATCACATAGAGCATGTTCTCATATTTGTAAAGGTTAAACATATCGCTTATCAGGATATCGCCCTCCTTTATCTCTGCATTGAAAGAGAGAGGTGCTGTTAGCGAAATCTCTGCACCCGATATTTCAAGCTGCAATTGGTGAATCAGATCTATGAAATCAGAAGAACCGAAATAGGCCTCCTTGGTGCTCAAGGTTTGTGTCAGGGTACCAATTTTACGCGATATAAAGTTTAGAGACTCCTTGTACTGCTTGTCAAAACGACTCATATAGTCGGCATCTACAGGATACGTATTCATATCCACATTCTCACCCACAATGCGCTTCTTAACAACTTTTCCATCTACTAAAGTAGTGTGTAGTGTTGCAGTAGAGACAATATTGGCTTGCGATCCTGGATTGAGAACCAAAACCTTATCGCCCTTTACATTGGTTAATTCAATATGAGCTACAGCATGGTCGTGACCGATGAAAACAGCATCAAAGCCAGGTACATTCTTAGCCACCTCAAGCGAAGGGTTTTCGGCAATATTGCCTAACCTACTTCCCGATTTTCCGGCATGAAAGACCCCAATTAAATAATCGGGCTTCTCTTGCTCCTGAATAATAGTAACCCAGCGAGCAGCTGTTTCTTCCATATCCTTAAACTCCATACCACTCCAAAGTTGTTCGGGTAACCAACAAGGTACAGCTGGAGTAATTAAACCCAACATCGCAATTTTAACTCCCTCCTTCTGAATAATGGTGTAGGGCTTAAAATAGGGCTCTTGGCTATCTTTGTAAACCGTATTGGCACTTAAAATGGGGAAATTACACTCCTGAACCCAACGATCGTAGACATCATGACCTACTTCGATATCATGGTTACCCATATTACCTAATTCATAGCCCATATAGTTCATTACATCGGCTGCTAGATGAATAGAAGTCGTATCTATAAAGTTGTAATAATAGACCGAAGGCTGTCCCTGCAATATATCGCCATTATCAAATAGCAAACAGTTTTCTCCATAAATACCTCGCTGCTCTTTTACAAAGGAGGAGACTCTGGACAAACTGCCTCCAGATTCTTTCCGATTGATAAAGTCATAAGGAAAAAAGTGTCCATGTACATCACTGGTTTCAATCAATCTAATTTCCACCTCTTTTTCGTTGCTATTGGTGGCAAACACACCCATGCTCATACTTAATAGAGCACATACACTTACTAAAAAAAATCTCATACTTGTTTTAAATTCTTCTTACCTAATTCAATTTATTGTTCTTCATTGACACCCACATGGGGTTGCAGCGGATGAGTAAAGACGAAACAGGCTCCATCTTTATATGCATTATCAAGCCAAATTTGCCCTCCCAACTGTGCGACTATCACTCGACAAATAGAGAGTCCTAATCCGGTACCTTGCGTATATTCATTTAATTTCTCAAAACGCTCAAAAATAAGTTCGCTCTTTTCGGGTGGAACTCCACACCCCGTATCTTTTACTCGCACCAAAATCCGATTTTCAGCATGCTCTTTCGTTACTGTCAATGTAATAGTTCCATGGGGCGTAAATTTTGCAGCATTTGTCAATAGGTTAATTAAGACTTGCTGAAAACGCTGCGAGTCGGTTTGTATGTGCAACTCCTCTTGAGGCATTTCCAAAAAGAACTCGGCTTTGGTACGCCGGGTGTATTCAACAGTCGACAAGGCAGTTTGGCACAATTGATTTAAATCGCATCTCTCTTTGAACAGCTTTAGACGCCCCGATTCTAATCGAGAGATATCAAGAATATCATTAATCAGATGAAGAAGTAGATCTGAGTTTTTGAGAATAATCTCACAGTATTGACTCTTTTCTGCTTCAGAGGAGTCTCTAGATGTCAGAACCTGAGAGAAGCCTACAATAGCATTAAGCGGGGTTCTGATTTCATGACTTAAGTTGGCCAGGAATGCTGTTTTTAATTTATTAGACTCTTCGGCCAGCTCTTTGGCTTCGGTTAACTCCTTACTAGAGCGCTGTAGATTGCGTTTCAGGCGGTTAATGCGAACAATATAGTAAAGACCAATAGCAAAGCAAACAACTACTAACACAAAGAAAGCGAGTATAGCGATGATGGTGTACTTGTATTGATCGTATACACTTGGGGGCGCATTTATCACCTGAGAACCAGCGGGTAGCACTCTATCGGCCAAATCAAAATCGGCTAGGCGACTCATATCAAAGATGTATCGAGAGGAAATGAGTTCAAGCCCGGGACGGAGCGAAGAGGAAGTAGATAAAAAGTTGAATGCCACTTCGGCCATTTGGCCACCTGTATCTTGATAGTAAGGAGTGTATCCTCCAATTATCCAACTATTCGTTTTTAGGCTAGAAGCTGTAAATATGGGAAGATTACTATTTAAACCGTATGTAATTAGATTAGAGTTTAGAATGTACTTCTCAGTGCTGTCAATACGCCAAGAGCAGAAGAGTAGCGAAGCATCCTTCTTCATATTGACAATTGCCTCGCTTACCTCCATGAGGCTTAGCTTTCGACCATCTAGAAAAAGCATTTCCAAATGGGAATAACTCTTCATCTGTTCCTTTATAAGAGCTTGAAAAGCCACTCCACCATAGGTGTTATCGGTCAGAAAGAATACCTGTTTTGTTTGAGGAAAAAAGGATTCAATCAGCTCAATATTCTTATCAATACGATATTCATACAACAACCCTCCTACAATATTATAATCTGCAAAATCGGTTAAAGCATCTTTAGATTCAGGCTCCCAGTTTACTATGTCAAACGGTCCGGAGGGAATCTGCACTAAGTTCCGGCTAACCATCCCCGATACAATTGGAATCTGTTTTACATATTCAGTATCGATAGAAAGGTAACTAGCCCATGCTTCTTGACCGAAGAGAGCAATTAAACAAGGGGTATGTTTCCCTTTGTATTTATCTAAAATTAATTCCAAACGCGAGCGCCATTCAGAGGCTTCAGATAGGTTCTTGCAATTTAGACTTTCTACAACAATTGTGCTTTTACCTCCTAATGACTCATAGGTTTTTATGAAATCCGAAATATTCTCGGATACATGCCTTGTTTCAGGATTGTATGATGAAATAACAAGTATGGTAGAGCTAATGGGGTCAGTGGCTAGTACTGCTGCAGGGAGCATCATTAACACCGAAACCAAAAGAAACACCAAATGGTACCTAAACCGATAAATGCATATCACCATGTCACAATTTATTTGTGCAAATATAATATTCAACATCCGTTATTCGCTACTGGAAATAACTATTTTTTCTAAGTTTAGGGATATTTGTTGGAATTAGGGTATTCTTGAGTTGGAAGTATATCTTAATCAATAAAGAACAAGCCCAATATAGCAAAGAGAATGTACGCAAAAGATGGGCTAACAGAGTCATGAAATCGAAAAAAATGAGGTAGACAAAAAACTCACCTAGAAGCTGAGTCACTAGAATCAGACTAATAGCATTACAGCATAAGAGCCTTCATATTGACACAGCTTACTGGTGAGTAGATTAAATGAAATGAGTTATGAGATAGCCTCTCTTATGCGAACAAGCTTGGTAAGTAAATCCTCAAGCAGGTCTAATTTAAGCATATTTGCCCCATCACTTTTAGCCACAGTTGGGTCTTGATGTGTCTCTATAAACAACCCATCCACGCCTACTGCTACTGCAGCCTTAGCAACTGTCTCAATAAGCTGTGGCATGCCACCCGTCACACCCGAGGTTTGATTGGGTTGTTGCAAAGAGTGTGTTACATCCATAATTACGGGATGCCCAAAACGTTGCATTTGTGGGATACCTCTATAATCTACAACCAAATCTTGGTAGCCAAACGTAGTACCACGCTCTGTAAGCATAACTTGATTATTGCCCGCTTCAACTACTTTATCGGCAGCAAACTGCATAGCATCGGGCGATAAGAACTGTCCTTTCTTAATATTAACAATACGCCCTGTTTCGGCAGCAGCCACTAGCAAGTCGGTTTGTCTACACAAAAAGGCAGGTATTTGAAGGATATCCACATAGGGTGCAGCCATTTTTGCCTCTTCGGTACTATGGACATCTGTCACCACTGGAATACCAAAAGTCGTACGCACCTTTGCTAAAATTTGAAGCGCCTTCTCATCACCTATACCTGTAAAGGAATCCAATCGCGAACGATTAGCTTTTTTATAAGAACCTTTAAAGACATAAGGAATACCTAGTGATTGCGTTATCTTTACAATGCGCTCCGCAATTTCGAGAGCCATTTCTTCACCCTCAATTACACAAGGGCCTGCTAACAAGAAGAAAGAGTCCTTCTTCTTTAAATTATCGATTGTTATCATTTTAATTTGGAATTATCAATGTCATTGCTTCAGGTTCAATACTCACTTCAAGCGGAAATTGGCGCTCTAGAATACGACCATCTAAACTAACCACAGCATTCTGCGCACGTAACACTTTGACTTTACGAGTGCGGTATGGCTTTACTTTTTTGTGGTTTAACAAACGGCGGCGTGATAGCATCCATAAGCCCGAAAGAAGCTGCCCTAATTCAGGACGATGGACTACCGAAACATCTAACCAACCATTGTAAGGAACGGCACTAGGAGTTAATCCATAGCCGCGTGCGCTACCAATACAGACAGTCATGATACGCCCACGAATGTGTTCGTCATTTATACGTATATGGGTACGATGCTGATTACGCTCGAAAAGTAGTAAAAACAGTGAAGCCAGAAAAGAGAGCTCGCGTATTCCCCAAAAGCGGCGGGTACCATTGGATATTTGCACAATACGCGCTCCTAGACCTATATATATGGCATTTACAAAGTAGCGAAAGGTGTGTTTTTCTCCATCAAAATAACGACAAGTACCCACATCTATTTTTCGAAGACGACGGTTAATAATCCACTCGACAGCCTGCTTGTAATCATCTTCATTCAAGCCCCAATATCTAGCAAAGTCATTACCTATACCATTCGGTATGATTCCTAAAGCCACCTGAGACTTATCGGCTACTTGAGATTTCATGATACCATTAACCGCATCATTGATAGCACCATCTCCACCCACAATTACAATAGTTTGGTAACCATTGTTTGCCAAAGTAGTAGCCAAACGCTCAACCGAACCGAATCCTTCTGACTGCACGTAGTCAAAATCTACATTTCTGCTCTCTATATAGCAGCGAATCTCATTCCAACGCTTTTGCGTCTTCCGACTTCCTGCTTTAGGGTTGTATATAATCCCCCATTTTGTTGGTTCCACGGCCATATTTTAAATTCTTTATGCTTCAAACAATTCTATGATCTTCTCTACCCTTTTTTCAAGAGGTTGCATGGCATCAATCCAATGGATGGTAAACCCACGACGTTCCATACCTCTAAACCAAGTCATTTGTCGTTTAGCAAACTGGTGGATAGCTACCTCCAACTGCTCAAACATCTGGTCAAAAGTGAGTTCACCAATTACATGTTGCGTAAGGTATTTATACTCCAAGCCATAGTAAATTAAGTCTTCGGGAGCAATGCCTTGTTTAATCAATCCCTCTACTTCCTGCACCATTCCCTCTTCCAAACGCTGTTTTAAACGTTTGGTTATTTTTTCTCGGCGGTAGGCCCTATCAATATCAACTCCTACAATTAAACTTTTAATGGTAGGAAACTCTCTATACTCAGCTGGTTGCTGCAAGTAGTACTCCTCTATCTCAATAGCCCGAATGGCGCGTTTCACCGTATCGACATCGGTTGAATTATGCATTTTCTTATAGCTAGCCAAGCGGTCTGTCAATTCGACTAATGAGTGATTGGCTAATTCGGTACGCAGTTGGTTATTTTCAGGAACAGGAAGTAGCTTATACCCCTTAAGAACTGATTCGATGTACATGCCTGTACCTCCACATAGAATCGGAGTTTTGTCTTTTGCTCTTACCTCATTATAAGCCTGCAAGAAATCTCGTTGATATTCAAATACATTGTACTTATATCCAGGTTCTACAATATCAATTAAATGATAAGGAATAGGCTTTCCATCAACTACATAATCTACCAAGTCTTTACCTGTACCTAAATCCATCTGTTTGTAGATTTGTCGGCTATCTCCACTTATTATCTCTGTATCTAACCGATGTGCCACTGCTGCTGCAACGGTTGTTTTACCCGAAGCTGTTGGCCCTAGAATTGTAATTAAATCATACTTTCCCATCTAGCTTTCCTAATTTTATGCACAAAGGTAAATAAAATGTGTAACTATACACGATAAATGCGAACAAAAAAAAGGTTGCTCTTTGAAAGAGCAACCTTTTATATTTTTAAACGAGTATCTGTGTATCAGATTATGCCATTACGACACGAGCCATTTCACAAACTTTGTTTGAATAACCCCACTCGTTGTCATACCAAGATACAACTTTAGCAAAGTTACCATCCAAAGAGATACCTGCGTTAGCATCGAAGATAGAAGTCAAAGCGCAACCTACGAAGTCAGTAGAAACTACTGCATCTTCAGTATAACCAAGAACACCTGCCAATTCGCCTTCAGAAGCTTCTTTCATAGCAGCACAGATGTCAGCTTTAGAAGCTGCTTTGTCTAATACTACAGTCAAGTCAACTACAGAAACGTCAGAAGTAGGAACACGGAATGCCATACCTGTCAATTTACCGTTCAATTCTGGCAATACTACACCTACAGCTTTCGCAGCACCTGTAGAAGAAGGGATGATGTTCTCTAGGATACCACGACCACCTCTCCAGTCTTTCTTAGAAGGACCGTCAACTGTTTTTTGAGTTGCAGTAGCAGCGTGAACTGTAGTCATCAAACCTTTTACGATACCGAACTTGTCGTTCAATACTTTAGCGATAGGAGCCAAACAGTTAGTAGTACAAGAAGCGTTAGATACGATATCTTGACCAGCATATGTTTTGTGGTTAACACCGTAAACAAACATAGGAGTAGCATCTTTAGAAGGAGCAGAAAGGATAACTTTCTTAGCACCAGCTTGGATGTGTTTGCGAGCTGTAGCATCGTCCAAGAAGAAACCAGTAGACTCAACAACTACGTCAGCACCTACTTCGTCCCATTTCAAGTTAGCAGGATCCATCTCTGCAGTCAAACGGATTTTGTTACCGTTTACAACCAAGAAGTTACCTTCGATTTGGATATCACCTTCAAAACGACCGTGTACTGAGTCATATCTTAGCATATAAGCCAAGTAGTCAGCATCTAGCAAGTCGTTAATACCTACGATTTGAATATCGTTTCCGAAGTTTTTAACAGCAGCACGGAACACCATACGGCCAATACGGCCGAAACCGTTAATACCTACTTTAATCATTTTGTTTTAATTTTTAAAGGTTTTATAATATAGTCTACAAACTATTTTATCCATATTGCGTTATTCCTTTAGTAATTCCTCAGGAAAAGCGATGCAAAAATAAGAATTTGTTTTTATAATTGCGCACACAAAACATTATTAAAATAAAAAAAAATGGGAAAAACTAGTTTTTTAGATGAGTTCAAGGCCTTTGCCATGAAAGGGAATGTGATAGACCTAGCAGTAGGGGTAGTTATTGGAGGTGCTTTCGGTAAAATAGTATCTTCTGTGGTAGCTGACGTAATCATGCCTACCATCGGGTTACTAGTAGGCGGAGTAAATTTTAGTGACCTAAAACTCCAACTGAAACCAGCAGAAGTCATCGATGGAGTTGAGAAAGCGGCTGTAACACTTAATTACGGAAACTTCCTACAAGCATCTTTTGATTTTCTAATCATCGCCTTCTCTATTTTCTTGTTTATCCGATTCATAAACAAACTATCGAAGAAGAAAGAGGAAGCTCCTGCTGCACCTGCTGAGCCTCCAAAGCCATCAAATGAAGAGGTGTTATTGAGCGAAATAAGAGACCTTTTAAAAGAGAAATAAAACGAACTTCTTAAATTAAAAGTGAGCCTTGAACTAGCAAAATGCTAATTCAAGGCTCACTTTTAATTGCATTAGCCTAGTGGCTTTTAGCAATACTCAATGGCTGACAAGGTGATATTAGGCCTCTTTTAATTGACGCAAAGCCTTGCAAAGCTCCTGCGGACAAGAGGTAGAGCGTCTTCCACAACGAATTCCCTCAAGTTTTGCCAATACATCTTCTACTTGCATGCCCTCTACTAAGCGAGCTATTCCTTGTAGATTTCCATTGCATCCACCCCAAAAGGATACATGCTTTACTACATTATCTACTACCTCGACTTCGATATCGGTGCTACAAGTACCTGTCGTTTTATAACGTAACTCCATAAAGACTACTCTTCGTCTGCTGCAGGAGCCATGTTGGTGTAGACGCTTTGTACATCTTCATCATCCTCCAACTTCTCTACCATCTTCTCAATCGTAGCACGTTGCTCGTCTGTCAACTCTTTTTCGTCTGTAGGGATGCGTGTAAACTCAGAACCAGTTACTTCGAATCCACTCTCTTCCAAATGTTTTTGAATTTGAGCAAAAGCTTTAGGATCACCATAGATCGTTACTTCGTTTTCTTCTTCATCGTACTCATCTTCTACTCCGTAGTCAATTAGTTCAAGAATCATGTCATCCATGTCCATTCCCTCTTTCTTAGTGAAAGTGAACATTGATTTCCAGCTGAAGATAAAGTCCAAACTACCTGATGTACCCAAGCTACCACCAAACTTATTAAAAACACTACGCACGTTAGCAACGGTACGTGTGGTATTATCTGTAGCAGTTTCTACAAAGATAGCTACTCCGTAAGGACCATATCCTTCGTAGTTCATCTCTTTATAGTCTTTTTGATCCTTTCCACATGCATTTTTGATAGCACGCTCAATGTTATCCTTTGGCATGTTCTCGCGCTTTGCATTGGCGATGATTGCACGAAGTGCAGGGTTATTTTCGGGATCGGGTCCACCTGCTTTTACTGCGATGGCAATTTGTTTACCTACTCTAGTAAATACGCGGGCCATATTGCCCCATCTTTTAAGCTTGGACGCTTTTCTATATTCAAACGCTCTTCCCATGGAATGTTGTTTTTTATTTAGTAATTAAATAGTTATCTTAATTTTGCTTGCAATTTATTCTCCAAGTTAGAGAGTATTTTTTGCATCACCTTTTCAATTTGCTTATCGGTTAGGGTAGCTTGTTCATCTTGCAACAAGAAGCTTACAGCATAACTTTTCTTACCAGCTTCTAGGTTCTTTCCTTCGTACACATCGAATAGCTCTACCGATTTAAGCAACTTACGCTCTGATTCATAAGCTATCTTCTCGATATCGGCAAATTGTACAGCTGTATCAACCAACAAAGCCAAGTCTCTTTTTACTGCTGGGTATTTAGATATTTCTTTAAAGGTAACCGATGCTTTACGAGTAGCCTTCATTAACTCTGTCCAGTTGATCTCTGCATAGTAAACCTCGTTGCTGATATCAAATTTCTTCAAGATTTTTTTCGTTACAATACCTATTGTAGCCAAAAGCTTGCCACCACGTGTATGAACAGTCAAAGCTGCCGAGTAAACATCGTTGTTCAAATTACCAAATACCACTTGCGACATGGTTAGTCCCAAACGAGTAAATACATTGAGCACATAAGCCTTTAATTCGTAAATGCTTGCAGCTTCATCAGCATGCGCCCATGAGTTGCTAACACGCTTACCAGTCAACCACAAACCCATTTGATAGCTCTCGGTGTAAGCAGCCAATACCTTCTCAGGGCTCTTCTTCTCTGCATCAAAGTGGTAACAGTTACCAAATTCCAAGAATTTAAGGTCGGCATTTTGACGATTGGCATTGCGACGAATGCTCTCTAATCCACCAAACAATAGAGTTTGACGCATTACATTTAGATCGATGCTCAAGGGGTTCATCAAACGCACTAAGTTTTCGCTCTTGAAGCTCTCCAACTCGTCGTAGTAAGCAGCAGCTGTAAGCGAGTTATTCAGAATTTCATTAAACCCTGATCCTACCAATTGCTCGGCTACTAGGTTCTGCATTTTTTGTGAACGATCATCCTCGCCTTTCGTTGTCAAGCTCGACTTTAGAGTAGTAGGAATTTCAATATTGTTGTATCCGTAAATACGAAGAATATCTTCTATTACATCGCAATCTCTCAACACATCTACACGGTAAGGAGGTACTTGTAGAGTAATTCCTTCAGCCGTTTCGTTGGTAATATCCATTTCGAGTGTTGTAACGATACTCTTAATCGTCTCTACTGGAATAACTTTACCAATCAAGCTATTTACCTTTGCATAAGCAAGCTCAACCGTATTGTGTGCAATAGGCTGTGGATAAAGATCTTTTATTTCTGAAGAGATGGTTCCACCTGCCAATTCTTTAATAAGTAGTGCAGCCTCTTTCAACACATTGATAGTACCGTTTGGATCAATACCACGCTCAAAACGGAAAGAAGAGTCTGTATTCAAACCGTGACGACGAGCTGTTTTACGTACCACTGTTGGGTTGAAGTAAGCACTCTCGATAAAGATATTGGTTGTTTTCTCCGTAGCACCCGATGTTAATCCACCAAATACCCCAGCAATACACATGGGTTCTTCGGCATTACAGATAAGCAAATCGCCAGCCGAAAGCTTGCGTTCTACCTCGTCAAGTGTTACAAAAGGAGTTCCTTCGGCAACTGTACGAACCACCACCTTGCTTCCTTTTAGTTGGTCTGCATCGAAGCAGTGCAAAGGCTGACCGTATGCGTGAAGTAGGTAGTTTGTTACATCGACTACATTATTAATGGGGCGTACACCAATAAGGCGCAATTTATCTTGCAACCATTCAGGACTCTCTTTTACGGTAACACCTGTCATCGATACACCTGCATAACGAGGAGCTGCCGCAGCATCTTCTACCTCTACAGTTATATCTAGGTTTTGATTATCGACCGCAAAGGCCTCAGTAGAAGGGCGAGTAAGCGAAGTTTCCATACCGTTTTGTACCAAGTAGGCATACAAGTCACGAGCTACACCGTAGTGCGAGCAAGCATCGGCACGGTTGGGTGTAATATCGACCTCGAGTACAAAGTCACTTTTTATATTGAAGTACTCCTTGGCTGGGGTACCAGGCACCGCATCCGCAGGTAGCACCATAATACCTTCATGGCTGCTTCCTAGACCAATTTCATCCTCGGCACAAATCATACCGTTCGATTCTACGCCACGAAGTTTCGATTTCTTGATGGTAAAAGAGTCTTCGCCATCGTATAGTTTTGTGCCAATGGTAGCTACAACCACCTTTTGTCCTGCAGCCACATTCGATGCACCACACACCACTTGAATAGGCGATTCGCCACCAATATTTAGTGAAGTAACACTCATGTGATCCGAGTTTGGGTGCGCTTCACAAGAAAGCACCTCACCAATTACAATGCCTTCTAGTCCACCTTTAATGGTTTGAACCTCTTCTACGCCACCAGTTTCAAGTCCGATAGAAGTAAGTGCTTCCGACACTTCTTGGGGGGTTAAATTGAATGAAACGTACTCTTTTAGCCAATTATAGGAGATATTCATATATTGATTTTTTTATATATTTTGAAAAGTGATGCAAATTTAATAAGATTTTCTGTTTAACCGTTGGGATAGAGCCTTTTTTCATTCAATTAGAAAGGCAATGGTCCATCGGGGATGCCATAGTCAAAGGGACCTCCACTTGCTGGAGGAGCCTCAGGCGGAGGTGGAACGGAGCTACCGCTATTCATTTTGGAACGAATTACACCCATCTCTTCACCAGGCAAGGGGACAATCATCTCATCATCGGGATTCTGGAAACGGGCAAATTCGCCACGGAAGCGAAGAAGTACATCACCTACCGCACCATTACGGTGTTTGGCAATGATAATCTCGGCCATACCACGTAGATCATTCCCCTTATCGTCTTGAAAAATCTTGTAATACTCGGGGCGATGGATAAAGCAAACCATATCGGCATCCTGCTCAATGGCTCCCGACTCACGAAGGTCGCTCAACTGAGGACGCTTTCCTTCGATACCTTCCCGGTTCTCGACTCCACGATTCAGCTGACTTAAGGCAATAATAGGGATATTCAACTCCTTGGCAAGCCCTTTTAGCGAACGAGAGATGGTACTTACCTCCTCTTGGCGACTACCAAAGGACATACCGCTGGCATTCATTAGCTGCAAGTAGTCGATAATCAGAATCTTTACACCATGTTCACGAACCAAACGACGTGCTTTTGTACGCAATTCAAAGACCGACAACGAAGGAGTATCATCGACAAAAAGTGGCGCATCGTACAGTTCCTTTATCTTGTAGTCTAGCTGTCCCCACTCGTAGGGTGCCAGCTGACCGCTCTTAATCTTTTCACCCGGGATTTCGCACACATTGACAATCATACGATTCACCAACTGTACGTTTGCCATCTCCAGCGAGAAAACAGCTACCGGTATTTTTGCATTGACCGCCATGTTCTTGGCCATCGAAAGGACAAACGCAGTTTTACCCATAGCAGGACGAGCCGCAATGATGACCAAGTCGGAGTTTTGCCATCCCGAAGTCATTTTATCCAAAGCACGGAATCCACTCTCCAATCCACTCAAACCATCGGTACGAGCAGCCGCTTTCTGAAGCATTTCATACGCCTCCTGAATAACGGGATTAATCTGGGTATAATCCTTTTTTAGGTTTTGTTGCGAGATTTCAAACAGTTTACCTTCGGCCTCCTGCATCAAATCGTCCACATCTTGGGTCTGATCGAAAGCTTTTGTTTGAATACCACTGGTAAATGAAATAAGCTCGCGAGCCAAATATTTCTGTGCAATAATACGCGCATGATACTCAATGTGTGCCGACGACACAACTTTACCACTCAGCTGAGCAATGTAAAAGGGGCCGCCCACATCGTCCAAACTCCCTGTGCTACGCAACTGCTCAGTCACCGTCAAGATATCGACGGGTTGCTGACGCAATGACAATGAAGTGATGGCCTGGTAGATTAATTGGTGCTTGTGTTCATAGAAAGATTCGGGGCGCAATATTTCGCTCACGAGCGAATAAGCATCCTTCTCTATCATTAATGCACCAATTACGGCCTCTTCGAATTCGGGCACTTGTGGCTGCAGATGCCCATACTCATCGATGGGTTTGGGCTGGGCTGCTTTGGGCTTGCGTGTATATTTTTTTGCTTCTGCCATTTATCTCTTTGCGTTAAAAGCACAAAGATAAAACTTTTTCATGACTCACTAAGCCCAAGCCCGTTTAAATAAAACAAAACAGAAGGCTTGAGTTTTTAAATCAAGAGGTTTGACCAATAAGAAGCGGTTTTGTGAAGGAAACAACCGCTTATACAAGCAAAAAGAGAGGGTATTTTACACAACCGTTTGTGCAATCTTGCGCAAACAGTTGTGCAGAGATGCACGAACGGTTATACAGGAGCGTACAACCGTTTGTGCAGAGCCGTTCATTTGAAGAGGAAAAGAAAGAGCCTTTAACACCCTCAAAGAGGAGTCAAAGACTCTTCTAAATCGCATGAGTCACTATCGACTAATACACATCATCATACTTAACCAACAAACCTTGAAGTTGATCCTTTAACTCGCCAATGCGTTCTTGCTGCGAAGGCTCGTTAATCAGATTCTTCATCTCTTGAGGATCTGTTTGTAAGTCATACAACTCCCAAGTATCGATATCATCGTAAAAATGGATTAGCTTGTAGCGTTCGGTACGAATACCGTAATGCTTTTTCACAGCATGAGGATCGGGAAACTCATAATAGTGGTAATACACCGCCTCTTTGGCCTTCTCCTTTTCTCCAGTCACCACCTGACGAAATGATTCACCTTGGATATCTTCAGGAATAGCCAGTCCAGCCATATCAAGAATAGTAGGTGCAAAATCGATATTTTGTATCATCGCCTTCGTACTCTGCCCCTTCAACCCCTTGGGGGCACGAATCAAGAAGGGGGTGCGAAGAGACTCTTCATACATAAAACGCTTATCATACCAACCATGCTCTCCCATATAGAAGCCTTGGTCCGAGGTGTAAATAATAACGGTATTATCAATCTCACCCGTTTTTTCCAGATAATCTAGCATGCGCCCTACATTATCATCGACCGAAGAGATACATTTTAGGTAGTCACGCATATAGCGTTGGTACTTCCAACTAACTAATGCTTTTCCGTCGAGTCCCTTTTGTTTTAACTCTTCAGCAATAGGCATGTAGTGATCATCCCACTGCTTAAGTTGCTCAGGAGTCATCCGTTTACGCTCTCCTACTCCACCACTTTTATCCATTCCCTCCAACTTCAAGTCGTAGGCCAAGGTCATGTGTTTATCAATGGTCATCTCCTGCGCTGCTGCAGCAGCACGCCCTTCGTAGGTATCGAAAAGATTAGAAGGCTCGGGGAAAATAACTTCTTCGTACATGGATAGCTTTTCGGGTGCCGACATCCAATTTCGATGAGGAGCTTTAAACTGCATCATCACAAAGAAGGGCTTTGTTTTATCGGCCCCCTCTAGGTAACGAATCGTATTATCGGTCGTCAAATCGGTGGCATAACCTTGGTAAGGAACCCGCTTTTGCCCATTCTCCATAAAGTGAGGATTGTAGTACTCACCCTGATCATAGTGCACAGAGTAGTAGTCAAAACCAGTTGGTTCACTCTTTAAGTGCCATTTACCGATAACTGCCGTTTGGTAACCCGCAGCTTTTAGCAGCTTAGGCAAAGTTTGCTGTGAGCCATCAAAAACCGTAGAGTGTGCATTGTCATAAAAGCCATTCTTGTGACTAAACTTACCCGTAATCATACAGGCACGTGATGGGCCACTAATGGAATTGGTCACAAAACAGCGATCAAAGCGCATCCCTTCGGTAGAGAGCCGATCGATATTCGGGGTTTCATTCAGCCCATAGCCATAAGCACCAATCGTTTGGTAAGAGTGATCATCGGACATGATGTAAAGAATGTTGGGGCGCTTCTCCTCGTTGGACTGTGCTTGCAGCGTGTGAGCATAAGAGGTTAATGCCAATGTAGTGGCACATACGGGTAACATTTTCAGATAAGATGTTTTCATTAGATCTACAAAGTATTTAAAAGGTTATTATACAGAGCGACAAATATAGCGTTTTTTAGGAGAGATTAAAAACAAAAAAAATCGGTTCGCCACCTTGTAAGAACAAAGCAACGAACCAATTCAATTTTATTCGATAAGCGGATGAGTAACTACTCCTTGATATCGACAATCAAGTTCAACTCATTCAATTGAGCCAAATCGATATTTGAAGGAGCATCCAACATCACATCGCGCCCACTGTTATTTTTGGGGAAGGCAATGCAATCGCGGATAGAATCCAAGCCAGCAAACAACGACACCCAACGATCCAAACCGTAAGCCAAACCACCGTGAGGAGGTGCACCATACTTAAATGCATTCATCAAGAAGCCAAATTGCTCTTGCGCTTTCTCGGGAGTAAAGCCTAAAATCTCAAACATCTGCGCTTGCAATTCAGGATCGTGGATACGGATAGAACCGCCCCCTACTTCAACACCGTTGATAACCATATCGTACGCATCGGCACGAACAGCACCCGGATCGGTTGCTAACAAATGGATATCTTCCTCTTTAGGGTGTGTAAAGGGGTGGTGAACCGAAACAAAGCGTTTGTTGTCTTCATCATATTCAAACATAGGGAAGTCAACAACCCACAAACAAACAAAGTTATTTTTATCGCGAAGACCCAATTGGCTACCTACCTCCAAACGAAGTTCACACAACTGCTTGCGCGTTTTCATCGCATCGTCACCGCTAAGGATTAGAATCAAATCGCCAGGTTCTGCAGCAAAAGCGACCTTCATCTCTTGAAGAACGTCTTGTGAGTAGAATTTATCTACGCTCGATTTCACCGTACCATCTGCTTCAACACGGGCATACACCATACCTTTTGCACCAATTTGTGGACGTTTTACAAAGTCTGTCAACTGATCCAACTGCTTACGAGTGTAGGTTGCCGCACCCTTCGCACAGATACCACCCACGTAAGCAGCACTGTCAAACACGGGGAATCCATGCCCTTTCATGATATCCATCAACTCTACAAACTTCATATCGAAGCGCAAGTCAGGTTTATCACTACCGTAGTATTTCATAGCATCGTGCCAAGGCAAGCGCAAGAAGTCGCCCGTGAGCTCTACACCACGAAGCTCTTTGAATAGATGTTTAGCCATCCCTTCGAAAGCTGTAATAATATCTTCTTGCTCCACAAAAGCCATCTCACAGTCAATTTGTGTAAACTCGGGCTGACGATCTGCACGAAGGTCTTCGTCGCGGAAACATTTTACAATTTGGAAGTAACGATCAAAACCCGATACCATCAACAACTGCTTCAAGGTTTGAGGCGATTGAGGAAGTGCATAAAACTGGCCGGGATTCATGCGCGATGGCACCACAAAGTCACGTGCTCCTTCAGGCGTAGAACCAATCAACATGGGAGTCTCTACTTCGAGGAAACCTTGACTATCTAAATAACGACGCACTTCCATCGTCATACGGTGGCGCAACTCTAGGTTTTGACGAACGGCATTTCTTCTTAAATCCAAATATCGATACTTCATACGAATATCATCTCCCCCATCGGTATTGTCTTCGATTGTAAAGGGAGGGGTTTGAGCCGAGTTAAGAACAGTAAGTTCTTCAACGATAATCTCAATATCACCTGTAGGAAGCGCTGCATTCTTGCTAGATCGCTCGCTTACGGTTCCCGTTACTTGCAAAACAAACTCACGACCTAAGTGATTAGCGCGCTCGCACAACTCAGCGTTTACTTCTTCATTAAATACCAATTGGGTAATACCGTAACGATCACGAAGATCCACAAAGGTCATTCCACCCATTTTGCGGCTACGTTGAACCCAGCCAGCCAAGGTTACGCGGCTGCTAGCATGAGAGAGTCTTAATTCTCCACAAGTATGACTTCTGAACATAATATTCTAGTGTAAATAGTTTTAATCAATAGTTTACAAAGGTACAACATGTTTTTTATTTATGCAACGACACACAAACGGAATGGGAGGCGAGGATACAACAAAAGAGGGAGAGTACTTAGCTAAGTACTCTCCCTCTTTCTGTCGGGGTAGCGGGATTCGAACCCACGACCCCCTGCTCCCAAAGCAGGTGCGCTAACCGGACTGCGCTACACCCCGTCGACATCATTTCTGATTTCGAGTGCAAAGGTACGGTTTATTTTTTAATCTCCAAACAAACGACTCTTTTTTTTCAACTTTTCTTCAAAAAAAGAGAGAAAACAGCTTTAAAAGGCCTCACAGCCATAAAGAAACTGGCACAAAAAGGAAATTAATCCATGAACTCAGAAAAGCAAAGTAGGCTAAAAAAAGAAGCAAAATGATTGATAACAACCCAACCATTGACACAAAACAGAAAATGGGCTACTATTTAACATGATTAAATAGTAGCCCATTTTTATATATTATCTTATCGGATAGATTACTTTATAATATCCAGCGCCTTGAAGCACTCAGCCAATTTATCTACAGCATAGTCTACTTGATCTTTGGTATGAGTAGCCATCAAAGCCACGCGCACCAATGTATCGTGTGGAGCACAAGCAGGAGGAATTACAGGGTTAATAAAGATGCCGGCATCAAAAGCCATTTTAGTCACAATAAAAGTCTTTTCAGAGTCACGCACATAAAGAGGAATAATAGGACTCTCCGTATCACCAATCTCAAAGCCCGCATTACGGAAACGATCCAAAGCATAGTTGGTAATCTCCCAAAGAGACTCCAAACGCTCAGGCTCACTCTGCATAATTTCCAGCGCCTTCAAAGCAGCTGCAGTAGCGGCAGGCGTATTACTAGCCGAGAATATATAGGAACGAGAGTTGTGACGCAACCAATTTATGGTATCTTTATCTGCCGCCACAAAACCACCAATCGAAGCCAATGATTTCGAAAAAGTACCCATAATTACATCAACCTTGTCAGTCAAGCCAAAATGATCACAAGCACCACGCCCTTGACGACCAAACACACCCAATCCGTGCGCTTCGTCCACCATTATGCTTGCATTGTACTTTTCACTAAGGCGTACAATCTCAGGCAAGTTAGCCAAATCACCCTCCATCGAAAACACACCATCCACTACGATTAACTTCACCGATTCAGGCTTGCACTTTTTCAATTCCTTCTCCAGCGACTCCATATCGTTGTGCTTGTACTTCAACTGAGTTGAAAACGAAAGACGACGACCATCTACAATTGAAGCATGATCCCTGTCATCACAAATAATATAATCATTACGATCTGTTAAACAAGATACAACCCCCGCGTTTACAGTGAAACCCGTAGAGTAAACCAAAGCATCTTCCTTACCAACAAAAGCAGCCAGTTCTTTTTCCAATGCTACGTGCAAATCAAGTGTACCATTCAGAAAGCGTGAACCTGCACAACCCGTTCCATATTTTTGAGTAGCCGCTATCGCTGCATCAATAATGCGCTGGTCATGCGTCAATCCCAAATAAGAGTTAGAACCAAACATCAAAACTTTCTGCCCGTCCATCAACACTTCTGTATCTTGAGCACTATCTATTTCACGGAAATAAGGATAAACACCTTGTTCCATAATCTGCTGAGGCAATCTAAATTTACTTAGTTTATCTTGTAATAATCCCATTTTTTAATCTATATAATACACAAGGCTACCGCCTTAACTTTAATTATTCTAATTTTTACGCTAATGCACTGACCAAAACGGCAAAAGACGGCTGCAAAGGTAATAAAATCATTAAGACAAAGAACGTTTTCATAAAAAAAAGTTGTCAACTATAAAAAGCGTTGCTCTTTTTGGTAAATTATGCCTCAAACATATTACTTTTGTCTTTGATTATTAAAACAACTGTCAATAAATAACATATGTCCGACAAAAGAAAAGTTCTATTTATTGTCAACCCCATCTCTGGCACACAAGGCAAGAAAACCATTTTAAGATGGGTCGATGAAAAACTAGACCGCACCCTTTACGATCATTCAACCGTTATGACCCAATATGCAGGTCATGCCACCGAATTGGCCAAAGAGGCGGCAGAAGTGGGCATAGACATAGTCGTAGCAATCGGGGGCGATGGAACAATCAACGAGATAGCAAGTTCGCTCATTGATACAAACACTGCACTTGGAATCATTCCATGCGGCTCAGGCAATGGGCTTGCTCGACACTTAGGAATACCGATGGACGCCAAATCAGCTATCGAAACCCTTAACCAAGGAAAGGTGCTAGATATGGATTACGGAAAAATAAACGGAAAACCCTTCTTTTGCACCTGCGGGGTTGGTTTCGATGCATTCGTAAGCCTTAAGTTTGCAGATTCCGGCAAGCGCGGGCTCCTTACCTATTTAGAAAACACACTGCATGAAAGCCTCACTTACAAACCCGAGACCTACGAAATTGAGAACGAAGAGGGCACTGTGAAATACGAAGCCTTTCTTATTGCATGCGCCAATGCCTCTCAATATGGGAACAATGCCTACATAGCCCCCAGAGCCTCATTGACGGATGGACTGATGGATATCACCATTCTTGAACCTTTCACAGTGCTTGACATCCCATCACTCTCGTTTCAACTCTTTAATAAAACCATTGATCAAAACAGCCGAATCAAAACCTTACGCACCAAGAAAATTAAAATCCGTCGTCAAAAAGAGGGTGTATACCACTTTGATGGCGACCCTATTATTGGAGAAAAGGACCTTGAGATTGAAGTGGTTTCGAAGGGGTTAAAAGTTATGGTTTCACGCAAAGAGGAGAAAAAAGAGCTCTCTAGCATGATGCAACTAGTCACAGAGTATTTGAGTGATTTAAAACCAAAGAGCGAAGAGAAATTCCAACAACGTTGCAATCAGATTCTCGAGATTAACCGAAGTTTACTTCGAAAGCTTTCCAACAAATAAACACCACAGAACCGATCGGCTAGAAGGCATCTATAAAAAGAGAAGCTCTAATAATAAACGAGCTGGCTACATTTTCAAATAGAATTCGCGTGTTAATTCAGTATACGCCTCACTGTATTGATGACGTGCCAGCTCTACCACCAAGTCAGACTCTTCAACCATCACACCCCCACCCTTTCTAAACTCGAGAAGCACCCGTTTTGGTGCAGCATCGGGTTTCGTACGAACGAGCAATCGCTTAAACAAACCGAACTCATACTCTTCTGCACAAGCAACAAACTCCCCCATAGCATCGGCAGGAATGATCACACAAAATCGTCCATCAAAAGAAAGAAGTTCACTAGCCCCACTTATCAATTGCTCAAAACGAAGCGAATCAGTATGCCTAGCTGCATTACGCAACTCACAGGGTGACTTTAACGAATCTTTGAAATAGGGAGGGTTCGAAACAATCAAATCAAACCTCAACGAAGGTGAGTTGTAGCAAGAAAAATCAACTTGACGAACCGAAATACGCTCCTTCCAAGGCGACCGATAAACATTCTCTAATGCCTGTTCGGTAGCTGCTTCATCAATATCGACAGCCACAATTTCTAACACCGGATTTCGCTGAGCCAACATCAAGGCTACCAATCCAGTACCCGTACCTACATCAAGTGCAGATCTACAATTATTCACATCGGCCCATGCACCCAAAAGCACACCATCGGTGCCAACCTTCATAGCACATTTATCCTGATGTACAGCAAATTGTTTGAACCGAAAAAAGGAGTTAGACATACCCAAACGATTATTAAAAGGATTTAAAATGGGAGCAAAAGTAACTAAATCTATTCAAATCACGAGGTACAATTCACAATTTTCACATAGCACAACCGATTTAATGGACTCCTTTTTTTATTATTCAGCAAGTTATGATTAAATTTGCATCTATTTTTTTGGGAAAGACTCCCCTTTACACTAAAAAAGAGCAAAGAAACAGATATGGCTAGAAGAGGCAAAAAAGAGGATTTTATTATGAATACTGAGACTGACGAACTAGGTATGCTAGCTGAAATAGAAACAGATATGGAAAACCTTCCGATTGTTGAATTTGACAAAGATATCCCTGTTCTTCCGCTACGAAACATGGTAATGTTCCCACAGGTGGTAATGCCTGTTACCGTAGGTAGAACAGCCACTCAGAAGTTGGTTAATACCGCTTACAAAAATGAACAACCAATTGCCGTGGTATGTCAGCTTCAAGGAGAAACTGACGAACCAGGATACGCAGAGTTGCACCACGTAGGGGTGATAGCTAAGGTGCTTCGCATATTTGAAATGCCTGGCGGAAACAGTACGGTTATTCTACAATCGAATGGACCAAAGATACAACTAGATAGCATCGTTCGCACATCTCCTTACCTACGCGGTATGGTTACGCCACTTGAGGAGGTAGGTGAAGATACAAGCAGTGATGAGTTCAAAGCTTTGGTAGATACTTGTAAAGAGCTGACTACAAAGTTTATCGAAACATCGGATAAACTGAGTCCCGATACGGTATTTGCGATTCGAAACATCGAGAGCCCTGAAATTTTAATTAGCTTTGTTTGCACCAATTTCCCCTTCTCGGTGGAAGAGAAAATAGCAATGTTAAAGCTAGATAAACTCAGAGAACGAATGTTCTTGCTAATTCAATCGCTTAACAGAGAGATTAAATTGGCAGATATCAAGCAGAGTATTCAACTCCGTACTCGCGAAGAGATCGATCGCCAACAACGTGAATATTTCTTACACCAACAAATCAAGAACATTCAAGATGAGTTAGGAAGCGGACAAGATGACGAAGTCGATGAGTTGCGACAGAAGGCTACCGGAAAGAAATGGAGTAAAGAGGTAGCGACCATCTTCGAAAAAGAGCTTGCCAAATTGGAGCGTACCAATACGCAGTCACCTGACTACAATGTACAGCTAACCTATTTGCAAACACTTTTAGGCTTGCCATGGAATGTATATACAACAGATAATCTGAACATTAACCATGCCGAGAAACGCCTAAACAAAGACCACTATGGACTCGAAAAGGTAAAAGAGCGCATTCTAGAACACCTCGCTGTATTAAAGTTAAAAGGTGATATGAAGTCACCAATCATCTGCCTTTATGGCCCTCCAGGAGTTGGTAAAACCTCATTGGGACGCTCTATAGCAGCTGCCTTAAAGCGCAAATATGTACGCATGTCATTGGGTGGTGTACACGACGAATCTGAAATTCGTGGTCACCGAAAAACCTATATCGGTGCAATGCCTGGGCGAATCATTAAAAGCTTGCAGAAAGCAGAATCGTCTAATCCAGTCATCATACTCGATGAGATTGATAAATTGGGAAGCGATCACAAAGGCGATCCGAGTTCGGCCATGCTTGAGGTACTTGATCCAGAGCAAAACAACAGCTTCCACGATAATTACCTAGATATTGATTACGATCTATCTAAGGTGATGTTTATTGCTACAGCCAATAATTTAGGTACTATTCCTGCTCCCCTACTTGACCGTATGGAACTTATTGAGGTGAGCGGATACATTACTGAAGAGAAAGTCGAGATTGCTCGTAAACACCTTGTTCCTAAAGAGCTAGAAGCAAATGGACTTACGAAAGATCAGGTTAAATTTAGCAAATCGGCCCTCGAGTTTATTGTAGAAAACTACACACGCGAAAGTGGTGTACGCTCCTTAGAAAAAAAGATTAGCCAAATTCTGCGCAAGATTGCATTACTGTTTGCCAGAGAGAACAAAGAGCTATCGTATGAAATTAAAGCAACTGACGTACCTACTTATCTAGGAACGGTAGAGTACAATCGCGACAGATACCAAGGAAACGATTATGCAGGGGTGGTTACAGGCTTAGCTTGGACAGCTGTAGGGGGTGAAATTTTATTTGTAGAAACCAGCCTAAGCCGAGGAAAAGCAGGTAAACTCACGCTAACAGGAAACCTAGGAGATGTAATGAAAGAGTCGGCTATGCTAGCTCTCGAGTATATCAAAGGGCAAGCTGAGCACCTAAATATCAATGAAGAGATATTCGACAATTGGAACATCCATGTACACGTGCCTGAGGGAGCAATCCCTAAAGATGGTCCTTCGGCAGGTATCACCATGGTTACAGCCATCGCTTCTGCACTTACACAACGTAAAGTAAAAGAAAAATTAGCCATGACTGGCGAGATAACCTTACGCGGAAAAGTGCTTCCAGTTGGAGGTATCAAAGAGAAAATCCTAGCAGCAAAACGTGCAGGTATTAAAGACATCTTGTTGTGTATTGAAAACCGAAAGAACATTGAAGAGATTCCAGAAATCTATTTAAAAGGATTAAACTTCCACTATGTTTCGGATATTAAAGAGGTGCTTGAATTGGCACTGACGCCCGAAAAGGTAAGCAATCCCATTGATTTTACGGTAAAACAACCCAACAGCGAAGTAAAAAAGTAACGTATGAAATTTGAATTACAACATAACGATCCTCAATCGAATGCACGTGCGGGGCTAATTACCACCGATCACGGACAGATAGAAACTCCAATCTTTATGCCCGTAGGCACGCTAGGAAGTGTAAAAGGGGTGCACGTAACCGAACTAAAAGAGGATATCAAAGCACAAATCATTTTAGGGAATACCTATCACCTCTATTTGCGTCCAGGATTGGACGTGATTGAGGGTGCAGGTGGATTGCATAAATTTAATGGATTTGACCGCCCCATGCTTACAGACAGCGGTGGTTTTCAAGTCTTTTCGCTAGCTGGCATTCGCAAGCTACGCGAAGAGGGCGTTGAATTTCGATCACACATTGATGGATCGAAACACCTCTTTACACCTGAACGAGTTATGGACATAGAGCGTACTATAGGTGCCGATATTATGATGGCATTTGATGAATGCCCTCCAGGAAACTCAGACTATGCCTACGCAAAGAATTCGATGCATCTTACTCACCGTTGGCTAGACCGATGTTTTACTCGTTTTAACGAAACGGAGCCCAAATATGGCTACAATCAATCACTTTTCCCCATTGTACAAGGATGTGTATACCCCGATCTTCGCCGCCAGTCGGCCGAGTACATTGCATCAAAAGAGGCAGATGGCAATGCCATTGGTGGATTGGCAGTAGGTGAACCTACTGAAAAGATGTATGAAATGATTGAGGTGGTGAATGAAATTCTTCCGAAAGAGAAGCCTCGTTACTTAATGGGTGTAGGTACACCTGTAAACATACTCGAGGCCATCGAAAGAGGAGTTGACATGTTTGATTGCGTCATGCCTACTCGCAACGGACGCAACGGCATGCTTTTCACGAAAGATGGTATCATGAACATGCGAAACAAGAAGTGGGAAAAAGACTATGCTCCTATTGAAGCAGACGGTGCATCGGCAGTAGACACCTTATATAGCCGTGCATACTTGCGCCACCTCTTCCACTCACAAGAGTTACTAGCCATGCAAATAGCCTCTATCCACAATCTAGCCTTCTATCTTTGGTTGGCTGGCGAGGCACGTAAGCATATCATAGCAGGTGACTTTTCTGCATGGAAAGCAATTATGGTTAAACGTTTATCTACAAGACTATAAAAAAAGAACATGAAGAATTGGTTCAAACAAAAGAACAGAGAAACTAGCTCTGAAAAAAGAAGCAAGAAGATTGATTCTAGCAACAGCACCACTCAAAAGGGTGCTGTGCTAAAGAGATTAGATCGTTACATCATTGCCAAATTCTTAGGAACCTATTTCTTTGCTATTACACTGATCATTTCGATCGCTGTTGTCTTTGACTTCAATGAACACATCGACAATTTCATCACCAATAAAGCTCCTTTTTCAGCTATTGTATTTGATTACTACCTGAATTTCATTCCCTACTATTCAAATCTATTCAGCCCACTGTTTGTCTTCATTGCGGTAATCTTTTTCACCTCTAAGTTGGCCGAAAACTCAGAAATTATCGCCATGTTTTCTACTGGCATGAGCTTTAAACGAATGATGATTCCCTACATGATTTCGGCAGGAATTATCTCATTAGTCACTTTGGGGCTTGGTTCTTATGTCATACCTCGAGGAAATATTACTCGATTGGAGTTTGAAAATAAATACAAACGAAAGAAGAAGCAAGAGTTTGTACGGAACGTACAGTTAGAGGTCGATAATGGTGTCATTGCCTACATGGAGCGATATGAGAATTACAACAAGACGGGTTATCGCTTTTCACTCGATAAATTTGAGGACAAGAAACTGATCTCTCACCTTACCGCACGCACTGCTACCTATGATACCACCACCCAACACAAATGGATCATTAAGAACTATATGATTCGCCAAATGGATGGGATGAAGGAGGTAATTACCAAGGGAGAGCGATTGGATACCATTATCAAGATGGAACCCCAAGACTTTCTAATCTCAAAAGGACAGCAGCAAACCATGACCAGCCCCGAGCTCAAAGAGTACATAGACAAGCAGAAAAGAAGAGGATTTGCCAATATTAAAGAGTTCGAAATTGAGTATTACCAACGATTTGCTATGTCATTTGCAGCCTTTATATTGACTGCCATTGGAGTATCTCTTTCATCACGCAAGGTCAAAGGAGGGATTGGATTGCACCTAGGTATAGGATTGGCTCTCAGCTTCTCCTACATTCTTTTTCAAACCATTTCTGCTACCTTTGCAGTCAATGGAAATGCCCCTCCTGTAATAGCAGTTTGGGTACCCAATATACTTTATTCGCTGATTGCGATTTATCTATACAGAAAAGCTCCTAAATAAGGAGCTTTTCTATTTTATTGCGCCAATCCTCGCCATTCTCTGGCTGAATGGTCTCAAATCCAAGTTCATTACCAATGGCAACATTTGCAGGGGCATCATCTATAAAAAGAGATTCATGAGGATCAATGCCACTATCAGCAATCAAAAACTCAAAGATCGCTTTCTCAGGCTTCATACTCCCAATTTCATACGATGTATAAACAGCATCCACATAACTATCAAGTGGCTTACCTGCAGGCGTAAAAGTGCTATTTCTTGCCCAATTGGCAATGTAGGGGTTGGTATTGCTTAAAATATAAACCTTGTAACCACGATCCCGCAGCTCATTCAAGTAATCAAGTTTATACTGTTCCGTTTTAGTGATAAATCCTTTCCAACCACTTTCAACTTCATCATAAGTTAACTCTCGTCCACACAAAGCACTCAATTTCGCCCGAAACTCCTCGGCTGTAACTCTCCCATCCTCTACCTCTAGAAAAATCCCCCTCTGGTGGTATCTATCGAGTAGTTCATCTGCATTAGAAACCCCTATTTGTATAAATTTCTTTACCGCTTCTTCTCTATCCAAATCGACAATGACACCGCCAAAGTCAAAAATCAAGTTCTTTATTTTACCCATATCTATTGCATTATTTGCTGCAAAGGTACATTTTTAGTTAGAATGGCAATCTGATTGGCATTAAAAAAGCCACCCAGTGCATATGCACCAGGTGGCTTGATTGTTGTATGCTATATCTCTTCCTTACGGAACTGCTTCAACACTACTGAATATAGGAGGTCAGCGCTGAAGCCTCAATGTTTTTAGCGATAATTACGCCGCGTTCATTCAATAAAAAATTACGGAACCCTCGATTTAACTGATACTTCTTGTATAAATCTGAAGAGGTTCCACCCAACTCTACAAAGCAACTTGGCATTGAAAGTTGGTCTTTTTTAATAGACTCGTTAAATATTGACTGATATTCGTCAAATGAAACTGAGACCATTTTTACACGCCCTTCTTTTGATACAGCATGATTTAACAATGCGTTGCTGATACGTGACTGTGCATCATAACTGGCCCAAAAGCTTAACAATACATACGAACCTTGTAACTGTTGCAAACTCACTGTTTGCTCATTACTTTCAAGGGTAAATAACGGTGCTGTATCACCGACAGTCACCCCTTCGGTCGTGGCATCTTTTCCTGCAAAAGAGGAGAAGAAGAAAGAACTAGTGAAACATACAACAAAAATCCACTTTACACTTTTAATCATGTAATTCGATTTTAGTGAATACTATCCGAGGCTGCTGTAAGCAGCGACTTCATCTCGGAACATTTACTTCAACACATTGATAATTAATGTGTAAATAATTCTGAAATCTCGGCAAAGGTAGTTTTTTTTGACACTCCTTCCAAGCGAACAAGGAATAAAACATGTTATTCAGCATAAAATAGGCCATTCCATCGAAAAAAAGAAAGCTCCTTTATAGCATAGAAAGGATTAATTTTGCGTACTTTTGTATCCTACTATAATAGTAACAAAAGGTGTCTATAAACAAAGGTATCAAATTGTATGAATACAACGACAGAGCTTATACTTATTCGAATAACGGGACTGGATCGACCTGGCATTACTGCTTCAATTACAGAGATTCTTTCTACTTACGAAGTTACAATCTTAGACATTGGTCAAGCCGATATTCATAGTACACTTTCGTTAGGCATCTTATTCAAATCGCTTGAGAAAGATTCAGGCAATATTATGAAAGAGCTGCTTTTCCGTGCGTCCGATCTAGGCATTACCATTCGCTTTTACCCCGTTACACCCGAAGAGTACGAAGAGTGGGTAGGTATGCAAGGAAAAAACCGCTACATACTGACCCTTTTAGGCAGAAAACTAACTGCGCAACAAATTGCCGCTGTAACCCGTATCATAGCTGACCAAGATTTAAATATAGACGCAATTAAGCGAATGACTGGACGCATTCCTCTAGATGAGCAGAAAGCCAATGTACGCGCTGGGATTGAATTTTCGGTACGCGGAACACCACGTGACCGGGAGGCGATGCAAAGAGATTTAATGCGCTTAAGCACCGAACTAGGTATGGACTTCTCATTTCAGCTAGATGACATGTTTCGCCGTATGCGTCGTTTAATTTGCTTTGACATGGATTCTACCCTGATAGAGACCGAAGTCATCGACGAATTGGCTGTCCGTGCTGGAGTAGGCGATGAAGTAAAAGCCATTACTGAACAGGCCATGCGTGGAGAGATTGATTTCACCGAAAGTTTTAAACAACGCGTAGCACTACTGGAAGGACTTGATGAAAGTGTAATGAAAGAGGTGGCCGAAAGTCTACCTATGACAGAAGGGGTGGAACGACTGATGTTTGTTCTCAAACATTATGGCTATAAAATAGCCATTCTATCGGGAGGTTTTACCTATTTCGGCAACTACTTAAAACAGAAATGGGGCATAGACTATGTATATGCCAATGAATTAGAGATTAAAGACGGAAAACTAACTGGACGCTACGTAGGTGATGTCGTAGATGGAAAACGCAAAGCCGAACTTTTGCGACTCATCGCACAAGTAGAAAAGGTAAATATTGCCCAAACCATCGCAGTTGGAGATGGCGCGAATGATTTACCCATGTTATCGACTGCAGGATTAGGTATTGCCTTTCATGCTAAACCCAAGGTGGTAGCCAATGCACGTCAATCCATCAATAACCTAGGATTAGATGGGGTACTTTACTTCTTAGGATTTAAAGACTCTTACCTCGATGAATGCGGACGATTGTAAACAACGAAAGAATTAATAAAGATATATGAAATTTACAGAGCTAAATTTAAATGAAAGTGTGCTAGATGCACTCGACTCGATGAACTTCAACGAGTGTACACCTGTGCAAGAACATACCATTCCCGTCATACTCGATGGAAAAGATTTAATTGCCGTGGCCCAAACGGGTACAGGAAAAACTGCCGCTTTTTTGTTGCCTGTTATCAATCAACTAAGCAAAGGAGGCTATCCTGCCGACTCTATCAACTGCATCGTTATGTCACCGACTCGCGAGTTGGCTCAGCAAATTGACCAACAAATGGAAGGATTCTCCTATTTCATGCCGGTATCAAGTGTAGCGGTATACGGAGGTAATGATGGAGTACGCTTCGAACAAGAGAAACGCGGACTTACTCTAGGAGCAGATGTCGTGATTGCTACTCCAGGAAGATTGTTAAGCCACATCAACATGGGATATGTAGACCTATCAAAAGTCTCTTTCTTTATTCTGGATGAAGCCGATCGTATGCTGGATATGGGATTTGCTGATGACATTATGCAAATCGTAAAGAAACTCTCTAAAGAGCGCCAAACCATTATGTTCTCGGCAACAATGCCTCACAAGATCCAACAGTTGGCTAAAACCATTCTAAACAATCCAGTAGAGATTAAACTAGCTGTTTCTAAACCCGCCGAAAAGATTATTCAAACAGCGTATGTATGTTATGAAAGTCAAAAATTGGGAATTATTCAAACTCTTTTTAAAGACAACACACCCGATCGTGTCATTATTTTTGCCTCTTCTAAGCTTAAAGTCAAAGAGGTTACGAAGGCCTTCAAACGCATTAACCTCAATGTAGGAGAGATGCACTCCGACCTTGAGCAACCGCAACGCGAACAAATCATGCGTGATTTTAAGGCCGGACGTACCAACATATTGGTGGCAACCGATATTGTGGCACGTGGTATTGACATTGATGATATTCGCTTGGTTATTAACTACGATGTACCTAACGACAGTGAAGATTATGTACACCGAATCGGGCGTACAGCTAGAGCCAACAACGATGGATGCGCCATTACTTTCATCAGCGAAAAAGAACAAACTCAATTCAAATCAATCGAAACCTTTATAGGAAAAGAGATTTATAAGATTCCTGTACCTGAAGAGTTAGGTGAAACACCCGAATATGCACCCCGTATAAGTAAAGGGAACAACGGAAAAAGAAGAAACAGCAATAATAACAAAGGAAGAAAAGGTCCTTCAAGACCTCATAATCAAAGAGCTAAAGAGAGCCAAAAGTAGCCTACTCATTCAGCTAGTAAAGAAGGGATAGAGATGATAAAAACAGAAAAGGAGAAAGCCTTTTTGGGAGAGCTTTACAATGCAAACTACGATCCGGTTCTAATTTCGGAGCGTGAATGCTGCAAAGAGTTGTGCTATGACTACAACCATTTACGCCCATCCAATTACGAAGAACGAACAGCAATCATTCGTCGACTTTTTGGAAAAACAGCTGCCTCCTTTCTCATAGAGCAACCCTTTATTTGCGACTATGGTTATAACATTGAGATTGGAGAGAACTTCTATGCCAATCATCACCTTGTTATTCTCGATGGTGCCAAAGTTACCATCGGAAAGAATGTTTTTATAGCTCCGCATTGCGGTATATATACAGCTAGCCACCCCACTGATGCAGAACAGCGAAATGAGGGCCTAGAGTATGCCTATCCTATAACCATTTCAGACAATGTGTGGATTGGGGCTGGAGTCTCTATTCTTCCAGGTGTTACCATAGGGCAGGGTGCTGTTATTGGTGCAGGGAGTATAGTAAATAAAGATATCCCCCCACTTGTGGTTGTGGCTGGAAACCCAGCAAGAGTTATTAAAAGACTCTAAATTACGAAGAAAAGCAGATAGAGCCTCCCCTCTTACTACGCCAAAATAAGCTAAATGAGCAAGCACTTTCTAAGTGCTTGCTCATTTAGCTTATTAAGAATTCCTTATGTAACGAATGATACTAGCATAGAAAGATCGGCAAGAGTTTTTTTACAGAAGCGATGAGCGAACGCGACTTAACGTCTCAGGAGTCATCTGTAGCAGCGAAGCGATGTAGATCAGCGGAGTACGCTTTAAGATTTCAGGATGCCTTTGCTTCAACTTATTGTAACGCTCTTGAGCCGATTCAAAACGCATTACATCTGCTTTTATCTGAGATTCAATAAGCGACTGTTCTAATATTTTGCGATACATTTTATCAATATCTGCATACTGATCAATAAGCACATCTATTTTTTCTTTGGGAATAAACCATAAATGAGACGCCTCCAAAGCCTCCACAAGAACCCTAGAAGGCTCCTGCTTAAAGTAGCTCTCCAAACAGATAATCATTCCATTCTCATAACTTATATGTTCGGTAAGATCCTTATCGTGTTTATAATAGAATTGTCTAAAAAGGCCCTTCTCGACAAACATCATTGAGTGACAAATTTCGCCCTCTGTCAGTATAGTCTCTCCCTTTTTACATTTTCTCTTAACCAAAACGTCAGCCAAAGCATGCAGACCCTCTTTGGTTAAAGGAGAAAGAAGTGAAGATAATTTTCTAGCAATATCAATTTGAGTTGTAACCATAAATTCGTCTCGTTATTTTGTTCGTAGTACTACATGCTACTGCCAGCTTACTTTAAAAGAGCCTCCCGATTAGCCATCGTATGATTGATTTTGAGTCCCTCTCTTCTGTTTCTAGTATGAAATATTCGGTAAACTTATTACACACAAAGATAACATCTTTTTATCTATTTCATCTGAAAAGAACAATTATTTATCTATGCAAAAAGAGGGTTCCTTGTTTTATGAAACAAACAGGAAGAATAATCTCCAAAAACCCCTACCTTTGTATAAAATATAAAAAAAGGCAATTCAAGAGACTCTATACGGTATAACAACCTATTATCTTCCCCTAAATAAAGACCCAATGAAATCATCCCCCTCTACCTCCTCCATTTTGGCTTTACAGCGTTTACGTTCCTTACTACAGTTGGAGTATGATGCCGAAAAAGAGCAATATCGCCAACAAACAGAATCAATGGGTGTAGTGCGAAAAGTAAAGCGTGGCATGTGCTGGTACCCGCTGCAATTGGGGCGTAGCTATCACAATTCACTCAATCAGTTGGTCCTAGAAGTTGAGCGTACCGAAGATGTTGAAATAGAATCCGTATTTGAATATGGCAAACCCGTTTGCTTTTTTACAGGAGCCAGCACAAATGCAATTAAGTTTCTTGCGTTTACGACAACAGTTAGTTACGTCGATCAGAATCGGATGGTGGTGGCACTACCCACTCCTGCTGCGCTAACCGATTTAGTAAATGCAACCGATCTTGGCGTTCAACTCTATTTTGACGAAACCTCGTACCGACTGATGTTCGAGTCGCTTGACAAGGTAATTGCTTCTAAAAATGGGCGACTGGCTCACCTACGCGAACTCTTTCATGGCACACTCAAGGCCGAAGAGTTGGGCTTTTCCCCGCTACGCTTCCCCTGGTTAAACCCCAGTCAAGAGGCAGCAGTCAATAGTGTACTCCGTGCCAAAGATGTGGCGGTGGTTCATGGGCCTCCAGGTACCGGCAAAACCACCACCTTGGTAGAGGCAATCTATGAAACACTGCATCGCGAAAGTCAAGTGCTCGTTTGTGCCCAAAGCAATATGGCAGTCGATTGGATTGCGGAAAAGTTGGTCGATCGTGGCGTAAATGTACTCCGTATAGGCAATCCCAACCGAGTGAATGACAAGATGCTATCCTTTACTTACGAACGGCGATTCGAATCGCATCCCGACTACGATCAACTCTGGAGTATCCGCCGAACCATCCGCGAATTGTATGGGCGGAAACGAAAAAGTGGGGAGAATATGCACCAAAAGATAAACTCCCTCAAAGAGCGAGCTACCGAATTGGAGCTACGCATCAATGCCGATCTATTTGGCGAAGCGCGTGTAATAGCCTCCACCCTAACCAGTTCGGCCCATCGCGTACTGACAGGTATGAAGTTCTCCACCCTTTTTATTGACGAAGCAGCCCAAGCCCTAGAGCCTGCCTGCTGGATTGCCATACGCAAAGCCAATCGCGTAGTATTGGCTGGCGATCATCAACAACTTCCCCCTACCCTAAAATGCCAAGAGGCCATTCGCGGTGGACTGGATCACACACTGATGGAGCAATTGGTGCAGAAAACTCCACAGGCAGTAACCTTACTTAAACTACAATACCGAATGAATGAAACCATCATGCGCTTCTCTTCGGATTGGTTTTACCGAGGCGAGCTCTCATCCGCTCCCGATGTAAAATACCGAGGTATTTTGGATTACGACACCCCACTAGAGTGGATAAATACCAAAACACTCGATGCAGTAGAGGAGTTTGTAGGCGATAGCTTTGGACGCATTAATAAAGCAGAAGCACGCTTAACACTTGCCCAACTAGAGCTCTACATACAAAAAATTGGGAAGCAACGACTGCTAGACGAGCGAATCGATTTTGGGCTCATTTCACCCTACAAAGCACAAGTACAATACCTTCGCCAGTTGGTTCGCCGAAGCGAAGTACTCAAACCCTTCCGCTCGCAAATTACAGTCAATACGGTAGATGGATTCCAAGGACAAGAGCGCGATGTCATTCTTATTAGCCTCGTCCGCGCCAACGATGCAGGGCAGATTGGCTTCCTAAATGACTTGCGTAGAATGAATGTAGCCATTACTCGTGCCCGAATGAAACTCTTTATCCTAGGCGATGCCTCTACGCTCTGCAAACACCCCTTCTACAAAAAACTGTGGGACTATATTCAGACCATTTAAAAGGGAAGAACAAGCAAGGGGCTACCAAACGAAATGTTTAGTAGCCCCTTACACTATATAACAACAAAGAATTTTAGTCTATTAGAATCTCCAACCCGCTGTAAATTGGAATACCGAGTTACGGATTTTCGCATGCTCTACTGCATGTGTTAAACCAATGTTGTAACGGATATCAAATAGAAGTCCCATATCAAATTGGTAAGCTAGTCCCACAGGTACTGACAAATCAAATACGTTCGTATTGTCAGAATCTACGCGTACACTTCCTGTTTTTACACTCGAAGAGAGGTTAAAACCAGGTTGCAAACCCGCTTTAATCGAAAGGCCTCTTGTTAAATAGACATTAGCCAGAAGAGGAAAGTTTAGGTAGTGGTAGGTAGCAGTAGCTTCTACAACCGATTTACCCTCTATTATGTCTTTCTTGTAACCTTGGTTTGAGTAAAGAAGCTCAGCGCTTAATCCAAAACGATCGGTCATCTTTTTTTCTACAAATGAACCGATTACAAAACCAGCTTTAGCATCTGCATTGTGAATATGCGATCCTACTACAGAAGCTGCATTCACACCCGCTTTAATACCAAATTTTAAATCTTGCGCAGAAGCCATTGCAAATGATGCAACTAGCGCAACTAATAGTGTTAATTTTCTCATCTTTTTATTTTATATTTTATTCGTTGGGGCGGCAAAGATATGGTTTTATTATGCATAAATTCTCGTTTTAAGGTAAATACAAACTTGTTAACCTGCCATTAAGAGTCCCAAAACAGCCTATTTGGGCTTGAACAAGCGAAACCAAGTGAGAAAACACGATACAATCTCAACTTTTCATCTGCACTATAATTGCGTTAAAAAGAGTATCTTGCAAAGAAATATTATTACATTTGTAATACAATCTTCACAGTAAGATTTCACAATTCATCCACCCTCGCCAACGAGTTGTTTAAACAGACTCTAAAACTTAAGAATTCTAAACAACAGAGTAGGCAGAGTTTGTATAGAGTAACTGCACCGGCAATTTAAGGCAGGCTTTTACCCCTTCGAAGCGTCGGCACAACTACCAAACATGGCCAAATATGATGGAATAGAGCGTAGCCTCACTATTTTGGGAAAGCGAATCTAATCCGCTTTTAGATAAAAACGGAGAGCTAAAATCACGACATATTTAACCATTCATCCAAGAAAAGAGTGGCATCTTAAAGAAACCTTCTACACTATAACAGTGTTTAAACAACTGATAGATAGAATCTAATCGCCATTTTAATCTAAAAGTCATGCTCATGAAAGGTAACAATATTCTAGCAGCAATAGTCGTGATTGTACTGTTTAGTTGCATCACTCTACAAGAGGCAAAAGCACAAAGTTTATCGCTAAGTTTAAACCAAAGGAATCGTGCCGAATACAGCGATGGTAACCAAGGAGTGTACAGCAGTGAGCCAGGTAGCATCATCCTGAATAGCACGCGCCTAACCACCGAATTCGCGAATGATTTGCTCAAAGCAAGCATCACCTTACAGAACAGTGGCAGTTGGGGGCTTTCAAACTCCAACTCCTCCAAAAACGATCTCGTTATTTTTGAGGCTTATACCGATATTAAGCTTACCAAAGGAGTCTCAACCAAAGTAGGAAGGCAAATGCTAATCTACGATGATGTTCGCATTCTAGCCTGTCCACCCTGGAGTTTCACAGGAGTATCGCACGATGCCCTACTCTTTAAATACACCACGGGGGCCTTTACCGCGCACCTAGGAGGTGCCTATAACACCGAATCGGGACACAAAAATAATGGAGAAGCAGTTTACTCATTGGCCAAAGACAATTGGTACCAACGCATGTTCTATACCTGGTTTAACTACAAATTCTCCAAGCACCTAACCGCCTCGGCCATCTATTTGAACGAAGGATTGCAAGAAACCACCTATGATGGAACGAAGGATTCCCTTACCCATCATCGCCACACGCTAGGACTCTACACCAGCTGGAAGTTCAATCAGTTCGATGCCACAGCCTCTTTCTACCAACAACTCGGAAAGAGTATCACTGGAAAAAAACTAGGAGGAAACATGTGGACAGTAAAAGCCAACTACCAATTCCATCCCTCTTTTAAACTCACTGCAGGATGGGATAGCTACAGCGAAGCCCATAAAGAGAAAGCTGGGTTTACGTGGCTCTATGGTGCTGCACACATTTACGGTGGATTTATGGACTACTGGCTCGATGCACTTGGAACAGTCAATGGCTTAAATGATCTTTACTTGGGCTGTTCGGGAAAAATAAAGAAGCTCAGTTATACACTCGATGGGCACTATCTAGGCATGAAGTCCGAGCGTAACGCAGGCGATGGTAAATCGCTGGGTACAGAAATAGACTTGGTGCTTAAGCACCCACTAAACAGTTGGGTAGATATGGAACTAGGACTCTGTGGATACTTTATGACCGATGCCAGCCGGACCATAAAAAAAACGGAGCGCAACTTTGGCACCTTCTGTTACTTTACCCTCACCGTGCAGCCATCAGCCTTTAAGAGCCTGTTATCGAGTAAATAGAGATAAATTGGCCCTATTTAAATAGAATTTAAGCCCCATTTAAATGTTATTTAAATGGGGCTTAAACAATCACCTCGTGTAAAGTAATCCAGAATTAGTAGTTGTGATTTTATAATCCTCAGCACCTTTTTGGAAAAGCAAAATAGAAAGTCAAAAATCGCCTCTAACTCTCTCTCTAGCAATTTAACCATTTTCACCCTTCACCCTTTAAACCGGCTCACTATCAATCCATTTGGGTGAAAGCAGCACTTTTAAAGCAAAGAAGAAGAGTGACCAGTACAATTCACAAAATTGGTGATTTTAAAGTCTAAAAAATGCAAATTACAAACTAGCCTTTAATCATGGTTAGTAACATTTTAAACCGCTTGGCAGCATGCAATGCATGCATTACATGAGCAGGCATAATAATCATCTCACCACACTTTACTTGGTGTCGTTTTCCATCGAGTGTAATTTCTGCCTCTCCATCAAGTATTTGCACAAGTGCATCGAAAGGAGCTGTATGTGGGCTCAACCCTTGCCCCTCATCGAAAGAAAATAAGGTTACATTTCCCGTGACATTTTTAGAGATTTGTTTACTAACCACTCCCCCTTCTGTATACTCTACCAGTGCCGATAAGTTAAAAGGCTCCCCACTCTTAAATCCTGTTTTCTTTTCCATCTTGTTCTTTTTATTAAGTAGATTTTCTCTAACGAGATTATAGATAACTCTATGCGCCCTAGGATTGTTCACCCAATTGGAAGTATCGGTGGTAAATAGATGAAGTAAGAAAACAAATTCAAAATAAAGTTTGTTTGGTAGGTAGTTTGGTTCAAAAAATAGAGAAAATATGGTACGATTTATAGGTATATTATTCACCGTGCTTTCGATCGTAGCATCGGCAAGTGCACAAAAAAAAGAATCCATGAAACAGTTAACCCCTGAAGAGAAGTATGTGATGGAGCAAAAGGGAACCGAAGCTCCCTTTACCGGCAAGTATTATGATTTCTACGAAAGTGGCACCTACAGTTGTAAAAAATGTGGCGCCCCCCTCTATCGCTCCACCGATAAGTTCGACTCAGGATGCGGATGGCCCTCCTTTGATGATGAGATAAAAGGAGCGGTAAAACGTACACTCGATGCAGACGGAAAACGTATTGAGATAACTTGTGCAAAGTGTGGGGCCCACTTGGGGCACGTATTCGAGGGTGAACAATTTACCCCTAAGAACATAAGGCACTGTGTTAATTCGATCTCCTTGGAATTTACACCAGCACCCGAGAAACAAACAGCCATTTTTGCAGGCGGATGCTTCTGGGGCGTAGAACATCTCATGCAACAACAAGCAGGTGTTATCAGTGTTGAGTCGGGCTACATAGGGGGTAAAACAGCCAATCCCACCTACGAAGAGGTCTGTTCACACAACACGGGACATGCCGAAGCGGTACGCATAGTATACAATCCTGCCAAAGTAGACTACGAGACACTGGCTAAACTCTTTTTTGAGATACACGACCCCACCCAACTCAACCGCCAAGGTCCCGACGTAGGTGATCAATACCGCTCCGAAGTGTTTTATGAAAATAGTGCCCAAAAAGAGATTGCCCAAAAACTTATCGAGCAACTACATGGTAAGGGGTACGATGTTAAAACAAAGCTAACCAAAGCCACTACCTTCTACCCCGCCGAAACGTATCATCAAGATTACTACGTGCGTAAGGGTACACAACCCTACTGCCACATGTGGGTGAAACGATTCTGATAGAGATTTTGAAAAACCACCACGTAGGTTCCTAAGGATTGATGCCACTTTCTACCTATTTGTAGAAAGTGGCATCAATCCTTTTTTATAGGGTAAAATAGAGACGTTACTGTTTGGGATAAATCAGTTTAGAGGTATCGTACCCTCGCTTGCGTGCCTTTTCAAGCAACTGCTCTAACTGCTCCTTCTCCATCACAGGTACCCGCGAAAGAATCCACAAGTATTTAGCGCTGCTGCTACCAATAAGTGCATATTGGTACTCATCATCCAGTTCCAAAATTCGGTATTGAGAGTAGAATATCCAAAAGAAAGAGACCTTCAACACCCCGGGTTCTGTCGTTGTTTTCGCTTTCCCTTTTGCTACGCTAAAACCTTTATCGGCCTTATAGCCTCTGTTTATCACCTGAATGGTACCGTTGGCGTTCTTTACATATTCGGCCGTTACGCTATCCATGCCTCGCTCAAAGGAGTGATCAAAGCGAGCTATCTCGAACCACTTGCCCATGTACCGATCTACATCCAACGATTGGATAACGCTAATATCTAACTCATTACTCGTGGAGTTACGGTTACTGCTAGAACTTGTATCACTCGCACAACAGAGAAAGCAAGAGAAAAAGAGTAGGGCCATGATTGTTTTCATTGATTCTATTTTAGTTATTTAGTGTGAGGCTATATACCCACTGGCAGCCTTCCACTAAATAACGAGAATAGGGGGTTGAAAGTTTACAATTCCATAATCTCTCCACACAAAGGGTTGAAACCATTCCCTGGTTCCAACCCTTTGTGTAATATCCAATACGACTAGTTCTCCCAGCCGTAACCATGCTAAGTAAATGAGTATCTACAAGCTTTACTTGTACCAATCCTTATGGGTTGTACCCCCACTCAGTACCCAATCATTGTATTGGGTATAGAGCGTACTAATCTTTTTTGACTCGTTGTTTGGATCTAACAAACCGGCTAAGTCAGCTTCTGTAGCACCTGCCAAGAAGAATGCAAATGGGTATTTTACCGATGCGCCTTTTAAAGCACGTAGATAATAGGATGGTGAAGCACTAAATGGATTGGAAGCATCGCTTTCATGGTTCCAAAGAGTAGTGAAAGGAATACTTGTGGAGTTATCATCCAACATTCGGCTCGATAAGGTAGGTGCTTCGTACGGAATATGAATCTCTAAACGATACGATAAATTACCCTCATCACAAGTACGCATCACAAAAGTTTGAATATCCGATTCGTAATTGGTACTTAGTACAATCGAAATGCCTGAATCTACATTATCAACGGTACCGTAAATAAATTCAGCCCGGTAAATGGTACCTACTGGATCGGGATTAAAGCCCACACCATTTTTATTTGCCAAATTATCGGTTAGTACAAAAAGATCCTTGGGCTGATTGGGGTATTTGGTTGAATAATTGGTAAAGGCCCCTCCACCATCACCAACTGGATTGTATTCTACAAACGTATCGCTGGTAGGGATTTTCTTAGTAAATCGTATGGTAGAAGCATTCATCGCATTTCCTTTGATTGCTCTAAAAGCAAAGCCATTTACTAAAGTCGCATAATTCTGGAATGTTTTGAATTCAAAAGTTTCAGAAAGAAGCTTGTATGTTCTACTGGTTTCTACCCCATTCGTTAGGTTTATGATGGTACGGTATATTTTCTTATAGTTCGAACGTATCAATACATCGTTCATATCATAATCGCCTTCACTAGGCCACATATCTTCGAATGCATAGATACCCCGGTTGGTTGTCACTTCGAAGATTTGAGTCTCTTTATCATATACAGGAATATCCGTGATTGCATCTACAGGGTCTGATTTCAAGGTAAATACCACATCGCTAAAGTTCTCATCATCGGTATGGTCTTCGAAAGACATCATTACCCAATCATCGTATTTGTAAATGGCAGTTCTAGGTTTATTAATTGGAGCGTTATTGTTGTTTCGGCTCAATCCACTCGAGGTAGCAGCTCTGTAATTCTTGGTGCTGGTAAAGCCACTAATCCGATTCGTCCATGCATTACAAGCCAATACAAATCCTATTTTAGTCCCTTTAGGGAAAACTTTGGTAGCTCCACTCCGATCGCCATTGGCTATATTGGGGTAGTACATAAGTTGTACGGAAGTTCCTCTATTAAGTCCTTTGGTACGGGTGGCTTCGCTTATATTTCGACTCCATTTACCATCTTGCGTATTAGGGAATAGAAGAATCACTCTGCTCTTTATATCCTCATACGATGTAGGTGGCTCATTTTGTGGATAGTAGTAATAACCCATAGAACTGTTCCAACAGGTGTTACCACCCAAGCCGGTCAAGACTACTTCAGCATCTTCGGATACATTCATATCGGAATAGGAGCGATACTCCTCAGGACAAGTTTTACTGATATTGATGACCGCAGAGTGTGCTGTATACAATGCAGCAAAGTTGCTAGGTACCAATTCTGGTTTGTAGTCAGAACCCGCATTCGCTGCTGTATAGGCATAGCCAGGATGCTGTGTAGAAGAGTTTGAAGCTACAAAAGCGGTAATTTCACCGGTCGATTCGTTGAATTCTCCCAACCAAGGTTTCCAATTATCGCTTTGAATGGTCACTGTGCGATAGATGGCAGAAGTACTACCTGCACGCGCTGCTGCTACACTTGCAGCAGTATTGGAATCAAATAAATCGGTCGCTACAATAGAGCCATTCGAGCAAGTAGCCTCCATTAAAGTGGTCGCATAAAAGGAGGGAGAGAAGATATAGACCTTCGATAAGTAAGAAGGTAAATCGAGCGTTTTCGCAAAGGTACCATCTCCATCTGTATAATCAGCATACAAAGGCAAGAGGCCCTCTTTCTTTGTATAGGCTCCTGATTCCTCATTGTAAGTAACCGGTTCTACATCGTATAGTTCAAAATAAACAGGTGCCTTAAAGCCCATGTTTTGATACGACACACTGAGTTTAACACCTTTCGCTACCATCGAGAAATCGAAGTCGCTATGCTCTCGTTCAATTTGAGGATCATAAATGTTTTCAATGTTATCCGTACACGCTGTAGCAGATAAAATTAACCCAACTACAGCAAAGTGAAAGATTTTTTTCATATAGATATTCAATTAATTAGCAAGCTATTGATCTATTTTTTGAGATTCAATCATTAAACAGAGGTAGATAGAGAAAAGTTTATCATATCATGCAGAAGTTCTCCATTTATCTAAAGTTTTTAACTAACTTGTGCCCATAAAGTTAGTGTCCACCAACCGTCAGACGCGTGCTTCACATCCGTTAGACACGCGCTTCACAACTGTCGGACGCGTGTACGACTACTGTCGGACACTAAAAACGACCATACAAGTGGAAGATAATAACCAATCGAATCAGAAAAGCAAACCCCTAAAGGAGAAAAAATATGGCCATCCAATTTGACTTTTACGAAACCCCTACCCCCACACCCAGTGAGGAGAAGCAGTATCACCCCCGTGCAGTAAGCAAACCCACCTTGGAGAGTGATGAGATACTGAAGCAGATAAACCACCGGTGCAGCTTAACCGATAGCGATGTAGTGGCTTGCCTAACCGAACTGAGCCACACCCTGGTGCAAGGGCTCAAAGAGGGACGCAGTGTACACTTAGAGGGAGTGGGCTACTTCAGCATAAAGCTAGAGAGCACTACCCCATCTACTACGACACACACCCGCTCGGAACATGTAAAGGTAAAGGGCATCGCCTTTAAACCCGAAAAAGGGGTAATGAAACAACTCTCAACGGCCTCATTGGAACGAGCTTCTCTGAAGAAGCATTCTGCCTCCTTAAGCAATGCCGAGATAGATGCAGCCATTGAACAACACTTCGCCAAGAGCCCTACCCTGACTCGCAGGCAGTTGGAGGGAATGTGCCAATTAAACAAGGGCATGGCACTTAAACACGTGAATCGATTGGTGGAAGAAGGTAGGCTGGTAAACTTGACCAATCGACACCAAGCGGTTTATGGGAAGGTTATTGAATCTTGAGGAATACACACCCACAGACTAACCCCAAAGGAGTTCTCGCCCACTCCCCTTATAAACCACTCGTTCAGTAGTGCCTCGCAAAGAACAAAGCACAAAATTCCTCATTCTCATTGTTTTATTTATCTTTGTAACGTAAACAAATAAAGGAGGTTGAAGATGGGTAATTACATTCGGTTTGATTGGGCCATGAAGCGATTGCTTCGCAACAAGGCCAGCTTTGTAGTGCTAGAGGGACTACTGACCACACTGCTTGGCGAGAAAATTAAGATTGAAAAGTTACTAGAGAGCGAAGCAAATAAGGAGGATGAGCTCGATAAATTCAACCGGGTGGACTTGCTGGCCGAGAACAGCCACGGCGAATTAATCATAGTAGAGATTCAAAACAACCGCGAACTGGACTATTTTCACCGCATGATTTATGGCACAAGTAAAGCCATAACCGAATACATTTACGAGGGACAAGCCTATGGGGTTATCCGCAAAGTGTACAGCGTAAACATTGTCTATTTCGACTTGGGTCAAGGTACTGACTATGTGTACAAAGGAAAAACGGAATTTGTAGGCTTGCACAACAACGAAGTACTGAAACTATCTACCGCACAGCGCAAGCACTTTATAAAAGAGAGCGTGGGCGATTTGTACCCCGAATATTATGTACTGCGTGTAGATGGATTTGATGACGTAGCGCATACCCCGCTTGATGAATGGATTTCGTTCCTAAAAACAGGAGATATACCCGAGAATGCTACAGCCTCAGGACTAGTAGAAGCCCGCGAAATACTTCGCCGTGATAAACTCTCCAGAGAAGAGCTGGCACAATACAACCGGCACATAGAGGCCATGCGGTACCAAAAGAGTGTGATTACCACGGGATATGAGGAAGGAAAAGAGGATGGCTATAAAGAAGGAAAAGAAGAAGGAAAAGAGCAAGGTAGAGAGGAAGGAATAATAAAAGGAATGGAGAAGGGGCGCCATGAAGCGAACCAATCCACCGCTCGCAAGCTGTTACGTTTGGGAATAGATAGAGCCACCATTACGCAAGTCACAGGCCTTACTCTAGGCAAGATAGAGTTGCTCGACTCAAGTAACTAGCCTCTAATCCAGAGCAGCCACGAGAGTAAAATCGGCTGAACTTAAATCACCAAAGAGCCCTGAATCAATGATACTACCCCAAAATGAGAAACTAGATGTGAGGCCACTCAGCCTCATCTACAAAAACACAGTTGCTACCTATAAGTACTATTGGTTCATTGCCCTGCTAGATGCAACGGTAAAAGAGCAGAAACAAGAGACAACGGTTTGGGAGCTGGTGGTGGGCATGATTACCGAAGCGTGGTACCCCATACACTACTTCTGCCTCTCGTTTGGGGTGGGCGACTCGTTCTATAAACAGATTAAAGAGATTCAAGCCTCTTATCAGATTCCTATCGATATAAAGAAAGAGGAATTAAAAGCAATGTTATTGGGTAAACTGGAGGAGAGAGAGTTTAAGAGGTTGATTCGCATCTTTACGCAAAATGTACCCTACTGGTTTCTCTCACCATGGATAAAAAGCAAACTGCAGGGCGAGTTAATGATTCACTCTCAAACCTTCCTGAATGATTGCCCCTATGCACTGCACGGTGAGCAAGTGGTACTAAACCCCAACTGGATAGCCTACTTCAGCAATCACTATTCAATTCTTCGCGATTTTACCTTTTGGAACCTGACTCAGTTTTTACAAAAGAAAAATCCCAATGTGCCCGATCTTTCATCTAAATTAATTAAACCAGTAACACGAGAGTCGCTAACTAGGCAGCGCCATCTTTGGAATAGATACATAGAGGTTAGAGGGAGTACTACCTGTATCTATACCGGAAAGGTGTTACACAAGAATCAGTTCGATTTGGACCATTTTATCCCGTGGAGTTTTGTATCGCACAACTTACTATGGAACTTGTTGCCGGCCGATTCGAGTATAAACTCCGCTAAAAGCAACCACCTTCCTCCGTTGGAACATTACTTAAAGCCCTATGCTGAGCAGCATCAAGCGCTTCTTAAAACGATTCACCAACTGAGACCCAACGATAAACTGCTGGAAGATTACCTAACGGTTCACAACTCCATTCCCGAAATGATACGGATGAAGGAAGAAGATTTCTACACCCTTTTTAGAAAAACATTTACCCCAATGGCACAAATAGCCGAAAACATGGGGTATGATTATTGGACCAATACCCTACATGTATGAAAAGAGTTGTAAACAATCCCCACTTAACTGCCATATCGCGTACATCCGTCTCATTCCCTACCCGTTGATTGAAGAAAAATAACCTGCTAGAGGGAGATATTCTTGATTTTGGCTGTGGCCATGGATTTGATGTAGAACAGCTAAACAAGGAGGGATACAACATTGTGGGGTACGACAATTACCACCGCCCCCAATACCCCAACAAGCGGTTCGATACGATTTTATGCCACTACGTATTGAATGTTTTAGAGCCTAACGAACAGGCAGAGGTGCTAATGGCAGTGTCGGAACTATTAAAGCCTACGGGAAAAGCCTATTTTACGGTGCGCCGTGACTTAACGAGTGAGGGTTTTCGAACACACTATCTACATAAAATGCCTACGTACCAATGTAATGTGGTACTACCTTATCCAAGTATATACCTCAATGAACATTGTGAAATATATCAATACCAGCATTACAATCAGATAATACACCAAACCGAATGTCCTTTTTGTGGGTTAAACAAAGAGATAGAGTTGCTGAGTGAAACGGCTACTGCTTTCGCTTTCTTCGATGGATACCCAGTAAGCAAAGGGCATGCATTGATTGTGCCTAAAAAGCATGTAGCAAGTTACTTTGAACTCTCTACTCATGAACAGCGTGCACTCTGGTTATTAGTAAATCGATGCAAGAAGATACTTGAAAAACGATTTAACCCTGATGGATTTAATGTAGGAGTGAATGTGGGGGAAGCAGCAGGACAAACGATCTTTCATGTACACGTTCATCTGATACCGCGCTACAAAGGAGATGTAGAAGAACCTAGAGGTGGTGTGCGTGGCGTAATACCCAGTAAACAGAGTTACTAGAATAATGAGTGGAATCATTCTGTGACATAACGTAGATAATCAAATGCTAGAGGTGAAGGATGGTATAGATAAAAAAGGCCACCCTTCACCCTAAACATCTATTTATAAGCAGCATTGAAGGATGAAGGATAAAAAACAAAAACTCATTTATCGCTAAATACCCCAGTAGAGTTATTCTTTCCACCCTTCCCATGGGATTACTATCCATACTTTTTCATTCTAAATTTAGCTTTACTATTCCAGAGTGAAAACAAGAAGAACTACTAGCGTGTTAGTTCATTTTAACCAATCTCTATGTAGCTAGCTTATTATAGGTAAGCAAATAGCTGCTACTTTGAAAAAACATAGAGACTAGGTCATTACATGTAAACACTGCCAATAGACCTTTTATTATGATGAAGAAAATAATCATTCCATTATTCTCTCTCTTTGTCTGTTTTCAATCCTTTGCTCAACTCACCCTAGAGAGTTGCTACAAGAAAGCAGAGGAAAACTATCCGCTTATTAAACAATACGATCTAATCACGCAAAGCAGAGAGTACAACCTGGCCAATGCGCAGAAGGGATTTCTACCTCAAGTAGCATTGAGTGCCAAAGCAACCTATCAATCGCAAGTTATCGAAGTTCCTATTGCTTCTATCAAACCCATTAAAAAGGATCAATACGGAGTCCAACTCGAAATTATGCAATCGATTTGGGATGGAGGGGTAATACGTTCTAAGAAAGAGGGAATAACGAGTAGTGCCGAAGCCGAAGCTCGTTCGGTAGATGTAACCATCTATGCCATTCGTGAGCGAATAAATGAACTCTTTTTCGGACTCTTACTATGCGATGCACAGATAGAACAGAATGGAGTGTTGCAGGCAGAGTTGGCACGAAATAATAGACTCATAACAGCCTATATAGTGGGAGGTGTTGCCAACGAGACTGATTTGGATGCGGTAAAAGTGGAAGAGCTAAAAGCCAAGCAAAATTTGGCACAACTAGAAAATACCCGCCGAGCATATGCGGAGATGCTCTCCCTCTTTATAGGCGAGGAGTTACCAAACCACCAAGCGATTAGGAAACCATCCATTGAATCGATTCTTGTGGAGGAGATTCATCGACCTGAATTGCAGATGTTCCAGGCACAAATTGAATCATTACATGCCAAAGAGAGTCAAATAAATGCAGAACTGATTCCTAAACTTAGCCTTTTCGTGAATGGAGGATACGGACGACCGGGGCTCAATATGCTCGATACGGAATTTAGGCCCTACTATCTAGCGGGAGTTCGATTGGTATGGAATATCGGGGGGTTCTATACAGCCAAGAATAGCAAACGATTAATCGAGAACTCGATAGGATCGGTAAACAACCAACAGAAGCTTTTTCTCTTTACTACCCGTCTCGAAATTTCGAAAGGTAAGAATCAGATAGAGGCATATCGGGAACAGATGAAGTACGATGATGAAATAATCGAGCTGAAAGAGTCTATTAAGCGAGCTTCGGAGGTAAAAATGGCCCACGGAACGCTCTCTGGTAGCGACTTGGTTCGCAACATCCATTCGGAACAACTAGCCAAACAAGAGAAGATTATTCATGAAATAGAACTCTTGCTGGCACTCTACAACTTGAAATTCACCACGAATAACTAAAAAAGTCTAGCCATGAAATCACTCTATTGCCTGTTTGCTATAAGTAGTCTACTGCTATCTTGCAGTAATCATTCCAATAAATACGATGCCTCGGGAGTATTCGAAACAACCGAAGTGATTGTTTCGGCACGTACAGCAGGCGAACTGATCTCCTTCAACTTGGTCGAGGGAGATCTTATTGAGAGCGAACAAATAGTGGGTTGCATCGATACGACACAGCTCTATCTAAAGAAGGAGCAATTACTGGCCAATATGCGGGCACTAAATAGTCGATACTACGATGTATCTCGCCAAGTAGCAGCAACCAAACAACAGCTAGAAACGCAACGAAAAGAGGAGATGCGCTTTCGAAAGCTGATAGAGCTAAATGCAGCCAATCAAAAGCAGCTAGACGATATAGAAGCCTCCATAGCACTCTTAGAGAGACAACTGGCCGCACAGACGGAGACTCTTACGAATAACAATAGCAGTCTCTCGAATGAGTGTGAAGGGTTGGCACTACAAGTTGCTCAATTGGAAGATCAGCTACGGAAGAGCCTTATTGTAAGTCCCATACGTGGAACCATACTTACCAAGTATGCCGAGCAGGGAGAGCTAGCTGCACAAGGACGTGCCCTATTTAAAGTGGGCGATATAGCCCATATGTATCTGCGTGTCTACATTACTGCCACTCAAATTAACTCTGTGCAGATAGGACAAAATGTAACGGTCTATGCCGATCAGGGAGAGTTAGATAGAAAATCGTATGAGGGGGTTATCACCTGGATTTCGGATAAGGCAGAGTTTACCCCCAAAACGATTCAAACACGCGATGAGCGGGCTAATTTAGTCTATGCCCTGAAGGTAGCGGTAAAAAATGATGGCTACATAAAGCGAGGCATGTATGGCGAAGTAACACTACTTGAATCATCCAAACAAAATAAGTAAGATGAAAGCAATTTCAATCCATCAAATTACGATGAAGTATGGGAGTGTATGTGCGCTGAACAACATTAGTTTCGATGTAAATCAGGGAGAACTCTTTGGACTGATTGGGCCCGATGGTGCAGGTAAAACTACCCTATTTCGCATTTTAACTACCCTCCTACTGGCCGATCAGGGAAGTGTACTTATTAATGGGCTCGATGTAGAGAAGTCGTACAAAGAGATTCGACAACAGATAGGTTATATGCCTGGTCGATTTTCGCTCTACCAAGACTTGACGGTAGAAGAGAATTTAAACTTCTTTGCCACGCTCTTCCATACCACTATTGAAGAGAATTACGAGCTCATAGAGGATATTTACAAACAGATTGAGCCCTTCAAGAAAAGGCGCGCTGGAAAACTATCGGGGGGGATGAAGCAGAAATTGGCATTGAGTTGCGCCTTGATTCATAAACCTAGCATCCTCTTTTTGGATGAACCTACAACGGGAGTCGATCCGGTATCAAGAAAGGAGTTTTGGGGCATGCTAAAGCGACTGAAAGAGCAGGGTATTACCATCCTTGTATCAACTCCCTACATGGATGAAGCAGCGCGGTGTGACAAAATAGCACTCATTCAACAAGGGGAAATTTTATCGATTGATACCCCTCAGGCAATTATAGCTAGTTATCCGCGTAAACTTTACGCACTTCAAACAGAGATTAACTACCAAAACCTGACAAATTTACGTAACCATCCACAGGTACGATCGGTCTATAGTTTTGGGGAGAGCCTACACCTTACTTTCCACCAGGAGGAGTATGCCCACACAATCCCTGGAATGGTAGAGATTACCCCCTCAGTAGAGGATTGTTTCATTGAACTTCTAAACTAAAGCAGCATGGAAAAGGTGATTCAAACCAGTAATCTAACTAAGCAGTTCGGAGAGTTTACAGCAGTCGATTCCATTTCGTTCGAGGTGGATCGGGGTGAAATTTTTGGTTTTCTTGGAGCCAATGGGGCGGGAAAAACAACGGCTATGAAGATGCTATGCGGGTTAAGTAAACCAACTTCGGGGGAAGGTCGCGTGGCAGGATACGATATTGCTTCTGAATCGGAACAGGTTAAAAAACAGATCGGGTACATGAGTCAGAAGTTCTCTCTCTACGAAGATCTAAGGGTTTGGGAAAACATACGACTCTTTGCAGGTATCTATGGTATGAAACCGATGGAGATAGCACGCAAAACCGATGAGCTACTCGCTTCCTTAGAGTTTCAAAGTGAAAAGAAGACATTGGTTCGGGAACTTCCTCTGGGATGGAGGCAGAAACTAGCTTTTTCGGTAGCCATCTTTCACGAGCCCAAAGTGGTCTTTCTGGACGAACCAACGGGCGGGGTTGATCCAGCTACCCGCCGGCAATTCTGGGAGCTTATTTACCAAGCAGTCGATAGAGGCATTACTCTTTTTGTAACCACCCATTATATGGACGAAGCCGAGTATTGCAACCGGGTATCGATTATGGTAGATGGGAAAATTGAAACACTTGACAAGCCTGCTACACTTAAAAAGCAGTTCCAAGTAGATACGATGGACGATCTGTTCCAACAACTGGCTCGTAAAGCCCAACGTAAATCAGATTAAAAGATGAAACAATTCCTCGCTTTTGTAAGAAAAGAGTTTTACCACATCTTTCGCGACCGACGAACCATGATGATCTTATTTATGATGCCCATCATGCAGATGCTACTCTTTGGATTTGCCTTGACTACCGAGGTAAAGAATACCCACATGGCGGTACTCGATCTCTCCAAAGATCTCTCTACAGAGCGCATCATCGAACAATTAAATGCCAATAACTACTTCACTCTGACTAGATACCTACACTCATGGGAGGAGATAGAATCTACATTTCAGGAGGGAAATGCCTCTTTAGTGGTGGTGTTCGAAGAGAACTTTCACAACAATCTGTTACATGGCGGAGAGGGATCGATTCAGTTACTAGCCGATGCTACCGACCCCAATCAAGCCATTGCCTTTACCAACTATGCAGTCCAAGTAATAGCACAGTATGGGCAAGAACTAACCAATCAGCAGCAAGCACCCCTACAAATTGTGCCCACCATCCGAATGCTCTATAATCCCCAGATGAAGGGGGCTTATAACTTTGTACCGGGCGTAATGGGATTAATCCTCATGCTGATTTGTGCCATGATGACCTCCGTATCCATTGTTCGGGAGAAAGAGCGAGGTACCATGGAAATACTTCTCTCATCGCCCATAAAGCCTATCTATATAATCCTTTCTAAAGTTACCCCCTATTTTGCCCTAGCCATTGTGGACCTGGCAGTGATCTTACTGCTTTCACGATTCATACTACACGTACCCCTAGCAGGTAATCTCTTCTTGCTAGTAGCGATAGCCCTGATTTTTATCTTATCGGCCCTCTCTTTGGGTATACTCATATCGAACCTCGTAACTACGCAAGTAGCAGCTATGCTTATTTCGGGCATGGGATTAATGCTACCTACCATTATTCTATCAGGTCTAATTTTTCCCATAGAGAGTATGCCGAAAGTGCTGCAAATTGTATCGGCATTTCTTCCTGCTCGTTGGTTTATTCAAGCCGTTCGTAAGATTATGATTCAAGGGGTAGATGGAATATATGTGCTCAAAGAGTTTCTCATACTCTCTAGTATGGTACTACTCTTACTAGCAATCAGCTTAAAGCAATTCACCATTCGGCTAAAAAAATAAGACGATTATGTTAAGATTCCTACTTGAGAAAGAGTTTAAACAACTGCTGCGCAACTCATTTATTCCACGTATTATTGTGCTAATGCCCACCATCATGCTATTAATCATGCCTTGGGCGGCCAATCAGGAAATTAAGGAGTTAAAACTAAGTATTGTCGATAACGATCATAGCAGCTATTCGGAACGGTTCACACAGAAAGTAACCGCCTCGGGCTATTTCCGGCTGACTGATATTTCATCCTCCAACGAACAGGCGCTAGAAAGTGTTGAAGCAAGCCGTTCCGATGCCATTCTAGAGATTCAACCCAACTTTGAGAGAGAGTTAATCCATACGGGTGTAGCCCATGTTATGATTTCAGTGAATTCCATTAATGGTCCCAAAGGAGGCTTGGGTTCCTCCTATCTAGCTGCGATAGTACAAGATTTCTCCAACGAAATTAGAGCAGAACAAGGCTTTAACCATGCAGCGACCTATGCCATTGCACCTCGCTATTGGTACAACCCCCACTTGGATTATAAAATCTACATTGTACCTGCTTTAATGGTTATGCTGCTCACCCTGCTCACCGGATTCCTACCAGCACTGAATATGGTGAGTGAGAAAGAGGTGGGAACCATCGAACAGCTCAATGTTACTCCCATTAAGAAGGGAACCTTTATTCTTGCCAAGCTTATTCCATATTGGTTGGTAGGCTATATAGTACTTACCATCGGGCTACTTATTGCTGCTTTTGTCTATAATTTGTATCCCTCTGGAAGCTTAGCTACAATTTATCTCTTTGCTACCGTCTATATTTTGGCTATTTCTGGATTTGGATTGGTTATTTCAAACTACTCCAATACTATGCAAGAGGCACAGTTCATGGCAGCCTTCTTCCTTGTGATTCTGATTATGCTAAGCGGTCTCTTTTTTCCCATAAATAGCATGCCCGAGGGTTTCAAGATAGCGACTCTATTCAATCCTCTCCGACACTTCATGGAGGTAATGCGGGCCGTTTACTTAAAAGGAAGTGCATTTTACAACCTTCTACCTCAATTCATAGCTTTATGTGGTTTTGCTCTTTTTTTTAATCTATGGGCCGTATTGAGTTATCAAAAGAGCAACTAAATAAACTCTTTCCCAGAGCAGATAGCAACAAGACTCTTGGGCGCTAACCAGAGCAAGAAAAAAACATATATTCCGAATTCATACAAAACTGTTCAGTTTAAACCATTATTAGGAACATCGCAATGCGTACTTTTGCACCCGAAATAATTAATGGTTAAAATGAAAGAGTTTAAAGACAGTATTGACTTTGGAAAAGAGGATATTCCATCCCTCTTCCGCAAGATGCTATTACCTACGCTTTTCGGGATGTTGTTTTCGGCATTGTTTGTTATTACAGATGGAATTTTTGTGGGCTGGGGCATCGGTAGTGATGCGTTGGCTGCTATTAACATAGTTGCACCTATCTTCTTAATCTCGACAGGGGTGGGATTGATGTTTGGAATGGGAGCCTCGGTCATTGCATCGGTTCACCTATCAGCAGGTAAAATTAAGGTGGCACGCATAAACATGACGCAGGCCGTATGGGTATCGTTGCTACTTATCTCGGTGATATTGGCTATCACCCTTATTTTCCCTGAAGAGACTTCCTATCTCTTTGGTAGTTCCGACACCCTACTTCCTATGGCCGTAAATTACATTTATGGTGCTTTTCCATTCCTAGCCATTGCCACCGTAATGCAGGTAGCAGGATTCTTTGTACGTCTGAGTGGTGCTCCGAAATTTGCCATGATTAGTAGCATGGTAAGTGCTGTACTAAACATTATTCTAGATTATCTACTTATCTTCGAATTCAAGATGGGACTGATTGGTGCAGGGATTGCTACGGGTATTGGTACATCGGTAGGTACAGCTATGATGCTGGTTTACCTCTCGAAGAAGAGCAGTTTGCTACATTTTGTGCGCATCAAGCTATCTAAAAAAAGTATGCTCTATACCCTACGCAATGTAAAATACATGTGCAATTTGGGTTTCTCTTCGCTACTTTGTGAAGCTGCCATTGCGATGATGATGATTTGTGGAAACTATGTTTTTATGCGATACATAGGCGAGAATGGAGTAGCTGCCTTTAGTATTGCTTGCTACTTCTTCCCCCTTATCTTTATGCTTTACACATCGATTGCACAATCGGCTCAGCCCATTATTAGTTTCAATCATGGATTGGGGCATAGAAGTCGCGTAAGGGAGGCAGTTATTGTCGCATTAAAGAGTGCTTTGGGCATTGGTTCGAGTATCGTACTTTTTACTTTTTTCTTTAGCTCACAAATTGTGAATCTTTTTGTTGAAAGTGCCAACCCTGTACATGCAATTGCTGTCAAAGGGCTTCCGCTCTTTGCCATTGGGTTTGTACCATTTGCCGTGAATATGCTCTCTATTGGCTATCACCAGAGTGTGGAACAGAGCAAGCACTCCAATCTGATTACGATTCTAAGAGGCTTTGTCTTTATGGTACTATCATTTGCGCTAATGCCTATCGTGCTAGGCGAAGAGGGTGTATGGCTAGCAGTACCTGTATCCGAATCGCTCACACTGGTTGTGGTGGGGTTACTCTATGCAAGAAAGAGCAGAAACGCTTCGACTTCAGGAGTAGTAACCCTTTAATCCTTTGGATTATCTCCTTTTGCAAGGAGTTACATAACTACAGCAATTATTCAGTAAAAAGTATACAACTATTAGGGAATCGTTTACTCTTTAAGAGTCAGAAAAGCAGTAACTTTGCCTCGAAATTTAATGAATTAACAAATAGAATAGCCTAAACCGTATTATTTATGAAGTTTGTTTTAATAGCACTGGGCGTGATCCTCATTCCCGATTTGTATATTTGGAATCTGTTTATTCGTGGCAACGGCCTCGGATGGAATTTACTCTACTGGATACCTCTGGTACTTATCATCCTTTCACTTACACTGGGCTTCTTCGGAGGAGTAGGTCAAACGTTCTTTATGCGTCTCTTCTTTGGGTTGCTGCTCTGTACATCTCTGCCTAAATTAATCTTTGCATTGGTTTCGCTACTCGGAAATGGTATCTCGTGGTTTGCACCCATCGCAGCAACAGGTGCCAATGTACTGGGGGGCTTTCTGGCCTTTATCGCGCTGGTTTCAGGACTTTATGGCTTTGCGATAGGGTGGAAGAAGTTGACGGTAAGAGAGGTGACGATTGAGTCGAGTCGCATTCCAAAAAGTTTTGATGGCTACCGCATGGTTCAGCTATCAGATTTCCACATAGGTACCTATCATGCATCGCCCGAAACGGTAGAGCGATTGGTAGGTATGGTGAATGGATTAAAACCTGATGCCGTACTCTTTACAGGCGATTTGGTAAACTTAGAACCCAGTGAACTCGAACCATTCATGGGTATGCTGAACCAATTTGAGACCAAAGATGGGGTGCTCTCGGTAATGGGTAACCATGACTATTGTACCTATGGCCCTAAAAATAGTGCTATGGATGCACACAAGAATACACTGAAATTGCAGGAGATGCAACAAAGCTTGGGGTGGGACTTGTTACTGAATGAGAACAGAATCGTTCGAAGAGGAAATGATAGCATTGCCATTGTGGGTGTTGAGAATGATGGAGAGCCTCCTTTCCCATCGCATGCTGATATGGGAAAAGCACTCCAGGGGGTAACCGATGAGACCTATAAAGTACTGCTTAGCCACGACCCATCGCACTGGCGCAGAGAGGTGCTACCCGAAACCAATATCGATCTAACCCTATCGGGGCATACACACTCTATGCAGTTCCGCATAGGTGATTTCTCTCCCTCCATGTGGACGCATGCAGAATGGGGCGGAATGTACGAGGAGGGTGAACGAGCACTCTATGTCAATACGGGTACCGGAAGCAACCTATCATTCAGACTGGGTGCTTGGCCCGAGATTACGCTAATTACCTTGCGAAGTAAATAGATACTGAATACGCTTACTTGGTGGTTAATACTCCAAGTATTAAATGGCCCCACTACGATTATTCGTAGTGGGGCCATTCTACAAGAAAAAGTTAAACACACACAAAAAAGGCTCCTTCTCTATTTATTCCATCTGTTTAGTCGATGCGTTTACTTCCTAATTCTCTTCGTTAATTTCTATTTACATGGAGTTTTAACGCTCCAGAAAAAGGGTTTAAGCGTGTAGGAATCGGTTAGATTCCATACTGTTTGTAAATAGCAAGCTGATAGGCATACTCCACTTTGGCAGCAATGCGTTTACTCTCGCAAGATTGTAGCAATTGTTGTGCTTCTAACAACTCGGTCAGGGTAGCCGTACCCGCTTTGTAGTAATTTCGACTCATGCGCAAGTGTTCTTGAGCCGATGCTACCGAGTGATCGGCCAATAGGAGTTGCTTATAAGCCTCTTGCAGTTGGCACCACTCTTTTTCAATCTGAACAGCCAACATCTCCATTCCATTCTGTTGCTCATTATAGGCCTGTTGCTGCTTTAGAGCTTGCTTCTTGATAGCATGGCTACCGCCCCACCAATCCGAGAGAGGCACCTTTACCGTAGCAAAAGCTACCGCCCCACTAAACTTATCGGGCAGTACATTGTGGTAAATGTAGTTTCCCCCTACTCCTACCGTGGGCAAGCGTTTACCCACCTCTATTTTTTTTTGCAATTTACTAGCCTCTACTTGGAGAGCCAATAATTGAGCTTCAGGACGATTCGTAGCTGCTTGAGTAGCCTCGACATAATGGGTAAGAGGCGACTCCTCACCCTGTTCTTCGCTGTATGACAAGCGCAGGTCAGTGGCAGGAACCCCCATCAGTTGTCCCAGTAAAAGGCGAGTAAGTTGTTGGCCATTCTCTACACGCAATCGTTCGCTAGCCAACTCATTCTCTTGCAAAGTAACCCGCAACAAATCGTTACGTGTAGTAACCCCTGCCGAAACAAAGGCCTCTACATCGTGTCGTATTTGACTTAACCACTCCTCCATGGCGGCTATCGTTTTCAGATTCTCTTCCAACTTTACCCCTTGCCAGAAGTACCCCTCGGCTTTACGTTCAATCGCTTCGGTAGTCAGTTCCAGTTGGTAGCGAGTAGCCTCTCCCTCTAATTGGGCCAATCGATTGCCATTTACAATCTGCCCACCTGCAAAAATGGGTTGTACCAACATAACTCCTCCTACTAAACCTTTATCGAGAAAACCAATTTCTAACGGTCCGCCCGTCAAAGGATTCTGCATAGAGAGGCTTATCAAATCTTTCGAAGCGTGCATATAGCCTCCCAGTGCCTCTACGGTTGGGAAGTAATGGGTAAATGCCTCACGCTGAGTTTGCTTGGAGATAGATTGCTCCAAAGCTTTGTTTTTAAGCTCGTAACTGTGAGCTACTGCACGCTCTTTACACGCCTGGAGTGTAAAGGTTTGTGCCTGTAAGGGAAGAGAGCAAAGTAGTGCTCCCGCTATATAGTATCGTTTTTTTATTCTGTTCATGATTTATTCTATTATTCTATCGTTAAGAGTGAAACAAATGGTTTCTGCTTCCACATTTAAACGGGCTCTTTGCGGTATATTTTCCAGTATACTACCGGCAGTACCGTTACGACCAACACCATCGATACAATGGTACCCATACAGATAACCACCCCCATAGGCATCCAGAGCGAACTCTGACTAATAATCATAGGTACTACGCCAAAAGCAGTGGTAGCCGAGGTGAGGAAAATAGGCAACATACGTCGCTTTCCTGCCTCGTAAGCTGCATTGCGGGCTGTATAGTTCTGCTGGTGATGAAGCTCTTCGGCATACTCGAACATAATAATGGCATTGCGCACAATGATACCTAGCAAACTGATAATACCCAATACACAGGTTAAACTGAAGTTCACACCTGCTATCCAGAGTCCCAATACGGCTCCTAATAAACAGAGCAACGTAGAGAAGAGTGCTACCGTAGCAATACTTATCTTCTTAAAATTGAAAAGCAAGAAGAGGAAGATGAGAATAACCGATATGGTTAAACCATCGACAATGGGCGAAATGGTCTCCTTATCCTTCTCAGCATTGCCTCCATATTCGTAGGCTACACCTTCGGGTAGATTGGCAGCCAACTCTTTATCCATCACCTTTTGTACCTGTTTAAAGAGTGCACCTTCGCTGTAACCTCGTTGTACATCGGCCATAACCGATAGGGTACGCACCCCATTGCGACGAACAATCTGCCCAGGGCTCCACACAGGAGTTACTTCGGCTACCTGTCTCAATGGAACCATACCGCCTGCAAAGGTGGTTAGATAGGTATCGCCCACTCCGTTGTAGGCTTGCGATTCCTCTTTTTTGCCTTTTTTCAGGACCACATCCAACGGATAGTTGCCCTCCCAAAGGGTGCCGACAGGTATACCGCCATAGCTCATTGAGAGATCGGATGCTACCGATGTACGGGTTATGCCTAATCGAGAGGCTGCTACGGGATCTAGGTTGACCTGAACTGATGGGAGCATCTCTTCGTAGTTACTATGTATCCACACCAACCCCTCGATCTGTTGCATACGCTGCATCAGCGAGTCGGCACTTTGACGGAGCAAAGCAATATCCTCACCCCGGAAGCGAATCTCGATGGGGGTTGCCACACTGCTGTAGTCTAGTTGCTTTAACTTGACGTAGGCATTGGGGAAACGGTTGGCCCAGCCATTGGTATGTGCATCGAGAAGTGCTAGGGTCGCTTCGCTCGATTGGGTATTGACGATAAACTGTGCATAGTTGTAGGCAGGTAAGTGCGGTGCATAAGTGGTCTGAAAACGAGGAGAGCCCGACCCTACAAAACGGGTTACCGAAGCTACTCGCTCATCGGATTCCAAAAGTGCTTGAACACTGTCTGTTAGAAGTGCCGTCTGCTCCAATGAGCTACCTTGTGGTAGAAAGATTTCGACTGCCAACTGGTTACGATCAGCATGAGGCATCATTCTTACATCAATCTGTGTAAACAAGAGAAGGGCTACCACTACACTCAATGCCCCTGCCGTAATAGTTAACCATGGAAAACGGAAAGTATAGCCCAGTATAGACTCATAAATACGTTGCACCGGATCTAATAGGTTGAATCCCCATCGTTTCTCCTTCTTCACCTCGGCACGTGCTTTGAGTCCCTGCTTGATCAAGACAAACTGCAAGAAGGGAATAAAGATCATAGCTACCGCCAATGAACTCATGAGCGAGATGGTTATGGTCCAAGGAAAGAGCGTTAAGAAGTCGCCTAGTTCACCCTCCATAGTGAAGAGCAGTGGATAGAAGGTGATACAGATACAAAGTGTGGCTAAGAAGATAGAGGCAAAGTAATCTTTGGCACTGCTAATGGCTGCATGCCAGCGAGACATGCCTGCATCTAATCGCTCCAAGTAAGCATCAATTACAATAATGGAGTTATCGACAATCATACCCAGCACCACAATAAGGGCAGCCAGCGTAACCGTATTGAGCTCAATACCGCAAAAGAACATAATGGCTACCGATATAAAGATACTAATAGGAATAGAGGTGGCTGCCACCACCGCCGAACGAAACGGGAAGAGGATCATCATGACCACAATAACCACTACAATCGAAAGAAAGAGATCGCGCAAGAAGGAGGTAACGGAATCATTCACCACCTTGGGCTGGTCGGCAATACGCTCCATCGATACACTTTCGGGCAACTGTTGTTGAAAAGCAGCCAATACTTTATCTACCTCACGACCATAAGCCACAATATTCTCGCCCTGTTTCATCTCCATCGATAAAACCAAAGCCCGTTGTTTACCTTGTTGAATGTAACTATCGGGCGAAGGGTACTCGCGCACCACCCGAGCCACATCTTTTAGGCGAATCATGTTGCCAAGTGCATCGCTATAAATCAGTTGATTGGCAATGGTCTCTTCGTTGTCATAACTCTCTTTTACGTAGATGGGGAGACGGTTGCTCTCATCTTCTAGATGCGCTCCACCGGTAGTCAATCCTTGCGAGAAGAGTGTGGCAGCAATGCTCTTTCGGCCTATACCGTAAGTCACCATCTTCTCTTCCTCTAAATAGATCGATATCTGCTCCTGCTGCACACCGTAACGGCGTAGGTTAGAGACTGATGGAACTCTGCGTAGTTCTCCCTCTAGTTGGGTCATGTAGGCCTCAAGCTCTCGATAGCTCTTATCGGGAGACTCCAGGGTGATAAGCAGTGCCGATGTATCGCCAAAGTCATCTTTTGCCACCAAAGCCAACACACCCGTTGGAAGGTTCATTTTAAACTCACGCAAGCCGTGTTTGATCTTTGACCAAACCAAATCCTTGTCGTTGACTTGCGGATTGAGCTCGACCATTACAAAGAGCTTTCCATCTTGCGACATGCTGTAGGTCTTCTCCTTGTACACCTCACTATAGGTGTAAAGAAACTCTTCGAGTGGTTTAGCCACCTGCTCCTCTACCTCTTGCGAGGTAGCCCCTGGATAGACAGCAACAATCACTCCCTGACGGATAGTAACTGCAGGAAACTCCTGTTTAGGCATAACCCACAGTGCATAAATCCCTAGTAGAACCAACGATCCTATTAAAAAGAGCATCATACGGTTGTGACGCATACATGCCTCTATAAATCCCATTCGCTTCTTCATAACACGCGTACGTTTGCTCCTTCACTTACCTTTTGCATTCCCTCTACAATCACCTCTACCCCTTCAGTAAGGCCACTGGTAATCACCACGCCCTGCGGAGTAAGCTCGCCTATGGTCACAAATCGTACCTTGGCCTGCCCCTGCTCTACGCACCATACATAGGTACGATTGTCATTCGCTACCTGAATGGCTCGATTGGGAAGTACTAATGTAGCCGATTCCGAAGCTACTGAAAGGGGCAGCGTAACTTGACACACCATTCCAGGCAGTAACTGCTTCTCTTTATTAGGAAGCGTAAATTTCACCTCGTAGGTATGAGTCATTCTATCGGCTACGACCCCTTTTTCGGTCAATTTCCCTTGAAAGAAAGCATCGCCAAGTGCAGCCACTTCTACCACAGCGTCACTTTGTAGGGTTAATCGGGCTATTTCACGTTCGGGTACTGCCACCTTTACCTTCACCTGATCGAGTTGAAGCAGTGACAAAATAGATTGGCCCGGCAGTACATTCTCGCCCGCTTCTATCCCCTTCATCCCAATATAACCCGCTTGGGGTGCGTAGAGTTTGGCATCTTCGCGGTTCTGCGCAGCCACTTTGTAAGCAGCTTGTGCCTGCTCTAGCTGGGTTTTTACCTCTACATACTTTATTTCGGGTAGGCTCTCTTTCTCATAAAGTTCCTGCATACGGCGCATCGCATCTTCGGCTTGAGCGAGTTTGGCTTGAGAAGCTTGGTAACTTTGCTCCAACGTTTCACTAGATAGAGTAGCCAACAGCGTTCCTTTTGCCACCTGCATACCGGGTTGTACAGCTACTCGCTCTACATAGCCCCCCACCTTAAAGCTGAGGTTAATACCGGTTTCGGCCTCAACCACACCTACATAGCGTAAGGCGTGCCAAGCATCGGCGTGTGTGGTTTTGAATATGCTTACAGTCACTGGTTCAGGCTGTTTGGTTTCCGCACGTTGGGTGCAGCCAGTAGTTAGCCAAAGTGCGCATCCGCATCCGAGGGTCACAGCCATTAAATAGTTGTTTACTTTCATCGTATTTATTGTTTTTATAATCATCTGTTTGGGAGTTAGAGGGTGCAATTGCACGACTACGACTCTTGCCTATTCACCTTTAACGCCATGAAACGATTCTTTCGAATGGACCAATCGGCTAAAAGATACGCTTTTGTCCGAACCATTTTAGTTCCCTCCAATAGCTCCATTCTTATCTTATTTAGCTTGGGATTTCTTTGATATTTAACGTAGGATTTCTCCATGCAAAGATGCATCCTTTAAGGATTATTACAGCGTCCTTCTATCTGCCAACAATGTTCTATTTTCCTTTTTTACAGCCGATATTGTTGTTTTATCCCTTTTTTATAGGTTATTTTGAACCAAAAGAAAGATTATGGACCAATTAATAGACACCGTTTCGTTTAAAAAAATAGTAGAAATTATACCTGGAGCCAAATGGATTAAGGAGGGGTTGGCTATCAGCGATAGCCACTCCCCTTTAGTACTTCAAGAGTTTCCGCTCTTTCACCACCCATTTCGCCTAGAGGGTGCAGCCATCTTCTTGCATCAAGAGGGGTGCGATAAAGCGTGCATTAATCTCAAGGAGTACACCATGAAGGAGAATCAGCTCATGATTTGTGCCCCGGGTGATATTGTGCAATCCATTAGTAACAATTCGGTTAATACGCCAAGAGTCTTGCTACTCTCGCATGCATTTCTTCAATCGATGCAGATAGGACTCAACAACTTTGTACCGGCTTTTGTCATGTTAAAGGAGAACCCCATTATTCAACTCACCCAAGAAGAGGTAGAAGAGTTGATTGCCTATTACCAACTGCTGGAGGAGAATATTACCCAAACGGGGAGTTATCAATTGGAGGTCATGCAGCGACTCACAGCAGTCTATCTATACAAAATAGGGAATATATTAAGTAGGCACCAAACATCCTACGAAGAGCAAAAGCGACAAGCTGCTAGTAGGGAGTCGATTATTCTGAATCAGTTCTTACAGTTAGTAGCTACCCACCACACTACTGAACGGCGGGTAAGCTACTATGCCGAACGCCTCTATTTAAGTCCCAAGTATTTTTCGGCACTTATAAAAAAAGCGAGTAATACAAGTGCGAGTGAATGGATAGACAATTATGTGATTCAAGAGGCAAAATCGCTCTTGAAGTACTCCAATTTATCTATCCAAGAGATAACCTATCACTTAAACTTTCCCAATCCCTCCTTCTTTGGAAAGTACTTTAAACAACGCACCGGAATGTCGCCTAAACAGTATCGAGATACATAAGCACCCTATTTGATGGGGGTGAGTCAATTGCCATCTTGAAACTGATGAATTGGGATACTCTACGGAAAACAAGTATTAGAATTTTCCGTGAAACGTTTATTTACCTAAAACTCCACTTTTAAATAGTAAAGAGATAGAAAAAACTGGTTGCTTGCCGTAATCTTAATCAAAAGAGAAATCGTATAGATCACTCAACTTTGAGTCAACTATACGATTTCTCTTTTTAATTAAAATATATTGAATTTTAGCCCAAAGGAGAGTGTAAGATAATCCGATGGTTTTAAATAGCTATTGGTGAAAGCACTGATTATAAGTATATCACAGCTGCTTATCTCATAAAATGCCGATACGCCCTTAGTAAAGAAGCGTCTGTTATGGGGAATTTCATAGGTAACAGACTGCCCTAAAAAAACATGACTCCGAATGCGGGTGGAAAATCCGTAATAGCCTTGAGGATATCTGCTGGGTTCTCTCACCCAGAAATGTTCACTAAAGACCGTATTGAAGTAAAGTCCACAACTCAGGGGTTCGACCGAGAAATTATTTCCTAAATAGAAGCTCCATGGAGTATAGCTCTGCTTAAGGGTCATCGTCATCTTCGTTTCGCTCGAATTGTATTTAGGAATGACTCCAAAGAGTAAATAGGTTTCCCACTCGCCTCTTTTCCCATAATCCCAGCCTACACCCATTGAAACAATGCCCATATCTCCATAAAATTGCAAAATGGCATTGGTCGGTATAAGAGATTCAAAAGCTTGCCGATACCGATTCACACGCTTATCATAGCGATACATCAAAGGTGTCTTAGCGTGAAGCACAGTCAGCTCTTCCTCCTCCATTAGAACCTGAGAATCCTCTGCTTGGAGTATGGAGAGAGAGGCTACTTGCTGTATAACTTGTCCATTCATACCAACTGGAAGCAAGCAAACGATGGCAAGCAGAAGTGTAATTCTAAAAAGAGATTGCTTCATAACTATATCCTTCTTCGTTTACAGTAAATAATAGGTAAATGCGTTTCTTTATATTCGGACACTCATAATAGAGCGTACCATCCTCAAATAGATCGGTAACTGATAATCCATGGGTATGTCCATTCAAACAAATAATTTCGCCTGGGAAGAGATTGATATAACGCTGAAATACGTTATTTACATTGTTATTAAAAACATCGGTTTTGGGGGCTGCATGCATTAAAAAAGCCGTTCTCTTGATATCGGGGTCCATCGAAGTTAACTCATTCTCAATAAATGTAAAATTAGGAACAGGCTCCGAGTAATCATATTCTAAAGCATTTGTATTAAGACAAACAAATCGCATATCACCTGCTGTAAATGCCATATTGGTCTCACCATAAATGGTGCGAAAGCTCTCCTTACCGGTACCTAGGCAGTCATGATTACCTATAACCACCACATAAGGCATGGTTAATTGGTTCATGATATCGCGCATCCAAGTAAACTCTTTGGTGGCACCAAAATCGGATTGATCGCCACCATGCAGTACAAAATCTACATCACCGCGAGCGTTTATCGCCTCTACAGCCTCTTGCGTTTGGTTATACCAACGCTGCGTATCGCTTATCATCGCAAAACGGAACGTTTTCTTTCCAGCTAGGGCTTGCTCTATTCGCTCAATATTTCTTTGATTAATGTCTGTTTCACCACTGATTTGAGTATCGTATGGATGCGTATTTAGCATATTACATGCACCCATTCCTAGCCATAGGGAGGCTAATAGTATAACCGTTCTTTTTTTCATTTCGGCTTAATAAGTATTTTTCTTTTCACAACTAATACAATCAGTATACAAATTGAGTACAACTTGTATTTAAAATGCAAATCTAACTAAAATGTTCGGATGTTGTAAATGGCTAAATCTACTGGTAGTCTGTTAGCTGCTCAAGCTCAAGCGAAACTAAACCATTCGGAATCAGTGTTTAAAAACCACTCTAGCCATACATTCTTATCTATTCTCTAGAATTTTAAACTGAAAAACGGATTAGTTTTCTAGATAAAAAGAACAGTTTTTTTAATATAAAAAAAGCAATTAGAAAAAGTTATTAACTTTGCATACGCTTCTAACACGCAATTGTAAGGAGAGATAGTCAGAATAAATTGTAACTTTATTACCCGATGATGCACAAAACCATCTTGCCCCTTTTTTTAATCTTTGCATTCCTAAAGGGATATGCAACCGATAGCCCCACGTTACCTACCGACGAGACTCTCCGCAAAGAGATTGCGCAAATGCTAGTAGTAGGATTCCAAGGAGTTGAGTTAACACCACAAAGCCCAGTATACACCTATATAAAAGAGGTGGGTGTAGGTGGTCTAATTCTATTCGATGTCGATTTATGCACTACTAGAAAAATCGGTTCCCGTAACATTACCTCAAAGAATCAGGTAACTAAACTAATTGCTGATCTACAAGAGCTATCTCAAGTCCCTTTGTTAGTATCCATCGATCAAGAGGGAGGACGCGTATCGCGCTTAAAAGAAGCATATGGGTTTCCTCCCACTGTAAGTGCACACTATTTGGGCAGGACTAATCACCCTGATACAACGAAGTATTGGGCAAGCCGTACGGCTCATGAGCTCGCCGATATAGGTGTAAATGTGAACTTCTCTCCTTCAGTCGATTTGAATATCAACCCACAATCGCCTGTAATTGGTAAAATAGAGCGAAGCTTTTCTAACAAGACCGAGGTAGTAGTAAAACATGCAACTCTCTGGATAGAAGAGCATCATAAAAGAGGTGTCCTAACCTCTATCAAACACTTTCCAGGACACGGAAGTGCTACGGTGGATTCGCACAATGGATTTACAGATGTGAGCGATACGTGGCAAAAAAAAGAACTAGAACCCTTTCGCCAATTAATTGCTACGGGAAAAGCAGACATCGTTATGACGGCGCATGTGTTTAATAAGAACCTTGATGAGAATTACCCAGCTACACTCTCAGCGAATGTGCTTACCGGTATCCTAAGAGAAGAACTAGGCTTCGAGGGGATAATCTCTACAGACGATCTCTACATGGATGCCATTGCCCAACACTATACACTCGAGGAGATACTGACTCGCTCCATCAATGCTGGAGCCGATCTTCTATGTTTGGGTAATAACAGCCCACATGGATATGCTCAAAATCGCCCACAAGAGGTGGTAGAGACCGTACTTAAATTGGTCAAAGAGGGGAAGATTTCATACAACCGCATCGTAGAGTCAAACCTGCGAATTGCTGCACTCAAAGCAAGGCTTTAAGAGCAACAGTCTATTTTTCACCTCCAGAGAATGAATGACACAAACGGTGGTTTAATAACAAATGCTAAAACCTCCAAAAAGAGATAAAGCAAGGAGGGTCTTTAATTGATTAGTAGCTTGGTAATGATAGCTTTCAACGGTCGTATGGCCCAAATAAAAAATCGTAAACAAGAACCAAAAAGGGAATACGCTGTTATATACAGAGACGTACAAATGATACGTTAATTCACTTTAAAGATACAATTAATGAAAACAACAGCATTCAAAGGAACAGCCGTAGCATTGGCTGGAAAATTTATAGAGACAGGTACAGTAGCCCCCAAATTCTGTTTAATTAAAGGAGACTTAACTGCTTTTCAATTGTCAGATCGTGGCGAGGGATTCTTGGTACTCAATATCTTTCCTAGCCTAGATACAGGTGTATGTGCCGCTTCAGTACGTAAGTTTAATAAAATGGCTGCCGAAATGGCCAATACCAAAATCGTTTGTGTATCGAAAGATTTACCATTTGCGCAAAGCCGTTTCTGCGGTGCCGAAGGAATAGATCATGTAATTACTGCATCCGATTACCACTTTTCATCTACTTTTGGTAAAGAGTATGGCGTATTAATGACCGATGGTCCACTATCGGGGTTACTAGCTAGAGCGGTAGTAATTATCAATCCAGAGGGGAAGGTAATCTATTCAGAATTGGTTCCTGAAATTGTGCAAGAACCTAATTATGAGGCAGCGCTAGCAGCACTTAAATAAGCGTTCATTGTGGTGTAAATAATAGATGTGTTTTTATTTAGTAAAGGTATGGCCGTGCAGTTGTGCACGACTGTACCTTTTTTCATTTGTGTGAGATAAAGCACTACTAGTTAGATTCACGCTCTTGGTAAGTCGAAGGCAATACGCCATACTCATCTTTAAAGTATTTGCTGAAATATTTAGGACTGTTGAATCCTACTTGGTAAGCTACCTCGGATACATTCTGCTGACTCTCACGCAACAGTTGTGCCCCCCTCTTAATGCGTACCGTACGGATAAATTCTATGGGAGTCTTGCCCGTTATAGCCAACAGCTTCTTGTAAAGCGAAGCCCGGCTCATACCCAACTGCTGACTTAACTCCTCAACAGACAGGTCACTGCGAGTTATATTTGCTTCGATGTATTTTACCGCTTGTTCAAAGAGTTTCTCATCCATCGAGGTAATCACAATTTCGCTCGGTTCGGGAGTGAGTTGCGAACTACGTCCTTTTTTAGCTCTTAATTCCAGTAATTTACGCACACGCAAGGTCAGAATTTCCATACTAAAAGGCTTGGTTATGTAGTCATCGGCCCCCGAATTGAGTCCCTCTACCTTATGCTCGTTAGTCTGACGAGAGGTTAGGAGTATAAAGGGGATATCTTCCGTAGCCCGATTCTTCTTAGCTAATCGGCACAATTCATTTCCATCCATCTCCGGCATCATCACATCACTGATTACCAAATCGGGAGTAGTAGTTCCCATAAGCTCCCACGCTTCACAACCATTGGCTGCCAGTTTTATTTGGTATTCACTGTGCAAGCTATCATACATAAAGGTCAAGAAGTCGTCGTTATCATCCACCACCAATAGGATGGGACGTTTATCCTGGCGCGGTTTCTGTTTGTACTTCAGTACCTCTTTTTGCGAGCTTTCTATCGCCTTATCGGTCACCAAAGCATCATCCAGAACCTCTTCAGAAGTAGCAGCTTCATGCTCTTTCAACCATTCATTCTGAGGTACGGTTTCTGAGGTAGAGAGGGCTACCGAAGCTACACGCTTACAAGGAATGGTTACAAAGAAAACACTCCCTTGCGGTACATTGTCTATCACTCGAACCGTACCCCCATGTAGTTGCACAAACTCTTTTACAATGTGAAGCCCTACTCCACTGCCTGTAGCCCTACTCTTCGAGGTATCCCCTTGGAAGAAGCGTTCAAAGACCTGTTCTTTCTCTTCCTCTTTAATGCCAATACCCGTATCCGATACTTTAAGTTCGAATAGCTCCTCACCCTCTACGGTAATCACATCCATTGCCACATCTACCCGGCCACCTTGCGGGGTAAATTTAAAGGCATTGGATAGAAGATTCATCACAATCTTACCCACCTTATCGACATCGAACGAAATGGGTAACGAACGTACCGCCGAAAACGTAGTAAGATGTACCCCTTTCTTCTCAGAAAGGGTAGCAAACGAAGCACAAAGTGTCTGTATGTACTCTACCACATCCCCATCAGATAGGTTCAGACGATGCCCACTCACATCGGCCTTTCTAAAGTCGAGCAACTGGTTGACAAGGTTGAGCAGGCGAGTGGCATTGCGATGAATCATGGTCATCTTATCGACCAAAGCATGATCAGATTGGTGCTCCTTAATCAACGTTTCGAGTGGTGAGATAATCAGTGTAAGCGGTGTACGCAAATCGTGACTTACATTGGTAAAGAAGCGAAGCTTCATATCATTTACCTCTTGGTTCTTAACAACCTCTTGCTCCATCTGTTGAATCTTAAACTTGCTACGTTCACCGCGAAGGATTAAATAGCGTCCTAAGAGAAGAAGAAGTAAGAAAAGGGTTGCGTAAATAAGATACGCCCAGATAGTAAGCCAGAAGGGAGGCTTGACCACCAGCTGAAGCTGACTCTCTTCACCACTACTAAACCCATCGCTATTGGTAGCCTTTACGCGCAATGTATACTTGCCAGGTGCCAAGTTGGTATAGGTCACCTTACCCACGGTTGTATTCATCCACTCCTCACTAAATCCATCGAGTTTGTAGGAGTACGTTATCTTTTCGGGCTGCACGTAATTGTCGGACGAGAATTGAATGGCCACAATGTTTTGCTCATAATCTAGCTCTACACGTTCTTGAAAATTGAGTGACTTCTCGAGCAATACCTTCCCATTGTACTCCTTGCCTATCTCTATTTTCTCATTAAAGAGCGAGAGTTCGGTAAAGAATACCTTAGGATGAGCTTGATTGTACTTTATGCGGGTAGGTTGAATGGAGTTTACCCCATACAAGCCTCCAAACAAGAGTTCGCCAGTAGATAATTTCTTAATAGAACGCAGATTGAATTCACACTGTTGCAATCCATCACTCTTATCGTATGAGTGAACCCGAAACTCATATTTGCCCGTTTTACTATCGAGCGTAGGGGTAATATTCGATACACCGTTCGATGTAGAAACCCACATATTCTTTAAGTCGTCTTCGACAATACCGGCAATAAATGGATCAATCTGTTCCCCTTTTATGGGTACCAACGCAAGTTCATCCTTCATCGGGTTATATACATTCAACCCCTCGCGTGTACCTAGCCAAATAAGCCCCCTGCTATCTTCACACACTTGATTGATTATAAGATTAGAGAGCTTCGTATCACCCGATTGGGTCTCTGTGAAGTTCGTAATCGTACGTGTTTGTAGATCAAGCATAGAAAGCCCCTTGTCGGTTCCCATGAGCAACACGTTCTCTTGCGTAATGGTAAAAGAGAAAACATAGTCCGATAGCAGATTGGAGTTGGCTACATTGTAGGTCGTAAACTGTTTGGTCGAGGGGTTAAAACATTGCACTCCTCCCCCCAATGTTCCAATCCAAATATGGCCCTCCTTATCCTCGGCCAGTGACCATACATTATTATTAGCCAAAGAGTTGCTATTCCCCTCTACCTGTTTGTAGTGCGTAAAAGTACCTTTATCGTAACAATCTAGTCCCCCCCAAAAGGTACCAATCCAGAGTTTACCATCACTCCCAGTTAAAAGAGTAACCACCACATCGGCCGAAAGCGAGTTGTAGAGTTGATGCGAAAGCTTATCAACACGCCCCGTTCGTCTGTTCCAACGGAGTAATCCCGTATCGTTGGTACCCAACCAAACCGTTCCATCTCGGTCTTCCTCAATGGAGTTGATATCGCCCAAAGCACTCAATCCAAACTTAAAGGTGCTTTCATTGTAAAACGAGACTCCTTTCTTATAGGTACCTACCCACATACTCCCCTCGGGATCAGAGTATAGAGCATTGATTGTATTGTTCTGTAGACTACGTTCATCATTGGGATTGTGCATCAATCGGATCACCTCTTTACTCTTCTTATCGAGTACATCGACTCCATCTTGATCCTTTCCAATCCAAATACGCCCTTGGGCATCTTGCGAAACAGAACGAATCATTTTGTGTGTCTCCCCCTGTAGGGAGAGAAGCAGTTCACTCTTCCATCGCTGTTCGGTAGGGCTGTAAACCCACAACCCCCAAGGGCCGTAAATCCAGACATCGTCATCCGAATCGACAAATGCATTAAAGTACTCCTGCTTGTTCACACCTAGTTGAACGGGAATATCATCGACCTCCCACATCTGTTGAGCGGTTTCTCGATGCACACAGGTCACCTTTCCATCATTAAAGAGCAACAAAAGCCCCTCTTTGTAGGGCACCAAGTTCGAGGGCTCTCCATCGGGCATCTTTCCATCTGCATAGAGCAGACCTTGCAACGATTTTGTTTCTGGGTGCAACAGATAGATACCGCGTGTGGGGATGTAGAACCACATCTCTTGCTCCATACCCACCAACATTAAAGTAGGAAGTTCCTCTATACCAAATTGACCCATCCACTCCCGTACATCTTGATCGAACTGCTCTGTTTCGGGATTGTAAATAATATAACCCGAACCGGTACGCACCCAGATCTGCCCCCAATAATCTTGTTGTACATCGTGAATGTAGTTATCGAATAGAAGCTCTTTCTGAGCACTGTTTCCCTTAAAAGATTTTATTTTATTGCCATCGAATCGATTCAATCCTGAGGCAGTAGAGAACCAAATATAGCCTTCGGCATCTTTAAATATGTGATTGATTTGATTGTTCGAAAGCCCATCTTTTACCTCAATGCGTCTAAATGCAAATTCGGTTGTGGCATGCAGCAAGAGGCTGATAGATATAAAGAAGAGAACGATAAGGATCTTTTTCATAGATTGCTAGATTAATAAGGTGTCATTTCACGCTACAAATTAACAAAAAAAAGAGGAGTAGTCTATCAATCTACTTCCTCTTTTTAACATACATCGTACCCAAATTGATGCAATTGCAATTTGCTATTTCACCCGGACAGTAACGCTACTCTTCACATCGGCTACCGAGGCGGCACAATGCAAGGTAAACTTATCGCTATCCACGACCCAATCGTGCTTGGTATCGTCAAAATAGGCTAAATCGGTTACAGCTATCTCTATCTGTACCACTTGGCTCTCGCCTGCTTTTAAAAACACCTTTTTGAATCCTTTTAGCTCCTTGTTGGGACGCGGAAGCAACGGTTTATTTTGTGAGGCATAAATTTGAACCACCTCGGCTCCATCAACCGCACCGGTATTGGTGAGCTCTACCGATAGTTGGATCGTATCTTCACGATGGTATTCGGTTGCATTGGCACGCATTTTGCCATACTCAAACGTAGTGTACGACAATCCGTAACCGAAGGGGAAAAGCGGGGCAATCTTCTGGGTATCGTGCCAGCGGTAGCCCACTAAGATATCTTCCATGTAGACTTGGCGTACCCCATCGCCTGGGTAAGAGAGTTCACCAAAATGCATGGCTCCGTTGTCCTCCCATCTCTTCGCAAAGGTGAAAGGCAAACGTCCCGATGGGTTTACTTCGCCCGATATGATATTGGCGGTAGCCGCACCTGTTTCAGAACCTAAGTACCACGACTGCATCACGGCAGGCACTTTATCTAACCAAGGCATGGCGTAGCTGTTGCCGCTTATTAAGACTAGACCGATGTTTTTATTCACCTTCAATAACTCTTCAATCAGCTCATCTTGACCAAAAGGAAGGTTGTACGAAAGACGGTCGCCCGATTCGCAATCTTGGTTGTAGTTCTTATTCAACCCTCCAAAGTAGAGCACCACTTCGGCATCTTTCGCTAAGCGAATGGCCTCTTGCTTCAAAGAGTCGGCGTTGTAAGGCGAAGGAGGTGCAAAGCCGTACGAAGTAGGGCCCGAGCCATACCCCATGGTGTAGACAATGCGATCGGCCCCATACTTCTCAATCAACCCTTCGAGCGGAACCACCTCTTTGCTCGACTTCAAGTTCGATGAGCCTCCACCGGTACAAAGCTTACGGGTAGCATTCTCGCCTATCACCACAATCTTCTTGTATTTATCGACAGGTATGGGGAAGAAACCTTCGTTCTTCAACAATACAATCCCCTCTTCACCCACCTTGCGAGCCACCTCGTAGTGTTCCGGGCTGGTAAAGCTACCATAGGGACGGTTACGATTCATCGCTGTACGTAGGTTCAAACGCAATACGCGACGCACTTTGTCATCCAACGAAGCGACTGGAAGCTGACCCGCTTTAATCTTCTCTAGATAAGGGGTAGCTAGGTAGTAACGATCAAAAGCCAGCTTCTCACCACCCGTTAAGCCGTCGGTAAAGCTACCCATCTCCATATCGAGCCCATTCAAGGCAGCCTCATCGGTATCGTGCGTGCTTCCCCAGTCCGAAATTAGTACGCCATCAAAACCCCATTCACCTTTCAGAATTTCATTGACCAACCGCTGGTGGTGAGTACAATATTGGCCGCGGTACTTGTTGTAAGAGCCCATAATGGCCCAAGCCCCTCCTTCGTGAATACCGGCTTTAAACCCAGGAAGGTAGATTTCGTACAAAGCCCGATCGGACACCTCTACATCAATGTGACCACGCCACGTCTCTTGGTTGTTCAGGGCAAAGTGCTTGATACAGGCCGCTACTCCACTCTGCTGCACACCAATTACATATTGGGCCACCATTTTCGATACCAAATAGGGATCTTCACCCATGTACTCAAAGCTGCGTCCGTTGGCAGGGGTACGGAAAATGTTCAGGGCAGGACCGAGCAGTACCTCTTTGCCGCGGTAACGCGCCTCTTGGCCAATGGCCTCACCAAACTTAAACGATAGTTCGGGATTAAAGGTTGCTGCCAAACAGGTCATGGCAGGAAAGGCAGTAGCGGCATCGTTGGTCCAACCGGCACTCTCCCATCCGTTCCACTCCAACTCGCGGTTTACCCCATGAGGACCGTCGGTCATCTTGATATCGGGTATCCCCAAGCGGGGTACGCCGGGCGTTGTAAAGTTCGATTGGGCATGGATAACAGCAATCTTCTCTTCGAGTGTCATGCGTGCCAATGCATCTTCAATACGCTCTTCCATCCCCTTCGAATCGTCAAGATAGATGGGGAGAAGGGTTTCGGAAAGCACTGCTGTTGATGGCATCAGAGCAGGTGCAGATTGTGCCCATACCGCGCCTACTGATAAGAGCCCGTAAAGGGCTAAGGTCATTTTATTTGTCATTCTTCTTGTTTTAGTTTACTCTATTTTGTCTACCACAACCTATTTTATTTGAAACATGAGGATCAATTCTTACCAACGGCCGTTCCTATTCTTCTATTTGAGCTTTTGTATTCTCTAATTTTTGTCGAAAATTGTCTAATTTCTGACAGAGATTAACTAATTTCTGACAGAAATCAGACAATTGCTGTCAGAAATTAAAGAATAGTTCAGGCCATACACAAGAATAGCTTTAGGCTTTTAGAAGAATAGTTCCTATTGTTTACTAATAGGTATACTCAAACCATTCAAAGTCGGCCGCACCCTGACTCTCCTCTTTTGAAGCTGCGTAGAGACCAAAGTAGATGCCTGTAAATCCACCAGCCGTTTCGCTGCTTAAGAAACGTACATCCATCTTACCCAATTTGTGAAAGGTTTGATTGTCGGTAGCGTAGTAGAAGTGGTAGTAATCGGTATCGGCTCGCACCTGCAAGTAGACTTTTCCCTTAGGTAAAATCACCTCTTTCTCTATGTGCCCCATAGCGCCCAAACGATAGTAAAGGGTAATGGCTTGTTTCTCATCGGCCAATTGCTTTACCGAAATGTCGTAATGATACTGGTGAGTCATGTAGGTCGTTAGTCCAGCCTCATCGCCTGTGGCAGCATTCGTAAGCTCTACAGCGGTAGTGGCTACACATTCAATGTGCTGCTGACGACGCCCAACGAAAGTAGGACTTCCCCAACCATCTACATGTATAGTCGTTGGTTTTAAGCGCAGGTAACCCGTACGCTCACTCAAGGAGTAGTTAGCAGTTAGAGGGTTATAAAGATAGTTCCACTCAGGTCCCAGTTTTTCGGCCTTGAAAAACGTTTTTGTAGGTTTCTCTTTCAAAGGAGTGAGCGGAAGTGTAGGAGCATCCATATCGAGATGAATAATCCCGTTTCCATTCACTACGGGCCAGGCATTTTTATCCCACGTCATAGGTGCAAGAAACGTTTCACGCCCCAGTAGATGATGCGAACCCGATTGCGGACGAAAGCCCAAACAGACCACCCACCAGCTACCATCGTGTGCCTCCACAAAATCGGCATGCCCAATACCTTGAATCGGATTGGCTTGCCCCTCCATACAAAAGTGAGTCATAATCGGATTGGCTGGATTCTCCTCGTAGGGACCATAAATATCGCGACTACGCGCTATGGTTACTTGATGTCCATACTCAGTACCCCCCTCGGCAATTAACAAGTAGTACCAATCCTCTTTCTTATAGATATGGGGACCTTCGGGATAACGTCCGCCTGTACCATTCCAGATTTTACGTGTTTCGGTCAATTGCTTACCGGTCTTGATATCGATTTCGCAGATGGAGATTCCGCCACCCGGAATGGAGGTAAAGTAACATTTATCACCCTCAAAATAGAGAGAGGGGTCTATCCCACCCTGCTCCAACCAAATGGGCTCCGACCACTCACCCTGCGGATCTTGCGTGTGCACATAGAAGTTTCCTTTATCGCTCACGTTGGTAGTTATCATGTAAAACGTACCTTCGTGGTAACGAATGGTAGGAGCATAGATTCCACCCGATGGGTAGCAATCTTTTAGCATCAATTGTGACTCTCTAGAAAGGCAGTTGCCTATTTGTTGCCAGTTTACAAGGTCCTTGCTATGAAACAGAGGAACCCCAGGAAAGTAGTGAAAGGTACTGTTTACTAGGTAATAGTCGCTCCCTACCCTACAAACACTAGGGTCGGGATAGAAACCAGGAATGACTGGATTCTTATATCCTTGAGCGAGTGCAGAAAATGCAAATAGAAGAAGCGTGCATGCTTTTACAAGAAGTCGTTTCATATTGAATTAAATTAAAGGGTTAAACAAGTATCAAAGCTATTAGAAAAAGTGACAGCAAAAAGGGAAAATATCCCAACGATGGTCTATCTATTTAAACAGCAAATAGCGAAAAAAAGTGCGCTAAAATAGGTCATAACAGTCACTAAAAATGGCTTTTATGGATGTTTGGAAGGTGCTTAAAAGGTTACTTGACACCTGCCAATCACCTTTTAAACACCTCTCAATAAACAAACAATCGAAAAGGCTATTCGCCAGTTACTCCGAAAAACGATTCCTATTGAGAAACCTTCATAAAAAACAACGACCTATTTTATCTTCATTTAATAGGGATAAACCCCTGCATTGGCACCAACCCATACAGCATCAAGCAGCTGTTGATTGGGTTGCATCGTATTGCCACGTGCAAAAATGCCTTGATTGTTAATACCAATGTCCCAGAAGAAAGGGGCCAATCCGTGATTCTTCGCTTGTTCAATTAAGAACTGGGTGTAATAACATCGGGAAGCATTGTGTGCTTCTTGGGCTACTGATCCTTGAAGAGTACGATGCATCGGAGCAAACTCGCCCAAGATGACGGGTATATGATTGTCGACGAAAGTGCTCTTCATCTTTTGGAACTGCCCTATCATATACTCTTCGCCCATATCGCCGCTCCAGCGACCTTCGTACTCACCCGTAGCGTATTGTTCGTAATCTTTTCCCCAAAAGTAGAGTGCTTTTCCCCAGTCCGCATCTTCATCAAGAATGCAGTAGGTACTTGGTTCGTAGTAGTGAACCTCTACCATTAAGCGGTTAGGAGTAGCATCGGTAGGCATTCTAAAATGATTTACCCCGTGGTTAATTTCTGTGTTGTAGGTTTGTACTACCAAGTTACGCCAGTAGTTCTTACCTCCAGTAGCGCGTACAGCATCTACAAACGTTTGGTTGTACGATAGTTGCACTTCAATATTCTCGGCACTAGGTGTACCATAATCGGCACGTACCTCATTGGTTCCCGCAAAGATTAAGTACTCGTTGTAATCGCGGAAGTACGAAGCAATTTGAGTCCACAGAATGCGTTGCTTGCGGTTGTTCTCCTCTTGTACTGCATAGAATGGATTCTCTTCCAACCATCCGCCGTCCCAGTGGATATTTAAGATGGCATACATCTCATTGCTTACGCAATAGTCTACCACCTCTTTCACACGTGCCAACCACGAATCTTTAATTTTATAATTGATTTGATCTTCCAAGTAACTATCCCATGCACAAGGAATACGTACCGCATTAATGCCCGATGCTTTTACCGCATCCATCATTGCTTGGGTAGTTAATGGATTGCCCCACAACGTTTCACCGCCAGGAACCTCCATGGTATTTCCCAAGTTCCAACCCATAAAGATATTCTTCACAAGTGCAGTAGCATCGTTATCCATTCCAGTTTTATCGGGCTCAGGAACCTCCATACCTGCTTGCGTAAGGGTTACTTGTTCGGTAATATCGGCCATGGTAAAGGTAATGGTACCGCTGCGTGACTCATTCATTGGGTTTGGCGCAATTACAAAGCGCTCAGTAGCTTGAGTGACTGCACGTGAAGTAGCTTGGCTAATCCACTCCTTCTGAGTAATATCAATGGTATAATTACCGGAAGTGGTTATCTTTACTTCGATGGTTTCGCCGTCACAGCTCACCTCGAAAGCTTTCTGCTCAATGATGAAAGAGGTGGCGCCTGCTTGTGTTACGATAAGTTGCTTAGACACGCCGCCACCAGTGGCCGAAACCGTAGCACTACGTACATCGGTAGTAGGATTACTCGATACAGCCACTTTGTATCGACGCGTGGTTTGCGAAGTGGAGTTCTCTTGGGTAACACTACACCATGATTGGTCACTTGTTACGGTTACAGAAGCACCGTATTGCACATAGAGCCACTCCTCGCCACCCTCTTTTGCAATCTGAATCTGTTCTTTGCTTATCTGTAGTTCTCCCAACTCTTCTTGCTCCTTATCGGAGCAAGAGAGTAGAATGAGAGTGGTTAACACCATCCACAGAAAGCTGTATGGTCTAAATTGTTTCATTCGTCTTTATTTAATTAGCATTTGTTATTCGTTGAAAGAGACCTTTACATTGACCTCAATCGATGATTGGTAGGCAAACTGATCCATCGTAAATGCTTGTCCATCGCCTGCCCAAGGATTGTAAATATAAATACGAGCATCGCCTTCGTTATCGCCTTCGCAATAGTTTACCAATTCAGGATCGAAACTAAGGGCACTACCATCTACCACTACACTTACTAATTCAAGTGAAGCATTGGGGTACTCTTTCTGAATAGAGAATACATCGAAGAAGAAACCTTGTGGGCTGTCATTGCTTCCTGTAATAGTATACGTATAGGTGCCATCTTTAGAAATACCTACATAGTTACTTTCAGTGAATGACCAACCTTGATCAAAGTAAGAGGCTCTAGATTCGTAAGTAACTGTTTGAGGTTCATCCATTTGTGCAACAAAGTGATAAGCCATGTATTGATATACCTTGCCACTACCATCTAACTCGGGCAGGCCTAACCACAAATCGCTAATAATACCCGAGGTATTCTTTTCGTACGAAAGTACACGTAATTGATTATCGCTGGAAGCGGTAAAGTTCACCCAATCGCTACCAATAATGTAGGAAGCCAATCCATTATCGAAGGTATAGATACCCTCGCTATCCAAGGTATAGGCTCCTTCTACTTCGGTTCCATCAGGAAGTGCAATTGCATAAACAGAGTTGCGACTGTCAAGTGTTAACGTTACATTCGAAGCTTGTGAGTTAGGTGTACACCAATCTGGATAGTCGCTCATGCTTTGGAAGCCATTCATACGTTCTCCATACAAGGTGGCCCAATCAAATGGGTTATCCGCAGAGAGCTTCCAAACAATGGTGCTAGTTACCACTTGGCTGATATCCTCTTGCCAACCATCAGGTAGTTCGGGTTTAGGATCTTCCGTTTGAGCTGGAGTCCAGTTGTTTTTGTAATCTTCCGATATAAAATTGTACACCAACAAGCAAGGACCTTCGCTGGGATCGTTATCACGAATCACACCCAACTGCATGGCATTGGCAGTAAGAGAGAGCACTTTAATATTTCCCCATTGCGTTACAATGGCATCACGACCTGGATCGTGAAGAATCCCTGCATCGGTCATACGCATGGTATGATTGTCTGTATCCAGCAAGAACGTTCCTACCGTTGTACGGTTGTTGTAGTTATCTACTACTGTAATGTTGGCACCATTCACCAAATCGAAAGTCATGCTTCCGTAGTCCATCGCACCTGTGCTACCAAATAACCACGATCCATTGCCTGCCCAGTCGGCTGCCCAGCTCCAGCTATCAGATCCATCGGGAAGGGTTTGACCAGCGGTTATATTGTCCCAGCAATCGTCCGTACCGTAGAAATGAAGGGGGCCTGAGAAGTAACGGCATACACCCTCTGCATCTACATCCATCAACCAAGTCTTAGAGCTTCCTACACCACCTGTAAGTAGCGTCCAAAGTTCATCGTTTACAAACTCAGCACAGAAATCGGCTACTGTAAATGTAGCAGGCACACCATACACAGCACCTCCACGAGTCTGAACACCAAAGGTTACATTGTATTCTCCCTCAAAAGGTATGCGTAAGGTTACTCTATTCTCTTGGCTACGCCCTTGTGGATGTTCCCACAAAACGGTATACTGGCTACTTAGTTTACTCTCCAAGTAAACAATATTAGGATTCGTAGCATCGTGAACAATCTGAAAGGCAATGCCCTCTACCAAATCATCACGAGTGAGATCCATATCTCCTAGTTCATACTTGTCGGGCGAGCAGGCAAATAGCGTGCAAGCCATCATCAAGAGAACCACTATATTGTTATATATCTTTTTCATATTGATTGATTTAAAAGGTTTTACCAACCGGCATTTTGTTTCAATACACCGTTTGACAATGTAATTTGGTTGTAAGGGATTTGCGACAAACCTTGTGTTGCCTGGAAGTTCGAAGCCTGAATCACCACCTGATCGGCTGATCCACCACTCAATACATTGACACCCGTTTCGGTCAATTGCGTAGCAGCACTACTCACTCCTTGACGCAACAAGTCCCAATAGCGTTGTCCTTCAAAAGCGAACTCTAGCATACGCTCATTTTGAATGGCTGCTGTGGTAGCTTCAACCTCTCTAAAGTTAGAGGCTACTCCCCCTTCCGATGTATAGGCCCGACGGCGTACTTGGTTCAGATAGTCTGTAGCATTGGGGCTACCCAATTCGGCTGCCATAAGAAGCACATCGGCATAGCGCATTACAATGAAATCCTGGTATTGCGAGGTTTGGAAGTCGCCTTCACCCAATCCATCTACCTCATCGATCAAGTTCCATTTACCCGAAGCTTCGTCTTTCACCCATTTAGACAGGGGGGTATATTTCTTTACGGTATACCCCGTATATTCACGCTGGTCTCGAAGGTGCGATTTTTCAAAACCTTCGAGGGTTGTAAACCCTTCTTTCGTTAAATCAATCACCGAAGCAGTTAAACGGTTATCACCTTGTGCAAAACCATCTACCACCTTGGGGTGTACTGTACACGATCCCCAACCTCGGCCATAGGGTGCATTGCTAACATTACGAACTCCCATCATTACCAACCAACGATTACCATCTAAATCGCCATCGTAGTTCTGCGTGTAGTTAAACTTTTGTGCCAATACTGTTTCAGCATGTCCATCACCTGCATAGGTTTCTATCATACGATAACCACCTTGCCCGTCGCTCTCCCAAGAGGTAGAAGCTGCACGCCACAAGTTTTTATACTCTGGAATAAGAGCATACCCTTCGGCAGGAGCGGCAGCAATAAACTCTTCCAATCCTTGAAGAACCTCGCTTCGAGTAATACCTGCAGGCTCTTTTCCATAGTATCCGGTATAGAATAGATAGACTCTAGCCAACAATGCTTGGGCAGCGAAGGGAGTAATATGGCCATCGTTTTGTGCCGCATTGCTCTTTGGATAAGCGCTTGCCGGAATGTTTTGAGCCGCATATTTTAAGTCGGCTATAATCACTTCATATACTTCATCAGCACTGGCTTGCTCTATATTTCCACTGTTGGGTGCTGTTAGCAACGGAATGTTTCCCCACAAACGAACCATATCGAAGTAAAGAATGGCACGAAGTGCTCGACATTCTCCCATGTAAGTACCTCGAGTGGCTTCGCTGTTCCAAGCAATTTGCTCTTCATTCACAATCAATTCATTGCAACGATAGATTGCTGCATAGTAGTTAATCCAATCTTGCTCATAGATATTAAGGTCCGAAGAGGATTGTGAAATATCAAAGCGGTCAATGGCTTGGTAGTTTCTACCATCGGTGTAACCGGTAGCACCAAAGCACTCATCGGCCATTACTTGAGAGGCTAAGTAGAAGCCTACAGCTGTATTTGAGGAGGTAACTTGCCAACCATCGTAGCAACCCAAGAGTGCACGATAGGCGTCACTCTCTGATTTGTAAAAGTTACCGGTCGATGATTCAGTAAGTGATTCTATGTCTAAAAAGCTCTCCGAACAAGAGGTAAAGATTCCTCCCGATAGAGCAAATGCAAATAGCACGGTTTTTAAATAATTTGTTTTCATATTTTCGAAGATTCAAGGTTAGAACTTAAGGTTTACACCAAAAAGAATAGTACGTGGACGAGGATAGTATCCTAAGTCAACACCCGATACCCAACCATCTGTACCGTATCCAATTTCTGGATCCATACCGTTGTATTTAGTAAAGGTGAATGCGTTTTGTACTTGTGCATAAAAACGAGCTTGACTAATGGCTCTGATGCCAATAAGTTTGGCAAAGTCGTAACCAACTGTAATGTTACTAATGCGCAAGAAATCGCCATTGTGTACATACAAATCAGAGAATTGCCAGTTGATGTTGGTATCTGTTACCCGAGGAATTTTGTTCGAAGTGCCCTCACCGGTCCATCGGTCTAAGATTTCGGTCGTGTAGTTCGCTACTTTATTGGCATGGTTGCGGTACGATTGCACAATCTTGTTACCTACCATACCCGATGCAACCATTGAGAAATCGAAACCTTTGTAATCAAACCCTACGTTGAAACCGAATGTAAAGTCGGGCATACCATTACCTAAGTCTACCTTATCGCTATCATTGATAATACCGTCGTTGTTTACATCTACATACTTCACATCACCTGGCTGAGGATCGGCTTGCAGAATTCCTTTATTGGCTGCTTTCCAATCGGCAATTTCTTGTTTATTTTGGAAAAGACCATCTGTCTTGTATCCCCAGAAGTAACCAATCGCATGGCCATTCTCGGCTCTATAAAACTCGGGTGAGTTATCGTACAATTGATTCGTTGATCCATGAATAATACCATCTTCGGTAGGAATGTTACCTACTTCGTTCTTGTTGTAGGCTCCATTTACACCTAGGTTGTAGTTTAACGCACCTACACGGTCATTCCAAGTCAATGCCAACTCTAGCCCTGTATTCTTTACATCACCCCCATTAATGAAAGGCGCAGCCGTTCCCGCTGTAGCTAAAATAGGTGCCTGTACCAACCAATCTTTGGTTGTTTTTACATAGAAATCAGCATTCAAGCCCAAACGACTTTGCAAGAAACGTGCATCGATACCCACATTCAACTGCTCTGAAGTCTCCCATTTTACATTTTCATTGGCCAAACGGCTTGGGTAGGCTCCCCAATAACCTGATTGTGCATCGGCGCCATATTGGTTACCAAATATATAATAAGTATGGTCTGTTTTAATTGGTGCTGTATATTGGTAGTTAGAGATGTTTTGATTACCTACTTGTCCCCAGCTGGCACGAATCTTCAAGAAGTCTAACCAGCTTTGTGTATTCTTCATAAATGATTCATTCGTCAGGGTCCAACCTGCCGATACAGAGGGGAACATCCCCCAACGATTGCCACGAGCAAATTTCGATGAACCATCGCGACGCAAGGTAGCATTAATCATATAGGTCTCTTTAAAGTTCCATCCCAAACGACCAAAGTAAGAGACGCGACGATCTAAATCGTGTGGGTTACCATTGGCATAAAGTCCGTTGTCTTGGCTAGTGGCTGTACCATTGTTTACAAAAGCGTGATTCCAATCATCGAATCCCTCTTTCAAGTAACCAGAGCTTGCACCCACATAAGTTCCCTCGTAGCGGTAAGATTCCATACCTAACAAAGCATCGAATGCGTGTTCATTTAATTGGAAAGCGTACGAAGCGGTATTGGTCCAAGTCATTCCCAAGCTGTGGTTCATATTTTGGCTTACACGGGTGTAAGTGTGGCTTGTATCGTATTTAGAGAATTTACCAATAGGCGAGAAACTACGATATTCAGAAGAACCATACACGGCACCAAAAACGGTACGAATCTTTAAGTTCTTAATAGGCTGAAGTTCTGCATATACATTACCTGAGAAGGTAGCAGCTTTATTTTCGTTATTGGTATAGGTCATCATCTGTCCGTATGGGTTTCCATCGCCATCGTACCAACAGTCCGAGTTGTCTGTGCTGTAGTAAGAACCATCTTGTGCATAGATAGGAGTCAACGGTGTAGCAGCAAATGCACTGCGCAATGTATTATTGTATTGGTTACCTACATCTACCCCATTGTTCATTTTATAAACGAAGCTTACCTGTTCACCTACCTTTAATAGATCTTTAAATAGTTTGTGCTCCGAGTTGATACGGAAGTTGTAACGCTCGTAGTTCGATACGTCCGATCCTCCTACAATACCTTCTTGACTCATATAGCCCAATGAAAGTGCATACGTAGTACTTGCTGAGCCACCTGTAATACCTAAGGTATAGCTTTCAGTTTTGGCATTATCTTCTAGCATGGCATCCATCCAGTTTGTATCTACCAAGTTTCCATTGGCATCGTAGGCATCTTTGTAAGAGCTCCAATCGTACATGCTCGATCCTGAGTTCAATGCCTGCTCATCCATGATGGTTTGGTATTGCTTCGCATTCAATAGTTCCACCTTACGTGCAGCCGATTGTATACCGTAATAACCATCGAAAGAGACTACTGCTTTACCTTCTCTACCCGACTTGGTAGTAATAAGTACTACCCCATTGGCAGCTTGTGCTCCATAGATAGCAGCCGAAGCAGCATCTTTCAACACATCAATAGATTCAATATCAGAAGGATTCAATGTAGAGATATCGCCACCTACCCCATCAATAAGGTAGAGGGGGCCTGAGTTACCGACAGTACCTAAACCGCGAATGGTTACTTTCATATCAGCACCGGGTTGTCCCGATGTTGAACTAATGCTCACCCCAGGAGTCTGTCCTTGCATGGCCTGCAAAGGGTTATTTGTATTAAGGCGCGCAATATTTTCACCCTTTACCTGAACGGTAGCCCCCGTTACCAGTTTCTTTTTCTGCACACCGTATCCTACGACCACTACCTCATCGAGCGTTTCTGTATCCTCTTTCAAAGAGATATTCAAGGTGGTTTGAGTAGTTACTGTAACGGATTGAGAAATGTAACCAATGTAAGAGAAGAGTAAGGTTTGATTGGGGGAAACTGAGAGAGAGAACTTACCATCAAAATCGGTAATGGTGCCTAATGTAGTCCCCTCTATCTGCACACCGACTCCAATGAGTGGCTCACCGTCTACCGATGAAACAACAATGCCCGATAGCATCTTTTCTTGAGACGGATTGGCCCAAAGTGAACCGGTAGTCGATAGCACTAGGAGAAGCATCCAAGCTATGCGATAAAAATGTACATCTGTACATCTACCGAAAAATGTTTTTCTCATGATTTATTAGTTTTAGGGTTTATAAAAGTTTCTGTTCAAGTTGTAAAGAACTGTTGCAAAAGTAAGACATTGACCTATACAGAACATCAAAATATGTTTTACAAAGGTTGTAATTTAGTCAACATAGGGGTGCGGAATGTTTTGAAGAGGGGTATCATTTGTTTTATATTGGCATTTAAAAGCCTAAAAACCAGAAATTGCACAAGAAAAGGAGCTCATTCAAAACAATGAATGAGCTCCTTTAATATCATGCTTTTTGCTATTTAGGTCTTTAAATAGTTACTATCGAAAGAGAGGGGTAAGAGTGCACCCACTCCTTGTAAAATATAGATTTCATTTTTACTGTAAAGCAGGACTCGCATCGGACTACCATAACGCTTCTCGGTCTCAAGCAACACTTGTCTACAAGCGCCACAAGGCGGGATGGGGGATTCTAAAAAATCGCCTGCTGTATAGGCAGCTACTGCCAATGTTTTGACAGCTTGGTCTGGGTATTGCGAATTGGCATAGAAAAGGGTAGTCCGTTCTGCACAAGTACCCGAGGGATAAGCAGCATTCTCTTGATTACTCCCAGTAACCATTACCCCATTCGCTAAGAGCGCAGCTGCACCTACAGAAAAGCGAGAATAGGGTGCATAGCTTCGTTTTGTAGCCTCCTTAGCAGCATCTATTAGTGCTTGTTCTTCCAAAGAAAGCTCGTCATAACTACAAGAAATAAGTTCTATTTCTAGTTTCAAATGTTTCATACAGGGTATTGTTTTGTTGATTTACAAATATAATGTATTCCTTTCAATAACCAAATGTTTTAGGGGCGGGTTTGTGCTTTCAAAGTATGCAAATAAAAGCTATTTTTGCTCCTATTAATCGTGCATAAGTGTTGGATTTTGCTAAAATAACATTATCCTACAGGAGATAAAATGAGTTATCTTTGCCCATGTACGATTCTTGGAGAAGTACAATTTTAATCAATCTAGTATTTGTATGAAAAAACTAATCTTATCTACTATGGTTTGTGCAAGTAGCTTGCTTACTGCAAACGCGCAACAGGTTCCACCTGCAATACCAGCCGATCCGGCAATTGAAGCCAAAATAGAGGCTCTTCTCAAGAAGATGACCCTTGAAGAGAAAATTGGACAGATGTGTGAGATAACCATCGACGTGATTACCGATTTTAGCAGTCCAAACAAGTTTAAATTAGATCCAGCTAAGGTTGAGGAGGTAATTGGAAAGTACAAAGTAGGCTCAATCCTAAATGTACCCTTAAGTGTGGCTCAAACCAAAGAGACTTGGGCAGAACTTATTACAGATTTACAAGCCAAGTCGATGAAGACGATGGGTATTCCTTGTATTTATGGTGTGGACCAAATTCACGGAGCAACCTATACGCTGGATGCGACTTACTTCCCACAAGGTATTAACATGGCGGCTACGTTTAATCGGGAGTTGGTACGTCGTGGCTCGCAAATATCGGCATACGAAACCAAAGCAGGATGTATTCCATGGACCTATGCTCCGGTTATGGACTTAGGGCGCGATCCACGTTGGCCTCGTATGTGGGAGAGTTTTGGCGAAGATACCTATGTAAATGTAGCAATGGCGGTAGAGGCTGTAAAAGGTTTCCAAGGCGAAGATTTAAATAATATTGGTCCCAATAATGTAGCTGCTTGTTTGAAGCACTTCATGGGCTATGGTGTGCCTGTATCGGGTAAAGACCGCACTCCCTCTTCAATCTCACGCAGCGATATGCGCGAAAAGCATTTTGCTCCCTTCTTAGCGTGTATCCGTGCAGGGGCCCTTTCATTGATGGTGAACTCGGGAATAGACAATGGCATGCCGTTTCACGCCAACAAAGAGCTGCTTACTGAATGGGTGAAAGAAGATTTGAACTGGGATGGTATGATTGTTACCGACTGGGCAGACATTAACAACCTACACAGCCGTGACCACGTAGCCGAAAGCAAAAAAGAGGCCATCAAAATGTCAATCAATGCGGGGGTCGATATGTCTATGGTTCCTTACGAGGTAAGTTTCTGCGAATACTTGAAAGAGTTGGTCGATGAAGGCGAGGTCTCTATGGAGCGTATCAACGATGCAGTAGCACGTGTATTGCGTCTAAAATTCCGTTTGAACTTGTTTGATCAACCTGCTTGGGACATTAAACCTTACGATAAGTTTGCTTGCGCCGATTTTGCGAAGGATGCCTTACAAGCGGCAGAAGAGTCGGAAGTATTGTTGAAGAATGTAGATAACCTACTTCCTTTAAAGAAAGGTACTAAAATCTTATTGACGGGCCCTAATGCAAACTCTATGCGTTCGTTAAACGGTGGTTGGAGTTATACTTGGCAAGGGAAAGATGTCGATAAGTATGCAGAAGCTTACAACACCATTTACGAAGCACTTTGCAACAAGTTTGGTAAAGAAAACATTATTTACGAACCCGGTGTGCTGTATAACAACGAAGGTCTGTACTGGGAAGAACATACACCTGAGATTGAGAAAGCGGTTGCTGCTGCAGCCAAAGCCGATATCATCATCGCTTGTATCGGTGAAAATTCATACTGCGAAACTCCAGGTAACTTGACTGATTTGAACCTATCCAGCAACCAAAAGGATCTGGTAAAAGCACTAGGAACTACGGGTAAACCAATTGTTATGGTGTTAAATCAAGGTCGCCCACGAATTATCAACGAGATTGAACCGTTGGCAAAAGCGGTAGTCAATGTAATGCTTCCTAGCAACTACGGTGGCGATGCACTCGCAAATTTACTTGCAGGCGATGCAAACTTTAGCGGTAAACTTCCATTTACTTACCCCCGTTTAATCAACTCTTTGGCTACATACGATTACAAACCTTGTGAGAACGTAGGCCAGATGGATGGTAACTACAACTACGATTCAGTAATGGATGTACAGTGGCCTTTCGGTTTCGGATTGAGCTACACGACCTTCGCTTATAGCAATCTTAAAGCAAGCAAGAGCGAATTTACTCCGAAAGACGAACTTACATTTACAGTCGACGTTACGAACACGGGTAAAGTAACCGGTAAAGAGAGTGTATTGCTCTACTCACGCGATCTAGTAGCTAGCCTCAGTCCCGACAACATCCGCCTACGCAACTTCGAGAAGGTAGAATTGAAACCAGGCGAAACGAAAACCGTAACGATGACACTTAAAGCAAGCGATCTAGCTTTCGTAGGTTACGATGGCAAATGGATTCTGGAGAAAGGTGCTTTCTTGATTAAATGCGGTGACCAAACCGTTAACCTCTCTTGTACAGAGACGAAGAAATGGGAAACACCTAATATTTAAGAGAGAGGCTTTACAGGTGTATAAGGAAATTTGAAACACTCCTATTACAATGGAAGCACTCCTACTATAAATAGTAAGAAAGAGTATCAAAGGGTACAATCTATAGAAGCAACCGCTGTAACAGATATCTGTCACAGCGGTTGTTTTGCATAGACGTAGTCTACACTTCTCAATCTCTTCGCTAAAGAGTAGACACACAAAAGCTCCCCAAAGAAGAGTTTAGTTAGACGTATCCACTCCTTTGTAAAGTTGCAAGCCTTCCTGTTTTTCTTTAAACCATAGCTGATAAACCGCTTGGCTTAAGCTTCACTCTCATTCCATGTTACCAATCGGTCGCTCCTCTTGATAGAGCCTTCTCTACCCCAAACGATCGTAAATAAAATTCGGAATACGCTTAAAGACCCAAGCCACCCAGCGCCAGCGGCGGGTAACATAGACTACCGATTGGCGTCTATCGACTGCACGGATAATCTGTTTAGCAGCCTTCTCTGCAGAAGCAACCCAGAACACTTTAGGCCCTTGTCCCATAGCAGTATCAACAAAACCTGGACGCACATCGGTGGTAAAGATGCTTCCCTCAAGCTTCTGTGCTTTTTGTCGCATACCCTCCATATAACTTATTTGGAATGCTTTGCTAGCGCTGTAAGCAGGAGCCACGGCATTTCCTCGCGTACCAGCCACTGAACTGATAGTGACTAAGTGTCCATATTCTTGTTTCTCAAATTGTTTCATGCCCCAATCTACAGCACAAGTCCACCCTACTACATTGGTAAGCAGAGCCGGCTCCTCTTTGGCGTAGAGCAGCTCCGGGTTTCGGGTTCCAGTGCCCGAAGAGACGATAAAGAGATCGACTCCACCCAATGCCTCTGCCACTCTATCGAGGCAGATGGGCAACTGCACCACGTCGGTTATATCGCAAACGGCTGCAAGGTATTTATCGGGATGAGCAGAGGCAATGGCTTGTAGGTTCTCCTCTCTGCGTCCTAGGATGGCAATGCGTGTATCACGCTCTGCATAGTGCTCTGCTAAAGCTTGTCCGATGCCCGATGTGGCACCTAATATAATGATTCGTTTCATGTTCTCTTATATTTTACTAAAAGGTTCTATCTATCTCATGCCTGTTTACCTTATACAAAGATAGGGAAAGTTAAATAGAAACAAGATTCTTGATCAGAGCAATGCCCCATTTATCGAAACAGATTGTTCTATTTAAAGGAGGAAAGCAGCTATAGAAAGAGGGTTTAGAAGGTAAAGAGCAAAGTCGATAAATTCCCAAAGAAGCCGAGATCTCTTAGGGGCATTGGCTAACCTATGACTCCATCTCCTCGGGGGCCACTTCATCCAACCGATCCTCCCAGAGATATTTTCGTGTCTCTTTTACCACCACATTCGAAAGCAGCAACAAGGAGATTAAGTTAGGTATAGCCATAAGGGCATTCATGCTATCGGCTATGGCCCAAACCAAAGCAAGGTTAATGATAGAACCTATAAATACAGCCACTATCCAGAGCATTCGGTAGTACTTAATAAGGCGGCTACCCCCTAGGTATTCGATGGACTTTTCGCCATAATAGGCCCAGCCTAGTAAGGTAGAGAAGGCAAA
>JBOFRN010000148.1:0-104233 GCA_051651025.1 Phocaeicola sp.
CTAAGAACGGCCGTGAATCAGCAAGCAAAAGATTAGGCGTAAAGATTTTTGGTGGACAAACTTGCAAAGCAGGTAACATCATCATCCGTCAAAGAGGTACTGAATTTCACCCAGGTGAAAACATCGGTATGGGTGTAGACCACACATTGTTCGCACTTGTAGATGGAACAGTATCATTCAAAGTAGGTCGCAACGACAAGAGATTCGTTTCTGTTGTTCCTGCTGTTGAAGCGTAATTAAATACGTAATACAAAAGATTAAAGAGGCTCTTCCTTATTTAGGAAGGGCCTCTCTTTTTATACCTACGAACCTAATGCACTTTTTTGAGCCTACCAAAGTAGCGTATCTCTTTTTTACTTATCTTTGCCCTTCAATTAAAGAAATATCCAAAACTAAAGAATAGATATGCTTACCATTAAACAAATTACAGAGAATACCGAAGCGGTACTCAAAGGATTGGCCAAGAAGAATTTCAAAGAGGCAGAGGCTACCATCAACCAAGCGATTGCTTGTAACGATAAAAGACGTAATGCACAAAACTCGCTCGATAAAAACTTAGCAGAGGTAAATGCACTTTCGAAATCCATCGGACAATTCATGAAAGAGGGTAAGAAAGAGGAAGCCGAAGCTGCTAAAAATAGAGTAGCCGAGATCAAAGAGGTAAGCAAATCACTTCAAACAGCTATGGATGAGGCGAGCGAAGAGCTTCAAAATGTGCTATTCACCATCCCTAACCTTCCTTACGAAGGAGTACCTGCAGGTAAAACTCCCGAGGAGAATGTGGTAGAACGTGAGGGGGGGGTACGTCCTGAGTTACACGAAGGTGCACTTCCTCACTGGGATTTGGCTAAGAAATATGACCTAATCGACTTCGACTTAGGGGTTAAAATTACGGGTGCAGGTTTCCCTGTATACAAAGGTAAAGGAGCGCGCTTGCAACGTGCCTTGATTAACTTCTTCATGGATGAAGCGTACAAATCGGGTTACGAAGAGATTATTCCTCCAACGGTTGTAAATGCAGCTTCAGGTTTTGGAACTGGACAACTTCCCGACAAAGAGGGACAGATGTACCACTGTACAGTAGATGATTTATACCTTATTCCTACAGCCGAAGTGCCTGTTACAAACATCTACCGCGACGTTATTCTAGATGAGAAACAGTTGCCTATTAAGAACTGTGCATACACACAATGTTTCCGCCGCGAAGCAGGTTCGTATGGTAAAGATGTACGTGGTTTGAACCGCCTACACGAATTCTCTAAAATCGAGATTGTTCGTATCGACAAACCCGAGAACTCGGAAGCTTCACACCAAGAGATGTTGGCTCACGTAGAGGGTTTGATTCAAAAGCTTGAACTTCCTTACCGCATTTTGCGTCTTTGTGGAGGCGATATGAGCTTTACAGCTGCACTTTGTTTCGACTTCGAGGTTTACTCAGAAGCGCAACAACGCTGGTTAGAGGTAAGCTCGGTTTCGAACTTCGATACTTACCAAGCCAACCGCTTGAAATGTCGCTACCGTACAGCTGAAAAGAAAACAGAACTTTGCCACACCTTAAACGGATCGGCATTAGCTTTACCACGCATCATGGCCGCTTTGTTGGAAAATCACCAAACTCCCGAAGGTATTCGCATTCCAGAAGTGCTCGTTCCTTACTGCGGATTTACAATGATTGACTAATTACAATCCCAACAAGACTGCCCGCTACACTAGCACAGTCGAGTTGTTTTTGTAAACCCTATAAAGTGTGCAACTGCACCAAACAGACCACTCTCGACTGCTATCACCAAAAAGTAGTCGAGAGTTTTTGTATGCAAACGTTTTGTTATCTCATTCCCCCAATTTACATGTCTAAAAGAAAGAGTAAGAAAGAGATGAATTGTAAAACGATTGTTTGGCTAATAATGATTAAAATTGTAGTTTTGCACCCAATTAGCTCATTGATAATCAACCGACAAAATAATAACTAACTGACTATATCCTGAAATGAACAAGATTATTTCGAAAGAGTACTTTTCTGAGAAAGTAGTAAAACTTGTGATCGAAGCACCTTTAATTGCTAAATCACGCAAGGCAGGTCACTTCGTCATTGTTCGCGTAGGCGAAAAAGGCGAACGCATGCCACTTACCATAGCCGAGGCCGATACAGTAAAAGGAACCATTACACTAGTGGTGCAAGAGGTAGGACTTTCATCTACCCGTTTGTGCGCATTGAACGAAGGCGATTACATTACCGACGTAGTAGGCCCGCTTGGAAAGGCTACCGAAATTGAGAACTTTGGTACGGTAGTTTGTGCCGGTGGTGGTGTAGGTGTAGCACCTATGCTACCTATTGTACAAGCGCTTAAAGCAGCTGGTAACCGCGTAATCACCGTATTGGCAGGTCGTAGCAAAGAGCTTATCATCTTGGAAAAAGAGATGCGTGCCTGCTCGGACGAAGTAATTATTATGACCGATGATGGCTCGTATGGTCAAAAAGGGTTGGTTACACAAGGTGTAGAGTCGGTAATCTTACGCGAAAAGGTAAACAAATGCTTCTCGATTGGTCCAGCCATTATGATGAAATTTGTTTGTCTATTGACGAAGAAATATGAAATCCCTACCGAAGTATCTCTGAACACCATCATGGTGGATGGTACAGGTATGTGTGGTGCTTGCCGCATCACAGTAGGTGGAAAAACGAAGTTTGTATGTGTAGACGGACCTGAATTTGATGGTCACCAAGTCGATTTTGACGAGATGTTGAAACGTATGGGTGCCTTTAAGCAGATTGAGCGTGCCGATATGAGCAAACTAGAGCAAGAGGCTCCCGCTACAGCTTGTCAAGCCGAAGAGGTGGCAACAGGTAGAGATGCAGAGTGGCGTGCAGCCTTACGTAAATCGATGAAAGCGAAAGAGCGTACAAACATTGCCCGTGCACACATGAATGAGCTCGATGCCGAATATCGTTCACACAGTCGTTACGAAGAGGTAAACTTAGGCTTTACAGAGGAGCAAGCATTAACCGAAGCAAAACGCTGCTTGGATTGTGCCAATCCTACTTGCATGGAGGGTTGCCCAGTAAGTATCAACATTCCTACTTTCATTAAACACATCGAAGTGGGTCAGTTCCTTGAGGCAGCTCAGGTATTGAAAGAGACTAGCGCACTTCCTGCTGTTTGTGGCCGTGTTTGTCCGCAAGAGAAACAGTGTGAAGCAAAGTGTATTCACCTTAAAATGGGCCACGAAGCGGTAGCAATCGGTAACTTGGAACGCTTTGCTGCCGATTATGAACGTGAAAGCGGACAAATTAGCATTCCTCAAATTGCTGAGAAGAATGGGGTTAAAATAGCCGTAGTGGGTTCAGGCCCTGCAGGTCTTGCCTTTGCAGGCGATATGGCCAAACTAGGATACGACGTAACGGTATTCGAAGCGCTGCACGAAATTGGTGGGGTATTGAAATATGGTATTCCCGAGTTCCGTCTTCCGAATAGCATTGTCGATGTAGAGATTGAGAACCTCTCGCGCATGGGTGTTAAGTTCGTGAAGGATTGCATCATCGGTAAAACTGTAACGGTAGACGATTTGAAAGCAGAAGGCTTCAAAGGGTTCTTCGTAGCATCGGGAGCAGGTCTTCCTAACTTCATGAATATCCCGGGTGAGAATGCCATCAACATTATGTCGTCAAACGAATACTTGACTCGCGTGAACTTGATGGATGCAGCGAGTGAGGATTCAGATACACCGGTTACTTTTGGTAAGAACGTAGCCATTATTGGTGGCGGTAATACCGCTATGGACTCGGTACGTACAGCCCGTCGCTTAGGTGCAGAACGTGCTATGATTATCTACCGCCGTTCGGAGCAAGAGATGCCTGCCCGCCTAGAAGAGGTGAAACATGCCAAAGAAGAGGGGGTAGAGTTCCTTACGCTACACAACCCCATCGAGTACTTAGCCGACGAAAATGGCTGTGTGAAACAGATGGTGCTTCAGAAAATGGAGTTGGGTGAACCTGACGCTTCAGGTCGTCGCAGCCCCAAAGCAATCGAAGGTGCTATTGAAACGGTCGATGTAGACTTGGTGGTAGTGAGTGTAGGGGTATCGCCTAACCCGATTGTTCCTAGCTCCATTCCTGGACTGGAAGTGGGTAAATGGGGAACCATTACTGTGAATGAGGAGATGCAAAGCTCTATATCGGACATCTATGCAGGTGGTGACATTGTACGCGGAGGTGCTACAGTTATCCTTGCTATGGGTGATGGACGAAAAGCAGCGGCTGCTATGCACAAACAGTTGCAAGGCTAGTTATTAGGAAGAGAGGCTGACGAACTTACCTCTCACAAATAAGATGTGACGGGAAGGATAAAGTTAGATTCTAGTAGCAAAGCACTCTACAGATTGCTAAAGGACTTACCTACCGTTTGCAAAACCAAGCAGACTTCCAGAAAATAAATTGGAGCCCTATCCAACTCAAATAGAGTTGAATAGGGCTCCAAACTTTTATCATAGGCCGAACCTAGAGAATTAAAGAGGGCGATGAAGAGTTTTAGACAGATACCCTGCCGTCTTCTAACTTAACCACCTCTTCGGATACAAGGAACGAGAGTACGCGTTCTACCTGCTCTACAGGTGCAATGTCCTTTAAATCATGTACAAGTTGGGCTGCAGAAGCAGGCTTCTCAGAGAGGGTAGCCTGAATGCGAGCGGCGATTTCCTCGTACACTCCCTGTTTTACTCCGGAGTGGTGCTTACGTAAACAGTAATCGCACTGTCCGCAGTTGTGCTCGTTCTTTTCGCCAAAATAGTAAAGAAGCATTCTACTGCGACACTTATCCTGTGCAGTAGCATAGGTAATCATCGACTTAATCCGCTTCTCATAGCTACTTTTTCGATCTTCGTACACCTCCTTCGATATGACAATTTTATCTTTATCTTGCCGTTCGCGGGTATAAATAAGATAGGGTGTTTTCTTGTAGGGAATGTAATGCACAATGTGGCGACGGGTTAGCATAAGCAGAATCTCATACACCTGCCTGCGGGTTAATCCTGTACGCACCCCCAACGAATCCTCATTAATATAGGCATAATCGGTAAAGAGACCGGTGTAGGAGCGCAACACAACATGAACCAATCGTTCTACATCGGGATCATCGTCTCTCAACTTATAGAGCTCATCCCTACGAATGGTAAAGAGAATACGCGAGCCATTTTCCTGTTCATCGGTATACTCTAGGTAACCAGCCCGAGTCAATATTTTCAATGCACTATCGGCCTGTACCGGAAAGTGTTTAAAATTACGACAAAACTCCTCGAGATTGAAAGCGTAGGTACAACCTCTCCCATCGCCCATGGCCATTTGGAAATGAAAGTTGACATCTTCGTACACCTTGCGAATATACTCCTTCGTGGGATAGGTATCGGTTACACGTTTGGATAGAATGGTCTTATCGCCTTTGGCAAAAAGAAGTACAGCGTAGGCTTTTTCTCCATCGCGCCCTGCCCTACCTGCTTCTTGAAAATAGGCCTCAGGAGAATCGGGCATATCGATATGGATCACAACACGCACATCGGGCTTGTCGATTCCCATACCAAAAGCATTGGTAGCAACCATTACACGGCTTTCGCCCGTTAACCAACTTTTTTGTCTTTGATCCTTTACATCGTTGTTTAGACCCGCATGATAGAAAGTAGCTGTTTGATTGTGGTTACTTAATAACTGTGCAATCTCTTTGGTCCGTTTGCGGTTGCGCGTATAAACAATGGCACAACCATCTATACGCTGTAAGATGTGTAGCAACTCCTCTTCCTTACTTTCCGTATCGCGAATAATATAGGATAGATTGGAACGTTCAAAACTCATTCTAAACACCTTAGCATCCTTAAAATTAAGACGTTGTTGAATATCGACAACCACCTCGGGGGTTGCAGTTGCAGTAAGTGCTAGAACGGGGATACCGGGAAGAAGTTCACGAATGGAAGAGATGTTGAGATAAGCCGGACGGAAGTCATACCCCCATTGCGAGATACAGTGCGACTCATCGATAGTAATCATACTCACCTTCATGCTCTTGAGCTTCGCTTGAAACACCTCCGTTTCAAGTCGTTCGGGCGATATGTAGAGAAACTTAAAGTTGCCAAAGATGCAGTTTTCGAGTGCTACAAGAATCTCTTGACGGCTCATACCCGAATAGATAGCTACCGCTTTTATACCCCGATCACGGAGGTTACGCACTTGGTCTTTCATAAGTGCAATAAGGGGAGTCACCACCAAGCACACCCCCTCCTTAGCCAGTGCAGGCACTTGAAAGGTAATGGACTTACCTCCCCCAGTAGGCATCAACCCCAAGGTGTCGTGCCCACTCCCGATACTCTCTATAATCTCTTGCTGTATGCCTCGAAAGTTATCGTATCCCCAATACTGTTTTAATATTTCGTGATAGGTCATGGTTCTAAAAAAGCATAGAGCACTCTTCGACAGGGAAGCATGCTCTATGGATAAATGGTATAGCTATTCGCTGGGTTTAATATCTTCTATTTGAAGCTGTATCTCGCCTCGCTTGTGCGTATTCTCTTCGATGGTGTAACAAATATTGAAAGAGCGTTTGGTTTTAATGTAACGTGCTTGCGAACTTTGCCCAAAAGCTATGCCGTTCATCACATTATTCGATTCATTATCGACCAGCTCCAACTTAATATGCTCTTGTTGCCTTCCTACAACCTTACTAGTACCATAATCATACACTTGGTTGGTGCAGAAAATAGGCTTTCTATTGTCGGGTCCGTACGGGTTAAATTTCTTTAGGTCTGCATAAAACTTAGAGGTAATCTCCTTAAACGGTATCACTGCGTCAATATCAATAACTGCATGCGTTTGCTCAGGCAAAATGTTTTCTGTAACAAATGCCTCGAAGCGTTGCGTAAAGAGCTCCACATTTTCCGCCTTCATAGAGAGGCCAGCAGCATAGGTGTGGCCTCCAAAATTCTCTAACAAATCGCGACAGTGCTCAATAGCCTTATAGACATCAAAGCCCGAAACCGAACGCGCCGAACCTGTTGCTAAATCATCTGTACGAGTCAAAACAACAGCTGGTCGGTAATATACCTCAGTCAAACGTGAGGCTACAATGCCAATCACCCCTTTGTGCCAATCTTCATTAAACAACACGATGGAGCGACGATCTGAAAGTCCCTCCAAACAGTCAACAATTTGATTCGCCTCTTCAGTCATCGATTTATCTAAATCCTTGCGTGTTTCGTTGTATTGATTAATTTGATTTGCCTTCTCAAGGGCTACCACATAATCCTTTTCAACCAGAAGTTCGACCGCCTCTTTTCCATTCTGAATGCGGCCAGAAGCATTGATGCGAGGCCCGATTTTGAAAACAATGTCACCGACTGTAATCTCCTTATCGGCCAAGCCACAGATATCAATGATCGATTTTAAACCGATACTCGGATTGGCATTGAGTTGCTTCAAACCGTGATGGGTCAAGATGCGATTTTCGCCCATAATGGGTACAATATCGGATGCTACGCTTACGGCTACTAAATCGAGTAGAGGCGTTAGTTTTTGGAAATCAATACCATTGCTCATGGCAAAAGCTTGCATAAACTTAAAACCTACCCCACACCCTGATAGATGTTCGTAAGGATAGGTAGAATCTTTCTGCTTAGCGTTAAGTATAGCGACTGCAGGAGGAAGCACCTCATCGGGTACGTGATGATCACAAATAATGAAATCAATTCCCTTCTCTTTAGCATAAGCTATCTCATTGACTGCTTTAATACCGCAGTCGAGCACAATGATAAGCTTAACATCCATTTCGCATGCATGGTCTATTCCTTTTATAGAGACTCCATACCCCTCGTTGTAACGATCGGGAATGTAATAATCAATATTGGAATAGAATTGCTGAATGAACTTATAAACCAAAGCTACAGCGGTTGTTCCATCCACATCGTAATCGCCATAAACCAAAATACGCTCCTTGTTTACCAAAGCCTGATTAAGTCGCTTTACGGCTATCTCCATATCCTTCATTAAAAAAGGATCATGCAAATCACTTAATTTGGGACGGAAAAACTTTTTAGCCTCATCGACCGAAGTAATGCCGCGATCAAGCAGCAATTGCCCCAGCACAGGACTAATAGCCAACTCTTTGGAGAGTGCCTTTGCAGCAGCTGCCTCTTGAGAGTTGGGTGGTGAATAATTCCATTTGTAATTCATTGTATATTTTATTTTTTTCTTCCACTTAATAAACTGAGCACGAAAGATAGCACAGCCACAATTGCTTATTCGGATTGGAAAGAGGATATCTCCTCAAAAAAAGCCTTACACAGCGAGTGTAAGGAGTAAATAGGTGGAACAAGACCTACTAGCTAATCCACCCTTTTCAGTTTATCCGAAGAGTGTGTTTACAAAACTCACAAAGAGTATCGAAACACGTTGTAAAGGATTTTCAAGCAAACGATTTCAAATCGAGTCACACATGACAAACGCCCTCTTTATCCTTTCATTCTTTAATCGGTAAAGGTAGAAAAAAAGAGCTGAAAAAACCGCCTACTCTGTATATATTTTACAGAATAAGCGGTCTTGTTATTAAAAGAAATAGCCCTATTTAATTCCTAGTTTCTTAGCAATTGCTTTAGGAAGAGCATCTTTATGCAATACAATATTCATGGTCTTATAACGGGCAAACGCTTTTGACGCATACCAAATGCCTTCGTATTTACCTGTTTTACCCCATGAGTTTTTAACCATGTAATACTCGTTACCATCTTGATCTTTAGCAGTACCATAAATTTGCATACCGTGATCATCGGTCGTTTCCCAGTTATCGTATGCTTCTTGACGGTCTTCTTGAGTAGCCCACTTCTGGGGTTGTGGCTTGGTATTCAATTTTTTCTCTTCAGGTTTCATTTTTAACCAGTGTGCCATATCCGAACCACTAAGCTCTTGCACTTTTGCATCATCGGGAAGTACAGCAATACCATCACGAGTGAAACCTGCCTCACTTACATCCGATCCCCATGCAATGGTGTAACCCGTAGCAATAGCATTGTCAAACACCTCCATCAACTCATCGATAGGCAAGTTGTATGACAAAGCCCAACGCCAGTTATCTTGAATTTCCAAAACAAACTGCGAATAGAATGGGTGGTGTGTATACGAAGTCAACGATACATAATCATCGGGGTTCAAACCCGTAGAAGCCATAAAGCTTTGAGGCGTATAGTTCTTGCCTTGGTAAGTAAAGTTTTCAGGAGATTTACCTAAGTACAATTCGTGCACAGCCTTCACTGCTTCTTTCCACATAGGTGTACGTTGTGGAGTCGATTGAAGTTTCTTCAATTTACCTTTAGCAATGGCACCTACCATAGCATCGGTCAAAGCCGATAGCTCGGTGTGGTTGCTTAAGCTATCGCCATACATTACACCCGGACGCATTACCTCTTCAGGAACCAATCCATTTTGCTTCATAATGTGAAGCACATCGTAAAATGAACCGCCTTGTGAAAATGAAATATCACCGTGTGTACGAACCGCTTTATCTGCTCTATCTAAATAGGTGTTGTAAGCGATAAACATCTCCGATAAATCGTAGGTACCTTTACCCATACGAAGCAGCTCCGACTCAATCATGGCAAGCCCTGAGTAAGACCAACAAGTACCTGCTCTGTTTTGATTTTTAATTGATGTGATAGGCAATTCTTTTACCGTAGTAAAGATAAACCCCTCTTCTTTGTTCTCTTCTGTTTGTGTAGTTTGTGCAGAAAGGCTCATCGCAAACAAGCCCAATGCAGCTACAAGTGTAAATCTCTTCATAAATTGTTATTCTCTCTCTTTTAAATTAGTTTATGCTTCATTCATTATGCTCTCTACCTCCTCGATAGTGATAGGAATACGCTTATCGCCTGTAAAACGTGAACCATCAGCTGTAATTAAAATATCATCTTCTAAACGAACACCGCCAAAGTCTTTAAAGGTATCAATGACATCATAGTTCAAGAAATCGGTATGCAAACCTTCGGCCTTCCATTTATCGATTAATGCAGGAATAAAGTAGCATCCTGGTTCGTCGGTAATCACAAAACCCTCTTGCAAACGACGCCCCATACGTAAGGCTGACAATCCAAATTGAGTAGAAGGGCGAGTCTCGGCATCATAACCTACATGAATTTGACCAAAGTCCTCCATATCGTGTACATCAAGCCCCATCATGTGACCCAAGCCGTGTGGCATAAAGAGAGCATGCGCACCCGCTGCTACTGCTTCATTCACATCTCCTTTCATTAAGCCTACCTCTTTTAACCCTTGTGCCAATACTTTGCAAGTCTCTAAGTGAACCTCTTTGTAGGTAATGCCTGGACGAGATAGCTCCAAAGCTTTATCGTGACCAGCCAATACAATGTTATAGATATCTTTCTGGCGGTTATTGAATTTACCTCCTACCGGAACCGTTCGGGTATGATCGGAACAGTAGGTACTGATAGCTTCGGCACCACAATCGGTCAACATCATTCTACCTACTTGCAGGGTGTGACTGTGGTCGTGGTTATGAAGTGTTTGCCCGTTTTGCGTTAAAATGGTGGTAAAAGAAGGCATACTTCCGTGTGAATAGGCAATGCCATCAATAACCCCTGCTATGTATTGTTCGCTTACGCCAGGTTTACACAAACGCATAGCAGTAGTATGCATCTCGTAACCAATATTGCAAGCCAAATCGATTTGTGCTATTTCGCATGCCTCCTTTACGGAACGAAGTGCCACTACCGCATGAATTAATTCCAGCGAAGCGTAGGTTTTCACAACGGCTGCGCGAATACCTATTAGTTCTTCTAACCAAATCATATTTTGGTGGCGGTAGGGAGGTAAAAAGTGAATTTTACGTCCTTGTTGAATCGCTTTAGAGACTACCTCCTTGAGTTCATTTATTGGAGCTGTTTTCTCAATGCCTACTTGAGCAGCCAACTCTTTTACGCTTGGCTGTGGCCCCATCCAAATAATATCGTCTACATCAACATCGTTACCAAAGAAGGTATCTTCGCCTGCCTCAATATCGAGTACAGCCGCATAACCTGGATGCGAGTGTCCTAAGAAATAGAGGAAACTACTATCTTGGCGAAATTTATAGGTATTATGAGGATAATTAGAAGGCGATTCATGATTGCCGAGTAGTAAAATGATACCACTTTGTACTTTCTCTCTAAGAGCTTTTCGGCGATTTGTATAGGTTATTGACTCGAACATAAATTGTGAGTTTTTACATGAATATTTAAGATGGTTGTTTTGCAAAAGTACAAATTATATTTTTAAAAGATTGGATATTAAAGATTGAAAAGATATTTTTGTAGGTACGAATCAACAATATTCTTTCAATGAACTTAGATCAGCAAACAGGATTGGTATTAGAAGGTGGAGGCATGCGAGGGGTCTTCACTTGTGGTGTGTTGGACTACTTCATGGATTGTAACATTTGGTTTCCCTACACCATTGGTGTATCGGCAGGAGCCTGTAACGGACTCTCTTATATGTCGCGCCAACGAGGGAGAGCCAAGTATAGTAACATCGATTTACTCGATAAGTATCACTACATTGGCCTTAAGCAACTTTGGCGTACACGTTGCATCCTAGATCAAGAACTACTTTACAACCATTTCCCTGAATCCATTCTCCCCTACGATTACGATACATACAGAGCACATGAAGGACGTTTTGAGATGGTTACTACCCATTGCCAAACCGGTCGTTCTTGCTACTTTGAAGAGAAGGAGGATAAGAAACGAATTATCGACATTGTGCGTGCTTCGAGTAGTTTGCCCTATGTATGCCCCATTGCTTATGTGGATGGAGAGCCTATGCTAGATGGAGGAATTATTGATTCTATTCCCATTAAGCGTGCCATGGAACAAGGCTATTCTAAGAATGTGGTTGTACTTACCCGCAATAAAGGATATCGAAAAGATGAAAGAGACATAAAGATACCCTCCTTTGTGTATAAGAACTACCCCCGCTTACGTGTGGTATTAAGCAAACGCTGCAAAGCCTACAATCGACAACTCGAATGGGTAGATGAACTCGAAAGAGAGGGAAAAATATTGGTTATACGCCCAGAAAAGCCAGTCGAAGTAACACGCATAGAAACCGATGTAAAAAAACTGACAGCCCTTTACGAAGAGGGGTATCGCTGTGCCAAAGAGGTTTTTGAGGGAAGAAAGTAGTCTCTTTTTGAAAAAAGCGTACCTTTGTTGCCAAATTTAAAGAAACATGACATACTTTGGTGAACTTATCGCCCTATCGGTTGCTTTTTCGTGGACCGTAACAGCCCTTTGCTCAGAGGTAGCAAGTAAACGTTTAGGCACCCTCCAACTGAATGTAATTCGCATGACACTCTCTTTGGTCATGCTTAGTGCCACTCTTTATTGGTTCACAGGTAGCCCCTTTCCAACCTTTGCCGATGGAAGGGCTTGGTTTTGGTTATCTCTGTCTGGATTTGTAGGTTATGTATTGGGCGATTTCTGCCTCTTCAATTCCTACATATTAATAGGTTCGCGTTTTGGACAGCTTTTTATGACACTCGCTCCTCCAGCAGCAGCTATTTCAGCTTGGTTCGTTTTGGGAGAAACACTCTCTCTACAAGCTTGGGCAGGTATGATTGTTACGCTCTTTGGTATCTCGCTCTCGGTTTTAGGGAAAGGCGAGAAGCGAAAAGTTGGTTTAAAGCTTCCATTAAAAGGGGTACTCTTTGGGATTGGAGCAGGTATAGGGCAAGGTGTAGGCTTGGTTCTAAGCAAAGTGGGTATGAACTACTATACAGCAACCATTCCTGCCGAAATGGAGAGTGTGCAAAACATGCTTCCCTTTGCCTCTACTTTCATACGAGCCATAACAGGATTGTTAGGCTTTGCTCTTATTATGGGGATGCGAAATAAATTCCCTACACTGCTTACTGCAGTTAGAGATAAAAAGGGGATGCAAGCTGCCACCCTTGCTACACTTTTTGGCCCTTTTATTGGAGTATCATTATCACTAATGGCTGTACAATATACCGAAGCAGGCATTGCCTCGACGCTTATGGCGCTTACACCAATATTGATCCTTTGGCCAGCCTATCTCTTCTTCAAACAGCGAGTTACGCTGAAAGAGGTGATTGGTGCCTGCATAAGCGTTATAGGTGCATCCCTCTTTTTTATGTAAGAAGAGGAATGCACCGGTTCAGTCTAGGAGTTTTCTCAAGTGAACAACAAAAGATTACTTTTGAAGGCTACGCAACCAAAGTATCTCCTCCTTCCAGGCCGTTTCATCGGGAGTCTCTAACACGATGGGCATATTGTCAAAACGAGGGTCATTCATGAATCGCTCAAAGAAGGCATTCCCAATTAACCCTTTGCCCATACTATCGTGACGGTCTACACGACTAGCCAAAGGCTTCTTCGACTCATTCAAGTGAATCGCACATAGATATTCTGCACCCACTATTTCATCGAACTTTGCGAATACCTCATCGTAAGCATTTGCCAAATCATACCCCGAAGTAAAGGTATGGCAAGTATCCAAACAGACCCCTACACGCGATTTATCCTCTACTTGATCAATAATGGCACGTAAATGCTCGAACTCACAGCCTACATTGCTTCCTTGTCCCGCAGTATTTTCAATTACAGCCTTTACCCCTTTGGTTTGAGCAAGCACCCAATTGATTGATTCTGCCACACGACGCAAACACTCCTCAAGCGAGATTTTATTTAAATGGCTTCCGGGGTGAAAGTTGAGCAGCGAAAGCCCTAATTGCTCGCAACGCTGCATCTCATCTAGAAAAGCCTCTCTACTCTTCTGTAGACCCTCCTCTTCGGGATGTCCCAAATTGATTAGGTAACTATCGTGAGGCAAAATGTAGCGAGCATCGATACCACTCGCATTGCAGCGTTCCTTAAAGAGTTTAATACTCTCTTCGGTTAAAGGCTTACTTACCCACTGACGTTGATTTTTTGTAAAGAGCGCAAAAGCATTCGCGCCAATTGCAGTGGCATTGAGCGGAGCATTTTCCACTCCCCCACTAGCCGATACATGTGCACCTATATATTTCATCTTTTATAAAAACATTGGTTATAGAGTGGCAAAGGTAAGAGAAGTTGCCTTGTTTTGGCACTAAAAAAGGCAAAAGTACTACCAAAAAGCACTTTTTAACATAAATAAATAGCACTACCCATTGCAGGTTTCAAAAAAAGGTCTACCTTTGCAACCGTAAACGAGAAACAAACATCTCACTAACAAAAACGGTCCATTCGTATATCGGTTAGTACTCAAGATTTTCATTCTTGCAAGGGGGGTTCGACTCCCCCATGGACTACGAAAAAAGAGCTTATCATTGATAAGCTCTTTTTTTATTTACTACTCTTTCTTTTCGCGTGGCATGCTAAATTCACAACCGCAGTATGGTTGGTTGTAAAAGCTGTACGTACGAATTATTTCCGCTCTACGTTCACTCAAGCCCCCCTTTTTCCAGTTGTGTGCCCAGAAAGTTACCGATGGGTATTTTTCACAAGCGGCATTTCCAGCCATTTCCAATTGCTGCAAACTTTTCCATCGACTGGCCGCCAAAGTAGTTGTCACCACTGAAAGGTTATGCTCACTGGCATACTTCACCGCTTCCAAAAGTCGCATCCGGAAACAGTTCAAACAGCGCCCTCCTCTTTCGGGCTCCTCCTCCAATCCTTTTACCCCCTCTAACCAAGCTGCATGATCGTAATCGGCATCAATCACCTCCAACTGCAAGGCACGAGCATACCGCATACACTCCTCCTTACGCAGCATGTACTCTTCGAGTGGATAAATATTGGGATTATAAAAGAATATTACCGGGGTAATCCCCTCTTTCAAGAGCGATTCAATGATGGCTGCCGAACAAGGTGCACAACAAGTGTGAAGCAAGACTCGATTGACACCACCAGGTACTTGTAAACTCATTTTTGTCTTCATGTAGCAAAGATAGTCTAAATAGTCAACTCAAAATGGTTGCTCCGACAAAGATTTTCGTTATTTTTGTCGTACAATTTGTAAAAGATAGAGATCCAAACAGAAACCAATGAGTGAAGAAAACCATTCCAGTCAGCCTTTTGCAGGCTGCTCCATGACCGAAAATTTAGGCATTGTTTTTCTCTCTGCCACCCCAACAACTGTATGCGCAGAGATGCCTGTAGATCAACGCACTTGCCAACCCTACGGTTTTTTAAATGGAGGCGCCTCGCTAGCATTGGCAGAGATTTGTGCAGGACACGGATCTATGCAGATATGCCCACAAGGAAGCTTTCCCTGTGGCATGCAGGTGAGTGGGAATCACCTAGCACCGGTACCGGTAGGCGAAAAGGTTATTGCAACTGCCACCCTTATTCACCAAGGAAAGAAAAGCCATATTTGGAACGTAGATATAAAGAATGAACGAGAAGAGCTTATCTCGACCGCTCGAATTGTTAATTACATAATAAGCTGCTCATGAACCTGCCCGAAAAAAAGATTCAAGCTTTAATAGACCGACTGACTCGCTGTGAAGTAAGTTTTGCTTTGTACCGCCTTCCTTGGACGGACCAATGCCATTTGGTATTGCAAACCGCTTCGGATGCAGAGAAGTTAGCGAATTTAGAGGAGCTTAATGGAAAGAGAGGGTTTGTGATGGCACCTTTTTCGATTACTCCACAGCATCCCCCCATCTTGATTCACCCCGATGTAACCGCTACCGATTGGAAAGAGATTAGTCAAGCACTTACGGCTTTTCAAGAGCACGTACACGTTTCGATCGAGGAGCATAGTAACGAGGAGGTGGAAATACGTACCGAAGAGGAGAAAAAAGCGAAGTATTTGGAAGATTTTCGTGATTTCATGACCCCATTAGGAAGTCAGAAGTTCCAGAAACTGGTACTCTCTAGAAGCAGTGAACAGCTGCTTAGCGACACCTACTCGCCTCTGCGCACATTTGTAAAAGCATGCAATCTTTACCCACGCATGTTTATTTACCTGTGCCATACCCCTACCACGGGTACTTGGATAGGAAGCACACCCGAAATCTTACTAAGCGGACACGACAAGAGCTGGCATACGGTAGCCCTTGCTGGTACCATGCCTTTCGATGAGGCAAACATGCCCCCGAAATGGAGCAAGAAGAATCAGGAGGAGCAAGCCTTCGTAGCCGATTACATTCGACGAATTGTGACTCGTTTTGATACGAAATATAGCGAAAAGGAGCCTCATACTGCCCGTGCTGGGGGGTTGGTGCACTTAAAAAGCGATTTCTACTTTACCCTGAAGAACAAGGAAATATTAGGTACCGTACTGCAAGAGCTACACCCCACCCCTGCTGTTTGTGGCATCCCTAAGAAGGAGGCCTTTCATTTTATTCAAACGCAGGAGTCACACGATCGCTCGTACTACAGTGGCATTATAGGGTGGTTAGACCCCAATGCCATGACCGACCTCTATGTAAACCTACGCTGCATGAAAATTAAAGAGAAGAGTGCTGTGCTCTATGCAGGAGGAGGCATATTGGCCTCATCCGATTTTGAAGCAGAGTGGGAAGAGACCAATCAAAAACTTAAAACCATGCAAGCGGCCTTTAATCAACCCACTTGTAACCAGTAATATCGTTCATTATGTATTCCGAAAAAAAGAGTATTCTCCAACTGGTTGCTTTACTGAAAGCACACGGAGTAACTAAGGTCGTTCTTTGTCCAGGTAGCCGCAATGCAGCCCTTGTACACACCTTCGCCAATCACCCCGATTTCACTTGTTACTCGGTTACCGACGAACGAAGTGCCGGATTCTTTGCCATCGGACTTACGCTGCAAGGAGGTTCGCCCGCTGCCATCTGCTGCACATCGGGCTCTGCACTGCTTAACCTGCACCCTGCTGTGGCCGAAGCCTATTACCAACAAGTCCCTTTATTGGTTATCTCGGCCGACCGCCCCACCGCATGGATTGGGCAGATGGATGGACAAACGCTCCCCCAGCCCCACGTATTTGGCCCGCTAGTCAAACTATCGGTACAGCTTCCCGAAGCAAATACAACCGAAGAGGAGTGGTATGCCAACCGCTTAATTAACGAGGCTATTCTAGAGATGACACATCACGGGAAAGGACCCGTACACATCAATGTACCTATTTCGGAGCCTATCTATCGATTTGGTGCAAAGGAGCTTCCGGAGGTACGTGTCATTACACGCTATCAAGGATTAAACATCTACGATAGAGATTACAAAGGACTCATTGACCGACTGAACAGCTACAGCCGTCGCCTAGTTATGGTAGGCCAGATGAATCTGATTTATCAGTTCGATAAGAAATATATTAAGCCCCTCTGCAAGCAGTTTGCTTGGATGACCGAACACTTGAGCAATCAAACCACACCCGGTTACGCTATAAAGAATTTTGATCGGGCCATCTATGCTCTTTCGAATGAGAAAAAGGAGAGCATGGCACCTCAACTACTTATTACCTACGGCGGTCATGTAGTATCGAAGCAACTCAAAAAATATTTAGAGAAATACCCACCCAAGGAGCATTGGCACGTAACTGCCGATGGAAAAGTGGTGGACCTATACGGTTGCCTAACCACTGTTATCGAGATGGATCCCTTCGAATTTCTGGAGAAGGTAGCCTTTATGCTAGATAACAAGCCCACTACCTATCCACAACTGTGGGAAAACTTTAGCAAGCAGCTACCCGACCCTGAATTTGACTTCTCGCAAATGGCAGCCATTGGCAAACTGATAGAGGGAATGCCTACGGAGAGCAGTCTCCATTTGGCCAATAGTTCTACCGTGCGCTACGCACAACTCTTTTCCTTAAAACCGGGCGTAGAGGTTTGCTGCAATCGAGGTGTAAATGGCATAGAAGGATCGCTATCGACTGCCTTAGGGTATGCCGCAGCTTCAACTAAACTCCAATTTGTAGCCATTGGCGACCTCAGCTTCTTTTACGATATGAATGCGCTTTTTACCCGCCACTTTGGTACGAACCTGCGTATCTTATTACTTAATAATGAAGGAGGCGAAATATTCCACACCCTACCAGGTATGGATAAAAAAAGCCAATCACGAAACTTTATTACAGCCGAGCACCACACCAGCGCTCGCGGTTGGGCCGAAGAGCGTGGCTTTACCTACTTAACAGCAAGCAATCAAGAGGAACTAGCCGATGCTATGCAGCTATTTACAACAGCCGAGGAGCAAGAGAAGCCGCTTTTATTCGAAGTATGGAGTGATAAAGAGGAGGATACCAATCTGCTAAAAGAGTATTTCCACTCACTACGCAACTTCTCGGCAGATACAAAATAAACAATGCATGGGTATCATATCTGCATCTAAAAGCTAGCCAGCAGATCTTTTTAAAAAGAGCCCAATAGGGGCTTCAGGTTACATGATAGCAACACAAGCGGTTGTGCAAGGCTGCGCAAGCGGTTGTACAAATTTGAACAACCTAACGTGCAATAAAAGAGACAAAAAATGGCTTTTGAAGATCCCTACAGAGTCTTCAAAAGCCATCGATTTAGTATCAACTTGAAACTATTTTTTCTCGAACTCAAAACCCAATTTTAAGCCACTGTATTGCTCAGATAGTGAGCTAAGCGTACTCAAGGTAGACTTCGAAGAACTCTTAGCTGCTACACTACTGATGGTTTTCAGCAACGAAAGCATCTTATCGGCATCAAATAACAAACTCAAAGATTTACCGGTTGTTGCCGTTACCACTTCGGCATTAAAGGTAACACCCAGGCGCATCTTTAAAACAACACTCTTATTCTGAGAGTCGAAAGTATACGTACCTTCCGTTGCTCTACCCCCAATGGTAAATGCATAACTACCATCTTCGCGAAACTCGCAGCTAAAATTATCGGCCGATACACCTACTTTTTCACATACACCTTGTAACTTCTCTTCGATAGCTTTCTCTGCAACTGCACTACCCGCTTGCGCCAATAAGTTGTCGCCCTTAAACTTACACTCAGGACTTACATAGTTCCAAGTACCAAGAATAGTCTGCTCAGTGGTTACTTTATTACCCACTACGGTATTAACTACTCCACCCAGAATATCTTTCAAGCCTTGGGCCGAGGCAACCTCCGATCCACAGTAAAGTAGTAACGAAGCGATGCAAACACGTTGTAAAAAAGAGTTTAGCATAATCATTTTTTTATTGAGTTCTTAAATAGTATTATTCAGTTCGAAGGCTATTAGCAAGCTTTAAAGCTCATATCGAGTCCATTTACCGAGTGAGTCAATGCGCCTACTGATATAAAATCGACTCCACACTCAGCATAGTCACGAAGCGTATCGAAAGTGATACCACCCGACGACTCTGTTTCGAAGCGTCCACCGATCATTTCTACCGCTTTCTTGGTATTTTCGGGCGTAAAGTTATCAAGCATAATGCGGTCTACTCCACCCAAATCAAGTACACGTTGAAGTTCGTCGAAGTTACGAATCTCAATCTCGATTTTCAAATCTTTGCCTTTTTCTTGGCAGTACTCTTTGGCACGAGTAATTGCTTTCTCTAGACCACCTGCAAAATCTACGTGGTTATCTTTCAAAAGAATCATGTCGAAAAGACCGATACGGTGGTTTACACCTCCACCAATCTTTACCGCCATTTTCTCTAGAATACGCATACCTGGAGTGGTTTTACGTGTATCGAGTACACGCGTATTGGTTCCTTCTAACTTCTTTACATATTTGCTAGTCATGGTTGCAATACCACTCATGCGCTGCATGATGTTTAGCATAAGACGCTCTGTTTGCAACAACGACTGAATTTTACCCTCAACGATCATGGCTACATCGCCTGGTTTAACGTGTGCGCCATCGTTAATAAACACCTCTACCTTCATAGTAGGATCAAAACGATGAAACACTTGCTTAGCTATTTCAATACCTGCTAAAATTCCCTCTTCTTTAATGAGTAGTTTCGATTTTCCCATTGCGTCGGCAGGAATGCTAGACAAGGTGGTGTGATCGCCATCGCCAATATCTTCCGAGAAAGCAAGGTCAATCAATCGTTCTATCAAATCTTTTACTACACGTTCTTCCATGTTCATCTTTTTTTAAATATAATAGTAGGACAAAGGTAAAGATTTTCCCTATTTTTGCAAAAAAAGAAGAGAAGAAGCAGATGAAAGTTACACTATTAGTTATCGGAAAGACCGTTGAGAAACATTACATTACCGCCATTAACGATTATACAGAACGTACCAAACACTTTATTTCGTTCCAGCTCGAGGTTATACCGGAGCTTAAGAACACCAAAAGCTTAAGTGCTGAACAGCAAAAGGAGAAAGAGAGTGAGCTTATTCTAAAAGCATTGCAGCCGGGCGATTATGTGGTACTACTTGACGAGCATGGTAAGGAATATCGCTCCATTGAGTTTGCCAATTGGATGGAACGCAAGATGCACACGGTCAACAAGCGATTGGTCTTTATTGTAGGGGGTCCTTATGGATTCTCGCCCAAAGTGTATGAGGCGGCACAAGAGAAGATTTCACTCTCAAAAATGACCTTCTCGCACCAAATGATTCGCCTCATTTTTGTAGAGCAAATCTACCGAGCAATGACCATATTAAACAATGGGCCTTATCACCACGAATAAGACCCATTGCCACAAGCTATTTGCATGGGCCTAATACAACTTTAGATCGATGCTGATAGGTAAATGATCACTAAAGCCGCCGTGGTAATTCTTTCCACGGTAGGTACGGTAAGGGGTTACGCCTCCGTATCGGTCATCCTCTTCCAAAAGAAAAGGGTGGTTCATGATTTGAACCTGCTGGTAAGAGGTACGAATATGGGTAGGTTCCGTTTGGAGCAAGCTACCCGATACGATAAACTGATCCAAAAAGCCCCACTCCCCTCGGTAGCGATAGCTTCCCCCATCGCGTCCATGCATCAAGTTATAGAGTGCACGTGGCGCTATCGATTGGGTGGGCGCATGGGCCCGAAGAACTTCTGCAAGTGAGCGGTTGGTTGGATAATCATTAAAGTCGCCCATAATTACCACCGAGAAATTTGAACGGATGGCTGCAATCGAATCGACCGCTTGGCGAAGTGTTCCAGCAGCCAGCATACGGAAAGGTTCACTTTGAATCTCACCCCCCGATCTGCTTGGTAGATGGCAAACAAAAACATCGAGCGTATCTCCATTCACTACCTGCCCAGCTACGTGTAAAATATCGCGCGTGGGTGTACGGCCAATCTGTTCGTTGGGAACTGCTAGGAAGTTCTGTTGGAGTGGTTTAAATGTAGCACGCTGGTAGAGCAAGGCTACATCAATTCCTCTTTGGTCGGGCGATTCAGTCATTATATAGCGATAACCGGCCTCTTTCAAAGGGGAGTGTTGAGTTAGGGCAATGAGGCAAGAGTCATTCTCAACCTCACACAATCCTACCAAGTCGGGCACCTGCTTATCACCCGATGCCACAATTACCTTGGCAATCTTTCTCAACTTATCGTGATAGCGATAAGGTGTCCACCGATTTGCACCTGTGGGTAAGAAGTCATGATCATTCTTCAAACTATCGTCCCGGCAATCAAAAAGGTTCTCTACATTGTAGAATAGAACTCGAAAGGAGTCCTGAGCAGCTACTACACCGTATCCGCCCAAAAGCAAGCAGAGTGTTAAAGTAACTCGATTAAATAAAGATTTATGCATCGTCAGTGATTATTATAGAAATATAGCTTATGGTATTAAAGAATCATTGCTTCTTATTTTTGAGGAATATTCTTCAACAAATCCAACAAGTGTTTCCAGTACTTCTCTACGGTAGGAATCAACATACGTTCATCGGGCGAATGTACACCGCGAAGAGTTGGACCAAACGAAACCATATCAAGAGCAGGATACTTTTCGAGGAATAAGCCACACTCCAATCCCGCATGGATAGCCTTCACCTTGGGGGGGGTGTTAAAGAGACGTTCGTAGCTTTCGCAAGCCAATTTCAAGATGGGCGATGCAGGATTAGGCTTCCAGCCGGGATAACCATCGCCCGTGGTTACCGTTGCACCACCTAGCAAGAAAGTAGAACGAACCGTTTCCGATATATCGATGCGCGAAGAGAGGATAGAACTTCGTTGACTGGTTACTACCTTAATGCTTGTTTCGCTCTGCTTTATAGAGGCTAAGTTCGAAGAGGTCTCTACCAATCCCTCCATATCTTGACTCATAGCATACACACCGTTATGAACTGCATAAATGGTTTGAAGAAACTTCGCTACCACTGCCCGATCGATAGCATGAGGGTAGGCAGGCTCTGAAGAGAGCTCACCACGCAATTTAGGCTCAGTTACTGAAAACTCATTCTCAATCTCTGCCGTATATACATTCAAATCGATACGTACCGACTCCTTATGGGCCATAGGCACTGCACAAAGTGCTGAAGCTTCGCGAGGAATGGCATTGTGCAGGTTTCCGCCATCAATTTGACACAAATAGAAGTCGTACTTCGCAGCTAGCTGGCTTAAGAAGCGGTTCAATAATTTATTGGCATTGGCTCTGTTTTTATTGATATCATCGCCCGAGTGACCACCGGTTAAGCCTTTAAAACCTACACGGAAGAAGAAGTAATCCTGAGGTGCTTCAATGGGTTGGTAAGCAAATTCGGCAGTTGTACCTGCTCCACCGGCACAACCAATAAAGAGTTCGCCTTCATCTTCTGAATCGAGGTTAATGAGAATTTCACCCTCCATAAAGCCAGACTGCAAAGCAAAGGCCCCTGTTAAACCAGTCTCTTCATCGACCGTAAATAAACACTCCAATGGACCGTGTGATAGATCGGTAGCAGCCAAAAGAGCCAATTGAGTAGCCACCCCAATTCCGTTGTCTGCACCCAGTGTAGTACCATCGGCTTTCAACCATTCACCATCAACAACTAATTTGATTGGATCTATTAAAAAATCGTGCGCTACATCGCTATTTTTTTCACATACCATATCGACGTGAGATTGAAGAATTACGGTCTTCATTCCCTCATTACCTGGGGTAGCTGCCTTTTTTATTAGCATATTACCAGCTTCGTCTTGTTTGCACTCTAGACCATGCTTTTGAGCAAAATTTGTTAGATAAGCAATTATCTTTTCTTCGTGTTTTGAGGGTCGAGGTACTTGGCAAATCTCTTCAAAATAGTGGAAGAGTACTTCTGGCTTTAATTCTTTTACATTCATAATTTCGATGTCATTCGTGTTATTAGATACATTTTATACGCAAACATTTGTTAAAATCCGCTTTTTCTTCTCTTCTTAGTCGTTTTTTAATAGCTCAAGAGAGAATGAAACAACATCAATAAACTATCTTTGCACCACAAAAATAAAGGAAATGCTTCAAACTATCTTAATTGCGGTGTTAATTGTTGCTACTTGTATTGTAGCCCTATCTATAGGAATCATTGTAAAAGGTAAGTTTCCTAACACACACGTTAGTGGAAACAAAGCTTTGCAACGAGAAGGGGTAAGTTGTGCACAGTCGCAAGACCGAGAAGCCCGCAAAGTTAATCCTCACGCAACTGCGGAAATTGAGAGGAAAAGCTAAGTTAAATTAAACTAATAACAAAACATCAATAATGATTATGAAAAGAAACAATTTCGTCCGTAACGGATTTGCTGCATTGGGTATCGCTCTAGCTTTTACACAATGTGCTGGCAACAGTAATCCTTCTTCTTCAACAGCTGCTCCAGCTACTAACCAGGCTACAAGTGGTGCTAACATGAAAATTGCCTACGTCGAAATCGATTCTTTGCTAACTCAATACAATTTTTGGAATGATTTGAGTGAGATGATGATTAAGAAAGAAGAGAATATCCGCACCACTCTGAATGAGAAAGCAAGAGCTCTAGAAAACGATGCACAAGAGTTTCAACGCAAATTAGAGAACAACGGATTTGCCACTCGTGAACGTGCTGAACAAGAGCAAATGCGCCTTTACAAAAAACAACAAGACTTACAAGCTTTGCAACAAAAGCTAAGTGAAGAATTGGCTGCTGAAAATCAAAAGAATAGCTTACAACTACGCGATTCAATCAATTCATTCTTAAAATCGTACAACCAAGATAAAGGATATGACTTGATTATTAGCAACTCAGGATTTGACAACTTGCTTTACGCAAATCCAGCATTCAATATTACACAAGAGATTACAGAAGGGCTTAACAAGCGTTATTCTCCCTCTGCTAAAAAATAAGAAATTAATCTTATTCGATTAAGTGAAAAGTCTGGAACAGCTTGTTGTTCCAGACTTTTTTCTTACCTTGCCAACTCACAACAAACTTAGTAATTACATGAGAAAAAATCTATTTCTACTACTTATGATTTTAGTGAGTAGTACTTCGCTTTTTGCACAATCAGCTTCATCTAAGACTACCACAGGTACAGTCATTCAAATGGACAAAGCCCTCTTTATAGAACAGATCTTTGATTATACCAATGAAAAAGCAACCTGGAAATACAAAGGTAAGAAACCAGCCATCGTTGACTTCTATGCTGACTGGTGTGGACCTTGCCGCAAGATAGCCCCTATTCTTAAAGAACTAGCCAAAGAGTACGGCGAAGAGATTGTCATTTACAAAGTCGATACTGAGAAACAAAAAGAGCTAGCAGGTGCCATGGGTATTCAATCGTTACCCACAATTCTTTTTATCCCCATGGAGGATCAACCACAGGTTATGGTTGGCGCAGCTGATAAGGAGACTTTTGTAAGAGCTATTAAAGAGGTTTTATTAAAGAAGTAAAAAGCTTGGCTTAGATAAGACGTAACCATGTAAAACGGTTAGGGGCTTGAGACATCTAATATCTCAAGCCCCTAATCGTTTTAGCTCGCTATCTAATCCTTTTGGATAGGTAAATTGGTAAAAACAATATCACCCTTAAAATTCCATCGCATTGAAAGAGAAAGCTTCTTAAGCTCTGTAGCATTGGGATCAACATCATCTATTACAATTCTACACTTAAGGCCAATCTCTTCTGGAAGCAGTAGCCTTAATGAGTTACCTGTATTTATCCTCTTTACTTCTTCGCCACCAACAGAACCTGTATTGACAATGTATTTACTACCCAAATCATCAAAAGCTACACTCTGATTAGTGGCAGATCCTCCACCTATTTCGATTCTTAAATCCTTAAACTCTTTTTGGCCCTTATTTATCAACATAAAATCGACAGTGACTCTACTTCCCGACATAATGCATCGCCTAAACTCAATAACAAGATCGGGATGTGGAGAACTAATTTTAATTTGTGAAAAACAGAACAAGAAGGTAGAGAGAAAGCCTACCATAAATAATAATCTTTTCATCTTTATCAATCTAATAATTAATAGTACAAGTGCTGAAAAACTAATCCTGTTGAAGGGGTAAGTTCTTTAGAACAATACAAGCTCCCAAGCTCCAAACCGTATCGAGCATTAATCGCTTGAACTGGGTGGCATTAGAATCAATACCATCAATAACAAAGGTACACTTAACAGGTACTTCTTGAGGTAAGGTGAGATTTAAATAAGAGCCAGTACCAATAGGTTTCACAGCTTCGCCCCCTACCGAACCGGTAGATATTTTATATCTATTCCCTTCGTCATCAAAAGCCAAGCTGTTGTTTGAGTAGATTCGGACCTCCACGTCTTTGCTACTTTCATTCGTTATGATTAAATCTAAGGTTACCCTTTTTTCGACTACCAAGCACCTACTTACCTGCGTAGAGATTTCGGGATTCGGAGAAACAACCTTTACTTGTGCAGCTGCTACAGTCCACACAAAAAGCGCAACTATGCATAAAAAGAACTTTTTCATATTCACAAAAATTAGTTTCATTTATACGGACACTATAATCTGTTAGATCGAGACAAAGGTTAGCCAGAGGCATGCCAATTAGTAATCGGTACGTGCGGGTGGCACTGGGGAGAGTTTCAAGTTAGCAAGCCTATTTTAACTTGCACTGCCTATAATTATACTAGTACTACAAATTTATGCCTCTTTTGTTTAGTACTAGAGGATTGAAAATCAAATAAAAAGAGTAGTTAGCAAATACAGATTCGAAGAGAGGCATTCTGAGAATAGTTGCCCAATAAGCCAAATGCTAGTATAAGAAAAGCCTCTTTTTACTTCCACGCGAAGTAAAAAGAGGCCTTTGTAGTAGCAGAGTTATTCTTAAATACTCTTCTCTACATTCCAAACAAAAGCACGCAAGCCAAGTTGCTCTTTCTCTTTATCCATAGCATGAAGAGCTTCTAAAAGAGGATCGACTTTATGATCTTCGACCATAGTGATAATAGCCGAGCACATGGCTGGCCATGCATGGCTACCATAGTGCGGGTCACCGGTTTTAGTCCCTCGCCCCTGCACTTCCTGCCAATAGCTAAAACCGCGGCAGTTTTGACGGTCTAATAGGGTCATAATCCGATCATGAAAAGCTTGATCGAACGTTATAAATACTGATTTCATATAGTTGTTTTTTTAATATTTACTGTTTGGATTTACGCAACTCACGACGCTGACGCTTTACACCTGTTGCAGCAAATACGCAGTAAAGTACAGGAACTAAAATAAGCGTAAGTATGGTAGAGACTGTTAAACCACCAATAACCGATACCCCTAACGGACGCCACATCTCGGCACCTTCGCCCTGACCAATAGCCATAGGAACCATACCTAAGATGGTAGTCATAGTAGTCATCAATACCGGACGCAAACGGCTCTTACCAGAAGTTATAACCGAAAGAAGAATAGACATGCCCCGTTCGCGACAAAGTGTAATATAGTCAATAAGTACAATACCATTCTTTACTACGATACCAATCAACATAATTCCCCCCAACATACTCATTACATTGAGTGTAGTACCTGTAAAGAAGAGAATCATCAATACCCCACTAAATGCAAAGGGGATAGAGAACATAATGATGAAAGGATAGGTAAGCGACTCAAATTGTGCAGCCATTACAATGAATACAAGCAAGATAATAAGTACACCCAGTGTTCCTAGATCGGCAAATGACTCTTGTTGATCTTCGAACGAACCAGCTACTTGAACCAATACCCCAGTAGGTAAATCCATCTTATCGATAATAGCCATACCATCAGCTACTACATTACCCAATGGTGCACCCGAACTTACTGCCGATACCGTAACCAAACGTTCACGGTCTTTACGCTCAATCGTAGGAGGTGCCGAACGCTCTACCACTTTACCTAAATCTTTAATGCGAATTCCCTTGCCCGCACTCGTATGGATCAAGATATTCTCTAAATCATCAATACTGGTACGGTGCTGGGGGGCATAACGCACTTTAATATCGTACTCATCGCCATCCTCGCGGTAGTAAGAGGCATTAGCTCCATTCACACGGTTACGTAAATAGGTGGCTGCCGTTGATAGGTTCAAGCCATGAAGGGCCAACTTCTCGCGGTCAAAGTCTACTTGGTATTCAGGTTGGTAATCTTGGCGGCTAATATTTACCTCGCTTACTCCGTTAACATTTAACAGCGCCTCTTTCAGTGCAGCTGCTACTTGGTCGGTAGCTGTAAAGTCATATCCATACACCTCAAAATCGGCCGTAGCTTGTCCACCCATACCACCTTGGCTTCCTCCCAATATAACTTGAAACTTATCTAACTCGGGATAAGCATTCAGGTCATTACGCATCTCATCACAAACCTCGGCCAATGAAATTGTACGTAGGTTGGGACTATAAAGGTTGATATTGAACGAGATAATGTGGCTACCATTGTCGCTCATCGAAGCAAACAAGTTATCCGTATCTGCTTGTCCTACGGTGTAGTTACAGACACGCATTACACCATCGTATCGCTCCATCCATTTAGCCGTTAACTCCTGTGCCAAATCTTGTGCGCGCTCTACACGTGCCCCAATTGGTAGCTGTAACTTTATGCTAATACGGCTGTTGTCTTGTGCTGGAAAAAACTCCGTACCAATGCCCTTCATACAGAGAATACTGGCAAAGAAAAAGGCAATACACCCTAGTATTACTACAATACGGTGACGAACCGCCCAGTTAAGCATATTAGCATAGACCCGGTCTAAGCCATCCAACGAACGTTGTATAGGCCCATAAAGCAGGGTAAATGTTTTGGTCTGCGTACGTTGCAAACGAAGCATCTGTGAACACAACATGGGTGTAAAAGTCAAAGCCGAAACGGTAGAAATGGTCATGATAACACACATCATCCAACCCAACTGACGGAACAATACCCCCGACATACCCCCAACCATGGTAAGCGGAAAGAATACCGCAATCATGGTAAGCGTTGATGCAATAACCGAAATAGCCACCTCATTCGTACCATGAACAGCTGCTTGCTTGGGATCGGAACCCTTTTCAATATGCGTCGTTACATTCTCGAGTACTACAATGGCATCATCTACTACGTTACCAATGGCAATCGATAGACAAGAGAGCGAAATAATATTTAGCGAACCACCGTCTGTAATAGCTAAGTAAATGAACGAAGCAATCAATGAAAGTGGAATGGTAATACCAATAATAATAGTAGCACGCCAGCGCCCTAGGAAGAAGAATACGACCAATACTACAATAAGCATAGCAAAAAGAATGGTCTGTTGCAACGAGTCAATTGTGTTCAAGATATTCTCCGAGGTATTCACGATAATGCCCAACTTCACATCGGTGGGTAGTGTACGTTGAATCTTAGGAAGCTGCTCCAGTACTTTCTCGGCAATAGCTACCGAGTTCGCACCCGATTGCTTCTGCACAATAACCATGGCACCTTGCACCCCATTGTTGTAAGTTTTCTGTGCACGCTCCTCCACAGAGTCGATTACTGTAGCTACATCACTTAAATAAACCGAAGCGCCGTTGCGCGTACCCACTACAATGTTTTTCATTTCGCTAGGATCTTTGAACTCACCCTCTACACGCAATGAATAGGTATTGTTACCAATATCGAACGTACCACCAGGTACATTTCTATTTTCTGAACCTACAATAGAGCTAATGGTCTCAATCGAAAGGCCGTAAGCATCTAACTTAATTGGATCGCAATAGATATTGATTTCACGTTTGGGCGCACCACTGATTGAAACGGTACCTACCCCCGGTACACGCGCCAATGGATTCACCACATTGTCATCCAAAATCTTATAAAGTGCCGATTGACTCTGCTCAGCCTGTACCGAAAGCATCAAGATAGGAATCATATCGGTACTAAACTTAAAGATTACCGGCGTACCCACTTCATCGGGCAGCTGAGAACTGACCATATCTAGTTTGTCGCGCACATCATTGGTCAGTACATCAATATCGTGTCCATATTCAAACTCCAACGTAATAAGCGACATGTTCTCAGATGACTTTGAGGTAATGTGCTTCAAGTTACTCACCGAGTTCAATGTATTCTCGATAGGCCTTGTCACATTGTTCTCAATATCCGAGGCACTGGCCCCTGCATACGAGGTCATTACCATGATACTGTTTGTCTCAATATCTGGGTACAAATCGATAGGCAATTTGGACAAAGAGAAGAGACCAAATATCGCTACAGCTAAAAAGCATAGCGAGGTCATAATCGGTTTTTTAACCGCTCCTTCGTATAAACTCATAGTTTTAAATGCTTATTATTTTTCGACTTCTACTTCTACGCCATCAGCCAAACGGCTTTGACCCGAAATAACCACTTGCGAATTGTTCTCAACACCCGAAAGCAATTCATACTCTGTTCCTAAACGACGGCCCAACTCTACTTGGTTGTAAGTAACCTTTCCATTCTTGAAAACATACACAAAACGGTCCCCCGAACCTGCACGTTTAACAATAGCCAAGTCGGGTACTACTACGTGCTCTGCACTACCGTAGTTTACCGTTACGCGTCCAAACATACCTGGACGCACACGTTGGTTGGCGTTCGGAATGGTAATCTCTACGGGGAAAGTATGTGTGGTTGCATCGATAGTTGGGTAAACCAATTTCACCTTTCCTTCGAACACCTCGTCAGCATAAACATCTAATTTAATCTCCACATCCATGCCTGCTTTAATTTGTGGGAAGTAGGGTTCAGATACATTAATCATCAACTTAACAGGTGTAATTTTCTCTACCACCAATACAGGAGTAGCCGATGAAGCGTACAAATCGCCATTATCAAAATTACGAGCGGTTACTATACCACTTACTGGGCTCATCAATTGTGTATTCTCTAATAGGTTCTTGTAGGAGTTCATACGTACATCGAGGTTCATCTTCGCAGCATCCCACTCCGATTTCGATGCACCACCGACTTTATACAATTCATCGATACGATTGAATTCAATGGCTTGGTTATCCAACTGCAGCTTCAATTGCTCCAAGTTGGCAGCATCCATTTGCACGAGTTTTTGTCCTTTCGACACTCTATCACCTACTTCAACAAAAATTCTATCGATACGCCCTGGCGATGTAGGTGCAATGTTATTTCTTACATCCGCCTGCACAGTTGCCGTATACTCTTCAATCTGTGGGATGGAACGAGAAGTTACAGACGCCAATTTTACGGTACGTTTTTCTTCTACCACCTCTGTTTCGGCAGCACCCTTTGAACCACCTGAACATGCTCCTAATACCAGTGTAAGAGACAATAGTCCCAACTGAAAACTCTTCTTCATACGATTACTTTAGTTATATTGTTTTTATTATTCGTTTGTGTTCTCTGCACCAATAACTAAATCTAGATCGGCTTTGGCTACCAGATAGTCATAAATGGATTGGCTATAGGTTAATTCGGCTTGCGTTAGGGCTACTTCCGAACTATTCATTTCAAGTACTGTACCTTTTCCAACTTCGTAGCGTTTTTCGGCAATATCACGTCCTTTAGTTGCTTGGAAAACAGCTTCTTTATTACTTACAACTTGCTCTGCACTAGCCGCCATATTATCTAAATAGCTAGTAGCTTGCATAGTAAGTTGTCTTTGCGTATTGATTCGGTTCTCTTCCAACTGCTTCATTTGAAGGCGAGTTGATTTTATCTTCGTAAAGTTGCTTGCTTTATAAAGAGGTATACTTAAGTTTACACCAAAAGTCGAGTAAGGAAACCAATCATATTGTCCAATCTTGAAGTTATCGTTCATCGACATATAGACGTATTGGAAGCTAGCCGAGAGTGTAGGAAGAAAGTTAGCTTGTTGAAGTTTCAATGTTTTTTGCAACATCTCTGCATTCAAGTCCAATTGCTTTAGTGAAGTATTATTGTCTAACTGATCTGCTCGAGGACGTGCTTGACGCGTAAACATGGCCATTTCGTAATCCTTTAAACTTCCATCAATCGATAGATTCACATCGCTGCTCATGCCCATCAACACTTTAAGTTGCAAGTTAGCTAAGTTTACTCCATTACGAGCCGAAACAACCGAAGGTTTCAAGCTTCTCATCTGTACCTCAGCACTGATTTTATCATATTCACTCACCGTACCTTGCTCAAACTTTGCATTAACTATGCGGAAGTTCTCTTCGCTCTGTGCATAGCTTTTTTGCAATACCGCATAGCTATCTTGCGACAATAGCAATTGGTAGAAAGCTTTCGTAACCTGATTCACCATATCCAGTTTCGAAGCACGCGATTTCTCGACAGCCAACTCTACATCACTCTTAGTCAAGCTAATGCTTCGATAGAGCGCAGGTGCAAATACAGGAAGACTAATAGATAGTCCACCATTATAGGTATTATCGGTACCCACTTTCATGACTTGATCCATCAGTGCCATTGTTTGACGCTCGATAGCTCGTGAATAACTACCCACGAGTGAAGCCTCAGGAAGCAAGCCAGCATAGGCCTCCTTGGTAGCTACTTTTTTAATCTCAATTTCTTGACCTGCTACCTTAATAGTTGGGTTTTCGGCCAATGCAATTTGGATGGCTTCATTCAAGGTGATGCATAGCGTTTCTTGCGCCTTTAGGCTAGTCAGTCCCATCACACAAAAGGTGAGAAGGGCTACAATCTTTTTATTACCTCTAAAACTCTTCATTCCAATTCTCCGTTTTTTTGTTTATATTCTATCGTTCGTTTTTATACTTATTTGTCTGTGCGATCACTTTGAATCTCTTCCTTGTGCTCGGCTATAAAATCGTCGACTATTTTTCGGCCTTTCTCAGTCGATATGCCACGCATGTGCATCATCAACATGGTTTCATAAATTTCTACTAATGGATATTTTTCACACAGCTCCGAATTCAGAAAAAGATTCATCTCTTCGACAAAAGCCACACGAATAATCTCGTAATTGATATCGGGACAAAAAATACCCTGCTCTATACCGACTCGAAATGCCTCCATCATCTTACCAGCCGATTCCAAACGGTGCTGATTGATGTAGGCAAGTACCGCTGGATATTTATTTAAATCGAGCAAAAATAGTGGACAAATGGTACGAAATTCGGTTACATTCCGCTTGTAGTGCTTTAAGATAACCTCCAATATATTATCCGACTCTGCTACCGCTTTGTCTAAGAAAGCCTGGGTTTCGGCACTGCGCATCTTTACCACCTCGAGTAGTAAATCACTTTTATCAGAGAAGAGCTCGTAGATTGTTCGCTTTGAGATACCTAACGAAGAGGCAATATCATCCATCTTCACTTGCTTGATACCAAATTGAGCAAAGGCTGTTGCTGCAGATTCAATCACTCGCTCTTTCACCGCGGGCTTATCACTCTTCTTTTTTTTTGAATAATTCATTATTCTATCTTCATTTTCATAAACTATACAATCTTGAAGAAAACTTTAACACTGGAAAAAGTTTTCACCCGCAAAGATAGAAAAGATGATGAAGTAGAATCTCTACACCACGAATCTTTAATAAATTATAACTATATAATGAATTCTATTACAAATATAGGGCGAAAAATAGAGGCATACGCTAGTTTCAGAACCTTCTCCTCTCCCTGAAAGCGGTAAAAACGAGCAGTTATACAGAGTTGCACAAGCGGTTATGCAGGGTTGAACGAGCGGTTGTACCGAGTAAAACAAGCGGCTATGCAGGGTTGCATAACCGCTTGTTTTTACGATTTTCTTTCATTTTCAATTTTATTTTCTTCCTTTCACCCAGCATAAACCTTTGATTTACTGAATCTAGCGGTGAAAGTAATTTTATTCAACAAACAACCTTCGAATGTTGAGATTTAATTTATGGATTGCTTTCAGAAAAACAGGACGCCTGTAAAATAAAAATACTTTCACCACTAAACACTAGTTATCAACCCATTAGAACGAGTGAAACTAAAAAAAAGTTATTAACATGCGTGTATAGAGCCGTTCCCAATATGGTTTCAAGAGGAATCAAGAGTAGAAACAAAAAAAAGAGTCCATATATGGACTCTTTATATCTTACAAAACTACCCAGCATACAGGGCCAAGTAGCAACTTACCTTAGAGAGTTATTTCTCTTAAAAAGTATAATCAACGCATGATCTATCAGCCTTTGCATCTTTCAAAATTGATGCGGCGGCTACGTGCGCTGGATGAGCTGCATATACTTTCACATCTTCAAGGCTATCAAATTCGCTATCTAAACAAAGGTCCCATTGCTCGGCAGGATTCATATTGAAGCCTACATAAATGTGTCGAATTTGCTCAATACTAGCTGGTAACGACTCGATAGCGTTTTTAAATTGAGTCATGATTTCCAACTTTTCCTCAGCAGAGAGTGTTTCTTTTAGTTTAAATAAAACAATGTGCTTTACCATACTTGATTTCTAAATTAAATAATCTATTTTTGTATCTAGTTAGGGGGAGCAAACCTGCTTAGCCCCATACAAATATAGACATTTTTTCTAAAAAACTATTCGTTACTACGTATGATTATTATTGGTATTGCTGGAGGAACTGGGTCAGGAAAGACTACGGTCGCCAAGAAAATATTTGATTGTTTCCCTGAAAATGAGATTGTTTTGATGTCACAAGACTCTTACTACAAGGATAGCAGTCATGTACCTGTGGAAGAGCGCCAAAACATAAACTTCGACCATCCAAACGCATTCGATTGGGAATTACTATCCAAGCATATTTCGATGCTTAAAAAAGGAAAAGCAATTGAGCAACCCATCTACTCTTATCTCACTTGCACACGCCAAGAAGAGACCGTTCATACTGAGCCCAAAGAGGTTATTATTATTGAAGGGATTTTATCGCTAAGCGACAAACGATTGAGAAACTTGATGGACCTTAAACTCTTTGTCGATGCAGAGGCTGATGAACGACTGATTCGAGTGATACAACGAGATGTAGTTGAGCGAGGTAGAACAGCAGAAGCGGTTATGGATCGATACATGGGAGTGCTTAAACCCATGCATTTGGAGTTTATTGAACCCTCTAAACGATATGCTGATCTTATCATTCCTCAAGGAGGACACAATGAAAAGGCTATTGAGATTATCCAGCTCTACATTGAGAAGATTCTAGGCAAATGAAACAACTTATAAGATTCAACAGACTTATAGGAATACTCTTTCTCTGCATAGGGATTTGGGCGTGTACATCGACGCCCAAATCACAAGCAGTTCAGGAGGAGCGATACGATTTGCAACAAATAAAAGATAGCGGTGTGCTGACCGTACTAACACTTAGCGGATCTACCACGTACTTTGATTATAGAGGCGAGACCATGGGTTTTCAGTACGAACTTGCTGAACAGTTTGCCAATTATATAGGGGTAAAACTAGCAGTAAAGGTTGCTCCAAATGTGCAAGAGTTGGTTCGTATGTTGCAAGACAAAGAGGGTGATTTAATAGCCTATAACTTAGCGATGACGAAAGAGCTAAAAGATAGTATTCTGTTTTGTGGCGAATCAGTTATTACCCATCAAGTTCTAATTCAAAGACAGGATAAAAACTCTTTGATTAAAGATGTTATAGAACTAATTGATAAGGAGGTTTATGTTAAGCCAAGTAAATATGCAGAACGGCTTAACAATCTAAATCAAGAATTAGGTGGAGGAATCCAAATTAATCTAGTCGAAAATGACAGCATTTCTACGGAAGATTTAATAGCAAAGGTTTCAAAAGGGGAGATAGAATATACAGTCTGTGATAACGATTTAGCCAGACTAAACAAAACCTACTATGCCAATTTAAATATTGGCTTGGCAATTAGTTTTGATCAACGAGCCTCTTGGGCTGTGCGAAAAGAGTCTTCTGAATTAGCAGCACTAGCCACCCAATGGCACAATGAAAACAACACCTCCCTCGCCTACCAAGCCAGCTCGAAACGCTACTTTGAAATGAGCAAACAATTGATCCACTCCCCTATTCTATCCATAACAGAAGGTAAAATTTCGCATTACGATGATTTCTTTAAAAAATACGCCAAAGAGATTGGTTGGGATTGGCGGTTATTAGCCGCTTTAGCCTATACAGAATCGAATTTTGACGCTACAGTCATTTCTTGGGCAGGAGCACAAGGGCTTATGCAACTGATGCCTAGAACCGCTCGAGCCATGGGCGTGCCAAAAGGAAAAGAACAAGACCCTGAAGAGAGTATAAAAGCAGCTGTAAAATACATTGGTATAACCAGCCGATCATTTCAAAACGTACGCATTGAAGAACAACGGGTTAAGTTCACATTAGCTGCATACAATGCTGGCGTAGGCCACGTATTCGATGCCATGGCACTGACCGAGAAGCACGGAAAGGATAAATACCAATGGGATAAAAATGTGGCAGAATACATATTATTAAAGAGCAATGAGGAATATTTTAACGATCCAATCTGCAAAAATGGCTACCTGCGAGGATCGGAAACCTATGCCTTTGTACAAGATGTGATAACAAGAGCCGACATTTACAGGAAAAAGGTTAAAGAGTAACCTATACTTCCAAAAAAAAGATACCTTTGCATTTTAACTTTAAAATTGTAAATGGCCAATAAAACAATCATGAAGTCTATTCAATATTATACGTACTTACTGATACTTACCGCTCTACTATCTTCCTGTGGCGAGGATCGAACCTATCAGTATGATTTGCTTGTAGCTGATAAAATATACATGGAGGAGACTCTGAAAGAGCACTATCTATGGTATGATGAAATGCCAAATCCTAGCGAGAATGAATACTTTAACACCCCCGAAATATTCTTCCCTAAGTTACTATTCAAAGGAAATAGTACGGAATCAGCCGATAACTACTCCTACATAGAGGTAAATGAGTCTTCTACCCGCTCTTATCTGCAACGAAACTCAACCTACGGATTTGATTTTGAACTTATTTCAGATCCTACAGGATCTACCACGCGCATTTATGCCAGAGTGCTCTTTGTATTGCCCAATTCTCCTGCATCCGAAGCAGGATTAGAAAGAGGCGACTGGATTTCAGCTGTTGGAGGAGCAAATCTTACAAGAAGCAATTACTCTCTACTCATCGCGGGAGGAGATGCAGCCTTTACTAGAGAGGAGCTAAAATGGATAGATGAAATTGGAAGTTGGGAAGAAAGGGATGCAATAACTGTAAGTTCATCGCGTTCTGTAGAACTGAATCCATTCTATTTAGATACATTATATGTGGTTAATAATCAAAAGGTAGCCTACATGGTCTATAATGAATTCAGTACTGGCCCTTTAAACAATGGAAATGAAGAGGTATATAAGAGAGAAATGAAAGACCGATTTGCTCAGTTCAAGCAACAGAGCCCCGATGCTTTTATACTCGACTTACGATACAACCCTGGAGGCTATCTAACGATGGCTATCGAACTAGCAAGCTACTTGGCTCCATCTGCAGCATTAGGGAAAACATTTGTTCAACTAAAGCACAATGATAAAACCTTACCACAGATTGTTCCTTGGAGTCTAAATGAGGATGTTGCAGAGAATCTAAACCTCTCAAGAATCTACATACTCACAACCGAATTCACCGCTTCAGCCTCAGAGATCATTATCCACTGCCTAAAACCTTACATGGGAGAGGAGAATGTAATCGTACTAGGAAGTGTTACTGAGGGTAAAAACAAAGCTATGGCAGGTTTTACAAAAGCCGAAGTGGACTTTACCATGTGGCCAGTCATTGCCTATACAGAAGATGTAAATGGGGATAGTAATTACAGCGACGGAATTGCTCCCACTTACTTCTTAAATGAGAAAACATTCTATGAGCAATTGCTTCCACTAGGAGATACGAATGAGTTTTTACTTAAAAATGCCCTATTACATCTTACCACAAATCGAGTTCCCGATTCAGAAACAGCAGCTGCAGCAAGCAATACGATCTATCATTCACGAATGAATAGAGCAGTTCCAGCTACTCTTCTTTACATACAAGAAGACTAAATAAACAACCTAACCTCTAAACTTATAACGATGAATAAAGCTGATAGCATTATAATAATGCCTACCTACAATGAGAAAGAGAATATCGAAAAGATGATTCGAACAATCTTTTCCCTCGAGAAAAGGTTTGACTTGCTTGTCATTGAGGACAACTCACCGGATGGTACTGCAGGAATCGTTCGACAGCTACAAGCTGAATTTCCTGATAGACTCTTTATGATAGAGAGGGAAGGAAAATTAGGGTTGGGGACAGCTTATATTACTGGATTTAAGTGGGGACTTGAACAGACCTATGCGTATATATTTGAGATGGATGCAGACTTTAGTCACAATCCAGATGATTTGATACGTTTGTATGATAAATGTGCGAAGGAAGAGTGCGATGTAGCCATAGGATCTCGCTATGTAAGCGGGGTAAATGTAATTAACTGGCCCATGCAAAGAGTATTGATGTCCTTCTTTGCTTCAAAATATGTTCGATTCATAACTAGACTTCCTATACACGATACCACAGCTGGGTTTAAATGTTACCGAAGAGAGGTTTTGGAGACCATTAATCTTGACAAAATACGATTTAAAGGGTATGCCTTTCAAATCGAAATGAAATTTACAGCCTATAAATGTGGATTCAATATCTGTGAGGTGCCCGTAATATTTATAAATCGAGAGTTGGGAATATCTAAGATGAATGGTTCTATTTTTGGGGAGGCTGTTCTAGGAGTTATACAACTGAAGATAAACAGTTGGTTCCATAAATTCCCACAAAAAAAGAGTACATAAATTGAATAGTACCTCTTGCAAGTTATGGCAGAGGTGAAAAAATGATATTTCTTAGGGCCCTCCTCTAGGAGAGAGAGTCTCCAAAATGAATTAGAATATGAAAAGAGTTTGGATAAAAAATGCCTGCATTGTTAATGAAAACAAATGCTTTCAAGGATCGATAGTTATTGAAAATGATAAAATAGCCCAAGTACTAACTAGTGATGAGAAGCCCAAAGAGGAAGTGCAGGAGGTTATTGATGCCGAAGGTAGTTATTTAATACCGGGTGTCATTGATAATCACGTACACTTTCGCGATCCTGGCTTGACTCACAAAGGCGATATGACTACCGAGAGCAGAGCTGCTGTAGCAGGAGGGGTAACTAGCTACATGGATATGCCCAACACCAATCCTCAAACCACTACTATCGAAGCGTTGGAGGAGAAGTTTAAAGAGGCAGCTAATAAAAGCCTTTCTAACTACTCTTTCTACTTTGGAGCAACCAATGGAAATGGAGAGTTACTCTCAAAACTAGACAAAACCAAAGTCTGTGGTATTAAACTCTTCATGGGTTCAAGTACGGGTAATATGTTAGTGGATCGCAAAGAGGTATTACGCAAACTTTTTGCAGAATCTCCCCTACTGATTGCAGCGCATTGCGAAGATCAAGCTATTATTTCCGAAAACACGAAACGCTTCAAAGAACTTTACGGTGAAGATCCTGAAGTAAAGCATCACCCTGCTATTCGCAACAAAGAAGCTTGCGTAAATTCGTCTGCCCTGGCAATTGAACTAGCCAAAGAGAGTAATGCTAGACTGCATTTACTACACATCAGTACAGCCGATGAGTTAGCACTCTTTGAAGATAAGCCATTAAATCAGAAAAAAATTACAGCAGAGGCTTGTGTAGCACACCTATTCTTTTGCGACGAAGAGTACACGACACTTGGTACAAAGATTAAATGCAATCCAGCCATCAAAACAGCCGATGATCGTAAAGCACTGCAACAAGCACTGACAGGCAATCGAATTGATGTGATAGGAACCGATCATGCACCTCACCTACTTATCGAAAAAGAAGGAGGAGCCCTCAAAGCTGTATCGGGTATGCCCATGATTCAATTTTCACTGATTACGATGATGGAGTTGGTACACCAAAAGGTGCTAACCATGGAGCAATTGGTACAAAAAATGTGTCATGCTCCTGCCGATCTTTTCCAAATAGCGAAACGCGGATACATTCGTCCAGGCTATCAGGCAGATTTGGTATTAGTGAACCCTAATAAAAGTTGGACGCTAAATAAAGAGCAAATTTTAAGTAAGTGCCAATGGAGTCCATTGGAGGGACACAGCTTTAAATCGCAAGTCGAGAAAACATTTATTAATGGAAAACTAGCCTATAACAACGGTCAAATAGACGATTCTGTCCGTGGTGAGGCACTAACTTTTGAGCGATGATCTTTCACTACCGCCTACACGAGGTAACAGACTATATAAATTGGATCTATTTCTTCCATGCATGGGGGTTTCAACCTCGCTTTGCTACTATTTCACAGCTAGATGGATGTGATTCATGCAAGGCGGTTTGGCTAACAAACTTCTCTAAAGAAGAGCGCGCCAAAGCAGCCGAAGCAATGCAACTCTTTAAGGAGGCGCAACGAATGCTAAGCCAATTAGCCAAAAGCTACCAAACGCATGCCATTGTAGAGTTGGCAGAGGCAAATAGTCGTGGAAATGATCTTATAGCAGAGGGCATTACTATTCCCCTACTCCGGCAACAAGCTGCCAAGATTAAATCGAATGACCCTTTCCTCTGCTTAAGCGATTTTGTACGCCCACTCCATTCAGGCATCAAAGATAAAATCGGTATTTTTGCTACTACGGTCGATGCCGAAATAGAATCACTTTACGCCGATGACGCCTACCGCCGTATGTTGGTACAAACTCTCGCCGATAGACTAGCAGAGGCTACAGCTGAAAAGATACACGAACAGGTACGAAAAGAGATCTGGGGATATGCTCCAGACGAATCATTGACCATGAAGGAACTATTGCATGAAGAGTACCAAGGCATTCGTCCTGCAGTAGGTTACCCTTCGTTACCTGATCAATCTATTATCTTTGTACTTAACGAGATTCTTAAGATGGAACAAGCTGGAATTACTCTAACCGAGAATGGTATGATGCAACCACACGCCTCAGTTTGTGGTTTAATGCTTGCACACCCGGCTGCCAACTACTTCTCCATTGGGAAGATTGGTCTGGATCAATTGGAAGATTATGCCCAACGAAGGGGAGTTTCAATAGAGGAGATTAAAAAGTACATGGCTAGCAATCTGTAGCATCGTACTATACAATAAGCTTAAAGTGACGGATTATGATTGTAAAAATGTTTCTTGCCTTTTTGCTCCTGCTTATTTTGCCAGCAGCATACGTTTATAGCTTCTACATTAAGAGTTCTAAGAATAGAGGATTAAAGATTTGTTTTTGGACTTTACAATTTAGTCTCACAGCAAGCATGCTTGCTATATTTTCCACCTACGAACCTATACCCAACTCACTGCAGTTCTTAAGTAAGTTTTTACTTATCTATTTCTGTTTCATGGTTCCTCAGGCTCTCTTTACGCTAACAGATCTGCTCCTACGAACCATTGAAAAAATTGTTCGAGTTAAGCTCTACACTGCATACATTGCTGCTTCCCTAGCACTACTTGGGCTGGGAAGTATTCTGCATGGATCTGTAAAAGGGATAGCTAACTTTCAAGTACGAGAGGTTACTATCCATTCGCATGAATTGCCTAAAGGATTTGATGGTTATCGCATGGTACAGTTTTCCGATTTCCATGCAGGAAGTTGGACTGGTAACAAAGAGGCAGTCGATCGTGCAGTACAACTAATTAACGACCAAAAACCGGATATCATTCTATTTACGGGCGATTTAGTAAATAATCTAGCCTCCGAGATTGATGAGTTTAGTGCACAATTCAGTCAATTAGAAAGCAGAGATGGCATATATTCCGTACTCGGTAACCATGATTATTCCCCCTACATAAAGTGGGACTCTGAGGAGGCACAAACAGCCAATCTACATAGTCTAATAGAGAAGCAAGAGAGCATGGGATGGAGGTTATTAAACAACGAGCATACCATTCTTCGATGTAACAATGATAGCATAGCACTAGTAGGTGTTGAAAACATTGGAAGACCTCCTTTCCCAAGCCATGGCGATTTGGCTAAAGCATTAAAAGGGACCAATGGAATGTATAAAGTGCTATTAAGCCACGATCCTACCCATTGGAGGCGAGATGTACTCCCGAATAGCGATGTACAACTAACACTTGCTGGACATACACACAACATGCAATTTCAGATTGGTCATTTCCAACCCTCTCGCTTCGCTTATAAAGAGCATAATGGTCTCTACGAAGAGCAGGGACAAACCCTTTTTGTAAATATCGGGTTGGGGTATATCATGTTCCCTATGCGTATTGGAGCTTGGCCAGAAATTGCAGTTATTACACTTAAACACCTAGAATAGTAATTTAGAAGATCCATCTTTTACCTCTTATGTTATGATGAAAGGAATCATGAGACTTTTGTATCTACTTTATCAAATTTTCATAGCAGGGCCACTTCTGCTAGTTCTTACACTATTAACAGCGCTTGTAACCATCTTTGGATCGTGGATAGGCAGTGCCCATCTTTGGGGATACTATCCTGGCAAAATTTGGTCACAACTCTTTTGCTACCTCCTGCTTCTACCTGTAAAGGTAGTGAAGCATGCCGATGTTTCCACCCAGGAATCTTATGTATTTGTAGCCAATCACCAAGGCTCCTTCGATATTTTCTTAATCTATGGCTTTCTAGGTCGAAACTTTAAGTGGATGATGAAGAAAGGACTACGCAAAATACCCTTTGTAGGAAAAGCATGCGAAGCAGCCGGCCATATATTTGTTGATAAATCGGGACCTAAGAAAGTGTTGGAAACTCAAGAACGTGCACGTCAAATTTTGCAGAAAGGAACCTCGTTGGTTGTATTTCCAGAGGGGGCTAGAACCTTTAGTGGACACATGGGCTATTTTAAGAAAGGTGCCTTCCAACTAGCCGATAAACTACAACTCCCAGTAGTTCCACTAACCATAGCAGGATCGTTCGAAGTTCTTCCACGTACAGGAAAAAGCGTTTCGTGGCATCCACTTACACTAACGATTCATCAACCCATCTATCCACAAACTCGAGGGGTAGAAAATATCAAACAGACCATGGAGAAGGCCTACGAAGCGATTGAGCTCGGTTTACCCGAAGAGCAGAGAGGAATGGTCGAGAATCCAGACCAATAATTGGTTGTATTAATGAAAGTGACCTGAAGTAAGCACTTCGGAATCCTCATTTTGGTTTCTCGTATAGTCACGAGCTGCTTCTATGTAAGATCGTATTTGGTTATTCTCCTTAAAGCAAGATGGAGCCTCTTCCAATATTTGCTTCAAAAAGTTGGTCAGAATAGGCCTCTCATACCCATCGCATACCATAAGGAAGGCGCTTGGCCCTAATAAGTTGGTGTAGTTTTTTTGAATAAAAGCTTTGTTCAATGCATTCATCTCTTGCAGCACACCCTGTCTCTCCTTATTCATTTTTGATTGAATCTCTTGCAGTGACACTCCCTCCATTATCATACGGCTCTCTTTGCGTTCCAGTTCGTAAGCAGAAGATTCTATGGTTGCCCGCTTCTCCATATACTCATACAAAGAGTTATTGAGCGGAGTACCGGCTGCATAAATATTGGTATTATCAATCGATATCGCTATTTTTCCCTTCTCAATAACTATGGGCATTATGCTTCGGGTATCCATGTAGAGAGAGGCTATCACTACAGAGTCTATTTTTCCAGACATTTGGAAGGAGCCATGAACTACCTCGGCAGAGTCAATATTAACCAATTTATCGCCAACAGCAACTTTCAAGAAAAGCATACGTCCATCCAAAAGTGAAACAGAAGAACGACCTTCAATTTCATAGCAGTTGGAACAAGAAGTAAAGCCTAACAAAGCAAGAAGTAAAATAAAAAGACAATTCCGTTTCATAAGCAGATGTGTACTGATTTACGATTCACAAATCTAATAACTTCATTCAATTGAAAGAAATGTTTTACCATAAATTACAACTTAATAGTAGATAATCAGTATAGTAAGGTGGGTTGGGTAGAATAGTTGGGCTTTTTTTCTTACTTTTGCTTCTTATTCGATAACAAATCAATTAACATAGGAAACATGAAAAAAATGAACTTTATTTGGCTCGCTCTTTTGTGCGTAGCCTTTCTACCTGCCAAGGCAGACGAAGGTATGTGGTTGCTACAGCTTATGCAAGAGCAACACTTAGCCGATAGAATGAAAAAATTAGGCCTACAACTAGAGGCAGAAGATCTTTATAATCCGAATAGTGTTTCACTGAAAGATGCAGTAGGTATCTTTGGAAATGGTTGTACTGGCGAAATAATCTCGGCAGATGGTTTAATTCTAACCAACCACCACTGCGGATACGGTGCCATCCAACAACACAGTTCGGTAGAGAGCGATTACCTAACCAACGGTTTCTGGGCCAAGAGCCGAAGCGAAGAGTTAGCTACTCCTGGACTAAGATTCCGTTTTGTAGAGCGTATTGTAGACATTACTGAGGCAGTAAATGCAAAAGTGAAAGCAGGTGAGATTAAGGAAGAGGAGTCATTCGGACAACCTTTCTTGAGTAAGTTTGCGAAAGAGGAGCTAGAAAAGAGCGACTTGAATGGAAAAACAGGTATCTCTACACAAGCGCTTCCTTTCTATGCAGGAAATAAGTTCTACCTATTCTTCATTAAAACCTACGCCGATGTACGTATGGTAGCTGCACCTCCTTCATCGATTGGTAAATTTGGTGGTGAGACTGATAACTGGATGTGGCCACGCCACACAGGCGATTTTGCTATCTTCCGCATCTATGCAGATGCACAAGGTGAGCCTGCTGAATTTGCTTCAAGCAACGTACCCTTGAAAGTCAAAAAACACCTGGCTATTTCATTGAAAGGATTCCAAGAAAATGATTACTCTATGATTATGGGATTCCCTGGAAGCACCAACCGTTACCTAACCGAAAGCCAAATCAAACAACGTATGTTCTCAACCAACGAGCCTCGTATTAAAGTACGCGAAGCACGTCAAGATGTACTAAAAGCCGAAATGGCAGCTAGTGATAAAGTACGTATTCAGTATGCCAGCAAATATGCAGGAAGTAGCAACTACTGGAAGAACTCAATCGGTATGAACAAAGCGATTGTAGATAACAAGGTATTGGAAGCGAAGGCAGAACAAGAGAGCAAATTTGCAGCTTTCGCTAAACAACAAAACAACAGCGATTATGCAGCTGTAGTGGGCAAAATAAACGATGCCGTTGCCATTGCGAACCCACGCCTTTACAATCTAACTTGCTTCCGCGAAGTATTTATGGGCGGTATTGAGTTTGGTGCACCTTATGCTATTCTTGACAGCTTGAAAGAGGCGATTGAAAACAAAGATCAAGAGGCCATTGCAAAATATACCGACCAAGCACAAAAAGCATTCAGTGCCATTCACAACAAAGACTACGATCACGAAGTAGACCGCAAAGTAGCAAGCATGTTGATTCCATTGTACAAAGAGATGGTACCTGCCGAAGTACTTCCAGCTTTTTATCAAACCATTGAAAAACAATTCAAAGGTAATGTAAACAGCTACATCAATGCACTTTACAACCAATCAATCTTTGCCAATGAGAAGAACTTCAACAAGTTCATTCAAAAGCCTACCGTAAAAGCGATTGAGCAAGATATGGCTTATACCTACTCTTCGGCTAAGCATGTGCTATTGAAAGAGTTGACAGAGAAAATTGGTCAAGCCAACGAAGGCATGCAATTGTTAGAGAAAATCTATGTGAGAGGTTTGTGCGAAATGTATGCACCCGAACCTAAATCGCCCGATGCAAACTTTACCATCCGTTTAACTTATGGAACTGTGAAACCTTACAATCCCAAAGATGGTGTACACTACAAATACTACACCACACTTAAAGGAGTCATGGAAAAAGAAGATCCTACCAACCCTGAATTCGTAGTACCTGCTAAATTGAAAGAGCTATACGAAGCCAAAGACTACGGACGCTATGCTGCAGAGGGTGAAGATATCGTAACTTGTTTCCTTACTACCCACGATATTACGGGAGGTAACTCAGGATCACCCGTTATGAATGCCAATGGTGAATTAATAGGTTGTGCCTTCGATGGCAACTGGGAATCATTAAGCGGCGATATCAGTTTTGACGACAACCTACAACGCTGTATTGCAGTAGATATCCGTTACGTACTCTTTGTGGTAGATAAATTAGGCGGATGTGGCCACCTAATCGATGAGATGACCATTGTAGAGTAATCTCCTAAAGTAATTTTTACAACCATGAAAAAAACACTATTAGCAGCTATGCTCGCATTCACAACCCTCCAAGGCTATGCCGAAGAGGGGATGTGGATGCTAACAGATATCAAAAAACAAAACGCAGCCGTTATGTACGAGTTGGGATTGGATATGACCATGAATGAGCTATACAATCCCGATAGCATCAGTCTAAAAGATGCAGTCGTACACTTTGGAGGTGGATGTACCGGCGAGGTTATCTCTTCGCAAGGACTTGTATTAACCAACCACCATTGTGGATATGGGCATATCCAACAACATAGTTCGGTAGAACACGACTACTTAACCGATGGATTTTGGGCCATGAGCCACAAGGAGGAGCTTCCTTGCAAGGGGCTCACCATTACCTACATTGACCGTATTCTAGACATTACCGACTATGTGCAAGCACAGTTGGCCAAAGACGAGGATCCCGAAGGAACCAATTACCTATCTCCTACTTATCTAAAGAAAGTAGCCGATCGCTTTGCCAAAAAAGAGCAAATAGAGATCACTCCTTTTACCGCTTTAGAGTTAAAGCCCTTTTACGGAGCCAATCGTTACTACCTTTTTGTAAAAACCGTATACAAAGACATCCGTATGGTGGGTGCTCCCCCCTCTTCTATCGGGAAGTTTGGTGCAGATACCGACAACTGGATGTGGCCTCGTCACTGTGGCGATTTTGCCCTTTTCCGCATCTACGCCAATGCCAATGGCGAACCTGCCGAATATGCCGAAGAGAATGTACCTTTGCAAGTGAAAAGACACCTTACCATCAACCTAGGTGGTGTAAAAGAGGGCGACTTTACTTTTGTAATGGGATTCCCCGGTCGCAACTTCCGCTACATGATTTCGGATGAAGTAGAGGAGCGCATGGAAACGACCAACTTTATGCGTCACCACGTACGCGATGTGCGCCTAGATGCACTCAAAGAGGAGATGCAAAAGAGTGATGCTGTACGTATTCAATATGCCAGCAAGTATGCCTCATCGGCCAACTATTGGAAGAATGCTATCGGTATGAACCATGGATTAAAGCGTTTGAAGGTACTTGATACCAAAAAAGAGCAACAAGATCGCCTATTGGCTTACGGTCGTGAAACAAACAACGATAGCTATCAAAAAGCATTCGATCAGATTCGCCAAATTGTAGCGAGCCGTAGAGATGCCACTTATCATCAACAAGCTATTTACGAAGCGATGATGCTAGGAACCGAGTTCTCACGCATCCCATCGACTACAAAACTGGTACAAGCGTTGAAGGATAAAAACAAAGAGGAGATTGAATTAGCAGTTATCGACATTCAAAAAGCAACCGAGAAATTCTACAACAAAGATTACAATGCCGAAGTAGACCGCAAAGTATCGAAGAGACTTCTCAACTTCTATGCAGAATTAATTCCTGCTTCGGAACGCATCTCCATCTTCCAACTCATTGACTCGAAATACAAAGGAGATATCAATGCCTTTGTGGATGCTTGTTTTGATACCTCTATCTTCCGCAGCCGAGAATCGGTAGAGGCTTTCTTAGAAAAGCCCACTGCTAAATTGCTCGAAAAAGATCTGATGGTGCACTATGCACAATCGGTAAAAGAGGGATATGCAGCTACCGAGAAAGCGATGAAAGAGGAGACTCAAGCCTACAACCTTGCTCATAAAACATGGGTAGAGGGCATGATGAAGCTCAAAGAGAAAGAGGGAACGGGCATCTATCCCGATGCCAATGGTACCTTGCGCCTTACCTATGGTAAAATTGGTTCGTACGAACCTGCCGATGGAGCCGAATACCTTTATTACACGACGCTAAAAGGAGTGATGGAGAAAGAGGATCCAACGAACTACGAGTTTGTAGTACCTGCCAAGCTAAAAGAGCTATACGAGCAAAAAGACTTTGGCCGTTATGCACGCAAAGAGGATGGTGAAATGCCTATCTGCTTTGTTACAGGTACCGACAACACCGGTGGTAACTCGGGCTCACCCATTTTCAATGCCAAAGGCCAACTGATTGGTACAGGCTTTGACCGCAACTGGGAGGGGTTAACGGGCGATATTGCTTTCCAACCTCAACTGCAAAGAGCCGCTTGTGTAGACATTCGCTACACGCTTTTCATTGTCGAAAAGTTTGCAGGAGCCAAACACCTGGTCGATGAGATGACAATTGTGGAATAAAGCCTCAGCTAGCCAGCTTATAGAAAAAAGCAAAAGGTGTCAGAAAGAGATTATAAACAAGAAAGCCGCTGTTACAACATAATTTGTAACAGCGGCTTTTTAGTTAAAAGAAAGGATAGCCCCCCCTTAAATGCAAGAACAAGAAGAACTACAGCTCACAACCAATCTCCTCAAAAGGGATCGGTTCAAACCCTTCAATGCGTTTAAAAATAGCTGCACCCTCCACAAATCCTTTCAATGGATCTTCTTCGTCAACAAAACCGGGAGTACCCTGGGTCACAATCCAATTGTTCCAGAACTCTCCCCACGAGCTTTGCCCGCTTAATACATTGAACGTTTTATAGAAGAGGTTTTTTGAGAAGGTATTGCGCATGGGCTGAGCAGCATCTTCCGACCAATAGTTCACCAACTCAGGGTATGCGGTAGCATAAGGGGGTTCATCAAACTTCACCTGCTTCAAGCGTTGCTCCATAATTCCTCCTCGGGCAGTCATTCCCATGCCCCACCCCTTCATACGATTGTCAAGATGCACGGTTATGGGCGAGCCAATAAAAATATTGTTGCGGTAGTGATTGTCTTTCCCTCCACCAATTAGTACAGGCAGAGAGCCTGCATTGAAATAGACATTGCCATACACCTCGGCTCCGCAAGCTCCATCATCGTGATAGGTGGCAGATACCCGATGCGTAGGGTCAAAGTTACCAAAGTAGTTATAGCGAATATGATGCCCACGTTCCGAAGGATCACGTCCGTAGTAAATGGCTCCTTGATCATCTACCTCTGTACATACATTCATAATTTTCGAATACTCAATAACATGGTCATTGCCATGAAAAAGGATAGCCATACTCGGAGCATCAAAAATATTACACTTGGTAACCCGGTTGCCTACCCCATCTATCCAGACACCGGGTCGATACGACTTCTCAATGCGATTGTAGTTGTAGATCAAACAATTCTCTACAAAGTTGCCTGCAGGTGTTAAGGTACGGCGATCGCCTCCGCTCAACAGTACGCCACCTGCCCCTACATCGTATATTTTGCAGTTCATTACCCCGATATCGGTTCCTGCATTTCGGTTCAATAGTACATCTTGATAAATCCGTCCCATCATGTCGCCTATTTTGCGAGAGACTTGCTCACCCCCCGACTCCATGGCATGCTTTCCTGTAGTAAACTCCTTCTTAGCAGGTTCATTACCCTGACCCATACAGATGGCTACATTGCCCAAGTTTCGAAGCGTACAACTATCTACCCGAATGTGGTGGGAGTTCTCAATGTATACACCCATAGAGCGAGCATTCTCGATCGTTATTCCTCGAATGGTTACATGGCGTGCATTCTCGATGGCAAAAAGAGGTTCGGATAGGGTCAGTAAACGTACCGATTCTATCTTTTGGTTCTCTTCAGGCATAAAGTAGATTCTATTGCGCTCCGCCTCTATCGCATACTCACCTGGCATATCAATCTCTTCAAGCAGATTTACCGCATACCAACGACGAAACGACTCGCCCGTCATAAAATGATAAACGGTAAAATCGGCCATGTGGAAGGTAGAATCCTTGAGGCTAATCTCCTTTACGGGAATCATATCGTCGGCATATCCATGTCCAAAGTAGCCCGAAAGCCATACTTTGGGAGCATTCATCCACATTTTTGGTCTATCCGTATCGAACTGAAAAACGGGTAAGTTACCAGCCTCTTTATCACTTGTATTTCCACTTACTAGAACTTTCCCTATCAATTGAGTAGAATCATTGGGCCAGCGAGACAGTTGCAAACTCTTCCCATTCACTACCAATTCGCTCCATCCCTCACCGTTGGCTCTTCCAAATCCTACCGATCGCAGCCCATCGAGTTGCGTAGAGAGCTTGGTAAAATCTATTTCGACCACTTTACCCTTCGATTCCTCTTGCATACGGTTGAGGGCTTGGCTATCTTTTACTTTACGTACAGCCGATAGAGGCACTACGAGATCGCCAGTAACGGATACCTCGGCACCGGTTGCATTACGTAGCAGCAATGACTTGCGTAATGCAGATTCACCAATTTCAATCGTTTTAGTCTGTCGATACACACCGTCATGAAGCTCAATGATTACATCATCAGCTATGGAGTTACTGCGATTAACAGCTGCTTGAATGGTACGCATTGGGGCATTTTTTGTACCTGCAGCTTTGTCGTTTCCTTTGGGAGAAAGGTGCAAAGTAGTTTGTGAGCAGAGGGGTACAAGGCTTATTGTCGACACAATAAGGGTGAGAAGTCTTCTCTTCATTTTTTCGTAGTCGTTTTAAGGTTTCGTTTAAAAAGATTCATTCATCTTATAAATTGCGCTGCAAGGTAGCTATTTTATTTAGAACCCAAAAATAACCACCTTGAAGTTTGGAGGTAGTTCAACAAAGAAGGGGACTATTTATTTAACACTACCAGCAACAAACAGCCCCTCTTGTAAATGATTCTTTCGAAGAAGCAGAGCTATAAATCAGGAATTTTAGTTAAGTTTGCATAGTCATTTAGAATGACAGATTACGCCTACACTCATATTGTCTACTAAAAAAATGCTGTATGTCAGAAAGCAACTATATATCTATTCAGGGAGCAAGAGTCAACAACTTAAAGAATATCAATGTCGATATACCTCGCAATAAACTAGTCGTTATTACCGGACTATCGGGATCGGGTAAATCATCGCTTGCTTTTGATACACTCTACGCCGAGGGACAACGCCGCTATGTAGAGTCACTCTCTAGCTATGCGCGCCAATTCTTGGGTCGCATGAGCAAACCTGAGTGCGACTTCATAAAAGGAATTCCACCCGCTATTGCCATCGAACAAAAGGTAAGTAGCCGCAACCCTCGCTCTACGGTAGGCACATCGACCGAAATATACGAGTATTTGCGCCTCTTGTTCGCTCGCATTGGACGTACCTACTCCCCCATCAGTGGGCAATTGGTAAAGAAGCACAGCGTAGAAGATATTGCCAATGCCATGCTCTCTTTCCCCCAAGGTACCCGCTATACCGTTTTGGCTCCCTTTGTACTACGCAACGATCGCACACAGGCCGAGCAGTTAGATAGCTATCTGAAACAGGGTTTTACCCGCCTCGAAGTAAATGGCGAGATGGTACGCATCGAAGAGTATCAACCCCAACCAGCCGATGAACTCTTCTTGTTGATAGACCGTATGAGTAGCAGTCCGGAACAAGATGCCATTAGTCGATTGATTGATTCGGCAGAGACAGCCATGTACGAAGGAGGTGGTAGCTGCTTACTACGTTTTTACAAAACCGATGGCGAAACGCAACTGTTCAGCTTCAGCACCAAGTTCGAGGCCGACGGAATGACCTTTGAGGAACCCAGCGATCAAATGTTCTCCTTCAACTCGCCCATTGGAGCTTGCCCGGAGTGCGAAGGGTTTGGCAAAGTAGTAGGCATAGACGAGCAGTTGGTTATTCCCAACCGTGCCCTAAGTATATATGATGGTGCCGTGATGTGCTGGCGAGGTGAAAAGATGAGCGAGTGGCAAACCGAATTTATGCGCGATGCCGCTCAGCACGACTTTCCCATCTTTGCACCCTACTACGAACTGACCGAAGAACAAAAAGATTTCTTGTGGCACGGCCCGCGTGAACGTGCCTGCATAGACTCCTTTTTTACCATGCTAAAGGAGAATCAATATAAAATTCAATACCGCGTAATGCTGGCTCGCTACCGAGGTAAAACCGATTGCCTCACCTGTAAAGGGAGTCGACTCAAGCCGGTAGCCAGTTACGTAAAAGTGGGCAACCGTTCCATCTCGCAGTTGGTTACCCTACCCATTCATGAGCTCAAGATCTTTTTCGATAACTTGGAGTTAACAGAACATGAAACTGCCATTGCTACCCGTATTTTACTCGAAATAAAAAGTCGCATTAACTTCCTAATGGATGTAGGTTTGGGCTACCTTACCCTGAATCGGTTGAGTAACTCCCTATCGGGTGGAGAGAGCCAACGCATCAACCTAGCCACCTCGTTAGGTAGTAGTTTGGTAGGATCGCTTTACATTCTTGATGAGCCCAGTATCGGGCTACACAGTCGCGATACCGACAAGCTGATTAAGGTGTTGCGCCAGCTGCAAGAGTTGGGAAACACCGTAGTGGTGGTTGAGCACGACGAAGAGATTATTCGGGCAGCCGATTACATTATAGATATTGGTCCCAATGCTGGACGCCTGGGAGGCGAAGTGGTCTACAAGGGCGATATGAAAGATTTACAAAAAGGCACCAATAGCCATACGGTACGCTACTTGTTGGGCGAAGAACACATTCCACTCCCCACAAGTTACCGCCCTTGGAATCATTTTATCGAAATTAAAGGGGCACGTCAAAACAACTTAAAGGGTATCGATGTACGTTTTCCACTCAATGTAATGACCGTAGTAACGGGGGTAAGTGGATCGGGAAAGAGTACACTGGTCCGAGACATCTTCTTTAAAGCATTGCAACGCGAATATAGCGAAGCGAGCGAACGTCCCGGAGAGTTTCTTTCGTTAGAGGGCGACTGGAAACAGGTGAAGGAGATTGAGTTTGTGGATCAGAACCCCATTGGTAAATCGTCACGAAGCAATCCAGCCACCTACTTAAAAGCATATGATGAGATACGAAAACTCTATGCCGAACAGCCTTTAGCCAAACAGCTGGGATACACCGCTGGCTACTTCTCATTCAACACCGATGGTGGACGCTGCGAAGAGTGTAAAGGGGATGGAACCGTAACGGTAGAGATGCAATTTATGGCCGATTTGGTACTGGAGTGTGAGTCGTGTCATGGTAAACGCTTTAAAAGCGATACGCTAGAGATTGTTTACCACGAGAAGAATATTCATGAATTGCTCGAAATGACCATTAATCAGGCCATTGAGTTCTTCGAAGCACATGGACAGAAAAAGATTATCAAGAAGCTACTTCCCCTACAAGAGGTGGGGCTGGGCTATATTAAATTGGGACAAGCCTCATCGACCCTATCAGGAGGTGAAAGTCAGCGGGTAAAGCTGGCCTATTTCCTCAGTATGGAGAAGGCCCAACCTACCCTCTTTATATTCGATGAGCCTACAACAGGACTTCACTTTCACGACATTAAGAAGCTGATGGAGGCTTTCGATGCCCTGATTGATAGAGGACATACAGTGGTAATTATTGAGCACAATATGGATGTTATTAAGTGTGCCGATCACCTAATTGACTTGGGTCCCGATGGAGGAGACAAGGGGGGCTATTTAGTGGCCTCGGGAACTCCACACGAGGTCGCTGACTGCAAAGAGTCCTACACCGGACACTTCTTGAGAGAGAAGTTGGGACTGGAATAGAAAAAAAGAGTAGACTCAATGCCATTTATAGTTTAGCGGTTCACCCGCTTAAAACAAGAATCCACCCTTCGAATGATCATTCGAAGGGTGGATTCTTGTTTTAAATTAACTAAGAAGGCTAACGAGAGTCAATGATTACGCTCGTTAAAGCATTGCCTACTTCAAGATAATCTCCTTAATAATGGGCCAACAAGAGTGCTCACCCGTTACTTGAATCTTCACGGCCAGAATCGTCACATTATCTACCGTTGCATTGGCCTCACCCAACTCGTCGAATGCGGCTACTTTGGTAAAGTTCTTCCCATCTTCACTAATCAACAAATCGGCTACAGTAATGTAATCTTTTGAATCGCCCGTAATAACCTTCACCTCCTTAATTTTCATAGGTTCCCCCAAGTTCAGTTGGAAATAGTGTTTAGGTGTAATGGTACTTCCTCCCCAGAAAAAGCTATTGCTTTTGCCATCGAAAGCATACTCGGCATGGTAAGGAGGATTCAATGGAATGTTGGTATCAATATGAGCATTACGAACCAAAGCCGGTTTCTCTTGCGTAGGAGCAAACTCCTTTTCATTCATCGCATCGTCTTGGTAGTAGTTGATACCTAGTTTCTCAAGAATGGGATAATAAGTTGTTATGCGTTGGTAGAAGTTATCCCAGTTACGATCCGATTTGGGAGTCCACAGTACCTCGGCTAGCGCACACATACGTGGGTAAAGCATCCACTCCACACGCTCTTGCGTAGCTACACGTTCGGTCCACAAAGCACCTTGCCCTCCTTTAATTAAAGAGAGTTGCTCTACGGTCAATCCCTCATTCACAACCGGATCCCACTCATACACCTTGCGTGTAGAGTTTCCTGCATAGCCCCAATCGTAATAACAGCCGTGTTGCGGACACATAATAACGGGTATACCTCGCGAAAGAGCGACTTTCTGAGCCTCTACACCATCCTCACGCCATACGGTCAATACATCTTCGGGGCTCGCTGCATTGCGATCGTTTATCTCATCCCATCCCAACATCACTTTTCCTTTTGAACGGATAAGTTGACTCATTTTTTGGGTAAAGTAGTCCTGAATTTCACCCAAATCCTTCATTCCCTCTCTTTTGTGAAGTGCCATACACTTGGGGCATTTCTCCCAAATATCGGTGGGCACCTCATCGCCACCAAAATGGATGTACTTCGAGGGGAATATTTCGATAACTGCATCAATTATATCTTCGGCAAATTCGAACGATTTGGGATTACCAATACAAATCATATTCTCGTTTCCACGTTTGCGTCTGCTCCAAGGTCTCTCTTCGGGATAGGTTTCGAATACTCCTCCATTGCAAGAGAGTTCAGGCAGTGCAGCCAACAGTGCAGTGCTGTGACCGGGTAGGTCTATTTCGGGGATAATCTCTACCCCTCTAAGTGCTGCATAACGTACAATTTCCTTTAAATCCTCTTTTGTATAATACTTGCCAGACATCTCTGGAAAGTCATAGTAATAGGTACCCGCCTCAGTCAGACTGGGGTATTTATCGATAGCCATGCGCCAAGCTTGGTTATCGGTAAGGTGAAGATGAAGGGTATTGAACTTAAAGAAAGCCATCTGATCAATGCTCTCTTTCAACTCATTGACCGTCCAAAAATGGCGACTACAGTCAAGCATCAATCCACGATAACCATAGATAGGCTCATCGGCAATGGTTAGAGTAGGAAGCATTCCCTCTTTAGCCGTTAGGATTAGTTGGTGTAAACTACTCAATCCATGGTTTATACCAGCCAACGTACTGGCTTCGATTAGGATGCGTTCACTACTTACCGATAGGTTGTAGGCCTCGGGAGCCAACGAGCCCTTCTCGACCAGTGCCAAAACACTGTTGTGCTCGCACATCTTTATATCTAAACCGCTGGTGCGCTTTACATCTTGAATAAAGAGTTGGGCCGAAGAGTTCCACACATCGGGAGCCTGAATGGTTTGTAAATTCGATAAGGAGAAAGAACCGCTTTGGATGGTCACCTCTTTGGGCTGAGGAATAAGATCCAGATGTTCCACTAATTGGGTTTGACAAGCACTAAGGAGTAAACTAACAATAGCTACGGATAAGGTTTTGAATTTCATGGGGTATTTTAGATTGTTAAATGCATACAAAGAGTCATCCACAAGCGTTTTAACACTCTCCATCTGTGGGTGAAGAGAAGGTGGCACAGCGATTGGAATAACAGCCTACAAAAATACAATTTTTAATTTTAATAGTACCTATTCTTCTGCACATACTAACGAATAAGCCAATATACCTTTACCTATTCTCTGATTTCTGTTGAAGATTAGACTATTTCTGTTAGAAATTGTCTAATTTCTGACAAAGTTTAGATAATTTCTGACAGAAATTAAAGAATAGAGCAGCGCCTTTGAATGAATAGAAACGGAAGAGAGCTCTTTTTTGCGAGCAATAAACAAGGTATAGGCAAATAAAGGGCAATTTATAGGCTTCAAAAGCATAAATTATCCTAATGTATAGAGTTCTAGAAACAAGTAAAGGATATTTTCCCCAATTTTACAAGATTTTATTTGCGCACATTTTAAAACAAACCAATCATCTATTATGAAAACAAATCATCTACTAATAATGGGCCTTGTGCTACTCGTGGTAACAGCGTGTGGAACAGGTCGCAAAAAAAAAGGAAACCATATGAGCAACGAAAACCGTACCGAAGTACACTTTGAAACAACCCTAGGTAATTTCACAGTAGAGTTATACAACGAAACACCCCTTCACCGCGAAAATTTCATTAAATTGGTTGAAGAAGGATTGTATGATCAAACCCTTTTTCACCGTGTAATTAAACAGTTTATGATTCAAGCAGGCGATCCAGATAGCAAAACGGCTTCGGATAGCGCTTCATTGGGAGCGGGTGATGTAGGCTACACCATTCCTGCAGAGATGAAAACTCCTTTCTTCCACAAAAAGGGGGCGTTGGCTGCAGCTAGACAAGGCGACGAAGTGAATCCAGAGAAGGCTTCATCGGGCTGTCAATTTTACATTGTAACGGGACGTAAATTCTCGGAAACACAGCTTCAAGGCATGGAGATTCAAATCAATGAGCAACGCGAAGGGGCAATTTTCGACACATTGGCTAGAAACCACATGAAAGAGATCTACAAAATGCGCAAAGCCAACGACAATGCAGGCTTACTCGCTTTGCAAGACACACTCGAAGCGCAGGCACGCGAATTGGCTGACAAAGAGGAGAAATACCGCTTTACACCCGAGCAACTGCAAGCCTATACAACGGTAGGTGGTGCACCTCACTTGGATGGTGGCTACACTATTTTCGGACAAATTACCGAAGGTATGGAGACGGTAGAAAACATTGAAAAAGCAAAAACAAACCGTGGCGATCGTCCTACAACCGATATCCGCATTCTAAAAGCTACTGTAAAGCAATAAGATGATTGAAGTAAATAAGTATACGTTGGCCAATGGCTTGCGCCTGGTTCATTCGGAAGATACCACTACCCAAATGGTGGCTATCAATGTATTGTACAACGTGGGTGCACGCGATGAAGATCCATCGAACACCGGATTTGCCCACCTTTTTGAACACCTCATGTTTGGTGGTTCGGTAAACATACCCGAATACGACGAACCGGTACAAGAGGCAGGAGGCGAAAACAATGCGTGGACCAGCAACGACATTACCAACTACTACATTACACTCCCCCGCCAGAATGCCGAAACCGGCTTCTGGTTGGAGAGTGACCGTATGCTCTCGCTCGATTTTAACGAGAAAAGTCTAGAGGTGCAACGTCACGTAGTAATGGAAGAGTTTAAACAACGAAACTTGAACCAACCCTATGGAGATGTATCGCACTTGGTACGTTCCATGGCATTCAAAGTTCACCCCTACCAGTGGCCTACCATTGGTAAAGAGTTGAGCCACATAGAGCATGCTACTTTGGAAGAGGTAAAAGCCTTCTTCTTTCGTTTTTATGCGCCCGATAATGCCATTCTTTCGATTACTGGACACATTAGTTTTGAGGAGGCAATACAGTTGACTGAGAAGTGGTTTGGCCCTATCCCCAGTCGTTTAACTTCGCCCAAGGCTCTCCCTAAGGAGCCTGTTCAAACCGAAGAGAGACGCCAAACGGTGGAACGCGCTGTACCCTTGGATGCTCTCTACATGGCTTTTCGTATGTGCGATCGCAAACACCCCGACTATCATGCCTGCGATATGCTAAGCGACCTATTAAGTAACGGACGCTCTAGCCGCTTAATCCAGCATTTGGTGCAAGACCGTCAGCTCTTTGGTTCGATTGATGCACACATTGATGGAAGCGTAGATGAAGGGTTGTTCCACATCATTGGTAAACCCGCTCCTGGAGTTACCTTGGAGCAAGCCGAAGCCGCTATTTGGGAAGAGCTAGAAAAGATGCAGACCGAAGAGATGGGCCTTGAGGAGTTGGAAAAGGTAAAAAACCGCTACGAGAGCGAACAAATCTTTAGCAACTTAAATTACTTAAACGTAGCTACAAACTTGGCATATTATGAACTAATAGGCGAAGCGGAAGATATAAACCGCGAAGTGGGTAGATACCGTGCCGTGAACAGTGCACAAATAAAAGAGGTGGCGCAACGCTTGTTTGTACGCACCAACTGTTCCGTTTTATATTACAAAGCAGCAAAAGTATGAGAAATTATGTAGCAACCTATGGCAGCCATTACAAAGCATTGGCTAAGCTAGGTGTTCCCATCGTTATTGGACAGGTGGGCATGGTGGTGTTGGGATTTGCCGATACCTTAATGATAGCGCGTCACAGCACCCATGGGCTTGCTGCAGCTAGCTTTGTAAACAATATGTTTATTCTGGCTATTGTTTTCGCTACCGGTTTTGCCTACGGACTTACGCCCGTAATAGGAAGCCTGTGGGGAAAAGGAGAGACTCAGTCAGTAGGTGGTGTGGTGAAGAATAGCCTCTTTATCAACACCCTACTGGCTATTGTTATCTCACTGGCCATGGTACTTCTCTATTTCAATGTCCACCGACTGGGACAGCCCGAAGAGCTGCTTCCACTGATGCGTCCCTATTTTTTAATCTTGCTGGGATCGATTCCTTTCCTGACTTGGTTCAATACCTTTAAGCAATTTGCCGACGGAATTGGCCAAACCCACATATCGATGTGGATTTTATTGAGTGGAAACCTGCTGAATATTATAGGAAACTACCTACTTATATATGGTAAATTTGGATTCCCCGAATTGGGTCTAGAGGGGGCAGGTATTGCTACTTTAGGCTCACGAATCTATATGGCACTTCTTTTTGCAGCTATTTTCTTCTTTTCGAAGCGGTACAAAAAATTTGCAGTCGGGTTTAAAAAGAGTCTTATCAACCGCAAGGATTGCAACTACTTAAGCAAACTGGGGCTACCCATTGGCCTGCAAATGGGAATGGAGACTGCAGCCTTTGCTTTAAGTACGGTGATGGTTGGATGGCTAGGAACCATGCAACTGGCTGCTCACCAAGTAATGCTTACCGTATCGCAACTCTGCTTTATGATTTACTACGGCATGGGTGCTGCCGTCGCGGTGCGCATCAGCTACTTTCACGGACAAAAAGATAAAGTGGGTATTAACCTTTCGGCTACAGCTTGCTTCCACCTCATTCTGATTATGGCTTTTGCATCGGTACTTCCCATTGTTTGGATGCGAAATGAATTAGGCATTTGGTTTACCGGTAGCGAAGAGGTAGCCCTTTTGGTGGCTACGCTGGTTATTCCATTGGTACTTTACCAATTTGGTGACGGTATGCAGTGTAACTACGCCAATGCCCTACGGGGCATAACCGATGTAAACCCGGTCATGGTTATTGCGTTCATCTCCTATTTTGTCATTTCACTCCCGGCTGGTTACCTCTTTGGTTTTGTGCTTGAGGGGGGACTCTTTGGTATCTGGATGGCCTTCCCCTTCGGGTTAACGGTTGCCGGTATACTGTACTACATACGTTTCCGCCAACAAATGAAAAAAATGACCTATCAGTAAAGGAGGTAGGAGATGAAAATCAAAGCAACAACTCCGGTAAAGGCAGCCTTTGGATACATACTACTTACGCTGTTATTGATTCTATCCATTGGCTACATTTACAATGAAATGCGTACACTTACCCAGGTCGATGCCTACGAGGGGGTGCTTATGGAGCAACGCCAACTGACAAACCGGGTGGCCAATAAACTCTATCAAGCAGAGATTGTTGGTCAATCCATCAGTGTGGGATCGGTCGAAGAGTATGTCAGCTATCGAACGCTGATGCAAAAGGTGACTCTTTCGCTAGACTCCTTACGTCCACTTCTTACCAACGATTCACAGCTACTACGTCTAGACACGGTGCAACTATTGCTTCGACAAAAAGCAAGAAACATGAGGCGCTTGCTAGAAACCATCGAAGAGGCATCGAGCGAAAGGGTTTACCAAGAGCGCATTGAGGCATTGGTCAATGAACCCGATTCACTACTTGTACAGCCACGCATCTCAAATAAGGTGGTGACACGAAGCAATACCTATACCATACACAAAAAACCCAAACGCTTTTTTAAACGAATCGCAGAGGCTTTTGCGCCAGCCAAGAGCGACTCTACCCAGGTAAAGAATGTGATTCACGAAGTCTATAACGACACCCTAATAGGCAACTTTAATCCAGCCGATACGGTAGTTTCTATTTTAAAGGGTATTCAAGAGCAGGTTATAGATAGTCAACAACAAGCTAAAACAGCGCTTACCAACCGGATTCGTACTCTACAACTAAATGGCTTAATGCTGAATCAGAAAGTGAACCAATTGCTTACTACTATTGAGCAAGAGGAGCTGTTGCTCGATCAATTACGAGCCGAAAAGGAGGAAGTAGTTCGAAATCGTTCGGTGAAATCGATTACCGCCATCGCCTTGGCAGCCATCGTGCTGGCCTTCTTCTTCTTCCTATTGGTATGGAGAGATGTGACCCGGAGCAATCACTATCGCAACGAATTGGAGAAGGCCAAACTGCGTGCCGAAGAGTTACTCAAGTTACGCGAAAGTTTGATGCTGACTATTACTCACGATATCAAAGCACCTACGGGCTCTATCTTGGGCTACATAGAACTTCTGACCTCTATCTGCCCCGAAACGAAGCAACAGTTCTACCTGAGCAACATGCACCATTCGGCTACCCATCTGCTTAACTTGGTGCATTCATTGCTCGACTTTCACCGATTGGAGGCACACAAGGTAGAGGTACAGCACACCCCTTTTGTAGTAAGTGAGCTGCTAGAAACCATTGCTACGAGTTTTGTACCCTTAGCAGACAAGAAAGGGATTGCTTTAAAGTGGCAATTCGATGAACTTCCTGCGCACGTTTACATAAGCGATCCCTTCCGGTTGCGACAAGTGGTAGAGAACTTGCTATCGAATGCTATTAAATTTACGGAGAAGGGAGAGGTAAAAGTGGTTGCCTTTATGCGAGAAGGGAAGCTAGAGCTATCGGTTAGCGATACAGGAAGTGGCATTCCAGCCGAAGAGCAAACCCGACTTTTTAAAGCTTTTACGCGGCTAAAGAATGCACAAGCACAAGAGGGGTTCGGGCTGGGACTGGCCATCACCTATCGACTTATAGAGCTACTCAAAGGAGCCATCTATTTACGAAGTGAGGTAGGTAAAGGGAGTACCTTCTTTGTGACCATTCCCCTACCCCAAGCGAGTACGGGGGTCGAAGAACTCTACTTTAGTAAAAAAGAACAAGAGGTAAATTCACAACAAACAGCGGTTACTGAATGGGCAAATGGGCACTATAAAATTAAGGTGTTATTGATTGATGACGACCCTATTCAACTGCAGCTTACCATACAGATGCTGCAAAGTCTACAAATGGATGCGGTAGGAACTCTTCATCCGCAGGAGGTACTAACCAAACTCCAGCAGGAAAACATTGATCTTCTGCTTACCGATTTGCAGATGCCCGAGATGAATGGCATCGAGCTATTACAGGCTATTCGACAATTGAAGGGGGGAGCTGCTGCATCAATACCCGTCATTGCAGTAACGGCTCGAAGTGAATTGAAACTGGCAGACATCACCCAACTGGGATTTGCACAAATTCTACACAAGCCTTTTTCGCAACGGGAGTTAAAAGAGCGAATTGAAGAGGTACTAGGAGGCAAACTTGCATCTATTTCTACAACTGACAAAGAGAGTCAGGAAGAGAGCCCTGTGAAAGTAGAATACTCTTATCGGTTTGAAGCGCTAACCTTCTTCTCGGAAGATGACAAGGAGGCAGCCATACAAATTATAGACTCCTTTATAAACGAGAGCATTAGCAATGTTGAGTTACTAGAGTTGGGTATGAAAGAGCACGCTATAGATAAACTAACTCAATTGGCTCACAAAATGCTACCTATTTTTAGCATGATAGAGGCTCATGAAGCAGTAGCGAAAATGCGTTGGATGGAAGAGCAAAAAGAGCTATCTTCGTGCAGCAATGAACTACTCGAAACAGCTAGATGTTTATTGATTGAGGTGAATCAAATTATTCAAGCAGCGCAGTTGTATAGAGGGCAGCTAAGATTGAGCAAATAAACCGTTGGAAGGCTCACTCCTACGCGGTTGATGGCGACTTTTAGACAGTAGATGGTAAAAACGTGAATGGTGAAGGATGTTGCATTGCAATACGAGTTACTTTCACCCCAAACAGCTATATTACTGATACTTTGAAGGATGAAGGATTAAATGAATCCAACTGAAATTGAAGGGTTATAGTAGGTAAACTGAAGGAATCTCGCAGATAAAGTGGGGTAAATCATTCAATACTATTCGCTAAGGCTAGCGAATAAAAGAGCCTTTAAATAAACAATTGCTAGTTAAAAAATAAGAGGGTAGGCAGCAATCAAAGAGAGTAGCCAACATTTAGTTAATTAAAGAATTAGAATCATAGAGGATTAAACATGACAAAATCCATACTTATAGTCGAAGATGATTTAACCTTTTCTACCATGCTAAAAACATGGTTGGGAAAGAAGGACTTCGTAGTAGAGAGTGCAAGCAACAATGCAAGAGCCCGCAACCTACTCACGGAGAAAAAGTTTGACTTGGTGCTTTCCGACCTACGTTTACCCGATCAAGATGGTCTTTACTTACTAAACTGGCTCAAAGAGCAAGGAAACAACTGCCCCTTTATTATGATGACCAGTTATGCCGAAATTCAATCGGCTGTGCTTGCTATGAAAAGTGGTGCAACCGACTATATAGCTAAGCCCATTCAACCCGATATACTGCTGAAAAAGATTGAGGAGGCCTTAGCAGAAGGCGATCTTCTAAAAGAGCAGGCTAACAATAAGAGAAACCGTGAAACAGGTGACAATAAGTGTGAGGCATACTACGAAGGAGAGGTATCAACTGGAAGTGTTGATAATCAAAATAATGAAGGATTTTCAAGCAGCAATAACAGCCAGCGATCTACATCCCATAAGCCCTCCCCTGCTAACAAATCAACTGATTTAGAATCTAAAGAGAGTAAAAGAAAATCGGAAGAGAGTAAGAGAAGTCTGGAAGAGGAGCACTCTCCTTATATGGAAGGGAAGAGTGAAGCTGCTCGTCAACTCTACAGCTATGTAACTTTAGTGGCTCCTACTCCACTCTCGGTCTTAATTAATGGAGCGAGTGGAACAGGCAAAGAGTATGTAGCCAATCGCATTCACCAACTAAGTAAAAGAGCCGATAAGCCTTTCGTAGCCATTGATTGTGGTTCCATTCCAAAAGAGCTGGCTGCTTCGGAATTTTTTGGACACCTGAAAGGTTCATTTACGGGAGCATTGCAAGACAAAACAGGTGCCTTTGTAGAGGCAAATGGTGGAACGCTCTTTCTGGATGAGGTGGGTAATCTGAGCTATGAAGTACAGATCCAACTGTTGCGTGCCTTGCAAGAGAGACGCATTCGCCCCGTAGGCTCTACCAAAGAGATCGAGGTAGATATACGTGTATTAAGTGCCACCAACGAAAATCTACAGCAAGCTATCGAGAGGGGATCTTTTAGAGAGGATCTATACCATCGTTTGAATGAGTTTACCCTCCAAATGCCTACGCTGAAGGAGTGTGAAGCCGATATACTTTCCTTTGCCAATCTCTTTTTGAATCAAGCCAACGAAGAACTCGAACGAAATATCTTAGGGTTTGATGCAGCGGCAAGCGAACGACTACTGGGTTACAACTGGCCGGGGAATTTGCGCGAATTGAAGAATGTAGTGAAAAGAGCCACGCTCTTAGCACCAGGTAACAGCATTACTCCAGCCGAATTACCACAAGAGATGAAGCAAACCATTTGCTCTACATCCTCTATACTCAATCTGTATGATGAAGAGAGTGAGAAGTTACGCATTCGAGAAGCACTTATACAATCGAATAACAACAAGAGCAAGGCAGCTATCCTGTTGGGTATCGATAGAAAAACACTCTATAATAAGCTAAAGCTATACAATATGGAATAGAAAGGGATCTCATTAACCTGCTTCTCAGTTGTGCAAATGGACCAAAGCACTAGCAAATTCAACAGGGATGGATGGGATTCCGAACTCTTTAGGAGAATAAAAGGGGAGCCTTTTTTATCGAACTCTCCCTTGGCAAGCTTGCTTTCAGTAATCCATTTTGCTTGCACACTCAAACTAAAAGAATGGGTTTGAAACAAAGCATAGAACATACCCAAAAAAATGGTCTGCACATCGATGGATATGCAGACCATTTTTAAAAAGGCGATAAGAAAATAGTCTTAGTTCTTGAAATATCTGTTGTATAAACCTTCAAATCCTTTACCGTGACGAGCTTCGTCTTTAGCCATTTCGTGTACAGTATCGTGGATTGCATCAAGATTCAATGCTTTAGCACGTGTAGCAATACGTTTTTTGTCAGCACAAGCACCTGATTCTGCATGCATACGTTTTTCCAAGTTTGTTTTAGTATCCCATACGCAATCACCTAGTAATTCAGCAAATTTAGCAGCGTGTTCTGCCTCTTCCCATGCATATCTTTTGTAAGCTTCAGCAATTTCTGGGTAACCTTCGCGATCAGCTTGGCGACTCATAGCTAGGTACATACCTACTTCAGTACATTCGCCTAGGAAGTGGTTGTTCAAATCTTTGATCATCTCTTCATCACAACCTTTTGCTACACCTACTACGTGCTCGTCTACAAACTCAAGTCCTGTTTCAGAAGCTACCATTTCGCTAAACTTAGTAGCAGGAGCTTTACAAAGTGGACAAGTTGCTGGAGCTGCATCACCTTCATGAATATAACCACATACTGAGCAAATAAACTTTTTCATATTATTACGTTTTAAATTATTAGTTATTATCTTATTCTTATAAATTAGTTAGTCATGTTATCTTTTTTACCTCCAGCACAGTGCGGACATATTCCCTTATAGTACTGGTGCGTCTCTTGAATCAGGAAACCTTTGCTGGTAACCACTTCGTTTTGTTTCGTTTCACCCTCTGGGTGCATATCATATATTTTTCCACATCGTTTACACAAGAAGTGTGAGTGTTGGGATGTATCGCCATCAAAACAGGTATTCTTCTCTTCAATCGTAAGCATTAAGGCTGCACCTTGCTCTACGAATAACTTCAACGTATTGTAAACGGTCGTTTTTGATAAAGTCGGTATCTCGTCACTCAAATTACAATAAATCTCGTCTACACTAGGATGAGTCTTATGGGTTAATAGATAATCCATGATGGCCAATCGTTGTACAGATGGCTTAATGTTGTGGCTTAACAGGTAGTCAAATGTCTTCATTGCTTTCTTTATCAATTTGTAATTATTACATTTTTAATTACAGTGCAAAGATAGAACCTTTTTAATTACTACCAAATAGTTGAGTCTCTTTTTTTATTTTTTTTCTTGACAAGTGCTACGAAACAAGTTATTCACTACTTTTGTTCCCTATATAATAAGGTATACGTATGAAATATGGTTTCGTTAAGGTAGCTACCGCCATTCCAGCTGTTAGGGTAGCCGATTGTGTTTTCAATGCACAACAGATTAAAGATCAAATCACTGAGGCATCTATAGAAGGAGTTGAACTGATTACTTTCCCTGAATTATCAATTACAGGATACACTTGCGCAGATCTATTTGGTCAAACCATTCTGCTTGAGGAGTCAGAGAAGGCACTCTATGAAATTTGCCAACACATGCAGGGAATGGAACTCGTAGCAGTAGTAGGAATGCCTATCTTACATAACAATACACTCTTGAACTGTGCCATAGTTATATATAAAGGAGAAATAAAAGGGGTAGTTCCTAAAACATACCTACCTAACTACAGTGAATTCTACGAACAACGTTGGTTTACTTCGGCTACAGCACACGCCTCAATTACAGTCTCTCTATGCGGTCAACAAGTACCGATGAATGTAAATAGCATTTTTAAAATGCCTCAATTAAGCTTTGGTATTGAGCTATGCGAAGATGTGTGGGCACCAATTCCACCCAGTTCACTTCTTGCACTAAAAGGAGCCGATTTAATTGTTAACCTTTCAGGCAGTAATGAATCGATTGGAAAACATCACTATTTGCGCTCACTCCTCTCTCAACAATCCGCACGATGCATTGCTGGATATATTTACAGTTCGTGTGGATTTGGCGAGTCTACTACCGACTTAGTATTTGCAGGAAACGGATTAATCTTCGAAAATGGGGCACTTCTAGCACACTCCAAACGTTTTTATTTAGAGCCCCAACTGATTACGAGTGAAATTGACATAGAGAGGATACGCAATGAAAGACAAAAGAATACCACTTTTGCAGCAAGCATTGCATCGGCTAAAGAGCAACCTAGCTTTGTCGTTGAAATAGATACAGCGCGAAACAGCTCTGATAAGCTTACTCGAATGGTCGATCCACATCCATTCGTACCAAAGGGAAAAGAGTTAGAGCTTCGATGTGAAGAGATTTTGTCCATTCAAGTAGCTGGATTGGCTAAGCGGTTGGTGCATACGCACTCTAAAACAGTAGTGGTAGGTATTTCAGGAGGACTTGACTCTACCCTTGCACTATTGGTATGTGTGGAAACATTTGACAAGCTAAATCTTCCCCGTAAAGGGATAGTAGGAATTACCATGCCTGGATTTGGAACGACGGATCGTACCTATCAAAATGCGATTTCCATGATGAATTCGTTAGGCATTACCATTCGAGAAATATCCATTCGCGAGGCCTGTATCCAACATTTTAAAGACATTGATCACGATATCAATGTACACAATGTAACCTATGAAAATGGACAGGCACGCGAACGCACTCAGATATTAATGAATGTAGCTAACCAAGTTGGCGGTCTAGTAATAGGTACAGGTGACCTGTCAGAATTAGCACTCGGTTGGGCAACTTACAACGGCGACCACATGTCAATGTATGGGGTAAATGGTAGCATTCCAAAAACCTTGGTCAAATACTTGGTGACCTGGATTGCCAACAACCACATGAATGAAGAGTCTCGCGCTACACTTCTAGATGTGGTTGATACCCCTATTAGTCCCGAGTTGATTCCGGCCGACGAACAAGGGAATATTAAACAGAAAACAGAAGATCTGGTAGGCCCGTATGAGCTTCATGATTTCTTTCTCTACTACTTCTTACGCTTTGGTTTCCGTCCTAAAAAAATATATTTCTTAGCTCAACAGGCCTTTGGAAGTAATTATGATAAAGATACACTGAAGAAATGGCTTACCACCTTCTGCCGCCGTTTCTTCCAACAACAGTTTAAGCGCTCTTGCCTACCAGATGGTCCCAAAGTAGGTTCTGTAACGCTCAGTCCTAGGGGTGATTGGCGCATGCCAAGCGATGCAAGTGCCGCATTGTGGATAGCAGAATGCGAAGCTTTGGAGGTATAATAATTAATTAGTGAACCTTTATTACTTCATACAGTTGATAGAAATACACATTAATATCTTACTATCAACTGTTTAACATATTCATCTATAATAATCAGTAGGTAAAGAAAAAGTCAATAAAGGCTTTTCAAAATTAAGCCCAAAGTATCTAACTACAAATTTGTATGTCGCATATAATTAAAGTACTTTTGCACCATTTTTAAGTAAACACAAATCATGAGAAAGTATTCAGTCATTCTTTTAATGCTGCTTGCTGCCAGTAGCTTAGCACAAACTAAGAAGTTTAATTACAGACCTTACGGCCAAGTACGAATGGACCTGTTCTACAACAGCAGAGCAAACGAAGAAATGGTAGATGGACTTATTTATCTCTTTCCAAAAGATCATGCGTTCGATCCTGACGGAAATGATTTAAATGCAAAAGCAACCGGTGGATTTTACACCTTATACAGCCGCTTCGGAATTGACGTAGAAGGACCTAAACTAGGTAAAGCAAAAACATTTGCCAATGCCGAGTTTGATTTTAGAGGTTCAGGAACCAATTTTTCAGTTATACGTATCCGTAACCTCTACTTTAGTCTAGACTGGGGAAAGATGGACCTATTAGCTGGACAATTTTGGCACCCATTGTGGGGCGAAGTATTTCCACAAGTAATGAACTTAGGTACGGGAGCCCCCTTCCAATCCTTAAACCGATCACCTATGTTGCGCTATCGCTACAAAACCAATGGATGGACGATGACTGCCGCTGCAGTATGGCAGGCGCAATTTACCTCTGTAGGCCCAGAAGGTAGATCACAACAATACATGAAAAATAGCTTGCTACCCGAATTTTTTATGGGTGCTGACTACAAAGGCGAGAATTGGCTGATAGGTGGTGGTCTTGATATTATTTCACTCACACCCCGCACCACATCAACAGTAGGTGACAATACCTATAAAGTAGAAGAGCGAGTAACATCCGTATCGGGTATGCTTCATGGCCGATATAAAACGCCTAAATTATTTCTAGCAGCCAAAAGCTACCTGAGCTCAAATCTTACGAACTCTTGCATGATGGGTGGTTATGGTATCACATCGATCGATGAACGTACCGGCGAGCAAACCTATACTCCTACCCTAAATACGAGCTCATGGGTAAATGCAGTATATGGAACAACTTGGCGAGGTGGAATGCTGCTAGGTTACATGAAAAACTTAGGAACATCAAAAGAACTTGTCACTGATAAAATGTACGGAACAGGTACCAATGTGGACCAATTAACCAATGTGACTTTTGAAGCTAGCTACAATGTGCCACATTGGAGATTCGGGATTGAATATTCAATTGTTACAGCTTGGTATGGCACAATCAATACTGCCAATGGTCGAGTGACTGATACACACGATGTATCTAATCATCGCTTTGTAGCAACAACTAGCTTTTCATTTTAAAGCATTGCCTATTGAGGATTCTATTTTACCCATAATACCCATTTGCAAATAGACTTCAAATGAATTATATGTAAACAATTACGATAAGAATTGAGAAATGATATTCTAGGGTCTATCAATATATATTCTGATTATATATCGATAGACCCTAGAAATTTATGAACAAGTTTGTACTGAAACCTAACTTCATCCAATCAATACTTACAACCTATTATCTAATTACTCTAGATTATACGAAAAGAATCCTATCAATACTCTAAATCAGAGTCTGATAGGATTCTTTTTAATTAATTCTAATCTAAGCATCAGCATTCCGAAGATATCTTTTAGTTTTAAGCCAATCTCCCTTACATTTTAGAATTATCGCTGATAGTTTGCGCACACAACACAAAATAATCAGATAGTAACAATAGAAAAATAAAACATATTACTTAGCGAATATCTTCTAAAGCAAATATTCTTCTAAAAATAAAAAGGGTAATTATATGTGATTCATTCCATCAATCATTTTAAGCTAAAAGAAACTCATTCAAGATATAAGAGCATTATTCCCTCCAACAATATGCAAAAAAAAACAACAGAACACAAACTTTTACTTATTTCACAAAAACAAACAAATCAAAACTACACCTTATTTACTTGGAAGAAATAGAAATTCAATTAACTTTGCGACGTCTTCAAATACAAAATAACACATTTATAACAAAACTAAACGAATTAAAGAGATGAAAAAAGAAAAAAGAGTGACCATTTATAATAAGGCCACCAAGTTAACCATTGTTACTATATCTAAATTCTAACTTTATGCAGAAACATTTTTTAAAATTTTTAAAGGGGAGCTCACTAGTAGCTTTTTCTTTAATACCCTCTGCTTCTATTTTTGCATCTCCATCTGCAACAGCAGTAAAGATGGAAAACTCAATCCAACAGCAGAAAGCAGCAAAAGGAATTGTCAAGGACGAAAGTGGAGAGATTGTTATCGGTGCAGCTATTGTAGTGCAGGGTACAACCCACGGTTCAATTACTGACTTTGATGGAAACTTTTCCATCGAAAATGTCGAGATTGGCAGCAAGCTCATTGTGAAGTACATGGGCTATAAAGATGCTGTAGTTGTATGGAATGGCACTCCATTAGTTGTAACACTTGCTACCGATGCTTTAGGGCTAGACGAAGTCGTTGTAGTAGGATATGGTGTTACAAAGAAAGAAAGCTTAACGGGTGCTATGCAGAACATCAAAAGCGATAAACTTAAAGATATCACTACGCCATCGGTAGAGAATATGCTGAATGGTAAAGTTGCTGGGGTATACGTTGCTCCTGGTAGTGGACAACCTGGATCAGGAGGTGCAGTCGTTATTCGTGGTAAATCGACAATTAATGGTAGCACCTCGCCTCTTTGGGTGATTGATGGAGTTATTGTGGGTTCATCACCAGGTGCCCTTAACCCTTCGGATATCGACAACATGACCATTCTAAAAGATGCAGCCTCAACAGCCATTTATGGTTCACAAGGAGCAAATGGGGTTATCGTGGTAACGACTAAGCGCGCTAAAGATGGGCAAGTTACTGTGAATGTTTCTGCCAAAGTAGGTGTTACTACACTCAACAATGGTAATCTAAGCATGATGAATGGGGAAGAGCTCTATGACTACTACCGTTCATTCAACAACCAGGAGATGATTGTATTCCCACGCTGGAACGAACAGTTGCGTAACAGCAATTTCAACTGGTGGGACGAAGCAACTCACACAGGTTTTGCACAAGACTATAACCTCTCTATTTCGGGTGGTAACGAGAAATCTCGTTCACTCTTTACAGCAGGTTATTATGGAGAAGATGGTGCTGTACAAGGGTATCTATACGATCGTTTTAACGTGCGGTTCCGCAATGAGTATACTCCGATTAAAGGATTTACCATTAAGCCTGCATTCTACGGTTCGATGACAAATGTAGATAACCGTCAACGCTCGGTTACCTCTATGTACTCTAACCTACCTTGGGATAGTCCATACAACGAAGATGGAAGCTTGGTTCCGCACCGCTCACCACAATGGGTAAATAGCAACTCTACCAACTACTTGTATGACTTGCAATGGAACAAAGGCACCTCAAAGAGTTATGAATTATCAGGTAATCTTGATTTTGAGGTAAAGATTACAGACTGGTTAACCTTCCATTCCGTCAACTCATACCGTATCAATGCATATAGCTACAACTACTACACCGACCCACAATCAGATTCTGGTGCGGGTGTAAATGGTCGTATCGAAGAGCAACGCAGTGAGTCAGTGCGTCGCTATACCAATCAATTGCTTCATTTCAATAAAATGTTTGGAGAGCACTCTCTGAATGCAAAGGTCGGCTATGAGTTTAATGACTACACCTATTCAAATGTAAGAGCTATCGGTACAGGTTTTGTACCCGGATTTAACGTCTTAGACGTTACTGCACTCCCAGAAAAAGTGGGTGGTGGTAAGAGCGAATGGGCCGTACAATCTATGCTAATGGATGTACACTATAGCTATAAAAATCGCTACTTGGCACAATTATTATTACGTCGTGACGGTGCTTCGAACTTTGGTACCAATGCACAATATGGTAACTTCTTCTCAGTTAGTGCAGGTTGGAACATCAATCGCGAAGATTGGTTCAAAGCAGACTGGGTAGACAACTTGAAGATACGTGCATCGTATGGTTCTGTAGGTAATCGCCCTAGTGCTCTTTATCCACAATACGATCTTTATGCAATTGGGATGAGTGCTAGTTACAACGGAGTACCAGGAGCTTTAATCTCACAAATTGGTAACAAAGACATGACTTGGGAAAAAACACTTACTACAGGTATTGGTGTAGACTTCTCTATGTTAAACAACCGCGTAAGAGCTACAATAGACTGGTATAACAAAAACACCAGTAACTTGCTTTATGCCGTTCCAGTATCGGGGTTGACAGGGGTTACTTCTGTTTGGCAAAACGTTGGTGAACTTAGAAATAGAGGTATCGAGGTTACCGTAGGTGGCGATATTATCCGCAACAAAGATTGGACTTGGAGCATGGATTTAAATATTGGTAGCAATAAGAATACCATTCTTTCTCTTTACGAAGGTATGGATCAAATCATTGCATCCGATGGTACAGGTATGGCTGGTACTGCACAACGTTTGTGGAAACCAGGCATGGATGCCGATACATGGTACTTGCGTGAGTGGGCAGGTGTAAATACAGAAACAGGTGCTCCCGAATGGTACAAGTATACAACGAATACTGATGGATCGGTTACTCAAGAAAAAACATCAAACTATGCCCAAGCTACTGAAACTACCGTAGGAAGCTCTAACCCCGATTTCTTTGGTGGCTTGAATACAGGTCTTACTTGGAAGAACCTTTCACTCGATGCAGTATTTGGCTTCTCTGTAGGAGGTACAATCTACAACTATAGCCGTTCGGAATATGACTCTGATGGTGCGTATACAGACCGTAACCAAATGAACTTACAAAACGGTTGGAGCCGTTGGGAAAACCCAGGCGATGTGGCAACACACCCTGTAGCTAGCTACAACAACTCATCTAACTCGAACAAAGTTTCTTCTCGCTACCTTGAGAAAGGAGACTACTTCAAGCTACGCAGTTTGACATTAGCATACGATTTCGAACTAAAATCGAAAATGATTCGCAATCTACGCCTTTCATTAGCAGCCGAAAACCTATTTGTCATTACAGACTACTCGGGTGTAGATCCTGAAATTCCAGCATCAAGCGGCTCTGTATTGGGAACAACAACAGCATCTGTTTATCCTTCGACTCGCAAATTTATGTTGGGAGCTAACTTCACATTCTAATTTGACTAACTAGCAAGTAATATGAAAAAAACGATATTATATATTTCTGTAGCAGCAACGACTTTGTTTACTGCTTGTAGCCTCGAAAGGCTACCTCACGGCTCTATGTCTAACGATCATATTGTAAACAATCCCCAAGAATTGCTTGAATACACATTGAATGGAGCATACGGACAAATGAAAGGTTGGGCCGATGTTATGCACCGCTGTGGCGAATATGCGGGTGATAATATGATGATTCGTGGTACCTCTACCGATGCCTTCTATGAGTTTATCTCGTACAGCCGCACCCCCAACAACTACCGTCTTAACTCCTTCTGGAACAATAGCTATAAAGCCATTGCACAAACATCGAATATTTTAAAGATGATACCCGAAGGACAAAGTGCCGAAGTCGATAGCAAACTAGGTGAGTGTTACTTCCTTCGTGGTATGAACTACTTTTACTTGGTACGTGCCTACGGTCGTCCCTACTACCAAAGTCCTGAAACCAACTTGGGAGTACCTATCGTGAATGGTACACCCGATGATATTTTCAACATCAACTTTCCAGATAGAGCTACGGTAAAGGAGACCTACGAACAAGCGATCTCCGATTTGCGCAAAGCAGAAGAACTGATGAGCACTAACAATGGTCCTGCATTTGGTTCTAAAGAGGCTGCTCAAGCACTTCTTTCACGCGTTTATCTTTATATGAGTGGAACCTATCAAAGTCCAAATTCAGAATATGCCGACTTAGCCATTCAGTATGCTACCAAAGTGATTGAATCGGGCAGATATGAATTGCTTTCACGTGAAGATTTCATGATTTACAACACCATGCGACCTGAAAATAACAAAGAATCAATCTTCGTTATTAAGCGATTGGCAAGTGAGTATAGCGGATACGACCACTACTACGGTGTAGGTGGTATGTATGGAGTTATTGGTGGAATGGGCTGGGGTGAAATGTACGCCAGTGCTAAATACATTGACTTACTAAATGAAACTGGTCGTAATGACTGGGCCAATGGTGTTATAGTCGATGCACGTGCAAAATTCATTGAGCCTCAGTATTCAGCTGTAGTTAGTGGCAAAGATTATCGTAAGTCGGTATTCCGTTTTATATACGATGTGTACAACAATGCAGGCGAACATAGCAATTACAACTATGCACAGTTATCTGTTAATATAAATGAAACAACAGGTGAAGTTATTCATGAAGCAAATGGAACTGTTATCTGCTACGAAGGCGAAAATAACACCCCTTATACACTCTCACCTCTTGGAGATGGTTACTACTCAATTACCTATAGTGATGGTAAAACATACGAAGGAGTTATTGATTGGGAAATGAGATTAAACCGAGTTTATCCCATGTTCTATATCTCAAAATGCTCTCGTGAAGGCGAAGAGTCACACTTGCACTCACCCATCATCACTCGTTTGTCAGAAATCTACCTGAATAGAGCAGAGGCTTATGCGAAGAAAGGTGACTATGCACGTGCATTAACTGATTTGAATATGGTACGCGAACGCTCTATCATAGGTGGTTCATACACCTCATTAGATGCTAGCAATGCAGCAGAACGAATCGATAAAGAGCGCCAACTTGAGTTAGCTTACCAAGCAGAGCGTAGTTACGATGTATACCGCAATGGTGACTATTTAGAGCGTGCTTATCCAGGTCCTCATAATGCGATGGAAAGAGTATCACCTACAGACTATCGTGTAGTTTATTTCATTCCACAAGATGCGATAAACTCATACCCAGGTACATTGACACAAAATCCTACTAGCAACTAATCAAGACGTAGCTAGGTAATAAACTAAAATAAACAAGCGCATAAAGTCTTTATCAGATTTTATGCGCTTATTTTGTACGATTGCAGACATAGCAATCAGTTTATAGCAACTAAGAAAGGCCACCTCTTTGAGGTGGCCTTTCTTTATAGTAAGAGTAGGGTATACTTCTTATTCGCCTTTGATAGCAGCGATACCTGGAAGTACTTTACCTTCGATAGCTTCTAACAATGCACCACCACCAGTTGAGATGTAAGATACCTTGTCAGCCATACCAAACTTGTTGATACAAGCTACAGAGTCACCACCACCGATCAAAGAGAAAGCACCTTTTGAAGTAGCTTCTACAATAGCCTCAGCAATTGCTTTAGAACCTGCTTCGAAGTTGCTGAATTCAAATACACCAGCAGGACCATTCCAAAGTACAGTTTTTGCATCTTTGATAGCATCTCTAAACAACACTTGTGTTTGAGGACCCGCATCTAGACCCATGAAACCAGCAGGAATTTCAGCATCTAAACATACTTTTGTGTTAGCATCGTTAGAGAATGCATCAGCTACCACACTGTCTACACCAATAACCAAGTTTACACCTTTTGCTTTTGCTTTTGCAATGATATCAAGAGCCAATTGAAGTTTATCATCTTCAACCAATGAGTTACCAATGCTACCACCTTGTGCTTTAACGAATGTATAAGTCATACCACCGCAGATGATCAAGTTGTCTACTTTATCCATCAAGTTTTCGATGATACCAATCTTAGAAGATACTTTCGCACCACCCATGATTGCAGTGAAAGGACGTTGGATGTTGTTCAATACATTGTCAACCGCTGTTACTTCTTTCTCCATCAAGTAACCCAACATTTTGTTTTCTGCTGTAAAGCTATCAGCAATAACTGCAGTCGAAGCGTGCTTACGGTGAGCTGTACCAAATGCATCATTTACGTAGCAATCTGCATACGAAGCCAATTTCTCAGCAAATGCTTTTTGTCCTTTTTTCAATTCCGCTTTCGCAGCTGCTTTTTCTTCGTCAGTAGCAAACTCGCCACGTGGTTTTCCCTCTTCTTCTGCATAGAAACGAAGGTTTTCAAGCAACAATACTTCACCTGGTTTCAAAGCTGCAGCAGCCTCTTCAGCCTTCATACAGTCAGGAGCAAATTGTACAGGTACACCTAGTCTTTCGGCTACCGCTTCTGTAATTTGTCCCAAAGAGAATTTCATATCTGGGTTTGTTTTGGGTTTACCCATGTGAGACATGATAATCAAGCTACCACCGTCTGCCAATATTTTTTTTAATGTAGGAAGCGCACCACGAATACGAGTATCGTCACCTACTACACCCTCTTTCAAAGGTACATTGAAATCTACACGTACAATTGCCTTTTTTCCGGCAAAGTTGAATTTGTCAATAGTTTGCATAATCGCTATTTTTAATAGTTTAATGAATCTTGTTTCGATTGCCACAAAGTTACTAATATTTCTCTTTTGACACATGCACTAGAGCCTATTTTATCTACTTTTGAGAAAGAAAAAAAGAGTAACCTCCCTCCTTTGTTCGGACAGATCGTTACTCCTTTTTCCTTTGTATGAGAGTTCTCTTCCATTTTAAGAGTATTAAAACAGCCTTTAAATGGAGCAAAAATCTTTGAATTTAAACTTAAACGGTTGCCAAACATTCATTTGTCCGTTCAGCGGCTACAGTTTCGGATGCGTTATTCAAGCAGTTTTCCATAATTGCCAAATCAGAGAGCAGCTCCCCTTGCATCAAATATTTCTCATTTTTCACCTTTACTTGTTCATAGATATCCACCGCTGCCGATCGATTCTTCCCCTTATAGAGTGCAAAGGCAAAGAGCAATCGCTGTTTACTACTCATCACTTTGCTGTAAGTTTTCACATACTCTTTTAGCTCGCCAGTATAGTAGTGGTTTATGACCGATTCACGGCACTCGTTCTTCAGTTCTAAAAAGAGCAACTCACAGGTGATTTCTTTTACTAGAAGGGCTACTATTTTTTCTTTGTGCTGCATCATTTCTTCAAGCATCTCTTGTGCCCGCTGGTACTGAAACTGATCTATGTAGCGGGAGGCACAAAAAAGCTGAATAATCACCTCAAATGCATTGCTGTAGTCAATTCCATTTTTTTCTACAAACCACTCATCGGGCATATCCTTGGGGCGTATTCCCCCCTGTACTGCCGCATTGATACGAAGTTGTAACGCCAAATCACTCCGTGACGAAGGGGTTTTCCACATTTGAAGCACATTGGCTCCATCGTTCGTAATACCTCCTATCTTGAGAGGAATCAGATTGGTCAGTGCCAGCAACAAACCAATAATCGAGAACAAAAGCAGTAGCACGTCGAGTGTCACCGGCAAATCATCCACCCACAACCAAATAGGAAGCGCAATAGATACCCCTAAGAGGTTTAAAAGCCCACCTCCCACATTGTACCAAAAATAGGGAATATGCACTCCAGCAGAAACCTCGGGAGGAGATAATAGGCACTGCCCCCCCGTACCTGCTATGGAAAAATGTTTGATACGAAACTTGCCCTTCTCCAGAATAAGCGTATAGTGAAAGATGCGAAAAGAGACAAACCGATAACCGGTAAGCAAGCCGAAGATAAGGTGTCCACCCTCATGCAAGATAACTTGGAACAACAAAGCCACCACAAAAGAGAGTAGTGCCATGAGTATACTCATGCCCATTTTAGTGACCGATATGGTAGCAAACTTATTGAGTAATTCCACCCATGTGATATCAGTAAACAGCAGTGAAAAAACAATCACCGAACCAACACCTATTCCAATTCCAGCTCCCATGCCCAAAAGCAACTTTATATTTTTCATCGTAGTATTATTTGTAGCGGTCTAACTAGCATTTACTAATGCAAGCCTCTATTACCACCACGGTTTTAAAGAAGGTAATGCTAAAGCATTGCCAACGAAATTAGCAAACGGAATCCATAAAAATCAATTCATGTAAATATAACAAAAAAAATCCCTACTAACGAATGTCAGTAGGGATTTCCACCTTTTTATACCTTAAGAATCTAATCTATATCTTTTAAATAAGCAACATCTTACATCATGCCGCCCATACCGCCCATGCCTGGAGCACCCATTGGCATTTCGGGTTTATCTTCTTTCTGCTCTACAATCACACACTCAGTAGTAAGGAACATACCAGCAATCGAAGCCGCATTTTCCAACGCTACACGGGTTACTTTAGCTGGATCTACTACACCTGCAGCATACATATTTTCGTATACATCTTTGCGTGCGTTGTAACCAAAGTCACCACTACCTTCGCGTACTTTTTGCACCACTACCGCACCCTCTTTGCCTGCATTGAATACAATTTGGCGCAAAGGCTCTTCAATGGCACGTTTAATGATTTCGATACCTGTAGTCTCGTCAGCATTCTCACCTTGCATACCTTCAAGCGCATCGATCGAACGGATGTAAGCTACACCACCTCCAGGAACGATACCCTCTTCGATGGCTGCACGCGTTGCACAAAGTGCATCGTCTACACGGTCTTTCTTCTCTTTCATCTCCACTTCCGAAGCAGCACCCACATAAAGAACCGCTACACCGCCCGACAATTTAGCCAAACGCTCTTGCAATTTCTCTTTGTCATAGTCCGAAGTAGTGTTAGCCATTTCGTTTTTGATTTGTTTGATGCGGTCTTGGATGGCCTCTTTCGAACCCGAACCATTGACTACCGTCGTATTGTCTTTCGACACCACAATTTTATCGCAGGTACCCAACATTTCAAGAGTAGCTTGTTCAAGTTTCAATCCTTTTTCTTCGCTAATCACGATACCCCCAGTAAGGATGGCAATATCTTCAAGCATTGCTTTTCTTCTGTCACCGAAACCTGGCGCTTTTACAGCACAGATCTTCAACTGACCACGAAGGCGGTTTACTACCAAAGTAGTCAATGCTTCGCTATCTACATCTTCTGCAATTACTAACAACGGACGTCCGCTTTGTACCGCTGGTTCAAGAATAGGCAAGAAATCTTTCAAGTTCGAAATCTTCTTGTCGTAGATTAGTACGTATGGATTCTCCATTACACACTCCATCTTCTCTGTATCTGTTACGAAGTAAGCCGATAGGTAACCGCGGTCAAACTGCATACCCTCAACTACGCCAATCGTAGTATCCGTACCCTTTGCCTCTTCAATTGTGATAACACCATCTTTCGATACTTTGCGCATCGCATCGGCAATCAACTTACCAATTACAGGATCGTTATTAGCCGAGATAGAAGCTACTTGCTCAATTTTATCGTAGTTATCGCCTACCATTTCGCTTTGCGCCTTGATAGATTCTACCACTTTAGCCACCGCTTTATCCATACCACGCTTCAAATCCATGGGGTTTGCACCTGCTGTAACGTTTTTCAAACCTACAGCAACGATTGATTGTGCCAAAACTGTAGCGGTTGTAGTACCATCACCTGCATCATCGCCTGTTTTCGAAGCAACCGATTTTACCAACTGAGCCCCAGTATTTTGGAACGGATCAGCAAGTTCAATCTCTTTCGCTACCGTTACGCCATCTTTTGTGATGTGTGGAGCACCAAATTTCTTCTCAATAATTACGTTACGTCCTTTAGGGCCTAGTGTTACTTTTACGGCATTTGCCAATTCGTCTACCCCTTTTTTCAAACCGTCGCGTGCTTCGGTATTGAATAATATTTCTTTAGCCATTGCTTTTAATCTTTTATGTGGTTATCTAAAATCCTATTTTGTTATCCCAATAGAGCTACTACATCGCTTTGACGCATAATCAGATATTTCGTTCCTTCGAACTCCATCTCTGTACCTGCATATTTTCCATACAACACCGTATCGCCAGCTTTCAAGATCATCTCCTCATCTTTTGTACCGGTTCCTACAGCTACTACCTCACCTTGTAAAGGTTTCTCTTTCGCTGTATCAGGAATAATAATACCGCCAATGGTTTTCTCTTCTGCCGCAGCAGGAAGAATCAATACTCTGTCTGCTAATGGTTTAATGTTCATAGTTTCTATTTTTAATGTTTTATTGTTTAATGATATGTGTGCACGCCCATAGTTGTGCACACTTTAGTTAAAGCGAAAAACGTGCCAAACCCTTTATTTCTGTTATTGACAGACAAAAACTGACAATATGGCATATACCCCTTCCTCTCCTACTACTATTTTTAATTATCTTCTTTTATCCTTCAATCCTTCATACAGTCTATATTCCAAACTGTTACAGTGAAAGAAGAGTGTATAAAAGGTTCACCTATCCTTCACCTATCCTTCATCTAAATTTCAACTATATAGCGAAATTCATGGTTACGAAACTCATAAAAAGCCTACTCTATCAACTAAACTGAAAAGCTTAAAACCACTGTTAGCCTCCCCTTTTAAAAACAAAGGTCAGCTCTTTAAAAAACCATCCCAAACAACTCCCCCAATTCTTTTAAACATCAGCTCACAAAACCAATCTCACCCTTTCATATTCCCTAATTTCTGACAGAAATTGTCTAAACTTTGACGAAAATTAGAGAATTTCTGACAGAGATTGCCTAATTTCTGACAGAAATTAAAGAATTCAGTTGCACATACAGAAGAATAGAGGCGTCCATTTACTTTTATACCACGCATTGCACAAGTTTTTAGAGGCTTTTTTTTGCCATTTTTGAGCCACCTTAAGGAATGAATCCTTTTACACCTTTAAAAGAGATGATTTACTTTTTCGGAGCTTAACAAGTAACAAACAGGCATAAAAACAGAAAATAATTACAGAATGGCGCTTTAAATCTTAAAATAATTAAATAGAATTAAGTAATTTTGCGCTCCCTAAGAATTAACCCCTATTTTATATGGCTTTTACGAATAATGTGATGATTGTCCGCCACAAGCTAATGGCAGAGCTTGTGAGACTGTGGAAGAACCGCCAATTGGTGGAGAATATAGACCGCTTACCCCTGCAACTAACCCCCAAAAAAGCAAAAACGATGGGGCGTTGCTGCATTCACAAGGAGCGAGCAATTTGGAAGTACAAATCACTCCCCCTGCTTGGACTCGATATGAGCGATGAGAAGGACGAATTGGCTACCTTATCAAGCTATGCAAAGCAGGCATTAACACGTGCTCAAGAGGGTCAACCCAAAGAGAACATTATGTGTGTGATTGACGAGGCTTGCTCGGCTTGTGTACAGATTAACTACGAGGTATCGAACCTTTGCAGGGGCTGTATTGCCCGCAGCTGTGTGGTAAACTGCCCCAAAGATTCCGTACGTATCAAGAAGACCGGACAGGCTACCATTGATCACGAAACCTGTATAAGTTGTGGTATTTGCCACCGTAGCTGCCCCTATCATGCCATTGTTTACATACCAGTGCCTTGCGAAGAGGCTTGTCCAGTTAAAGCGATTAGCAAAGATAAATATGGCATTGAGCACATTGACGAAAGCAAATGCATCTACTGTGGAAAGTGTTTAAATGCTTGCCCGTTTGGAGCCATTTTCGAAATCTCGCAAGTATTCGATATTCTGCAAAAAATAAGAGATCGTAAACCGATGGTAGCGATTGTGGCTCCCTCCATCTTGGGACAGTTCAAAACCACCATTGAACAGGTATACGGTGCTTTCAAAGAGATTGGGTTTACCGATGTCATTGAGGTAGCTCAAGGTGCCATGGATACGGTAAGTAACGAGGCTCACGAGTTGCTTGAGAAGATCGAAGAGGGACAACCCTTTATGACCACTTCTTGTTGCCCATCGTACATTGAATTGGTCGATAAGCATGTGAATGAGTTGAAGCCCTATGTATCGACTACCGGATCGCCTATGTATTACACAGCTCGCCGGGCGAAGGAGAAGTATCCCGATGCCGAAATTGTGTTCGTTGGTCCTTGCTTGGCCAAACGCAAAGAGGCGAAGAGAGATGAAGCGGTAGATTATGTGATGACTTTCGAAGAGGTGGGCTCGGTACTAGAGGGTATGGGCATCGAACTCGAAAGAGCTGCTGCCTACAACATGAGTTTCTCATCGGTACGTGAGGCACATGCTTTTGCACAAGCAGGGGGTGTAATGGGTGCCGTTAAGGCGTTCTTGAAACTCGATAACAAAGAGGTAAATGGCATTCAAGTGTCCGATTTGAACAAAAAGAACATCGCCTTGTTACGTGCTTATGCCAAGTCGGGTAAATCGCCTGCATCGTTTATCGAAGTGATGGCGTGTGAAGGAGGCTGTATTACAGGGCCTTGTACACACAATGATATCTCTTCGGGTAAACGTCAACTCACACAAGCTTTGACGAAACAGTCACTCACTTATGAGAATAGCAAATCCGAATAGAGAGAAAACAACCCTGGCTATGCAGCTTATCGATAAGTTGCATAGCCAGCATCGGTTGCTTGCCAATGAGTATCGTACACTTTTAGCGTGCCAGGAGCCCGATGCCTTGGAGTATCTGCGCAGCTTGGCACAACAAGTAGCTGTAGAGCACTTTGGGCATGAGATTTTTCTTCGTGGACTGATTGAAGTGGGTAACTATTGCAGCAACGACTGCTACTATTGCGGCATTCGCCAAAGCAATAGAACGGTTCCTCGCTACCGCCTCTCCCGACAAACGATTTTAAATTGCTGCCAAGCGGGTTATGAGTTGGGCTTTCGCACCTTTGTGCTGCAAGGGGGCGAAGATCATACCATGACCGACCGATGGATAACCGAGACGGTGGCTGCCATTCGAACTGCATTTCCCAATTGTGCCATCACCCTTTCGTTAGGCGAACGAAGCAGAGAGGCTTACGAACAGTTTTATCATGCTGGAGCCAATCGCTACTTATTGCGTCACGAAACCCACAATCCAACACACTACAGTGAACTGCATCCCTCAGAGATGTCGTTGGCTCATCGGTTGGAGTGTTTACACACTCTGAAAGAGATTGGTTTCCAAACCGGAACGGGCGTTATGGTAGGTACACCGGGGCAAACCGTGGAGCACTTGGTCGAAGATCTCCTCTTTATGGAGTCATTAGCCCCCCAAATGATTGGTATTGGCCCTTTTGTGCCGCATCATGCCACCCCTTTTAAGGATAAAGCTGCGGGGAGTGTACCCTTGACACTCAAGTTGCTCTCCATCTGTAGGCTGATGCACCCCTGCGCACTGATTCCTGCAACCACAGCACTAGCTACCCTGGCCCCCGATGGCAGAGAGCGAGGCATTTTGGCAGGGGCCAATGTGGTAATGCCCAACCTATCGCCTGCCGAACAGCGCAGCAAATACAGTCTGTACGACAACAAAGCCTCCTTTGGAGCCGAAGCGGCCGAGGGGCTCAAGCGATTAACCCAACAACTAGCTACCCTAGGTTATACCCCCTCTACGAAACGAGGAGATTTTACTTTGGGAGTAACATAATCTTCGACCCACTACTACCCCTCTGGTCAAAAAAGGGAAATAGAATAAACAATCCCATTTAAAGGTAGTTGGAGAAGATTCAAAACCAATTAATCAAGGGGTAAGATCCTTAATCGGAATAGAAATTATAAGTATGTATCAAGCAGAATCAACCCAGGCTTCGGAGTTTATTAACCACTCCGAGATAGAAGAGACGCTAGCCTACGCCCATAGCCAACGAAACAACCGTGCGTTGGTAATCAAAATTATTCAAAAAGCGGCAGCCTGCAAGGGGTTGTCTCACCGCGAAGCTGCCGTGCTACTAGCCTGTGAAGAGGAAGATTTGGTAGCAGAGATGTTCCAATTGGCCAATCAAATTAAGCAGCGCTTTTATGGCAATCGCATTGTGATGTTTGCCCCTCTCTACCTCTCCAATTATTGCATCAACGGGTGTGTATATTGCCCCTACCATGTAAAGAATAAAACCATACCGCGCCGCAAACTCTCGCAAGAGGAGATTAAAAAAGAGGTAATGGCCCTGCAAGATATGGGGCACAAACGGTTGGCACTCGAGGCAGGCGAAGATCCCCGAAACAATCCCCTAGAGTACATTCTAGAATCTATCAAGACCATCTACAGCATTCAGCACAAGAACGGAGCCATTCGCCGGGTGAATGTAAACATAGCGGCTACCTCGGTAGAGAACTACCGCAAGCTGAAAGAGGCAGGCATTGGTACCTATCTACTTTTTCAAGAGACCTACCACCAAGAGGCGTACGAAAAGCTACACCCTACCGGACCTAAAAGTGACTATGCCTACCATACCGAAGCGATGGATCGGGCCATGGAAGCGGGCATAGACGATGTAGGCCTAGGAGTACTCTTTGGGCTCAACACCTACAAGTATGACTTTGTGGGATTGTTAATGCATGCCGAGCATCTGGAGGCACGCTTTGGCGTAGGGCCACATACATTAAGCGTGCCACGCATCTGTCCGGGTAGCGATGTAGAGACCGATCAGTTTACCAATGCCATCTCCGACGAGGTGTTTCAGAAAATTGTGGCAGTGCTTCGGATTACCGTTCCCTATACGGGCATGATTATCTCGACACGCGAATCGGAGGCTACACGTGCCAAGTTACTTGACTTAGGCATCTCGCAACTAAGTGGCGGTTCACGAACCAGCGTGGGTGGCTACAGCGAGGGAAAGCGACCCAATAGCGATGAGTCGGAACAGTTCGACATTAGCGATACGCGTACGCTGGATGAAATAGTAGATTGGCTACTTGAGTTAGGACACATTCCCAGCTTCTGCACCGCCTGCTACCGCGAAGGGCGCACGGGCGATCGGTTTATGTCGCTGGTAAAGAGTGGACAGATAGCCAACTGTTGCCTCCCCAATGCCCTAGTTACGCTGAAGGAGTATCTGCTGGATTATGCCTCGCCCGAGACTCGTATGAAAGGTCTTCGCCACATTGAAGAGGCCACACGCACCATTCCTCGCTTGCAAAGCCGAGAGCGGGCCCTGCATTACTTAAACTTATTGGAAGAGGGGAAACGCGATTTTAGATTTTAGCATGGTAACACTGCTGTTTCATTCTATTTTTAGAAAAATAGAATGAAACAGCAATCAATTAAATGGAGTAACCTGTTCCATACGTTTCGGCCAACCAGAGTCCAAAGAAACGATCGTATACCCAATATTGATTCCCAGACTTTGTAAGCAGCTCTTTTTCCAAAAGCTGTTTAGCCGATGATTGAACCGAACTGGTTGAGTAAAGTCCATGTTTTCTTACAAAAAGAGTCGAGGTTATCTCACTAACTTTTCCCGACTTAGCAACTGCAAAAAGAAGCTCTTTTTGTCGCTCTGAAAGCATGGAAACCATGCTTTGGTAGACTGTTTTATTGGCACTGATCATGCGGTGAAGCACATCATTAATCAAGAAGGGGGTAACCTCCTCACCTGGATCGACCTCCTCGTAAAGCCTATTTAAAAGCGACTGCACATACCACGTATGCCCCTCAAAGAGCGCGTAAATAGATTCAATAGCATCCGAAGAAATTTTTCGCTCTCCTCGTTTAAAGTGTTTTTGAATAAATTCGCTATAAGCAGCCAACGAAATAGCATCTAGATTAAGAACAGAAGCACTCTGATAAAAAGGACGAGAAGGGGTGAAAAACATATTTTCCATCATGTGCCGCTCACTACCCGAGTAAATAAAGGTGGTATTCTTACACTGTTGGATATGGGTGCGAAGAATCGCTTCGACATGCTTTTCAGGGTATTTAGCAATCTGCTGAAATTCGTCAATAGCCACGATGCATCTCCTGTCTACATGCTCCAGATAGATAAAGATCTCCTCCAACGAAAGAAGTGGCTGCATAATCTCTCCAATTCCCAAATCAAAAACAGGCTCACCAGTGGCCCGATCCAATTTGAAGGCGGGACGAAGGGAGGTAATAATGGCAAAGAATTGCTCTATAAACTTCTTCCCACGAGGCTTTAATGCAGTAAAAATCTCTTTACCCAATGCAAAAACAAGCTCCTTAACTGTTCCTGTAGCATAGATATCAATGAAGAAGGTGTAATATTCCTTCTGCACCTCTTTTTGATGGAAACAGTGTTGTATTAAGCCCGTTTTTCCCATTCGCCGCGGAGAGATTAGAATGGTATTTCGCTCATTCGAAAAGGAGGAAATTAGCTCTGAACTCTCATTTTCTCTATCGCAGAAGTATTCACTGGATACATAACCTCCTAATACAAAAGGATTCTTCATCGTTACCATGCCTATTGGTTATTTAGTTTTCAATTATTGCAAATATAATAATTGAAAACTAAATAACCGATAAGAAATGATCTATTTAACCCTCCTTTCACCACTACTTGCTGATAGCAAGCAGGTTAACAGAGGTGAAACTAAAAAAAAAGTTTTAGAAATGAGGTGTAATTGAAGCTATTTTAAGTTATCATCCCCCCAAAAGAGCTATTTAATGAAAAGGTAGAGATAAAATAACCGCTGTTACAACAATTTGTAACAGCGGTTATTTTGAATAAAAGGGGGATTACACACCCACTCTTATTATAGACTAAATAAAGCTAGCGGAGTCTCTTACTCAACTAATCTTCGAGCGAATCTTGCTAAGATAGGCACGCATCCCTTCCGAGTCTTTTTTACTGATAATATCGAGCAGTTCGTTCAACTCCGTACGGATACCCTCTACTTGTTGAGGTGTACGAGGATTAAACAGAATCTCTTGCAATAGGTAATCGTCTTCATTCAATACGCCTTTGGCTATTCCCATGTGACGCTTAAAGGTGGTACCCGGCGCCTCTTGGTGTTTCATAACGGCTGCAAAAACAAAGGTTGATACAAACGGTATGGAGAGCGAATAAGCGACCGTTTCGTCGTGCCCATCAAAGGTGTACTCAAAAATATTGAGCCCTAAGTTTTGATAAAGGTCTTTGAAAAAGATCTTACCCAAATGGTCACCTTCACTAATTATTATGGCATTCTCGGTACTTAGCTTATCCAAATTGGCAAAAGTAGGGCCAAACATGGGGTGCGTAGATACGTAACGGAAACCGCTGGTTTCATAAAACTCCTGTAAACCCGTTTTGACCGAAGCGATGTCACTTAAGATACAGTCGGCAGGGAGTGCAGGCAGCACTTGGCGAAAGGCATCGAGTGTGTACTTAACCGTAGCTGCATTGATTACCAATTCGGGACGGAACGCCTCAATCTCTTCCAATGTGGTGTATCGATAAGTGTTGTAAACAAAACGAAGGCGTTTGGGGTCTACATCGAATACAGCAGTTTCGTGCTGAAAGCTTAACACATCGGTAAAGAAGGAGCCCATTTTTCCAGCTCCCAAAATTAAAATTCTCATGACAAGGGTTATTGTTTATGTATAATCGCTGGTCATTTAACAAGACACAATTGCCTTGTTAAATGACCAGTTTGAAGTTATTGTTTGTTGATAATTTCCAGTTGCTGACGAACGCTCTCTTCGTGAATGGCTTCGAATACATGCTTAATAAATTCAGCATCCATTCCGCAAAGGGCACCTTGCGCACCACGTTTATCTAGGATTTCGTTGTAACGGTTGGTTTGAAGAACAGTCATTCCTTTCTCTTTCTTGAAGGTGCCAATCTCGCGGCAAACACGCATGCGCTTCGCTAACAACTCAATCAAATCATTGTCGCACTCATCAATTTGTGTACGAAGTTCTGCTAGATTCTCCGTAGTGTGTGCTTGATCACGAATGACCAATAGGTTTAGGATGTAGCTCAACACATCGGGAGTTACTTGTTGTGAAGCATCACTCCAAGCGGCATCGGGTTGGCAATGGCTCTCAACCATTAAACCATCAAAACCTAAATCCATGGCTTGTTGACACAAAGGAGCAATCAATTCGCGACGACCACCAATGTGACTGGGATCGCAGAAAATAGGCATTCCAGGAATGCGACGACGCAACTCGATGGGGATGTGCCACTGAGGTAGGTTGCGGTATAGTTTTTTATCGTAAGTAGAGAAACCACGGTGGATGGCACCCAACTGTTTCAGACCTGCATTGTTCAAACGCTCGAATGCACCAATCCAAAGTTCTAAATCGGGGTTCACTGGGTTTTTAACCAACACAGGAATGTCTACACCTTTCAACGCATCGGCCAATTCTTGTACAGCAAAAGGATTCACAGTGGTACGTGCACCAATCCAAAGCAAATCGACACCAGCTTTTAAACATTCGTACACGTGTTGGGCTGTAGCCACTTCAGTAGCAATAGCCATACCAGTTTCTTGCTTCACTTGTTTCATCCAAGCAAGTCCCTCCACACCTACTCCTTCGAAACCTCCGGGCTTCGTACGGGGTTTCCAGATGCCTGCACGAAAGATTTTCACTCCTTTTTGAGCCAACTGCTTGGCCGAGTTCATCACTTGATCTTCGGTCTCTGCACTACATGGACCACTAATGATGATGGGACGTTTGGTTTCAACTCCCGCTAGTTGAATGGGTTCTAATGTTAATTCCATTTTTACTTGTATATTTATTGTTTACTTAATTACTTCTTTGATTCGTTTCAATGCTTCGGCCAACTTCTCCTCTTTGGCACAAAGCGAAATACGTATGTATCGGCTTCCGTTGCTTCCAAAAATAAAACCTGGCGTAATAAAGACGCGTGCCTCGTGCAGTACCTTTTCGGTCAACACCTCTACATCGCTATAGCTATCGGGGATACGCCCCCAAAGAAACATACCTACCTGTGCTTTATCAAAGCTACACCCCAAGGTTTCCATAATCTCTTCGGCTACGGCTCTACGCTCTCGGTAACGCGTTATGTTTGCCTCTTGGTGCCATTCAACACTGTTCCCATAGGCTTGCGCTGCTGCCAACTGCAAGGGGCGGAAGGTACCACTATCTATGTTACTCTTTACTTTGAGTATCCACCCTACAAAAGTAGCATTGGTGGCAAGCATACCTACGCGCCAACCGGGCATGTTGTGACTCTTGCTCATTGAGTTAAATTCTATACAGCACTCCTTTGCACCGGGTATACTGAGTATACTCAAAGGTTTTTCGTTCAGAATCAAACTATAAGGATTGTCATTAACAATTACGATGTTGTGCTTTTGTGCAAACTGAACCAACTTTTCATAAAGTTCTACGGTAGCATTGGCTCCTGTAGGCATGTTGGGATAGTTGGTCCACATCAATTTTACCTTGCTTAAGTCCATCTTCTCCAGCGCTTCAAAATTGGGCATCCAACCCGTTTGGGCTTCTAAATCGTAGTTTACCACCTCGCATCCTAACAGCGTACTTAAGGAAGTATATGTTGGATAACCCGGATTCGGAACCAATACCTGTTCGCCTGGATTAACAAATGCCAAGGTAACATGCAAGATTCCCTCTTTGGAGCCAATAAGGGGTTGAATCTCCGTAGCAGGATCTAATTCGACCTGATAGATTCGTCGGTACCAGCTGCTCATGGCATTGCGCAACTCAGGGATACCCACTGTAGGCTGGTAACCATGTGCCGTTACACATTTAGCTTGTTTGCACAATACATTAATCGTCTCATCCGAGGGAGGCATATCGGGGCTACCAATACCCAAACTAATTACATCTTTTCCCTCTGCATTCATCTGAGCTACCTCTTTAAGCTTGCGGCTAAAGTAGTACTCATTTACACTCGCCAATCGGTTGGCTGGTGTAATGCTATATGGTTGTTTTTCCGGCTTCATATTCTCCTAGTATAGTAAGTTCTTTTGTTAAGGGTGATACCGCATCTATTGATTGACGGAATTTAATATAGTCATCAAAAATAACATCGACGTAAAAAAGATATTCCCACTCTCTTCCGATGATAGGAAGCGATTGTATCTTAGTTAGATTAATCTTATAGAATGAAAAAATAGAGAGTACTTGCGACAAGCTCCCCTCGTTGTGAGGAAGTGAAAAGACGATGTTCGCCTTGTTGGACTTTCTGCAATCGACTAACTCATCCATTCGCCATTTGTCGCACACTACCAAAAAGCGAGTAAAGTTATGCTTGTTGGTTTCGATCCCCTCCTCGAGTACCTTCATATCATAAAGTTCTGCTGCATACTTGGAACAGATAGCAGCTCTTCCTTTTAAATTCTCTTGGCTGATCATAGCAGCACTACCAGCGGTATCTTGTGCCTCGACTGCCTTGAGGTGAGGATACTTTTGTAGGAAATTACGACATTGCGCCAATGCTACTGGATGCGAATGGACCTCGGTAAGTGTCGTTAAATCATCGTCAGGCAGACACATAAAACTATGCGAAATACGAAGTTTCTGTTCGCCAATAATTACGGTTCCACTTTCGCGAAGCAGCTCATAGTTATGCAATAAACTACCTGCAATGGTATTCTCAATAGCTAGCATACCAATGGTTTGATCATCTTCTTTGAGTCTTCTAAAAAGCTCCTCGAAGGTATTGCATTCAATTAGCTCTATCTCTTCGCCTTGAAAGAAAGTATGAGCAGCAATATCGTGATAAGACCCCTTTGTTCCTTGAATAGCTATCTTCTTCATTCCTGATTCGTAGTAAAAAAAAAGTCCCACTTCTGTTAAGAAGCGGGACTTAATATGATTATTGTGTTTACTTATTTTTGTTTTAACGTACACATACAAACTCCCGCTTCACTTCATTGCTAAAGTAAAAGTAATAAAAGAAAAAGAAGTAAGTTGAAAATAATTTCTCCATCTATCTATTGAGTTTGTGAGTACGATGCAAAAGTAATACAAAACTTTTAAATGCAAACGATATGGTTCTTTTTTTTGCTATCCATTTACCAAAAAGGCTCTATTCGCGTAGAATTAACAGATTTTATTTCACTTTAAATACAAAATTATCACCAAGGAACCTTTTTCGTAATATTTTCGTAGTTATTATGTTTGCCATCAAAACGGCTATTTCCTTCGGGTGCCATCTCTATAGATCGCTTCATATCCATCATGGATCCCTCTTTATCACCTTTTAGTAATTTTACCCGTCCACGCTCGTGATAAAATTCAGCACACTTTGGATTAATCTCGATAGCCTCATCGTAGATAGCTAATGCTTTCTCGAAGGATTTGGTTTCAAGGTATAAGTTGCCTAAGAATAGGTACGCTTTTTCATTAAAAGGGTTAAGCTGCAAAAGTTGCGTGAAGCAAACTTCTGCCTCTTCTACACGCTTGGTAGCAAATAAAATCTCCCCCTTTAGAAGAAGAGCCTCTTCACTCTCAGGTTCCAAGTCAAGAACAGCTTCTACATCCTCGGCAGCATCATTTATCTGATGCATTTTCCAAAGTACCTCAGCACGCAGTAAATAAGCAGCTATATAATCGGGTTTTAGTGCCAAAACACGCGTAAGTGAAGCTATCGCTCCTATCTCATTTTTAAGACCAATATCTGCTTTAGCAGAGAGCAAATAAATGATTGGTTCCTTTTTTTCGATCTCGAGTGCCTGTTTACAAGCTTGCTGCATGGAGTCATACTGCTCCTGCATATAGTCAATTTGAGCCAACGAAATCAAATAGTCGCTTTTATAAGGAACCAATTCAATCACGGTTTGAAGCATGTTCTTTGCCTCATCAAGTCTATTAGCTTGTGTATACGCAGTAGCTAGCAGAGCTAAAGTCTCCTCCTCTTTTTTAAGAGTCAAGGCCTCTTCCCAGCACTTAATAGCATAGGTTAATTTTCCCAATCGTTGCGCACGAACACCATCGTACTTCAACAACTCAAAATTCTTCTCTTCGGTCTTTGCCTGTTGAGAATCCTCCTCTTTAGCTCCACCAAATATTTTATTTAAAAATCCCATAATTTCTGTATTTGTATAAGAGTACAAATATAAATGATAATTATTAATTTCCGATAAGTTGAGAAAAAAAGATGAGAAGAAGAGTAGGTATCACCTTGGTATACCTGGATTGACACAAATAACATGTAGGAAAATTCAAGAACTTTCAGCACAATAGAAGCTTAGTTCTATTATTTATATTCTGAAGAAACTGATTCGCTGATTCATTCAATTCTTTATACAAAAAAAATCCCCACACCAATGAGGTGCAGGGATTTTTCCATAAAAAATATTTATCAAACGATTAGTATCTTTCTTCGAAGCTTTTAGCATCACGGTCTTCTCCGTAGCTGCTGCGCTCGCTTCTGTAACCACCACGGTCGTTGCTATAACCACCACGGCTTGAGCCACCGTAACCACCACGATCGTTGCTGTAACCACCACGGTTGCCACCACCGTAACCACCACGGTCATTGCTGTAACCACCGCCACGATTGCCACCACCGTAACCACCGCCACGATTGCCACCACCGTAACCACCGCCACGATTGCCACCACCGTAACCGCCACCACGATTACCATAAGTGCTTTCTGTTCTTGGACGAGCCACGCTTACATTGATTGTTTTTCCTTCAAATTCGGTATCGTTCAATGCGTCGATAGCGGCTTGACCCTCTTCGTCATTAGGCATTTCTACAAAACCAAAACCACGCGAGCGACCTGTTTCACGATCTGTTACGATTTTAGCAGATTGTACTTCTCCGTACTGTGCGAATAGATCTTGTAAGCTGTCACTTGACGTACCCCAGCTTAAGCTTGCAACATAAATGTTCATTTCTTTTCTTGTTATATAAATTTGTAATTCAATAGATACCGCTAGTTGTTAACGCCTCGTTGTACCTTGTTAGCTAAAAAATAATTGCCTTTATGAACAAAGGAGCTGATATTGATTTAATTTCAATGAAATATCCGAAGCAAAAAAAACTGGCGGATTTTACAAACAAAAAAACTGAAGTCAAGATGAACCCTATTGTTAATGGTGTAAAAGTACGTAGAATATCTGAAATAACAAATAGAACGGAATAAATCTCACTCCTATTTTTATGTTCTTGTTCTTTTTTCAGTAGAATTTCCCATTCTGCTTACTGAACTATGAAATCTTTAGATTAATAGTTACTTTTTACACCTTCTGGAATAAGCTGTGAAAACAGGAATAAAAGTACTACTCCAAGCTCAAAGGAATCCCTTTATAGAAGTCTAAGATCTTATTCCGAAAGAGAAACTCGTACTTCGCTTGTATTTGATCAGAGAGGGTCTTTAGCCAGCGCGTGCGAACCTCATTGTATTCTACCGCATTCGAAATACCCGTTTCATATTTCTGTGCCATCAACTTGAAGGATGCATCGGATGATTCGGTGGCACTTACACTGCTATTGTACTGACTTTCGGCAGCCAATGCACTGTAAAAAGCTTGCTGAATCTCTTTGTACAATCCTTTCTTGGTATCTTCGAGTCTCCACTGTAAAGTAGTTTGTTGGATACGCGCGCTTCGCACCCGATTTCGAGTTGAGAAACGATTAAAGATGGGGATAGAAAGATTAAAAGAGAGATACTTACTCAAATTCCGATCTAACTGATTGCTAAAACTTTCATTGTCATAACCCGATATCTGGTAGTAGTTGGTACTTAAGCCTGCACCAAAACTTAACTGGGGATACCAAGCGCTTTGGGCAATACGAATAGAGTGTGCAGCTCCATCCAAGCGATGATTAGCTGCTTGCACCTCAGGACGTGTAAGAACCGCCTCATTGAATATGGCATCGGGAGAGGTAGGACGATTTACAATTGTAAAGTTCTCATTCGGATGTACGATAGCAAATCCTTCGGGTGTAGGTAGCTCCAATAGCTGACTTAAGTCAAGCAGAGCCAACTGGTAGTTGTTTTCGGCTTGTACCAACGAAAGTTCATCTTGCGATACACGAGCCCGTGCCTCATAAAACTCGGCTTCGGACTCTTTTCCACTCTTAAAAAAAGCCTCTTTTCGTTCCAAGATAGTCCGACTTAGATCGACCTGTTCTTTTGCGACTTTTGTCAATTCATACGCATATAGAATTTGTAGATAAGCCGAAGCTACCTGCACGCTAATATCATTTTTCGCCTTGTTTAGATCTTCGGTCGCTGCTTTTAGATTTAACTTTGCCAAGGCTATGTTATTGGGAATTTGCATCCCCGTAAAGAGAGGAACAGATGTACTCAGCGAAAAATTGGTATTGTTTGTATTGCGTGATGCATACGTATTATCGGCTTGTAGGGCGCGTCCAAAATTAAAAGAGTGTCCTACTCCCCCATTCAAATTGGGCAGACGACTCCATTGGGCGGTATTTAACTCTACGCCACTCTGATCGCAGGCTGCCTCTTGCTGTTTAATTACCAAGTTATGCTCAATGGCATGGGTAATGCATCGCTCCAAGCTCCAGGGCTCTTGGCCCCCCAATGAGAGGAGGCTACCCCATGTTAGTATACCCCCCATTATGATTTGCTTTCTCATTACTCTTGTTTTTTGTTACCACGTACTGACTCTTCTATTTTCAAGCCCTCTTTAATCTCCATACGAACTCCATCGCTCAATCCGGTAGTCACCTCTCTACGCTCGAAAGCCTGGTCGGGCATATCCGATGTCATTACATATACAAAGGTAGAGTCGCCGCTAAACTCAAGCGTACTTTCGGGAACTGTCAACACCTGTGAAGCGCGTTGCAATACAATCTGCGCATTGGCACTGTAACCCGAGCGAACCGTTACGGTATCGGGAATGGTAATGGCTGCTTTAATTTCGAATTGGTTTGCCCCATTTTCTTCCACACCTTTGGGTGAGATGTACTCCAAAGAGGCTTCGAACGACATCGACTGCAAGGCTCCCAATGATATTTTCACAGGCATGCCCTCGTGTATTCTTCCCACCTCGGTTTCATCTATTTTTCCTCGGAAAATCAAATCATTCATGTTGGCTACCGTTGCAATGGTGGTTCCATCATTAAAGGTATTACTCATAATAACCGAGTTTCCTTTCTTTACGGGTACATCTAAAATAAGCCCATCAATAGTAGAGCGGATAAGCGTGCTACTGAATGAGGCACTATTTTTAGTAATCCCCTCTTTGGTAATTTCCAGATTGTCTTTCGATGCTTGCAGCTCCTCGAGTGCTTTACGCAACACCACTTGGTTCTGCTCGAACTGCTCTTGGCTGATGTGTTTATTTTCATACAGCGTACGCAAGCGATCGAACTCATTTTGTGCTTGATTCACATTAATCTCGGCAATACGAACACGACTCTCTGCAGAGTTTAACTGTCCCAACTCGGGTATTACCTTTACTTTGGCAAGAATCTCGCCTTGTCGAACCGTCTGTCCAGCCTCCTTATATACTTCGTCAATAATACCCGATATTTGGGGTTTAATAAGAATCTCATCACGAGGCTCTATTTTACCGGTTGCTACGGTTGTGCGTTGCAAATCGGTTAGGGTAGGTGTTACGGTTTCGTAAAACGTTACCTTAGGTTGTGACTTTTGATAGAGAAAAACAAATGTTCCCAAGAACATTAAACCTATCAACAGAAATACTACAATCTTTACATACTTCTTCATGTTTTCTATACGGTTATATTGTTATTATTCATTTTATTTGCTTTCGATTATTCATCCCGAATGGCCTCAATGGGTTTAATAGCCATGGCGCGGAAGGCAGGAGCCAATCCAGCAAGCATACCTAACAGGAGTAAAACCACGCAGGCTCCAATAGCCATCCAGAAACTAATCTGAAAATGGGCATTGCTTCCCGTCTGCGCTAAACCCGTCTCAGTAAGCTGCAGTATACCTACTGCAAAACAGACTCCCATCATACCCGAAAGTGTAGTGAGCACCATGCTTTCCGATAAAATTTGATTCAAAATATCGGTTGGTTTTGCACCAATGGCTCTACGAATACCAATTTCGGTGGTGCGCTCTTTGACCGTTACCATCATGATATTACTGACTCCAATAGCCCCTGCCAATAACGTACCGATTCCTACGAGCCAGCTCAAAATGCGTATTCCCTTAAAAAGACTATCAATCATACTGAACATCGCCTCGGCATTGACAAAAACCAGTGCTTGTTTATCATCAGGATGAATAAGGTGTGCTCTTTTAAGCACCGCCTCAATCTGCTCTTGTACCTCGGTAATGGCATATCCCGGTTTGGCAGTATAACAAAGTAGGTGAACTTCATTCCCAAAATTGTAATTCTCCTGCATCGTTGTAAAAGGAATCGTTACCGTAGTTTGTGCATTTCCCTGAACGCTCATATTACCCGAGGTGATGTTTACCCCGACTACCTGGTAATAAATTCCATTAATACGAATAAAATTACCACAAGGATCTCCTCCATCTGGGAAAAGGCTTTCGTAAATTTGCTTTCCTATTACACACACTTTTCTTCGATCCTTTACATCGACCTCGTTTAAAAAACGGCCGTATTTTATTTCAGGCTCCTCTATCTGCGTATAATCGGGATAAACCCCTTTCATGGATCCACTCTCTGTATGCTCGCCAAAGACGATGCTCAATCCCCATTTAGAGAGCATGGGCGATACCACATCAGCCTCTGTTACTTGGCTCTTGATACGGATTACATCGCTATTTTCCAAGCTCCACCAGCGCCCTTTGCGAAAACCTTTGTAGGCTTTACTGGTTTGATTGGTTCCTGTAAAACCCGAGTTCGTAGCAAATCCCTGAAACTGAGCACTCATCATATCTTGCACTCCTTGGCTTCCTCCCATAAGAGCCACCAACATAAAGATGCCCCAAAAAACGCCAAAGGCCGTTAGCAAGCTTCTTGTTTTATTGCGGGTGATGGTTACTATAATCTCCTCCCACCTATCTATATCTATTCGTATCATAATTAATCGGCTCTAAGTGCTTCAATAGGACGTATCATTACTGCTTTTCGAGCAGGAAAGAAACCAGCAATGGTTCCGGCAATAACAAGGGTTAAGGTAGCTTGAATAGCAATGGCTATATCGACCGTAGGATCTTTAAAAACGGTTGCAGAGAAAACCCCCGCATCCATCACTTGGTTGCCCGCCACCATATTCATATATTCGGTTGCAGCAATACCTAACAGCATGCCTATGTACCCAAACAAGGTGGTTATGACAATACTCTCGGCTATAATTAAACGTAAGATAGCGAAAGGCTTTGCGCCCAATGCTTTGCGGATACCAAACTCACGGGTTCGCTCTTTGACGGTAATAAGCATAATATTCCCCACCCCTACAATACCACTTAAAAGCGTAAAGAGGCCAATAATCCAAATCGAATTGGTAAGAATACCCATTCCCTCCTCTTGCTGCATTTGCTGCTTTAATCGGTTCCAAATCCAGATAGCCCGTCTATCAGTAGGGTCAAACTGTTGGTGCGAAGCAATGGCTGCTCGATAGGTCGTTTCAAACGCCTCATTTCGTTCTATATCGGCTAAATTCTTGGTAGCCAAAATAAGGGTACCAATCTCATCGCGTTTGTTGTAAACCAATTTCAGGGTGTTATAGGGCACATAGACAGTAGGCGAAAAGCTACCTTGATCGGTATATACCCCCACTATTTTATAGTTTACTCCACTGGCATCGACATACTCTCCTACTACCTTTTGCTCTTTGGTACCAAAAAGCATCTCGATTGTTTTCTGGTGCAATACAATCACTTTGCGATGCTCGCGCATATCTTGCTGATTAATAAAGCGCCCTTCTATGATATCGATTTTCTCGGTCTCCAAATAGTTGGGCATTACTCCCTTTAGGCTGGTAGATACCACATCCGAACCTTTCTTTAAAGCAATACCGTTCTGTTCAATAGAGGCACTCACCTGCTCTACGTGGTGGGTAAAACTCTCTGACACCTCAAGATCGACCTCGTCTAAGCGAATACGCCTACCCTCTTTGAGTCCATTAAAAGCCTTCGTAGTTCTCCCTGGATAGATATTCATGACATTCATTTTAAGTCCTTCCGACTGACTAGCGAAGGCATTAATGATTCCATTGCCTGCTCCTAGTAGCACAATGAGGATAAATATACCCCAAGCCACGGCAAATCCGGTTAGGAAGGTACGCAGTTTGTTGCGCATAATGGTCCCCCCTATTTCTTGAAAAAAATCAATCATACTGGTTCGGTGCTTTATTATTTCATGTAACCATCTTTCCCAAAGGGCGAAGCATCGTGGTTGCTATTATCCTCTATGCGTTCTATGATTCCATCTTTAATGTGAATAATACGGTTGGTTTGATTGGCCACCCCACTCTCGTGAGTAACCACCATCAAGGTTAATCCCTCTTTTTGGTGCAACTCCTTGAGAATATCCATCACCTCGACCGAGGTTTTGCTATCGAGGGCACCGGTAGGTTCGTCGGCTAAAATAATTTGAGGTTTGGTTATTAAGGCACGAGCAATGGCTACGCGTTGCTTTTGCCCACCCGAGAGTTCATTAGGCATGTGATGTGCCCACTCTTTTAACCCCAGTTTATCGAGATACTCGAGTGCCAAGGCGTTGCGTTTTTTCCTGCTTACCCCTTGATAAAAGAGCGGAAGAGCCACATTTTCGACTGCATTTTTAAACGAAATAAGGTTAAAAGATTGAAAGATAAAACCAATCATTCGGTTGCGATACTCTGCACTTTTTGTTTCACTCAAGTTCTTAATTAAAACATCATTCAGATAATATTCGCCCGTATCATAGTTATCCAAAATGCCAAGAATATTGAGCAAGGTCGATTTTCCTGATCCCGAAGAGCCCATTATTGAAACAAAATCTCCCTTTTCAATCAGAAGATCTATACCTTTTAACACATGCAGCGGTGCTCCATTGTGGTAGGTTTTATTAATTCCCTTAAGTCGTATCATTGCGTAATGAGTTAATTTATAGTTGAAGAGTTAGACGCACCGAAAGTACGAAAAAGTTGCAACAAGGGTCAAAATAATCAAAAGAAAATTTGTACTCCTTTTATTCATTGCGTACTTTTGCCCTACAACTAACCCTAAATTATAAATTTATCATGGTAACAGGTCTAGAGAAACCCTACGTTGTAGGGATGGATATTGGTGGTACAAACACCGTTTTTGGTATTGTTGATTCACGCGGTCATGTATTATGTTCGGACTCAATTAAGACACAATCTTATACAACGATAGAAGAGTATGTAGAGGCGGTAGCTCAAAAACTTCTTCCCCTTATTGAATCGGTAGGCGGAAACGAAAAAATTAAAGGAATGGGTGTAGGTGCTCCTAACGGCAACTATTATAGCGGTACCATTGAATTTGCTCCTAACTTACCTTGGAAAGGGATTATTCCTTTGGCTCAACTTTTCGAAAAACGTATCGGTGTTCATACTACACTTACGAATGATGCAAATGCTGCAGCTATCGGCGAGATGACTTACGGTGCAGCACGTGGCATGAAAGACTTTATCATGATTACACTGGGTACAGGCGTAGGCAGTGGTATCGTTATCAATGGTCAATTGGTTTACGGACACGATGGCTTTGCTGGCGAACTTGGACACGTTATTGTACGTCGTGACGGACGCGCTTGTGGATGCGGTCGTAAAGGTTGTTTAGAGACTTACTGTTCGGCTACAGGTGTAGCTCGCACTGCACGCGAATTCTTGATTGCTCGCTCAGAACCTAGCTTATTGAGAGAGATCCCTGCCGAAGAGATTGCCTCAAAAGATGTGTACGATGCAGCAGTAAAAGGCGATAAATTAGCCAAAGATATTTTCGAGTTCACGGGTTACCTTTTGGGTGAGTCATTGGCAGACTTTATTGCATTCAGCAGTCCTGAAGCAATTGTATTGTTCGGCGGATTAGCAAAATCGGGTGATTACATCATGAATCCTATCAAAAGAGGAATCAATGATAACATCCTTAAGATCTATGCAGGCAAGACCAAAGTACTTGTTTCTGAACTAAAAGATGCAGATGCTGCTGTACTAGGTGCTAGTGCATTGGGATGGGAAGCGAAAGAGGCATAATCTACGCCTCTAGTAATTGAAGAATCGCTTTCGCTGAAAGCCTCCAATTATAAAACAATCGCCCTTGTATCAGTTTTATACTGAATCAAGGGCGATTGTTTATTCCTAAAAGTCTCTATGGTACTTCTATGGCTTATACCTCAGTTTTCGCTACTCCTCTGCCCTCAATACATAGAGTTTACTGCTACCATTCCCTACAGCTATGATGCCAGAATCAGCCTCATCACGAAATGCAGCCAACTCCTTGGTAGCGGTAAAACGCGACTGCTGGGTAAGTTTCATATAATCGGCTATTCGCATAAAGTGATTTTTACAAAGATACTCCTTTGCCAAATTCAATCGCTCTTCACGGCTAAAGGGCGAAGGTTGCAAACGACTCACTCTCCCGCGCTCCAATCGACATTGCTGGCTGGCTTGGGTAAGCAGTCGCGAGTCAACTCTAAAATTAACCCCATTTAGTCTCAGACTACGGGCATTTCGTTGCTCCTCATTCTCCTCCAAACCATCCATCTCTTTATCGGGCAAAACACCTACGGTAGCACTAAAAGTTCCAATTCCATCGAGAGTAACCGAGTATCCTTTAGCCAATGCTTGGGCCAACTGATAGGCTGCATGGCGAAATACCTGAAGCACGGTACCATCTGTAACCCCCGTTCCAGGTTCGCTAACCCTCTTTACAAACTCCTCACTATCCATATGTCCCGCTCGCTCTAATCGGTAAAATGCTCGCTTCTCACCTGTTTTACGCAGGTCGTTCATCTCTTGTTTAATGTACTTTGCCATATTTCTCAATTTAAGTTGTTGTATTCTGCTTTTTGTCAGCATCTAAAGTTCGTTTATTCTTTTTTCATTTCCTAATTTCTGATAGAAATTGTCTAAACTCTGACGTAAATTAGATAATTTCTGACGTAAATAGTCAAATTTACGTCAGAAATTAAAGAATAGAAAAGGGAATAGAAAGAAATAGAAAAGCTTACCCCAAAGAATAGAAGCAAAAAAAGAGCATTTCATAGTAGATGTAACAAAAGAGCAGGCGAAAGAGGGCTCAATGCAACAAATAAAAGTAGACAAAGAAGAGCGTATTTAAACCGATTGTAACAAAGTGCCCAATGCAAGAATATACAAGAAGTAAAACATCTCAAAATAGCACAATATTTGAAAATAGATTCCTATTTTTGCAAACCGAAATACGAAATAGAGAAAACAACGCTTATTTAAGAGAGACTATACCCAATGAAAACAACAAACATACCATTTATTATGAAAAAAAGAGATCTACTAATGCTTCTGTCACTCTTGCTTTTATGGACAAGCTGTAGCAATCCTTCGCACTTTATTACAGACCCCAATACAAGAGAAGAGGTTGCGTCTGACTACAAAGCCAAAAAAGAGGCACTTCCAAATGGAAATCTATTTGAGATATTCGATCAGCCCATCGATGCATACGAAAAGGAAGCACTTCAATTTTTATACGCTTATTTACCAATCGGCGATATCACCGACTATAGCGGCGAATACTACCTTGAAAACATTCGCACCTCACTTCTTGCCAAAGAGGAGATGCCTTGGGGAAAAAAGATTCCCGACGAGCTATTCAGACACTTTGTACTGCCCGTTCGTATCAACAACGAGAATCTAGACGATAGCCGCATGGTATTTTACAACGAATTAAAAGATCGGGTAAAAGGTCTCTCTCTATACGATGCCGTACTCGAAGTGAATCATTGGTGCCACGAGAAAGTTATTTACACTCCCTCGGATGCCCGCACTAGTTCGCCACTCGCATCGGTAAGAACAGCATACGGACGCTGTGGCGAAGAGTCTACCTTTACAGTAGCAGCTCTTCGTTCAGTGGGTATTCCAGCTCGCCAAGTATATACACCCAGATGGGCCCATACTGACGATAACCACGCTTGGGTAGAGGCATGGGTAGATGGCACATGGTACTTCTTAGGTGCCTGCGAGCCCGAGCCCGTATTGAATTTAGGATGGTTTAATGCACCCGCTTATCGCGGCATGCTTATGCACACCAAAGTATTTGGAAAGTACAAAGGTCCTGAAGAGATTATGAGTACTGAAGATAGCTATACTGAAATTAATATCACCGAAAACTACACACCTGTTGCTTCGGCTAGTATTAAAGTGGTAGACGAGAACAACCAACCTGTTGCCAATGCAAAAGTAGAATTTAAGGTTTACAACTACGCCGAATTCTACAGCATGACACAAAAGATGACCAACGAACTAGGCGAAGTTTCGCTAACAGCTGGAAAAGGTGACCTATTTGTATGGGCCACTAAAGATGGTAAATTTGGATACAACAAAATCTCATTCGGAAAACAGAATAGCGTAACGGTTGTGATATGCAAGACTCCAGGAAGTGCCGAAACGGCTCTATTCGATATTGTACCTCCTGTAGAGGGCACCATTACTGTCGAAGTTACCGAAGAGCAAAAGCAAGCCAATGCAGCCTGCTTAATTAAAGAGGACTCTATACGCAACGAGTATGTAGCCACGTTCTACACCGAAGAGAAAGCCAAAGCCTTGGCTATTGAACTAGGAGTGGATAGCGATTTGTTAGTTAAATATCTGATAGGAAGCCGCGGAAACTATGCCGAAATTGAGCGTTTCATCTGTCAGGCTCCTGCCGACAAGCGCTCAATTGCTATGCAACTTCTGGGAGCTATCTCGGCAAAAGACCTTAGAGATACACCTGCCTCTGTTCTAGCCGATCACTTGGACAATGTACGAGGAATACAAAATATATTTTTCGAAAACTACATTCTAAACCCACGTATAGCCAACGAGCTAGTTACCGCCTACAAAGGGTTTCTTTCGACAAACTTAGACGAGGCTTTGCGTAGAGAAGCACAACAAAATCCTCAGGCATTGGTAGAGTGGGTAAAGAGAGAGATTCAAATAAACAACGAATTAAACCCACAGCGCATCTGCATATCGCCCATCGGTGTATTTAAAGCAAGGGTAGCCGATAGTGACTCACGCAACATCTTCTTCGTAGCTGCTGCACGTAGCTTGGGAATAGCCGCGCGTATAGAACCTGTAGCTGGAAAAGTAGAGTATGCAACCAAAGGTAAATGGACTACTGTAGACTTTGACTCGACCGAAGAGGATGTTATCCTAAAGGGATCGGTCGTTGCCACTTATAACCCCATTAAATCATTGAAGGATCCAAAGTACTATTCGCACTTTACCATTGCTAAAATACTTCCAACGGGACAATTGCAAACTCTAAACTTTAAAGCAGGCGATGTAGATATGGGTGGAGGATTAACTTTCAACTCACTTCTTAAAAAACCTCTTGAACTTGAAGTAGGTAACTATGTATTGGTTACAGGTACTCGTATGGCCAATGGAACCGTGCTATCTGAAATGAATTTCTTTGCTGTTGAGCCTAATAAAACGATTGGCATTAAACTCGAGATGAGAGAGAATCAAGACGATGTACAAGTACTTGGTAACTTTAACTCAGAGAATCGTTTTATTCGTGCCGACAATGGCGAAGAGACTAGCCTGCTGGCAACCACAGGACGTGGTTACTACATAGTAGCTCTACTTGGAGCACGCCAAGAACCTACCAACCATGCCATGCGTGCACTAGCCGCTATGAAAAACGAGTTGGAGGATTGGGGACGCGACATTATTCTATTATTCCCCGACCAACAAGGATTGGAGAGCTTCGACGCAAATGAGTTCGGTGCACTTCCTAACACCATTACTTATGGAATGGATATCAACAAAGCCATTCAACGCGATATGGTAGCAGGAGTGAATCTGCAAGACCCTCACTCACTACCTATCTTCTTTATTGCCGACACCTTTAACCGCGTAGTTTTTGTATCGCAAGGCTATACCATTGGCTTAGGCACTCAACTTATAAAAGTGATTGATAAGCTATAAAAAGCAGCTTACATCTAACTTAATAGGGTATAATTTGTAGGAGAAAAGGCACTGTTCTCCTACAAATTATACCCTATTTTTGATTTCAAACGGAAACATGGTATACAGAGGTGTATACGAATTACGGAATCGTTTATACATTTTACCGATTGCTAAGCCTCTCTTTTTGAAACCCCAAGTTTTTGAATATCTTTGCATTAAACTAAAAAAAACAGAAATGGACGGAGTTAAAAAGTTCAATACAATTGATGAATACAACAAGGTCATGGGAGTCGAAACACGCCACCCACTGATTACTGTAATAGATTATTCCAAAAGCAATTACGTGGGAGACTATCCAGCTGGACACTCGTTTGGATACTATACCGTATTCCTTAAAGAGCAGATGTGCGGCGATATGAAGTATGGTCGCAACTATTACGACTACCAAGAAGGCACACTTGTATTCTTAGCTCCTGATCAAATTGTAAAGATAGAGAATCGTGTAGCACACACCCCCAAAGGATGGGCACTCATGTTTCACCCCGATCTGATTCGGGGGACTGCACTGGGACGTAGCATGAAGGAGTACTCTTTCTTTTCGTACGAAGTTTTCGAAGCCTTGCACCTGTCAGAAGAGGAGCGCCGTACCATTCTGGAATGCTTTCACAACATCGAGACAGAACTAAATCACAGCATAGACAAACATAGCCACCGACTTATCGTATCAAACATCGAACTATTCTTAAATTACTGCACCCGTTTTTACGAACGTCAATTCATTACTCGCAAACATGTAAACAGCGATCTACTTAGCCGATTTGAGGGTGTTCTAAATGATTACTTTCTCTCTGACCGACCCTGCAACCAGGGGCTCCCATCTGTAAAGTTCTGTGCAGAACAACTACATATCTCAGCCAACTATTTGGGTGATTTACTTAAAAAAGATACAGGTAAGAGTGCACAAGAGCACATTCAACTAAGACTTATAGAGGTAGCAAAGGAGAAAATGTTTGAAAAACAGAAGTCTGTTAGTGAGATAGCCTATGAGTTAGGTTTTGAATACCCTCAATACTTTAGCCGGCTCTTCAAGAAAAGAGTCGGAATGAGCCCCAATGAGTATCGGAACCTAAACTAAACAGAGAACTATATCAGGGTAGAGCCTCCAATATAACTCTTAAAAGATATATTTATATAGATTCTATCCTTCACAAAGAATCACTAAATCCTTTTTTTACATGCAAGGGGCTAAATTTAGATGGAAAGTCACAAACAAAGCTCTTCTAGGGAGAAAAAAGCCTAAAAAAAACAACAAAACACTGTATTACAACTCATTAATCAACAAAAAAGTCCCTTAGAAAACCCATTCACAAAGGTCAGCAAACAAGAGTTATCGACTCAAATAGATTTTTTTCGACATTTATTGCAAAATAATTAGCCAAACATTTGCAGATACAAAAAAAAGCGCTACCTTTGCACACGAATTCAGAAACGAAGTCATCGGGGTGTAGCGCAGTCCGGTTAGCGCACCTGCTTTGGGAGCAGGGGGTCGTGGGTTCGAATCCCGCTACCCCGACATAAAAAAGCCTATCTAATTAATTAGATAGGCTTTTTTTGTAACCTATACTCGATCCAAAC
>JBOFRN010000149.1:0-1552 GCA_051651025.1 Phocaeicola sp.
ACATTTACGACCGCAAAGAGGGCGAAAGCTTGATGGTGGCTCAAATGGAGCGCTATGCAGATAGAGACCTAGAGGCATCGACTGCCATGGTTCAAATCTTCAACAAGTTGAAAGAGGTGGTAAGTGGTGTACGTACCGTACGTTTGCAAAAGAACATTGCTCAAAAAGAGGCACTAACGCTAGAGGTTATGAATGCCGATGCTGAAATTATGGCTTACAGCGCTATCATCAAGAAGCTTTGTAATCTAACGGAAGCAGCTGTAGTAACAGAGAAACCCGAAGGAGCAGCATCGTTCATGGTGGAGACTACGGAATACTTCGTGCCACTGAACGGTATGATTGATGCCGAAGAGGAGATCAAGAAGCTTGAGACGGAGTTGAAGTACCAAGAGGGATTCCTTATCAGCGTACAAAAGAAACTTAGCAACGAGAAGTTTGTGGGTAAAGCACCTGCAGCGGTTATCGAGGGCGAGCGCAAGAAACAAGCGGATGCTGAGAGCAAGATTGCTTCGTTACAAGCTAGCATTGCTTCGTTGAAGAAATAAAGAGTTGCTTTGAGTACCTACGCTAGCATTACCTGGGGTAATTAGGGCGTAGGTATGAAAAGGAAGAATAAAGGTTTCGGGCCTCTCTAATTGCTGTTTAAACCGTGTTTAAATAGCAATTAGAGAGGCCCGAACTGGTTTATAACTTCCTAGATAATTTCTTTTGTTGCTCCTTTTGTTAGCACTTCAGCAGCAACAATCCCTAAAAGAAGAACGCTCGGCAGTGGTTTCCCTACTGCCGAGCGTTCTTTCTATTTTAATCCATTTCGAACCCGTTCCACAAATTACCTTCAGGTACGGGAGCCGTTAGCTCGATTAGTTCTTTCGATACGGGGTGAGTGAATTTCACTCGTCTTGCATGCAAGCAGATACTTGCATCGGGATTCGATCGAGGTGCACCATATTTCAAGTCACCTTTGATAACACATCCCATCTTAGCCAATTGGCAGCGAATTTGGTGGTGTCTTCCCGTTTGCAAATCGACCTCTAACAAGTAGTAGTTTTGCGAATGGCCAATAAGCTTATAGCCCAAAATGGCCTTTTTCGAATCTTTTACCTCCTTGTCGTAAGCGTATGATTTATTCTGCTTCTCGTTGCGCACCAAGTAGTGCACCAACTCTGCCTCGGGTTGAGGGGGTCTGTTTCTAACCACTGCCCAATAACTTTTCTTCACTTCGTTCTTGCGAAACATTTCGTTTAAACGAGTCAGTGCCTTACTGGTTTTGGCAAAAATAACCAATCCACTAACCGGGCGGTCTAAGCGGTGTACAACCCCTACAAATACATTGCCGGGTTTGTCGTACTTCTCTTTCAGATACTGCTTTACCGTTTCCGAGAGCGGAGTATCGCCCGTTTTATCGCCTTGAACAATCTCCGAAGCCGCCTTATTGACAACAATCAGGTGGTTATCTTCGTAAACTACCGTCATCTTCTTACATGTTCATACCGCCATCTACCTGGATAACTTGTCCAGATACATAAGCAGAAAGATCAGAAGCAAGGAAAAG
>JBOFRN010000150.1:0-68392 GCA_051651025.1 Phocaeicola sp.
TAAAGATTGTGATCGGATGGCCTCAAAAAGTGCACTAGTTCCCAATGCTGCATAGTTCCCATTTTCGATGTAGGTGTTTTCTACAGGTGCCGATAGCGTAAAGAATAGAACAATAGCTACAGCTGCTGCTGCTACATGGCCAATCCATTGAGTGGGTTTGCTCTTCTTTTTAGTGGGCAAAGTAGTTGGAAACTGCATGGAATTTTTAACTTCCATTATTGCTGGAAGCACCTCTAGTGACAAATAGGGAAGCCCGTAGAGTGAGGGAGCAAGAATGTCTTTTTGGGTTGGAAAAAAAGTATAGCGATTTTTCAAATCGTAAGTGAGCTTACCTATATTTTCTAATTCGAAGTTACCCTCTTTATAGAGCGTGTCTTTTAGTTGATTTACTTCACACTGAATGATACGGCTTGCATCCGGAAAATCGGTTTGGTACACCTGCATATAGGACTGGACCAATAACCCGTCATTCATTGCCAATTGTGGGTTAAAACCAATAGTACGAGCAGGTGGAAGGAACTTCTTTTGTGCTTCATCGTAATACGAAGTTTGGTCGTAAGCTATAAATCCACCTAAGTTGGGCACGATGACACAATCATTCTCTAGTAATAGAGTCTCTATATGTTTGGCTAAATCGATCATATTGCAAAAATAGTGCAATTATTTTATCTTCGTTCAATTTTCAAAAAGAAAATGGTATGGAGAATTGTTTTTGTTGTACTTTTGTGAAAGAAAATAAAAAAATAAAGCGAAGAATATGAATGTAGCAATAGTCGGCACGGGTTACGTAGGGCTGGTAACTGGAACTTGTTTTTCAGAAACAGGTATTCGTGTAACCTGCGTGGATGTGGATACCCATAAAATTGAAAAATTGCAACAAGGAATTATTCCCATCTATGAGCCTGGTTTGTCTGATATGGTTCAGCGAAACATCAAAGCCAAACGCTTGTCTTTTACTACCTCTTTGGAGAGCTGTTTGGATAAAGTAGACATTGTTTTCAGTGCAGTAGGTACCCCTCCCGATGAAGATGGTAGTGCCGATTTGAGTTACGTATTGGCTGTGGCTCGAACTTTTGGTAAGCATATTAAGAAGTATACCCTTTTAGTCACAAAGAGTACCGTTCCAGTGGGTACTGCACAGAAAGTAAAACTAGCTGTCCAAGAAGAACTTGATAAACGAGGGGTTCAGATACCTTTTGATGTGGCATCGAATCCTGAATTCTTAAAGGAGGGAACAGCAATCGATGATTTTATGAGTCCTGATAGAGTAGTCGTGGGAGTTGAATCTGAGAAGGCAAAGAAAATAATGGCTAAACTCTACAAACCGTTTATGCTACTTAACTCGCGCGTAATCTTTATGGATATACCTTCGGCAGAGATGACTAAGTATGCAGCCAACTCCATGCTTGCTACACGCATCAGCTTTATGAATGATATTGCTAACTTATGCGAATTGGTGGGTGCCGATGTGAATATGGTGCGTGATGGTATAGGATCGGATAGCCGCATTGGTCGTAAGTTTCTCTATTCAGGGTGTGGATATGGGGGCTCTTGTTTTCCAAAAGATGTAAAAGCGCTGATTAAAACGGCTCAACAAAATGGTTATCCCATGCAGGTGTTGCAGGCTGTTGAACGGGTAAACGATAAGCAGAAGCTAATTTTATTCGACAAACTAAAATGCTGTTTAGGCAATGATCTGAGTGGCAAGACCATCGCTTTGTGGGGACTTGCTTTCAAGCCAGGAACAGATGATATGCGTGAGGCCCCTTCGTTGGTTTTAATCGAAAAATTAAAAGAAGCAGGTTGTACCATTCGTGCTTATGATCCAGTAGCTATGGAGGAGGCACACCGCAGGGTGGGCGATTCTATTATTTACGCCAAGGATATGTACGATGCATTGCTTGATGCAGATGCACTTTTACTTCTTACGGAGTGGAAAGAGTTCCGTTTACCCTCTTGGGAAGTAGTTAGAAAGACCATGAAACAGGTTGTTTTGTTGGATGGCCGCAATATCTATGATGCACACGAGATGAGCGAGCTTGGTTTTGTGTATCATTGTATTGGCAAATAATGTATAGAACTAATTATAGAGCTATGAATAAGCGATTTATTTGGATTCCGTTGTGCCTTTCTTTATTCTCGTGTGTTTCAAACAAAGAGAGTAAAGTTGAAGTACAGCATCAGGAGAATATGGAAGCAAAAATGCTTTTTCAAGGAGTCTGGAAGGATCAAAATACCAATCAGATTCTCTTTCAGGTAAAGGGAGACTCTATATACTATTTAGAGAGTTCACTTTCGCCAGTATCTTTTAAGATTTTGGGTGATAGCTTGGTGATGCAGGGTTTTCAAAAAACGAGCTATAGGATCAATCAGCAAACAGATTACTCCTTCTCTTTCTCCTCTTCTTTAGGAGAGCAGATATCCCTCCGAAAGAGTGAAGAGTTTGAAGAGATTGCAACTGTTCATCCCTCGTCTCTGCCTACTTACTTAGAGAAGACACAGAAAGATCATGTCATTGTCTATAAAGGTACTAGATATCGGGGCTATTCTTATATTAACCCCTCGACGCTTAAAGTGTTTCGCTCAGAGCTTACAGAAGAGGGTTTGGAGGTGGAACGGATATTCTATGACAATGTGATTCATATCTGTGTGTATGATGGGAAGAAGCGTCTTTTGGGTAAAGATATTACCAAGCAGCTTTTTGAGTCGCTTGTTCCAGCCGATTTCTTAGAAGGTGCTATCTTATCAGATATGGATTTTGTTGCTGTCGATGAGAAAGGGTATCATTATCATGCCTTGGTGTGCGTGCCCGACTTGGTAATTTGCTATCAAATACTTATATCGATCTCATATTCTGGTGAATGGAAATATGAACTAGTTAGATCCTAGTCTCTTGCTCGCTTCTTGCTAAAATTCTTATAGCACAACAGTTTCTCTGTCTCTGATATAAACTAGCCCCCTAATCGGAGTCATTTTTTATCAGTAAAAGAAAGTTATTAGAAACTTTTTGGCTTTGAGAAGATAATAGCAGCACAAAGAGGGGAGGTCATCTTGATGAGGCGAGAGGAGCGGTTAAATTATGAACTTGATAAATAAGAAGCGTGGCTTACATCGATAACCGGTGTAAGCCACGCTTTTGATATGGTAATAGGATTCTAAGTACTACTCTACTATTCCCACTCGATAGTTGCAGGTGGTTTTGAAGAGATGTCATAACAAACACGGTTTACACCCTTTACTTTGTTAATGATATCATTAGATACCTTAGCCATGAAGTCGTAAGGTAAGTGTGCCCAGTCTGCTGTCATAGCATCTGTACTGGTTACTGCACGTAATGCAACTGCACGCTCGTAAGTGCGCTCGTCGCCCATTACTCCAACACTTTGTACAGGTAGTAAAATAACCCCTGCTTGCCAAACTTGATCATACAATCCCCAATCGCGCAATCCTTGGATGTAGATATCATCAGCCTCTTGTAGGATAGTAACTTTTTCAGGTGTAATATCACCTAAAATACGTACTGCTAATCCGGGTCCTGGGAATGGATGGCGAGTGATAAGGTGCTCAGGCATGCCTAATTCACGACCTACTCTGCGCACCTCATCTTTAAATAAGAGGCGTAAAGGTTCGCAAAGTTGAAGTTTCATTTTATCAGGAAGTCCACCTACGTTGTGGTGGCTTTTGATTACAGTTCCTGTAATGCTTAAAGACTCAATGCAGTCAGGGTAGATAGTACCTTGTGCTAGCCATTTTACATCCTCTATTTTATGCGCTTCTACGTCGAATACGTCGATAAATCCTTTACCAATGATTTTTCTTTTTTGCTCAGGATCTGATACTCCAGCTAGTTCGCTGAAGAATTTCTCACTAGCATCTACACCAATTACGTTCAGTCCTAAACATTCGTAATCTTTCATTACGTTTTGGAACTCATTTTTGCGTAGCATACCGTGATCAACAAAAATGCATGTAAGGTTCTTGCCAATGGCTTTGTTTAGTAAAACAGCAGCAACTGATGAATCTACACCGCCGCTTAAGCCAAGTACTACTTTGTCATCGCCAACTTGTGCTTTTAACTCGGCTACAGTTGTTTCAATAAATGAAGCAGCGCTCCAATCTTGCTTTCCTCCACAAATATCTACCACAAAGTTTTTAAGGATTTGGCTACCATCTTCGCTGTGGAATACTTCTGGGTGGAATTGAACTCCCCATACAGATTCACCCTCTGCTTGGTAAGCAGCTACATCTACTTTGTCAGTTGAAGCAATGATCTTGAAGTTTTCTGGAATAGCAGTGATTGTATCTCCATGGCTCATCCATACTTGAGAGTTTTCTCTAACACCTTTTAGAAGCGGGTTAGTAGCGTCAAATTTCTCTAGATGTGCTCTACCATATTCACGAGTGCCTGCAGGTTCAACTTTACCACCGTTGGTGTAAGAGATAAATTGTGCTCCGTAACAGATACCTAAGATAGGAAGTTTTCCGCGGATATTAGTTAAATCAACTTTGAACGCTGTTTCATCATATACTGAAAAAGGGCTTCCAGAAAGGATTACACCAATTACTGAAGGGTCATTGTGTGGAAACTTGTTGTACGGTACAATTTCGCAAAACATGTCTAATTCGCGCACGCGACGTCCGATTAATTGCGTCGTTTGTGAGCCAAAGTCAAGAATAATAATTTTTTCTTGCATAAGAGCTGTATGGATTAATAATTTGAGCTGCAAAGTTAGAAAAAAGTAAGTAATTAACCGAAGAAATGTGATAAAATTGGAAGCCTATATTGCATTAGGAATTTCATTTAGTAGAGCATTGTTAGAGGGGAGGGATAAAGAAGACGCCTGTAAATTTATAATTTACAGGCGTCTATTGGTTTGCATTTCGCTTTAACCGATAAGCGGAAGCTGGGGGATTCGAACCCCCGGTACGGTTACCCGTACGTCAGTTTAGCAAACTGGTGGTTTCAGCCACTCACCCAAACTTCCTTCGTTTTCTAATGCGATGCAAAGGTAGTGATTTGTTTTAAAGAAACAAATTTTCAGTCTGCTTTTTTACAAATAAAGCGATTTGTGTAGCTGTTTTAAGGATATAAGCGTAACAAAATAAGTCATACTATTACTGGGTAGGTTAAAATCTTTCTCTTGCTAAAAGCTAAATCTTTGCTTTTGAGCTTTGATTGGTTCTCATTCTCTTCAAACGTGAAGAAGTTGAAAAGCAAAAAAAGTGTGGATTGCATTCTTGAGTTGAAAAAATGAGAGTCATAAAATTGTCTATTTTAAATACTAGATATGGCTTAATCAATAAAATAGAGCAATTGTAAATTTTCTAGTATGCTTTAGAAGTATCTAGAAGTCTTAGAATTTGTAAGAATACTCTTCAGATTTTCCGGGTGATTTTACAATAGCGGCTCAATCATGTTTGTATTCATTTCCACTCCAGCTGCTCCTAGCAAATCAAGCCTCACTATTATCTTAGCTTTTCCAGCGCACTCTATTAGTTCTCCTTTCATCCCTTTTAAGGGTCCTTTGATAACCTGAACCGCTTTTCCAGGGGCTAGTAACCCCTCCAGAATTTCGACGGTATCCACTGAATTTGTCAATAAGAACATGAATTGATTCATCTCTTGCTCTGGAATGGTAGCTGGTTTTCTTTCGCCCCGTAGACTTAAATATCTTAGTATAGAATCAAATTGTAATGTTCTGAGTCGTTCTTCTTCCGTCGCTTTTACAAAAATCATCATCGGGATAAGTACACTTGTTACTTTTTTCTTTCGGTCCTTCCACTGCTTAACCTCTTCTTGTACGGGGAGGAAGTTTTCTATTCCAATTTCAGTGAGCCGTTCTGCTATCTTCTTTTCATGCCTATTTTTAACATAGGCTGCATACCATTTCTTTTCCATGCTTACTGCTTTAATGATTTTCGTGCAAAAGAAAGGAAAGTTGTGTGAATAAACAAACAAAGTCATGAATTTAACGGAATTCGCGCCTCTAGAATCCACTAACCCACCTGTTTTAGCTTTCTCTTTATGCATATAGGTTCACTATAGCTGCTTGAGTTAATTTTAGGAACAAGTGTTTTCAATAGAGATTCTCGATGTATTTTTCTACAAAAGTGCCGAGAAGAAAACTGGAAATTTGCTATGGATAGAATAGCTTTCAGAATACTGGTAGGCTCTATTAATCATGGAGATTCTTGAGGGTGAAACTTGGGCCCAGCGCACTAATCCCTATAGGCTTGGTTTGTAGATCTTAAACTTTTGATTCAATAGGTAGATATATATATCATATCTCCTTCAACCTTGCTAGAGTTCTGCAGTTAGCTACTTCTGATGCCTCCTATAAAGCAATAGGGGAAAACAGTTTCTGTTTTCCCCTATCTAATTATCTAGAAAATAATATTTATTATTTTACTTCCATGATAACTACACGGTTTAGGTAGTTTTTACCAAACATGTTATCAGTTCCACCCATTGCAACTTTCTCAAGTTGGCTAGCAGGAACACCTTCTGCAATAAGAGCATCGTAAACCGCTTGTGAGCGTCTTTCAGACAAGCTTTGGTTGATGTTTGATGTACCAGTTGCTTTGTCTGCAAAACCTGCAATTTTATAAGTTGCATTAGGATTAGCTTTGATTGCTTTTGCCATCAATTTGATGTTTACAAGACCTTCTTGGCTAATTACCGCACGGTTAATTTTAAAGAAGATAGCAACTTCAGTTGGAGTAGAAACTTCTTTAATAACTTCTTTAACAACCTCTACAGGAACTTCGCGTACTACTTCACGTACTACTTCTCTCTCTACTACGCGATCTGATACTTTAGCAAATTTCTTACCACCAAATGTGTAAGTTGCGCCTACAGTTAGGCGACCTGTAGCTTCAGCAGAACGGCAAGAGCTGTCATAACCAAAGATTGAAGGCGTTACACCAACGCGACCTTCTAGGTTGATTGCCCATTTTTGATTGATGGAAAAGCCCATTCCTAGACCCCCTGTAGCACCGAAACGAGCTTTGTAGCCATTGTCGCCATTACCATGTGTCATTTGACCTGTTTGAGGGTTAAGTGCATTTGTATCGTATGCTTTTGCAATGTTCATTGTTGGACCACCAAACAAATACAAGTCAAAAATACGGTTAGGATTGTATCCTCCGAATAGGTTAATCAAATTAACCATTGCATCAAGGTTTACTTCACCAAACTTCTTATTTTTGATTTTTTGACCATTGATTGTCTCTTCAGCATCCAATGTTTGCCACATACCACCAATTTGTCCGCGTACCCCCCAAGTAGGAGTAAGGTATTTACCTACAGAGATGTTACCATTCAAAGTAGGGCTATTGAATCCCCCATTAAGTACCGACATTCCGCCTACACCAACGCTGACAAAAATATTATCGTTCCATTTAGGCGTGTAAAAGTTATCTTGTGCTTGAACTGCAGTAGTTGTAGCTCCTGCCAAAAGCAAAGATAAAGCTATCATTTTTGATTTCATACTTTTCTTATTTTGTAATTAGACTAGATTCAGATTATTTACCGCCGATACCACCACCTGCGTTAGAGCTGCCACCGTGGCCATGTCCATGGTCGTGACCAAGGCTTGTGAACTCTTCTGTAACAGTGTTGCCTTCTACAGAGTTAATTTCTAGACCTTCAACAGTATAAGTGTTACCTTCGATTACAACTTCCAAAGTGTATGTATTCTTCTTCTTAGAAACTTTGTTTGTAAGTTTTACTTCTGACATTGCTGGGATTGTAACCTCTTTCTTACGCTCTACATTTGTGAATTTTTTGTTCATTGAGTTCACCAATGCGCGCATAGCTTTTTTAACATCCTCTGCACCGTAAGCTCTGCTAGCATCCATTGCATCAATTGCTGCAATAATAGCGTCAATGTTTGTAATCTCAGATCCGATTACTGCAGTGTAAGCAACCTCTGTTGTTACAGCTTTGTCTGTTTCATTATCTGCTGAACCACCTTCAACTGTTTCATCTGCTGTAGTTGCAGTACCTGTTTCTACTGTGTTGAATGATTCGATGATAGAAGTCGATGGAAGCATAAATACTGAAGCAGGGATAAATAGTGTTTCACCAGCTTTAACTTCAGGTGTGCTAATAGCCAATGAACCATCAATGTGGCTATCGCCTACTACTGTAGTAAGAGCAACATTCGCAGCAGCAATCGTTTTGTCGCTACCAGCAGTTAGTTGGTAGATGCTGCTTCCAGAAGTAGCTGCACCACCGTTTACACTCCAAGAATAATTAGCACCTGTAACTTGTTCGCCAGTTTCTGCATCGTACACATAAGCAGCGATAGAAAGCTTAGCGGCAGGAGTTTCAACAGTACCAATAGAGAATGTTTCCTTCTCACAAGAAGTAAACATAACTGTCGTAGCAAGAGCTACCGTGCTTAATACAGTTCTTGCATTAAGACCACCAAAAAAAACATTTTTCTTCATTTTAAACTAAATTTAGTGTTTAATTAATTCTGATTTTATAAAATATGGATTAAAATTATTTTGCTGCATAAGATTGTCTGATGCATTACTATAAGGCATTTTATAGTAATATTGTTCATTTCCTGCATTATAAGTTATTCCAGTTCCCAACGAGGTGGAAACCCTTGGTATCTTTTTGTGGCGTTTTTGTTTGTAAGGAGGAAGAGCTGCAAACACTCTAAATCCTCCATTACTATTGGCGCCTTCAGCTTTTACTGCATAAAATCCAATTCCAGCATATTTAAATTGACGTATCATTTCAAATTTAACCCCTTTTTCTTTTAACAAATATTGCTCACCTCGTAACTTAAAAATTGTATTATATCTCGGCCAGTAGAAATTACCACCCACAGACCAGTAGGTTGTGTACTCACTATTGTATTTAAACTTGAAACCATCCCAATATCCAAACCCAACATACCCGATTCTCGCCTCTAAAGAGAAACGCTCATCTTTAAAAGGGTAGAACAAGTTCATGTCAACCCCATAGGTCTGCTGGTCGAAAACGCCAATTGTAGCTCTTCCTTGTATGTTTTGTGGTAGTCTAAACATTTGTGAAAGAGTGATATATCCTGGTCGTATCGTCTTATTTTCCCCTCCATAACCATCGTTGTATACTGGAAAAATAATTTGTCCAGTTAGCTTCATTCCTGGTCGTAAAGAAACTTCCACCGTTGGACTGAACTCCAGCAATGCCTGGTATATTTGAGTAATAATAAGATTTCTAAAGTAGAGTTGAGGGTAAAGTAATATGTCAATTTTGAAGGCAGATTTGTTTTCGGGTTTTATCTTTTTTACAAAGCCCCAACTCTCATTAACGTCGTAACTTGTCTTCCATTCTTCCAAACTTCCCTCTGAACTGACTAATGCTCCACGATTTCTTATTGACAATTGTGGAATATCTTCGCACAATACAATAATTTCACACTCCTTGCCCTCTTCAAGACCCTCTTGTTGTATGAGTCGAACAGCTTCAACAATCCCAGCCGATTGAATTTTATAACGATCGTTCTCAATAGTAAAGATGCGTTTTTCTGGCGTATCAATTGTGCGAACATTCTCAAATCCCATTTCTACAAGCTTGGATGTGATACAGCTCCCTTCCGATTGGGCCAATGCAATTAGGGTTGTACAAAAGGTGATAAAAAGCATGGTAACTCGTTGTAACTTGTTACTATTGCATCCACATCTGTATTTATGTTTCAATGTTCTCATTTATTTGCAAGCACTTTTTTGTACTCTTTCTCTAACCATTTTTCAAAACAAATATTAAAAAATATGAGGCAAAGATAGATAATATTTACATACAAACAAATAGAAATAATGAAAAATGGTATTGAATACTTCTTTTTTTATAATATAAATGCTTTCCAAAAACTCTCTAAATGACTTAAAATGCTTCTGTCATATTAAAGTAAAGCAACGTTTGTTTTTCTAGTGGGCTATATCCCACATCAAGTCTAAAATTCATTCGTGGCTGTACCTCGATTCGCAATCCCACTCCAAAATTTGGTAGTACTGCTTCTATTTTTGATAAACTAGTACCCATAGCTCCCATACCTGCCCATGTCGCGAATCCCAAACGACGCCATAATTTCTTGAATTTTGTCGATCCATCATTGTTTAACATGTGTCTATATTCAACCAATGCTATTGATGCTGATTTATCTCGATACTGTCCTAAGTAGTAACCCCGTAGGTCGAATGGTGAACCTACCATAGGCATTCTTCCTATAGGTACATCTCCAAATGTATTTTTTGAATGGACTGTCCAAGCCAAAGTTCTTCGTTCACCCAACTTTAGATATTGTCGATAATCAATAGAAACTTGACCAAAATTGCTGTAGCTTCCGTATACTTCAGCGGCATAGCCTGCTCTGATTTCGAAGTAAATTCCCTTGTATGCATTGGCTGGAACATCTCTAGTGTCATATGAAGCTACTATACCTAGGGTGTTACTGATTGTTTTAAGCCCTAAAGAGTCACCTCCTTGTAGAGTGTAATTTGCATCTGACAGAACACCTGCTGATACTTCGGTCATTTTTTCATAAACAAAGTCAATCATTGGGCCTATAAAGAAGGGTGTCTCTTTGATTCTAAAAAGAGCAATCGGGTTAATTTGGATTTGCGATCCATAGTATGCTGTTGTTTCTAGTCCTCTATCAGTCTCTTTGTTTTTACCATAGCCCACACCGTAGTAGTTGTCCGCTGCATTTTTTATAAGAAATCGTCCGGTTAATCTAAATCGATCTCCTTTGAAGTAGAATTGTGGGTAAAGCATTGTGTTAAAACCGATTTTTTGTCCAAAGGTTAATGCGAATGAGAGCGGGAGGACAGATCGTAGTAGTGTTGAATCTGAAGGAGTTGTTTTGAATGTACTAAGTAGGCTGCCCCCTAGAACAAAGCCAAAGTCTGGTGTGTATCCTGGTCCCCCTAGAATGCTGTATTTAAAGTTGCGTTTTTTCTTTTCTCTCGTCAGGCTTACTACCGTTTCAGTTGTGTCTTTCTTTTCTAAGCTGCTAGAGTCTTGAGCAGCAGTTTCACCTAAGCAGATGCTTATAAATACCCCAATAACTATTAGTCGGTTTGTTCTTTGCATGGCTCTATATATAATGTATAGGGCACCCTTTTGGGGTACCCTACAATTAAATTTTATTCAAAAACAATATTTCTTATCTCTAGTTTAGATCCTTCTCTAGTACCATCAGGTGTTTTACCTGCTCCTTTATATTCCCATCCACCAGCACTTGAATTGAATGAGAGTGATAGGTGAGTTGGAATGTCTGTCTCTGGATTCGATGAGTACTCTTCTTCTATTCTGTAAAGTGTATAGCTCCACTTGGTAGGATCGTTGCCGTCTTGTATAGGGTTGTGTTGATATACAAAACGTGGCGAGCTTACAAGGCCTATGTCGCGTACTCTATACGCTTCTGGGTTTTCTGTAAGAAAGGCTTGAGTTGGTTTACCATAACAGATAGGAATGGTGAGTTTTCTCCAGTCTTTAACTGTTTCAGAGCTAATGAACCCTCCTGCAGCAATTCTATAGAATCTTGTATTTGTGGGGTTTACCTCATCATAGATGCGCTTGTGTAATACCACCCACACTTCCATTGAATCTGTTTCTTCAGGCATGTCTACTCCCTGCCATTTGCTTAATCCACCGGTTGTTGGAATCCATTTCTCGACGGTTGTACCTGGCTCATATTTAAACTCGAAAGTGACTGACTGGGGCCGGTTTCGGTACGGTATACCAAAGCAAACATTATCACGTTGTTGGTCTCGATCTAAAAAATGCTTGGGGTTTCCTCGGAAGGCGCCTGTAAAGATGTTAGCAGATGCAATGCCTGATCCCACGGTTTTTCCACCGGTAGGGTTCATTAATGTTGTAAGTACAACATGCCCCGATGGGTCTGGGAAGTTTGAAGGTACACAGGCTGCTTTATCTAAAATCGCTGCAACATCATTTGTGTTTGCCCATGGAGTCGAAGCACCAGCCTCTCCAATATTATAGTAGCCATCGCCATTCTTAAATGTTCCTTGTTGATACCATTGATTCATTGCATTGTAATCAAGTTGCATAGAATAGCCCCCATAGCTAGCTACCACGATTAGGTATCTTACACTTCTTCCACTTTCCGAGATTAGCGTAAAGCGTACCGGTTCGATGAAGTTGTTTACGCTTTCGATTGCTGGTTTTACTTGCGTTAGTGAGGGGAGTGTTAGATACTCTATGCTAAGGTTTGCCAAGTCAACAGTTTCGTTCATTTCAACATAGGCTGTATCTGGTTGAACTTCTGTCCCATCACCGTATACAATTCTTGATTTTAATTGACCTGTAAATCGTATTTCTGTTGGAGTGTTTCGGTCAGACTTGTCAAATGTGTCTTCAGATACACATCCTGTTGCTCCTGCTCCTAGTAGGAGTAGGGCTGCTATATTGTAGAAAAATTGTTTCATATTCTGTCTAGATTATGGATTGCTTTTGCTTAATTAAAGTAGTACGAAAAACCAAATTGGATGCGTAGAAAGCTAAGTCCATCTCTAAATGAGAAAGCATGAGAGTTTCCTTTAACTTTATCATCGGTAAGATGTTTCTTTTTGGTGTATTCAAATCCTGATGTTCCTAATTGGAATTCAATCGCTGTTCTTGGTGAGGTAAAATAGGTAATACCTGGGCTCACTCCAATTCCAACGGTGTAGTTGTCAGAGCGGATTTTACGAATTCTTTCATTGGGCTTTCCTGGATCCGAAATAGCTCTTGAATAAGAGCCTTTGTATCCATAGTATATGGATGTTTCATTGAATAGGTAGAATTTACGCTCTGTACCCAATGCTACATAATTTCTAACAAATCCATGTACTTCAAATCCACTTGTAAGATTCTGTGTTCTATACTCATCTGCATTGAAGGCAACTCCTAGAAAGTCAGCTACCAGTGTTTGGTCTCCTCGGCTATAGTTGTATCTACCTCTAATACCAACCGATGTGCGTGGATTTAAGAAATATCCCATTACAAATGAGGTGCTTAGCGTTCTTTTCTCAACTTCCGGTAGATCGATATTGGCTACTAAGAAGTCGTTTTCAGCCTCTTTTCCTCCAAAACTCAAGTTTACTCCAGCAAATTTATCTCCTTTTCGAAAGCGAAGCCTCTCCATGTTGCGCTTTTCTCGCGCCTGTTTATTAATGCGAATAGAGTCTTTTGAAAATGAGCTGTAATCTCTCTGCTTTACGTTCCCCTCCATTTGCTTTTGAGCAAATAGGTTGGTAGTTGTTAAGAGTAGCGTGCATAATAATAGCTTTACTCCTTTCTTAATTGTAGTAGTCATTTACTAATTTCTTGTTTAACTAATTATTTTCATTTCGTCTCATAGTTGGCAATGATTCGGGTTTTGAAAGGGGGTACAAAACTAGTTTAAAAACGACAACGCATCTCTAAATCGGATTTTTTTTTTGAGAAGCTTTTCCTTTGTTAGAGAGTTTTTTTAAACGAATCAAAAAAAATGAAAAGGGGAGGGGTAAAACTAAAAGGCTGCATAAAATATGCAACCTTTTAATCGAGAGCGGAAGACGGGGCTCAAACCCGCGACCCTCAGCTTGGAAGGCTAATGCTCTATCAACTGAGCTACTTCCGCAATGTATGTGGGCGAAGAAGGATTCGAACCTCCGAAGTCGAAAGACAACTGAGTTACAGTCAGTCCCATTTGGCCGCTCTGGAATTCGCCCGGCTTGCATTTTGCTAGAATTAATTGACTAATTGGCCACTCTTTCTCTCAATTGCAATGCAAAGGTATAGCTTTTTTTTGAATACGCAAACATTTGGAAGATTTTTCTTTGCGTGTGTTTTGCTTGTGTGACCAGAATTATATGCTAACTCCCTCTTTATTAGTGGAGAAAAAAGTTTGATCTAAGTCAAACTTTTTTCTGAGATTTCGAGATTATAGCACTTTGAGAAGTAACTATCGATTCGATTCTCCCTTAGTCAAGCCTAGATTAAGTTATTTCTTTACTCACATCTGCAAAAATAGTTGGCTCCACAAGGGCAGGAGGGTTCCTCCATAAGTTTCTCTCGATAGAGTTTTCGGACTGTTTGGTAAACCTCTCCTCGTACTTTTCGGTATGCATCCTTTACAAACTCTGCTGTGCCTGTTGTTAGTGAAGGGTCCTCAAAGGGAATGTATAATTTATTTTTAACTGTACTGCTAAAGTTGGGATAGTTTTGTTCACAAGCTTCGCATACCGTGATTACATAGTCCCAATCGTTGTTGAGGTGTTCTTCTATCAAATCAGTGGGGTAGTATGAAATGTCAATATTTACCTCTTTCATTACATTTAGTGCTAATTCGTCTATTTTCCCTACCTCCAGAGTAGCTGCAGAACTCACTTTGAGACTATGATCAAATGATTGTAAGTATCCATGTACCATTTGGCTTACAGCTCCGTTTATGGTACAAAGAATTAATATTTTCATGATTTGTTCCTTTCTTTATTTTCTTTATTCTTCTTAGCGAAGATACAACAATCTAAAGAAGAATGTCCAACAAATCCTGATTACTTTATATCATTAACAATCTGGAGTAGATTGTTGCCCCCTATAAGAGGGGTGCCGTATGCTATAGAAAGGACCATTTAATTAATTTATGTGGCAACTCTCTCTACATTTTGACTTTTTACGTACCTTTGTAGCGTTTGTGTATTAAATTTAAAAGAAACAGTAATGAACGAAATTCCTAATTGCCCCCAGTGTGCGGGTGAGAATACCTACTTTGATGGTTCTCTTTATGTGTGTCCGGACTGTATGCACGAGTTTAACCCAGAAGTTGTAGGAGAAAGTGCAGAAGTTGATACAATACCTCGTGATAGTAATGGTGCAGAACTTTTTGATGGTGATGCAGTAACTGTTATTAAAGATTTGAAAGTTAAAGGTTCTTCAATGGTTATCAAACGTGGTACGAAAGTGAAAAGCATTCGTTTGACTGAAGTCCCCGAAGAGGTTGATTGCAAGATTGACGGTAGTAGTATTGTTCTTAAGACCTGCTTCTTGAAGAAATAACCTACTTGGTGATTTTCAGCAAAGAGTAAGCCTCCGTTCTCTTATCCCTAGTATGCTAAGGGAATGAGAACGGAGGCTTACTCTATTTATCCCCCTTGTTTGTATGCCTTTTTAGTTGGTCTATCTAGCTCAATTTGGGAATGTCCTCTTTTGCCATTTCTTGACCTGACAACGAATATTGATTTAGCCTGCTGGAGAGTTTTATAATGCTATTTCTAGCGCTTGCATAAAGCCTTAAAATCACAATATTCGCAAGTTCCTTCTATGGTGGTTTGATTGAATGAAAGATCAGGATTGAAAATCTCCTCCAATAACCGCTGTAGATGCTCGCGAAATTCAGCTTCGTACATGGCAAAATCATCTACAGGCACCTTCTTTCTAGCTTCTCCCATCTCGACAATGGGTGAGTAGCTCTTCGAATTTGCTGCTCTGTGTATGTAGAGCAGCGCAGGTGCTATCTTCTGGGGCTGTTTCTTAGAAAGAATCGCTGCATAGAGGAAGGTTTGAAATATGTAGTTTGAGCGCTTCTTGTCGGGGATAAAGAGTGACTCAATATCTTTGGGCGAGGAGGCATTTCCTCCCGTTTTGTAATCGACAATGCGCAGTGTACCCTCTTTGCTGTCTAGGCGGTCGATAATCCCTCCAATGCGCGAATGTATTTTCCCTTTTCCTTCGATGGTAATTTGAATCTCTTCATCCACTTCTGCTTCTGATTCTACATAGGTAAAGGGAGCGTAGTGCAGATCGTTGGTCAGGAGTTGTTTGATATAGCGTACAATTACCTCTGCATTGATGAGTTGTACCCCGTTATATTCGGGCTTCTCGGTGACCTCTACTTGAAAGAAGAGTTCTTTAAATGCGGCATCTACATGGTTTTGAATGCGAATGTCATCTTTTAATAGCCTCTCTAGGCTCTCTTTCTGAATCATTTTTCCGTGTGCTGTTAACTCGTTGTAGAGTGTTTCGGCCGCTCGGTGAAAGATGCTTCCGAAGGTGGCCGAGTCAATCTCTGCACTTACCTCATCGGGTGTTTTGAGCGAAGCTATGTAACGGAAGTAGAACTTCAGTGGACAGTCTAGGTAGGTGTTGAGCGCCGAAGGCGAAAAGTTGGCTTTCGGGTTTAGACGCAGGTCGAACCTATTTTGCATCTTCTTCATCACCTCGATGGATTTGGGCACGACAATGGGCAGACTTCCTTGTGGAGATTGTGCCGCCTCCAAGTAGTTGCGCTCAATGGGGTGTCCATACTCAATGAGAAATTGGAGCATAAAGCGACTCCACTCTCCACGGTTCAGTCCATCCGAGCTGGTGTTGTAGAGTAGCGTGACCTGTTCGGCTCGTTGCAAAAGTCGATAAAAGTAGTAGGCATAAACCGCTATCTTGTGTTCGAGAGTGGTCATGCCAAAAGCCTTGCGCAGGTTGTAGGGGATAAATGAGGTATCTCCTCCCGCTTTGGGAAGCTGCCCCTCATTGACTGAGAGCATAATTAGGTGGCGAAAGTCGAGGTTACGTGTTTCGAGTACCCCCATTACTTGTAGTCCAATAGCAGGTTCGCCATGAAAGGGGATATTGGTTGCTCCTAGAATCTTCGTTAGCAATCGGCGGAAAGTTTCGGGTTGTACCGACAAATCATCTGTCTCTATCAAGGACTGAAAGCGGCTAACAGTTGTATACACTTTAAATAATGACTCTTGGTAGAGCTGCACAAAAGTATCCTCTTTCTTTGCCTCTCCTTGGTAAAGGGTGGCTAGTTGCTTCATGATTTGAAGCAATGCCTCACAAAGAGCCAAATTGCCTTGTTGCGGTTTAAAAAGCAATTGCAAAAAATCATCTTTCTGTAACTCCGAAGGGAGTGGATAGAATCGATTCTTCTTGGTAAGTATTTGCTCTAGCGGAGTAGCTTGCGTACTAAGCTGGCAAGTGTAGGCATGTTTTAGCAGCGTAACTACTGTTTGATAAGTAAAGCGACCTGTCTTTGCACTATAGCCTGTAATTTGTAAATCGAGCCAAGCTGTAAGAAAACTGTAGATGGGGGTTTGCGAAAGCGGGAACCCCATGGTTACATTTACCTGCTCTACCTCTTTGGGGAGTGAATGAAGTACAGGCTGAAGCAGTACTTCATTGCAAAGTACCACCGCACTCTCTTTCTCTTCGGGAGTCAAGTTTTCGCGTATCCAAGTAGGAAGGTAGCGTGCTTGTGCATTCTCCGTCGATGCTGCTATGTAGCGTACCTTCTTCGGATGGCTAAGGTTGTTAAACAGCGAATCTGGTAGGCAATTCGGGAATTGTGCTAGGTTACGTCGTAAGAATTCGCCTGCCTCGTGTCCCTTTTGTTGGGTGAGGTAGAAGTGATCATAATCCCAATAAAAGAGTGCTTTTCCTGCAGCTTGTAGTTTTTGAAAGAGTTTCTGCTCCACCTGATTCAAGACGTTGAATCCTACAAATACATAGGTTTGGTAGGGTAGCTTATCGGGGTCGATGCTCTCGATGGCCTCTCTGTAGAGCATCCCTTCGTAGGCGATGTTCTGTGCAGCGAGTGTCGATTTAAAATCGGTATAGATGCTTCCCAGTACATCCCACATGGAGATAAAGTGCTCTTTGAGAGCCGTACGCTTTTCGATGGAGAAGTTTTGAAAGAACTGCTGGATAGCCGCCTCTTTCTCTTCATCTAAGAAGTCGTAATCGTCCATCATCCCCTTCAACTCTTGCAGGTTGGTGAAGAGGCGTCCGGTATCGACACAGTTCTTGTCGGCATCGTCAAAGTCACTGAGCAGCATCTCTCCCCAAAAATAGAACTCATCGAGGCTCTCTTTACTCTGTGTATGTTGTTGAAACTGTTTATAGAGTTCGCATACCAACTTTATCTGATCGGCTACCTCCCAAGCAGAGAGGCTGCGAAAGAGTTCGCTGATACTAAGGTATGCGGGCGACCAAAGAGGTGCATCGTTCTGGTCGGCTAGGTGCTCGTTGAAGAAGAGACTGGCCCGTTTGTTTGGAAATACGACTGCTGTATGTCCTAAATTGCCCTCCATACGTTGGTATAGATCGGCTGCTACCTGTTGTAAGAATGTTTCCATTTGTCTGTTTATCTTGTTATCTCTTCAACTTCATTTTTAAATAAGTACCACAAATAGCCGCGTACCTGGGTGTAGCCCATCTGCTCTAGTAGAGTCATATATTCGGCTACTTGCTTATTGTAATTCTTTCGCTTTTTCCCAAATTTAAGGTCGACTACTACAACTTCGTTTTCTTTCATCATCACCCGGTCTGGTCGGCGAGTTTGAAGCTTCCCATTCTCCTTATAAAGGATTGCACATTCGTTATATAGCTCCCATCTACCCGAATACCAGTCCCGGACTTGTGCAGATTGAAACACCTTTTTAATGAGTTCTTCAATCTCTTTGCGCTGTTTCGACGAGCTGATAAGCCCCTCTAGGGTGAGTCGCTCGATGGCATTTGGGATATCACGCTCCGTGCGGATTCCCTCGAAAAGGTGATGCAAGAGTTCGCCTTGTTGAATGTAACTATCCTCTGCCTTCTCTTCTTGACCTTTTACAAACTTAGTTGATTGGTTGGACTGTTTAAACTCTACTTGCGCTTCAATAGACTCCACATGTAGGGGGAGAGCAGTTGGCTCTATGAGTAGTTTATTGGTATGGGCTTGCTGCTCCTTTTTAGCTTCCGAGGGGTAGCATACGCCTGCTTCGTAAAGGATATCTTCTGCTTCCACCTCCTCTTTCTTGTTTTTAGGCAACGAAGGATCGGTTGCTTCGGTGGCTGTTTCTCCGCGTTTGATTATGTGAAACGGGGGGAATAGCTCACTTATAGGTGTAGTGGGCACCGATTCTTCGGGCAGGCTGATTAGGTTTAATGCCTGCTGGAGAATCTCTGAAACCGTACCCGATGCCTTCTCTTTTCGTCCCCAAAGAATAAGATTCTTACGAGCTCGTGTAAACGCTACATAAAGCATATTGAGGCTATCTACCCAGAGCTGCAAACGCTCATTAAGGTAGTCGGCTTGGTAGATGGATTGTTGCATGGTGCCGCTGTAGTTAACCGGTACAATGTCGAGGTCGCTAAAGGGCGGTTGCTGTGGGGCACACCAAATCATGTGGCTATTGGTTTCGTTCTCCATCTTCCAGTCGCAGAAGGGGAGAAGCACGGTGTGATACTCCAATCCTTTCGACTTATGAATGGAGAGGATACGAATGCCCTCTACCTCTCCTGAAGGGATGGTTTTGGCGCACAACTTCTCCTCCCACGCTTTGATAAAAGCGGTGAGTTCGGAAGAGTGCCTTTGTTGATACTCCAAGACAGCATCGAAAAAGGCGCAAAGATAAGCATCTTGCTGCTCAATGCGAGCCATCTCAAAGAGATGAAACATACGTTCAAGTACTTCGTACAGTGGCATGAGGCACAGCTCCTCTTGTTGTTCCAAGAAAGCGGTGGGCAGATAACTATTAATGTCGGTAAGTAGCAATTGGTTAATCTCTATCTCTTTTTTGAGTATCTCATTCTGATAAGCAGCAGCTAATTGTGCTTTTGCCACTTGGTTGGTAGGTTGAGTGAGGTAGCGTAATCCATCCATCAGCATGCAGATAGCGAGTGAAGCATCGAGTCGGAACGCTTCGTCCGATACTATCTTATAGGGAGTATTCTTATCGAAATAGTCGGCTATCAGCGGGATGTTCTTGTTTTTACGTACTAAGATGGCCATATCACTTAGCACTACACCGGTTTGCACCAATTGTACCACCTCCTCAGCTAGGGCTGCTAAGGTGAGCTCAGTGTAATTGTCCTTCTTCGATTCGGCTAGGAATGTGGCTTTTACATAGCCTTGCCCTGGATCTTTATCGGTCTCTTGGCACACATCACTGTAGGCTTCTTGCAGGTCGATGCAGTCACTGTTGAGTTCAGCTCGGTAGCGTTCGTTAAGCAATTCGCATACTTTGGTAAAGACACTGTTGTTAAATAGGATGACATTGGCCGCACTTCGTCGGTTCGTTTTGAGTGTCTCTACCCGAATGGGAAAAGCATCGATGTGGCTCTTTAATCCATTTAGAATGCCCCAGTCACCATTTCGCCAGCGGTAGATGGATTGTTTTACATCGCCTACGATAAGACTGTTGGCTCCTTGTGAAAGTCCCTCTAGCAGCAGTAAACGGAAGTTGTCCCACTGCATACGTGAGGTATCTTGGAACTCATCAATCATAACGTGGCGAATATTGGCCCCTATTTTCTCGAATACAAACGACGAGTCATCGTCTTTTACCAGTTGATGCAGCAGTGCATTGGTGTCAGAGAGTAAGAATCGTCCCTGTTCTTCATTGAGCGAACGTACCTCTTGATCTATGTGACTCAAGAGTCTTACATTATTAATATGGCGCAGTGAGAGTTGGCAGGAGTTAATCAGTAGATTGTTTACACTCCGTAGCTGTTCAGATTCATTCAGGAGTGGTATGAACTGTTGTTCTGCCAAGTTAAGGATGGTGGGGCGATTGGGTGAAGTCTTTGTACTCCACTCTTCGGCCGATGCCAAACACTTCTCTACCGTTGCATTGCGTATCTTATCACCTAGCTCTCCCTGTTGAAGCTTGTTAAAATAGCTGGCTATGCCTCGGCTACCGTTTTTTAAATCTTCAGGAGCTAGGCCATACCCTTCGAGTACTCCTACAAACTGCTCGCTAAATCCCTTCATCTGTTCCAAAGCCTCTTGTTGAATGGCTTGTAGTGTACGGCGGTAGTTTTTAATGCAGTTTTTATCTTGCAGCTTCTCGCGCAAACCAGCCCCCCGTTCTATGTAGCCTTCGTCAAAAATGCTGCGGCCAAATGATTTAATCTCGTTCGATACGTTCCAGCGCTTGTCATCGGCTATACGTTCGTCTATATATTCTAGCAGCCAGTAGAGTAGGGGCGAGTTGCGGTCTAGTTTCTCAATCATGGAGTCTACCGCATCACTCAACACTTCGCTGTTATTAAGTTCGATGGTAAGGTTGGCACCCAACTCTAACTCACGTGCCAAGTTGCGCATTACGGACTGAAAGAACGAGTCGATGGTTTCAATGCGGAAGCGGCTGTAGTCGTGTATCATAAAGCGAAGCGCTTCGCCCGCTGCCTTTTGAATCTCTTCCTCCGATTTACCCAGCTGCTCTACCACCTTCTGCAGGTAGGGGGCAGAGGCCTTATCGCCCGTCCAGATACCGTATAGCTGACTCAGGATGCGTTCCTTCATCTCGCTTGTAGCTTTGTTGGTAAAGGTAACGGCCAGCACGTTGCGGTAAGCACGTGGATTTTCTATGAGTAGTTTAATGTACTCTACGGCTAGTGTAAAGGTTTTACCTGCCCCTGCCGAGGCTTTGTATACAACCAGTTCGGGTATCTGTTCCATGTCGGTTTCTTGTTTTCTTCTTTCCCTACAAAGTAACGATAAAGCAAGGAATAATGCAAGGAAAAGGGGCAGCGGAGAGCTATTACTCGATGAAAGCTTTGCGAGGTAACTTTTTTAAACTGTAAACCACACTGCGTAACCTGCCATTGATTGGTGGCAAGTTACGCAGTGTGGTGGTAGGTGGCCCAAGGTATACCCAAACAAGGTAGCTCCTTAGGCTAGGAAAAATCGTTGTTGAATAGCTTATTCAATAAAGCGTGCAATCTCCTCTACGCTTTGTCTGGCAGGTACTTTAGCTACTTCATCGGGGTAGCCAAAGGTAATAATGGCTGCAACGGATTCATTTTCGGGCAACGTTACAATTTTTGAAATAACTTCGTCGTCAATAATTCCAAAAATGCAGGTCCCTACTCCGTGGGCATGAGCGGCAAGGCAGAAGGTTTGGCAAGCAATACCCGCATCGAACACTTCCCAAACCTCTTTTTTGTTAGTAGCATACTCACCTTTGTATGAGCGGCCGCTTTTGCCTTTAATGTAACTTAGTACCACTACGCCAGGTGCCTTGCGCAAGGTTCCAATGTTATAGGAGAAACCATGCACACCTTCATCGGCAATGCGTTGAATCAATTCATCGTTTTCTACAATGGTGTAGCGTGCCACTTGGTAGTTGGCCCAAGAGGGTGACCAACGGGCTAGTTCAAGAATCTCTTTCATTGTTTCGTGAGACACTTTTTCGTTTTTATACTTTCGTATGCTACGACGTTCTTTAATCATTTCGAGTGAATCCATGTTTAGGTTGTTATATAAATTAGTAACTATGAACGGAGAAAGTTTAGAGGTTGTAGTTGGGTTCTTGCCTATTAAACAAGGCTCTTCCTGTTTTGTTTAACCCGCTTCTCATTTCTAGGTCTATACGCTATGTAGGCAGTAATTAGCATACAAGCTTATGCAAGCTTGCTTTTTACCTAAGCTATTCTTTCTAGCCTATAGGGGTATTCTTTAATTTCTGATGCAAATTACGTAATTTACAGTGAAAATTAGACAATTTACGTCAGAAATTACGTAATCTTCACTGTAAATTAAAGAATATATAAGCTTGTTTCCTCTTTTAGGTGTTGATAATTAGAAGAATAGCACCTTTTTTTTGGACTTGCAAATAAAACAGAAAGAGTCGAACGCAGTACAAGACTATCGTTCGACTCTTTTTAGGTGGCAAGAAACCTCTTTTCGGTGTGAAAGGAGTAGTGGATTTTTCGTTTTTTAGTACCCGTTTCTTTTCTTTGGAAGGAGCTGTTTTTAGGGTTTTTACCCTAGTTTAGTATAGCACTACTGCTTATGCATTGTGAAACCGCAAGCCACTATCGGTTGCCTCTACCACAATAGGCAGGTTGCGCTTGATACCTTCGCCCAACAGCTGTTTAGACAAGTCATTCAGTAAGTAGCGCTGGATGGCCCGTTTCACCGGACGTGCACCAAACTCAGGGTCGTAGCCACTCTCGGCTAGGAATCGTAAAGCCCCATCGGTTAGTTGCAGCGTAATGCCGTTGGCTGCTAGCATCTTCTGAATGCCCGCTATTTGTAGCGTTACAATCTCCCCAATCTCTTGTTGGTTCAAGGGCAAGAACATGATGGTCTCGTCTATGCGGTTCAAGAACTCGGGGCGGATGGTTTTCTTCAGCAGACTCATTACCTCGCGCTTGGTCTCTTCAAGTAGCGGTTCACGGTTGGTGAAGGTAAGCTTCTCAAATTGGCTCTGAATGTAGCTACTACCCAGGTTAGAGGTCATGATGATGATGGTGTTCTTAAAGTTCACCACGCGCCCTTTGTTATCGGTTAGGCGACCATCGTCTAGCACCTGCAACAGGATGTTGAATACATCGGGATGCGCTTTCTCAATCTCATCAAAGAGAATGACCGAGTAAGGTTTGCGGCGCACGGCTTCGGTTAACTGTCCCCCTTCGTCGTACCCTACATACCCCGGAGGCGCTCCAATCAAGCGCGATACGGCATGCTTCTCTTGGTATTCACTCATGTCGATGCGGGTCATTAACCCCTCGTCGTCAAAGAGATAATCGGCCAATGCCTTTGCCAACTCCGTTTTACCTACCCCCGTTGTACCCAGGAAGATAAAGGAACCAATGGGGCGTTTGGGGTCTTGCAACCCAGCCCTACTACGGCGTACGGCATCCGATACCGCCACAATGGCCTCTTCTTGCCCAATTACGCGTTGGTGCAGCTCCTCTTCAAGGTGCAACAGCTTCTCGCGTTCCCCTTGCAACATCTTGTTTACCGGTATACCCGTCCAGCGCGATACCACATCGGCAATGTCTTCGGCCGTTACCTCCTCCTTGATCATGGCACTCTCTTGCTGCATGGTTTTGAGTTGCCCCTCTATCTGCGCTATCTCGCTCTCTAGGGCCTGCAACTTGCCGTAACGAATTTCGGCCACCTTGCCATAGTCACCTTCGCGTTCCGCCTTCTCGGCCTCGAACTTCAGGTTCTCTATCTGTTTTTTGTTTTGCTGAATCTTGTTCACCAATCCTTTTTCGCTTTCCCATTTCGCTTTGAGCGAACCCTCTTGCTCTTTCAATTCCGCTATCTCCTTTTTAAGGAATTGCAGCTTGGCTTCGTCCTTCTCGCGTTTAATGGCCTCGCGTTCTATCTCTAGCTGTTTCAAGCGGCGCGAGATTTCATCTAGCTCCTCGGGCACCGAGTCACGTTCCATGCGCAGTTTGGCCGCCGCCTCGTCCATCAAGTCGATGGCCTTATCGGGCAGGAAGCGTTCCGTAATGTAGCGGTTGCTTAACTCTACCGCAGCAATGATGGCTTCGTCCTTGATGCGTACTTGGTGGTGTGATTCGTAGCGCTCTTTCAATCCACGCAGGATGGAGATGGAGCTGAGTGTATCGGGCTCATTCACCAGTACCGTTTGGAAACGACGCTCCAGTGCTTTGTCCTTTTCAAAGTACTTTTGGTACTCATCAAGGGTGGTGGCACCAATGCTTCGTAGTTCGCCACGTGCCAGGGCCGGTTTCAAGATGTTGGCTGCATCCATGGCTCCTTCGCCTTTGCCCGCACCCACTAGGGTGTGAATCTCGTCAATGAAGAGAATAATCTCTCCCTCGGCCTTCATCACTTCGTTAATAACGGCTTTAAGTCGCTCTTCAAACTCGCCTTTGTACTTGGCACCCGCCACCAATGCACCCATATCGAGCGAGTAGATTTGCTTGTTGGTCAAGTTCTCGGGCACGTCGCCACGCAGAATGCGGTGTGCCAATCCTTCTATAATGGCTGTTTTACCCGTACCGGGTTCACCTATTAAGATGGGGTTGTTCTTGGTACGTCGGCTCAATATTTGCAGTACCCGGCGAATCTCTTCGTCGCGTCCAATAACGGGGTCTAGCTTGCCGCTGCGTGCTGCCTCGTTTAGGTTGATGGCATATTTGCTAAGTGCTTGGTAGCTATCCTCGCCCGAAGCAGAGGTTACTTTTTGTCCTTTGCGTAACTCATCGATGGCTGCCTTCAATCCTTTTTCGGTCATACCCGCATCTTTTAATAGGGTAACGGCAGGGCTTGATACGGCCAGTAGGGCAAGTAATAGCTCTTCAAGAGCTACATATTCATCACCCATCTCTTTGGTAAATTGTACCGCTTTTTGCAGTACTTCGTTGCTCGATCGACTTAAGTAGGGTTCACCTCCCGATACCTTAGGAAGTGATTCGATCTGTTTCTCGATACCATTGGCTATTTGTTGAGGCTGCATGCCTAACTTCTGAAAAAGGAATTGGGTGATGTTCTCGCCCACCTTCATAAATCCAGCCAACAAGTGTATTGGCTCGATGGCTTGTTGCCCGCAGCTTTGGGTGAGGTTTACTGCCTCTTGCACAGCCTCTTGCGATTTGATAGTAAAGTTGTTGAAATTCATATCTTGTTTTATTTGTTATTTCTAGTTCTTTTATAAAAGTGTAGAACGCTAATTAGCGCTGAGTTACGAATGAACTCATTTTTCTCTTTGCTTTCGGATATCTATCACTCAAATGCTTTGCCATTCCAATAGTTGTCTCTATTTAAGAGAATTAACCCGACAAAAAGTCAGATTGTTCTTAAAAAGCCTGAAAAAAAGTCATATTTAATGTGCAAAAAGTCAGTGTTTATTTCCAAATCGTCTAAAAAATCCTTATCTTTCGGGCAAACAATTTTAAAAGGATAGATATGAAAGACGAAATAAAATTTGACGAGACGGTACTATTGATCGATGCAGCTTACCTCGATAGAGTAGCGGGTGACCTAGCAAAACATTTTGGTAAAGTACTTGAACGTACCCTTCCTAAGGCCGATTTGGCTTTGTTGTTAGAATGCATTGCACTCGATTCAGGTATAACATTAGGCAAAAACGCCTTGCAAGTAATCTTCTTGTATGATACGGAGAGTAAAGTTATGCGTAATATCCAGCCGATGGATTTTGAAAAAGAGTTGCACGGTATGGCTTTTCAAAGCCAATTGGGTGAGTTCTCGATCTCTGCCTTTGATGCCACTGAACTAGCTACACGTGAGGCACTTTTCCTAGAAACCATTACCCTGCTCTCTGAATCTAAGGAGGCCAAGCGATTGGTTTTGGTTCCTTCTGAAGAGGAGTATGGCAATCAGTTGCCCGAAGTGCTAAACAAAATGGAGGGAAAAGAGAAGATTGTACTTCTTGGAATGAACCCCTTGGCAGAGATTATCTCTTTCGAATGGGAGATGTTGGGATATGCACTGCTTCAGTCTTTGGGTGTAAAAGCTGATGAGATTTAATAATGCTTCATTTGTAACTCTTTATTGGTGGGGGCTTCTTTAGAATCTCTTCCAATAAGGAGTACCCTCTTAGAACCTTGTAATAATAGGTCGTAACTCCTTGCATTGCCCTTTTCAGGAGCATCTGTAAGAACCCTTTTATATACTTTATACGATTACCGAACCACCATGCCTGCCGATTTTAGACTGAAAGTATTTTGTAGTGTTGCGAAGAATTTGAGTTTTACCAAAGCTTCGCAAGAACTCTTTGTAAGTCAACCTGCCATAAGTAAGCACATTCAGGAGTTAGAAAACCTCTACAAAGTGCGTCTGTTTGAGCGCATGGGCAACAAGATCGTACTGACCGATGCCGGAAAGCTTCTTTTGGTTCACAGTGAACGGATTGTAGAGGGATATGCCCGCTTGGAGTACGATATGGGGCTGCTACGCAACGAGCATCGAGGAGAATTGCGCATTGGTGCAAGTACCACATTGGCTCACTATGTACTTCCTCCGTTATTGGCTGGATTTATTGAGAAGTATCCACAAGTATCCCTTTCGCTTTTAAGTGGCAACTCGGCCGAGGTGGAGCGTGCTTTGCAAGAGCATCGTATCGATTTGGCCCTTGTAGAGGGGAATACCAAGCAGCCCACTTTAAAGTATACTACTTTCTTGAAAGATGAGTTGGTAGCCATTGTACCTAGTAATAGCCGGTGGGCTCAGGTAGATGAGATGGAGTTGGAGGAGTTTAAGCAGATGCCTTTGGTACTTCGAGAGCATGGGTCGGGTACGCTCGATATTTTGCTAGCAGCACTACAGCACCATCACATAAAGCTTTCTGATTTGCAAATTCGTTTGCAGTTAGGAAGTACCGAAAGTATCAAGCTCTTTCTAGAGAATAGTGAGTGTATGAGCATTGTCTCTATTCGCTCCATTAGCAAGGAGCTCTATGCAGGTAAATTTAAGGTGATTGAGATAAAGGGATTGAGTATGCACCGCCTTTTTGAATTTGTTCAACTCCATGGACAAGAGGCAGGTCTATCTACCCTTTTTATTCAGTATGCCGATCGTTATAAGCAAAAGTTATAACTCATAATAAAATACAATTCGGAGAGTTCCAAAAGAGTTTGTACCTTTGCTTCACTTAACGAGGAATAATATAACAAATAAAGGTATACACCATGATTTCAATCACTACTTTAAAGCAAAACAACAAAGCCATCTACATTGGCTTACTCGCTTTGCTCTCTCTTTTCTTACTCTTGGACTATGTTCCAGGACTTTCTGCCTATGCTAGTTGGGTCACTCCACCCGTAGCACTTTTTGCAGGTCTAGCTTTTGCACTGATTTGTGGGCAGGCTTATCCTACATTTAATAAGACGTTTTCAAAATACCTGTTGCAATACTCTGTTGTTGGATTGGGTTTTGGTATGAACCTTCAGCAGTCACTTGCTTCGGGTAAGGATGGTATGGCTTTTACGGTCATTTCAGTAATTGGTACCATGATTATTGGTATGTGGTTGGGACGTAAGTTGCTTAAGGTAGATCGAGATACCTCTTACCTGATTAGTGCTGGTACGGCTATTTGTGGGGGAAGTGCTATTGCAGCAGTTGGCCCTGTATTGAAAGCGAAAGAGGGTGAAATGTCAGTTGCTTTAGCTTGTATTTTTGTTTTGAATGCCATTGCACTCTTCATTTTCCCCGTATTGGGACACTTCTTTGGTCTCGATCAACAACAGTTTGGTATGTGGGCAGCAATTGCTATTCACGATACAAGCTCAGTTGTAGGAGCAGGTGCAGCTTATGGTGAGGAGGCTCTTCAGATAGCAACTACCATCAAACTAACTCGTGCTTTGTGGATTATTCCACTGGCATTTGTAACTTCCTTTATCTTTAAAGGTGACGGGAAGAAAATTTCTATTCCTTGGTTTATCCTCTATTTTGTAGTGGCTATTTTAATTAATACCTACTTGTTAGAGGGTACTAGCATGGCTCCAATCGGTGGCTTTATTTCAGAATTTGCTCGCAAGTGTTTAATCATCACCATGTTCTTTATTGGTGCATCACTTTCCTTAGACGTTTTACGTAAAGTGGGAATGAAGCCATTAATACAAGGCGTGTTGTTGTGGATTTTAATCAGTGTTTCTTCATTGATTTACATCTTGTGGAGCTAATTTAAAGCATTATATTCTATTTATTTTTTAGTAAGAGGTGTAAAGATTCAGTTCAAAGTATTTTGTGCTTTTGGATTGAACATTGAATCCTCTTGCTTGTAGGCAAGAAGAGCCCTATCATTCTCGAATCAGAGTTTGATAGGGCTTTTTGATTTCTGTTTTTTCCATTCCTTATGTGAAGCCCATCGATTGCTCTCCCCAAAAAATAGTGCGTGATAGAGTAATCGGAATGTTTTCTTCTACCTTTTAGAGAGGCTCTTTCAATGGGCTCTTTTTATTTAAAAGATGGAGAAGGCAACGGTTAACCCTGCCATGACAATAGAGACCATCGACATTAGTTTTATTAGAATGTTGAGCGAGGGGCCAGAAGTATCCTTAAATGGATCACCAACAGTATCGCCGACCACTGTCGCTTTGTGTACCGATGAGCCTTTACCACCGTGATGTCCTTCTTCTACATATTTCTTTGCATTGTCCCATGCGCCGCCTGCATTCGACATGAAAATGGCAAGTACAAAACCGGAAGAGAGTCCACCCACAAGCAAACCAATTACTCCTGAAACCCCTAAGAGTACGCCCATGGCTACAGGTACAATGATTGCTAGAATAGAGGGAAACATCATTTCTCGTTGTGCACCGCGGGTAGAAATCTCTACGCAACGGGCATAGTCAGGTTTAGCAGTACCTTCAAGCACTCCCTTAATTTCGCGGAATTGCCGGCGTACCTCTTCGACCATGCTCTGTGCCGCTCGTCCCACTGCATTCATTGTCAACCCACAGAATAGGAAGGACATCATGGCCCCTACAAAGATACCAATCAAAACCTTTGGATTCATGAGTGTAACTTGGTAGTACTCCATAAAGTCGGGTATGGTAGCCTCTTGTACGGCTATCTCAGCCCCTCCAGCAAGGGTAATTGTATATTGTCCCAAGTGTTGCAGCCCTATTTTAATCTCCTCAATGTAGGATGCTAGGAGAGCCATAGCTGTTAGTGCTGCCGATCCGATTGCAAAGCCTTTCCCTGTTGCAGCTGTCGTATTCCCTAAGGAATCGAGCGCATCGGTCCGTCTTCGTACCTCTTCTCCCAATCCAGCCATCTCTGCATTTCCGCCTGCATTATCGGCAATAGGCCCGTAAGCATCTGTTGCTAGGGTGATACCGAGTGTGGAGAGCATTCCTACAGCTGCCATGCCTATGCCGTAAAGTCCAGTACTTAAGTTTTGTGCCTGCATCATATTGGCCACATCGAACCCTGTTGCACATAAGAAAGCCAAGATGATAGCTACACAGATTGTTGCAACAGGTATAGAAGTCGAAATCATCCCCATACCTATGCCTGAGATGATTACCGTTGCAGGTCCTGTCTCTCCACTTTTGGCTATCTTTTGAGTGGGTAGGTAGGAGTGAGAGGTAAAGTACTCCGTAGATTGCCCAATGATGATTCCAGCGAGTAAACCCACAATGACCGAGCATGCAAGCCCGGTGCTATTGGGTAGTCCGAGTAGAGAGAATATTCCGAATGCAGAGAGAGCGATAAGCAGAGAACTCACATTCACTCCTCTTCCAAGTGCACTGAGTAACTGCTTCATATTGGCCCCCTCTTTGGTGTGTACTAAAAAGATACCTATAATAGAGAGTACAATCCCCATGGCAGCTATCAACATGGGTGCTAGAACTGCTTTAATTTGTACTTCGGGTATGCTTATGAAGGCTGCTGCACCCAAAGCTGCGGTAGCAAGGATCGAACCGCAGTAACTTTCATACAGGTCGGCTCCCATACCTGCTACGTCACCTACATTGTCGCCTACATTGTCGGCTATGGTTGCCGGATTACGTGGATCATCTTCAGGAATACCTGCTTCAACCTTGCCTACTAAATCGGCACCTACATCGGCAGCCTTCGTATAGATTCCTCCACCTACACGTGCAAATAGCGCCTGAGTGGAGGCACCCATACCAAAGGTAAGCATGGTTGTGGTTATGATGATAAGTTTTTGTGAACCCGAAGCTTCTACAAAGTAATCCAGTATAATGTACCAAAGTGAAATGTCGAGCAGGCCGAGCCCTACTACCACTAGCCCCATTACAGCTCCCGATCGGAAAGCCACTTGAAGCCCTTTGTTGAGTGATTGGGAGGCAGCGAATGCGGTTCGTGCAGAGGCATAGGTTGCTGTTTTCATTCCAAAGAACCCTGCCAATCCCGAGAAAAATCCACCCGATAAGAAGGCAAAGGGAACCCAACCATTTTGAACGCCCAAACCATACGATAGATAGGCAAAACAACCACAAAGTACTACAAAAACGGTAATTACAACTTTGTATTGCTGTTTTAAGTAGGCCATTGCGCCTTCACGTACATGTTGGGCAATCTCTTGCATGCGGGGAGTACCCTCACTCTCACGCTTCATAGCACGGTAAAAATAGCCGGCAAATGCCAAGGCGATAAGGGATGCTAGTGGCACAACCCAAAAAATAGGAGGTGTGTAGTACATAGATTTATATTTTAAGATTACTAATTCTCCTGAAGGTAGGGCCTTCTATTGGGGCAAACCATCTTTAGGAGTGAACTCTAGATGACTTTTTTATTCAACTACCGCAGTGGCCTTATGCGGAATGCTCAAGCTATTTACCTCTTCATTGGGAGAAATAACTTGAGCGTAATTGAGTGCTTATTTAAACTTAGTAAACAATAGAAAAAGCAAAGTGTTCTTACTCTCCCTAGAAAATAGGGTAGAGTAAGAACACTCTCTATATACTAAGGTAGAAGCTACCTCTTATTCTTAACTTAGGCTAGTTTGCGAGAACCATCGCCGATGACCACATCGTATACCTTAGGTTCCTTGCCAAACTTCGCTTCAAAGCGCTTCTTGGCAGTAGCCACAAAGGTATCGTACAACTCATTTTTAACCAAGTTAATGGTGCAGCCACCAAATCCACCGCCCATAACTCGAGAACCAGTAACACCACAATCAAAAGCAACATCATTTAAGAAGTCTAGCTCTTCGCAACTTACTTCGTATAGTTTACTCATGCCTTGGTGTGTTTCGTACATCTTTTGACCTACTGTTTCGTAATCACCTTTCTCTAGTGCAGCACATACATCGAGTACGCGTTGAATTTCGGCAATTACATACTCAGCACGCATAAAGTCTTCGGCTGTAATCTCTCCTTTAACTGCTTCAAGCATCTCCATAGTACAGTCACGTAAGAACTCTACATGTGGATGATTCACCTTAATAGCAGCTACTGCAGTCTCACAGCTTTGGCGACGCTTATTGTAAGCAGATGAAGCAAGTTCGTGTTTCACAACAGAATCCATCAACACCAAACGATATCCTTCGGGTTTGAATGGGAAGTATTCATACTCCAATGAACGACAGTCCAGACGGATAAGGCTACCAGCCTTGCCAAATACTGAGGCAAATTGATCCATAATGCCACATTTTACACCGCAATAGTTGTGCTCTGTAGCTTGACCTACTTTTGCTAATTCGAATTTGTCAATCTTTCCTTCACCAAAAAGTTCGTTCAATGCAAACGCATAGGTGCTTTCCAATGCTGCCGATGAAGACATACCTGCACCTAGAGGTACATCGCCTGCAAATGCCGTATTGAATCCTTTTACATCTACACCCCGTTTAATCATTTCGCGGCATACACCAAAAATGTAACGGGCCCAGCTAGCATGAGGAGCATCCTCTTCATTCAACCCAAACTCTACGTAATCCTTAAGGTCGATTGAGTAGGCTCTTACTTTATCTGTTCCGTTGGGCTTGATTTCTGCCACCATGCCTTTATCTACTGCGCCGGGGAAGACAAATCCACCGTTGTAATCTGTATGCTCTCCAATCAAGTTAATGCGTCCGGGTGATGCATATAACGATCCTGTTGTGCCATCAAAATGTTTGATGAAACGACTTCTTACATCTAGTTCCATGATAGTATCTTTATATTAAGTTAATAATAAGGTTTCTTTTTTTTAGTCTACTTTGATATCTTTGTTTACGTTCTTGCAACCTACAAAAGCATACCACAAGATGTAGCCGATACAAGCAAATATTACCCAATAAGAGGCTAAGTATGAAGTGCTATCTGCCACAAATCCTTGAATTACTGGGATAATACCACCCCCGCAAACCATCACCATGAAAAGGCCCGATGCAGCTGCTGTATATTTACCAAGTCCTTCTACAGCAAGGTTGAAGATACCTCCCCACATAACTGAAGTACAAAGACCACACAAGCAGAAGAAGAGAAGGTTAATAGGAAGTGGAGTGTCAATGCTAGGAATGGTTACCGAGATGGTAGTAGGTAGTAAAATACCTGCTGCGATAAATACCAGACCCATACACGATACAACACCAATCATGGTTTTAGTTGCCACTTTTGCACCTAGTACGCCACCGACAAGACGACCTACCATCATAAGCAACCAGTAGATACCTACTACACCACCAGCTACACCTGCATCAATTTTCAACTCTTGAGTCATGTACAAGTTAGCAGTTGATGGAATACCGATTTCAATACCTACATAGATAAAGATAGCGATAATACCAAAGATTAGGTGACGGAACTGAAGAGGAGCAAAGACGCCAATTTTCTCGTTGCTTGCTGCTTGCTCAGGCTCAGGAATGGCTACAACCAATAGTACAACAAATGCAACTGCAAAGATAGCCATGGCGATAAACATAGCAGGGTATGCTTTCTCAATCGTACGACCTGCTTCGGCACCCATTAGGTAACCTACAAGTACCGGTGTAATTGTCGCTGCAATCGAGTTAAGTGTTCCACCGAATTGAAGCAACTGGTTTCCTTTGTTACCACCACCACCAAGTGTGTTAAGCATAGGATTCACTACGGTGTTTAGAAGACACATCGAGAAACCCGATACAAATGCACCTGCAAGGTAGTAAACAAAACTTCCGAATACACCCGAAAGGCATTGAATACCTACTCCCACAAAACCAACGGTAACGGCAGCAAGTGCAGTTTTTTTGTAACCGATTTTTTTAAGCATCATACCTGCTGGAATACCCATGAAGGCGTACGCTATAAAGTTGGCCAAAAAGCCGAGTTGAGCTTCGAAGTTAGAGGCACCAAATTGTTTCTGTACAATTACGCCCATTGGAGAAGGTAATCCGGTTACAAAGGCAACCATGAAAAAGAGTGCAAACATTACTGCGATAGGCAGCGTATAGTTCTTTTTTGCTTGTTCGTTCATTTTGAAAATAAAGTGTTTAAATTATGGTTTAAAAATGGATTAGTTCTGCTTTAGTAAGTTCTTATTTTTCGATACCAAACTTGTAAATGGTTACTTGTTTATAGGTCTCTGTAGGTTGTAATACACACGAAGGGAAATGTCCGTTATTGGGCGTATCGGGAAAATGCTGCGCCTCGAAGCAGATTGCACTACGTGCTGGGAAGGTTGCTCCATGTGCTCCTTCAAATCCGTTGTGCCAGTTCGATGTGTAAAGTTGAACCCCTGGTTCGGTGGTATACACCTCCATACTTCTTCCACTTACAGGCTCTACGCATTTGGCGGCAAAGGTAAGCGAATTTTGCTCCTTCTTGTTCAATACATAGCAATGGTCGTATCCAGCGCCAAATACCAACTGTTCGAAAGCCTCATTGATGCGGCTACCTACACTTTGTGGTGTACGGAAGTCCATCGGTGTGCCTGCTACAGGAGCAATCTCTCCCGTAGGAATAGATACACTGTTCATGGGCGTATAAAAATCGGCGTTGATGGTAACGATGTTGTTCTCGATGGTTGCTGTAGGAGTTGCAATGCCCGAAAGGCTAAAAAAAGCGTGGTGGGTAAGGTTTACAATCGTTGCTTGATCGGTTGTACCGCTGTAGGTGATGATAAACTCATTGTTATCGTTCAATGCATAGGTAACGGTAAGATCTAAGTTGCCAGGGAATCCCTCTTCGCCATCTTTCGATAGGTAGTGTAGTTTCAACGTTTGTTCGTCTATTTGTTCAGCCTCCCAAATACGGGCGTGGTAGCCTGTGGGTCCACCATGCAGCGAGTTGGGGCCATTGTTTACTGTAAGTTTATAGCTTTTTCCCTCCAGTTCAAACGCTCCGTTGGCAATACGGTTACCATATCTTCCAATGAGTGTGCTTAAAAAGGGTTCAGGGCTGTGGATGACTTTTTCGATGCTATCGTGTCCTTGAATGACATTGGCAAAGTTACCCGCTTTGTCGGGTGCCATAATGGCTACCACTGCACCACCATAGTTAGTGGCTGCCAGCTCCATGCCATTTTTATTCTTTAAGATGAAGAGGGCAGTCTCTTTGCCCTCTATATTTTTTTGAAAATCAGCTGCGTTCAGCTTGCATTTATGCTCTGTCGGATTACCTGTGTTTGTCATGCTTATTAATTTTCAGGGTTATTTGTTCAATCTTAGTGCAAATAAAAAGATTTTAATCCGCATTCACAAACAAAGCTGTAGAAAACTCACCCATTCGAGACGTGAAATTTTAAAAAATCTGCAACAATAAAGCTGCTTCCGCCAATAAATATAAAATCCATTTTGTTGGCTTGTTTACGGGCATCTAGATAGGCTGCTGGTACGTTTGAGTAGCATTTACCCACTAAACCATGCTTCTCGGCCACCTCCTTTAGCTCCTCGGCGGGTAGGGCACGTGGTATATCGGCTTGGGTAAAGTAGTAAATAGCCTCCTTGGGCATCATCCCTACTACACGCTCTACGTCCTTATCGCTAACCATACCTAGTACGATGTGCAACTGTTTGTACTCTTGCTGCTTTAATTGCTCTACAATGTAGCCCATTCCAGCTTCGTTGTGGCCGGTGTCGCAAACGGTGGTTGGATGGCTTTCTACTTGCTGCCAGCGCCCCATTAGGCCTGTTAACTTGCATACATTGGCAAAACCCATTCTAACCTGTTCTTCAGTGAGATGGAAACCCTGTTCTTTTAGCCGACAAATGGCGCTGAGTACCGTTTGTGTATTCTTTTGCTGATAAATACCTCGGAGCTCTCCCATCAAGTTGGGATACTCTTGGGTTTGATAAATGGGTGTACCATCGCTGTTGTAGGCTATACGTTCAATCAGCTTCTCTTCTTGAGCAAAGTAAAGTGGAGCACCAACTTTCTCTGCCAGATCTATAAATATAGGCTTTGTTTCGGGTGTCGATTCACCTATTACCACCGGAATTCCCTCTTTTATAATGCCTCCTTTTTCGCTGGCTATTTGTGCCAACGTAGTGCCCAAGAATTGCGTGTGATCCAAGCTGATATTGGTAATAATAGACAACCTGGGTTGTATGATGTTTGTACAGTCTAGTCGCCCACCTAGCCCTACTTCGATAATGGCTACGTCGACCTCTTCTTGTGCAAAGTAGTGGAAGGCCATAGCAGTGGTTAGCTCAAAGAAAGAGCAGGAGAGGGGTTCAAAGAAAGAGCGATGCTTCTCGACAAAATCGACCACAAACGATTCGGGGACAACCTCTCCATTGATACGTATACGTTCTCTAAAATCGATAAGATGAGGTGAGGTGTAGAGCCCTGTTTTATACCCGGCAGCTTGTAATATAGCTGCCAAAGTGTGCGAACAAGACCCTTTTCCATTGGTGCCGGCCACATGGATGGTTTGAAACTTGCGGTGTGGGTGGTTAAAGTGTGCATCGAGTCGGTGAGTGTTGCTTAATCCCTCCTTATAGGCAGCCTTGCCTACCTGTTGAAACATGGGGACACTTTGAAATAAATAATCTACGGTTTCTTGATAGTTCATAAAGATGTTGAGAATATGCCGAAAGCCTATGTGCTGTTCGTGATTTTTATAATATAACAATGGGTTCAACCTCGCTTTCTGCTTGCTTCCCGATGAAATGGGCTCATTTCGGTTGAAGGTTACTTGTTTCTTTATTCTGTTGTTTTATCCTTCATCCTTCATATATGCTGTTTTTCAATGTTATAGGGTGGAAGATGGCTGTTTGATAACCAATTATCCTTCATCAGCTTATAAATCGATGTAGATTCGTTGTTAGGATGCGTAAAGGGTGATCCCCTCTGCCCTTTTACGGCAGAAAAGTTCACCCTTTCTTTTATTGCATTTCTATACAAGCGTTGTTACCAAGCCCCTCTTCTTAATCGAAGAAGTTCTTGAACTTGTTAAAGATTTTTTCTTTGACAGAACCGCTTGGTTTGAAGCTGTCCGATTCTTTCATCTTTTCAAGCGCTTTTTTCTCCTCTTTTGTCAATGTTTCGGGTATGTATACGCTGATGTTTACCAACAAATCGCCCGTTCCACTGCTACGTCCGTAACCATCTACATTCGGAAGACCTTTTCCGCGGAGGCGAAGCACTTTGCCAGGTTGTGTTCCAGGCTCTACTTTTACCTTCACTTTGCCATCGATGGTTGGAATTTCTACCGTGTCGCCTAGTGTTGCCGCAGGTACACTCAAAAGTAGGTTGTAAATAAGATCGCTCTCATCGCGTACCAACTCAGGATGTGCCTCCTCTTCAATCACCACATACAAATCGCCAGGTACTCCGTTTAGTTTACCCGCATTTCCTTTGCCACCTACGGTTAGTTGCATACCTTCGGCTACTCCTGCAGGGATTTTCACCTCTACCACCTCTTCGCCATAGGTAATACCCTCGCCACTACAAACTTTACATTTGTTTTTGATGATGGTTCCTGTACCGCTACATTGAGGACAAGGGCTTTGCGATTGCACCATACCAAAAATGCTTTGTTGTGTACGCATTACGCTACCCGATCCGTGACAAGTAGGACACGTCTCTTTGCCCGCAGCACCCTCGGCACCACTACCGTGGCAATGGTTACAGTTTACATATTTCTTCAACTTGAATTTTTTCTCGGCACCCGCAGCTACCTCCTTCAAGTTTAATTTTACTTTTACGCGCAAGTCCGAACCGCGGAACTGACGAGGACCCTGTCTACGTCCACCTCCGCCACCGAAGCCACCAAAGCCACTGCGGTGTCCACCAAATACATCGCCAAACATGGAGAAGATATCGTCCATAGACATACCCTCGCCAAAGCCTCCAAATCCGCCAGCACCACCGCCAGCTGCACCGCCCATACCTGCGTGACCAAATTGGTCATAGCGTGCTTTTTTGTCCGCATTGCTCAATACATCGTATGCCTCGGCAGCTTCTTTAAACTTCTCTTCGGCTACTTTGTCGTCCGGGTTCTTGTCGGGGTGAAACTCGATCGCCTTTTTGCGATAAGCCTTCTTTATTTGGTCGGCCGTTGCACCTTTGTCAACGCCTAGTACTTCGTAATAATCTCTTTTTGACATATATTTTCGATTCTATTATTGGCCTACTACCACTTTTGCATGACGAATAACCTTCTCATTTAGCAAGTAGCCAGTTTGTACACAGTCTAAAATCTGGCCTTTTTCTGCATCGCTCGGTGCAGGAACCAAGGCAATTGCTTCGTGGAAATCGGTGTCGAATGGTTGTTCTGCTGTCTCCATTTTAGCTAATCCTTGTTGTGCAAGTGTTTTAGCAAACTTCGAGCAAATAAGATCTAGCCCCTCTTTCAATGCCTCTACATTTTCGGCAGTTTCCATGTTTTGAAGTGCACGTTCAAAATCGTCTAATACAGGAAGGATGGCAGTAATGGTCTTTTCGCCTGCATTCTTAATCAACTCTGCTTTCTCTTTCAACGTACGCTTGCGGTAGTTGTCAAATTCGGCCGAGAGGCGCAAATATTTGTCTTTCCACTCTTCGGTTTCTGCTTGTGCAGCAGCTACTTGGTTTGCCATGACCTCTTCAGGAGTGAGCTCAATCGCCTCTTCAGCAGCTGTAGCCTCGTTTTCGCACGCTTCCGTAGTCTCTTCTGTTGTTGTAGCCTCTGGGTTTACCAATAACTCTTCTTCGGCTTGATGATTCTTGTCTTTCGCTGTCATTTTATCTTGTTTTTATCTTATTATATCTTTCTATTTATCTGCTCTCCTGCAAATAGTGTGCCTAAACTGTTTTTAGGCAAAAGAGTGCGCAAAATTAGGGAAAATATGTCAGACTGACACCTAATTGTGAATTAAAATCGTTACCTTTGCAGCGCGTAACAAGGAGTTACATAACGAGCTAACTATATAATTAAGATAGATTTAAATGATTACAGTTTCAAACTTAGCCGTTCAGTTTGGCAAAAGAGTTTTGTATAATGATGTAAATATGAAGTTTACCAACGGAAATATTTACGGGGTAATTGGTGCCAATGGTGCAGGAAAGTCTACTTTCTTGAGAGCCATTTCGGGCGATTTGGAGCCTACGAAAGGTTCTATTACATTGGGTCCAGGCGAGCGTTTGTCGGTGTTGAGCCAAGATCACTTTAAGTGGGATGCTTATACCGTAATGGATACCGTAATGATGGGGCACGATATTTTGTGGGACATCATGAAGCAACGCGAAGTGCTTTATGCAAAAGAGGACTTTACAGACGAAGATGGTTTGAAGGTTTCTGAACTTGAAGAGCGTTTTGCCGAGTTAGATGGATGGAATGCCGAGAGTGATGCAGCCATGCTTTTGAGCGGACTAGGCATTAAAGAGGATAGACACTACAGCTTAGTAGGCGATTTGAGTGGTAAAGAGAAGGTACGTGTTATGCTTGCCCGTGCACTTTACGGTAACCCAGATAACCTATTACTCGATGAGCCTACCAATGACTTGGATATGGAGACTGTAATTTGGTTGGAAGAGTACTTGGCTAACTTTGAGCACACGGTATTGGTAGTAAGCCACGACCGTCACTTCTTAGATTCAGTTTGTACACATACCGTTGATATCGATTTTGGTAAAGTGAACATGTTTGCAGGTAACTATACCTTCTGGTATGAGTCTAGCCAATTGGCGTTGCGTCAACAACAAAATCAAAAAGCGAAAGCCGAAGAGAAGAAAAAAGAGTTGGAAGAGTTTATTCGCCGCTTTAGTGCCAATGTGGCAAAAAGTAAGCAAACTACCAGCCGTAAGAAGATGTTGGAGAAACTTAACGTGGACGAGATTAAACCCTCTTCAAGAAAGTACCCAGGAATTATCTTTACACCCGATCGTGAACCTGGTAACCAAATTCTAGAGGTTTCTGGACTCCGTGCCGAAACTGACGAAGGCGTAGTACTTTTTAATGATGTAAACTTCAATATTGAAAAAGGAGATAAAGTGGTCTTCTTAAGCCGTGATCCACGTGCTATGACGGCTCTTTTCGAAATTATCAACGGTAATCGTAAAGCCCATGCTGGTAAATTCGATTGGGGGGTAACCATTACCACTGCCTATCTACCTGTAGATAATACCTCATTCTTCGAGAATGATTTGAACCTTGTAGACTGGTTGGGTCAACACGGCGAAGGAAATGAGGTTTATATGAAAGGTTTCTTGGGTCGTATGCTCTTCTCGGGCGAAGATGTATTGAAGAAAGCTAATATCCTTTCGGGGGGTGAAAAGATGCGTTGTATGATTGCACGTATGCAATTGCGTAACGCCAACTGTTTGGTTCTAGATACACCTACTAACCACCTTGACCTAGAGTCTATTCAAGCGTTCAATAACAACTTGAAGCACTACAAAGGCAACGTGTTGTTCTCATCGCATGACCACACCTTCATTGAGTCGGTAGCTAACCGCATTATCGAGCTTACTCCCAACGGTATTATCGATAAGATGATGAATTACGATGAGTATATCTCTTCAGATCACATTAAAGAGATGCGTAATAAGATGTACAAATAAGAGATTGTCCTATCTTTGATATACTAAGGGGCCTGTTCAGTATTGAATGGGCCCCTTTTCTGTTTTATTTGCTCTTTGTGTAAATGGCTTGATAGCGCGAGTTAATGTTTTTCAGTTTTCCCTCGCCGAGTAATCTGTTGATGTGCCTTAGGGCCATGCTTCGGGTAAAGTTGCACAGCTTTTCAAGCTCTCCTCGTGTAAGCGTGGCATGCGCTGCAAAGTGTGCTTCTATACGATTTTCCACCTCTTCCTTGGAGAGTATCTCCGAGTGCTTTTTCTGTTCCGATCGCTCTAGTTTAACCGTGGTGAGTTTCCGCTTTAGCTTTTTGTCGGGTCGAAAGGTGATCCCTTTTACCTTTACATGCTCGGCTCTTGTGCGGGCTGTAACCTCCTCGTTGGTACAGGTTAGGGATAAATTAAAAGAGCCTACTCCATTTAGGTGCACACTTCTTCCTTGGCTTAAACCGTCGCTTATAATGTGGCTTAACTCTGTAAGGCAAGCCACCACATCGCTATCGGTTAGTGAACAGCGGTGGTTGATTAGTTCTAGAATCTCATCATTCTCGAGCGCCGCTTTGTTTACGATGCGCGGATGGTACTGTCTCTCCTCCTCGGTAGAGTTGGGATTTTGGTAAAAATCGAACTGTATCGCCATGTTTTTTCTGTTTAGTAAGTTTGTACTTTCGGTTCTGTAAGGTCGTAGTTTGTTGTCTGTCCCGACGAGTTTGGTGTTTGACTGGAGTGCAACACCCGATTCACTGGAGTGAGTTTCCTGTTGCACTCCAGTCAAACACCCGATTCACTCGGGTACAACACTAACTTTGTGGGGACAAGTTAATGAAAATGTTTGGTTTAGCAAGGGAGTTGGTGGGCGGAATGGTGGGAGTGGGGTGGTTGTAGCAATTCTACAGCTAAAAAGGTGATTGGATTCTTGTGATTTCTATTATTTGTCTGTTGTTATCAGTTTGTCTATTTGATCTTCGCTAAATCCTGTAGCCTGCGCTATGGTGGCACTGTCTATGCCAAGAGCTAGTAGTTTCAGCGCAGTAGTTCGGTTGGCCTCTTCGCGACCTTCTTCGAGTCCTTCTGCTCTTCCCTCTTCACGCCCTTCTACTCTTCCTTCTACTCTTCCTTCTACTCTTCCTTCTACTCTTCCTTCTTCACGTCCTTCCTCTTTACCTTCCTCTACACCCTCTTTATAGCCATCGTCTTTTCCTTCCAAATAACCTGTTGTAATAACGCTCTTTTGGTAACGCATGGCTTCTATGTGGCGGTTGTAGGCTATCAGTTCTTCTCTAGATAGTTTATCTCGGCGAAGTATTTCACGTGCTTCGGCTAGTCCCGATGCAGTGGCATTTTCGGGTATATCGCCTGTTTTCAAGAAAGCAATCCATTCGTCTAGTGGGGTATGCGCTATATCGTCAAAACCATCTACGCGAAGTACGTAGTATTCGGGGTATAAATCGCCAACGCACTCTTTCATGAATTGCTTGCGCTGTGCAGTAGATAGCTTAAGCACCTCGTTGTTGTGCAGTCCAACAAAATCGGTTTTTCCTTTGTAAATATAGTCGTTTCCTTGTCCTAAATCGAAATAGACTATGTTTACGCTGTACACTTTGCGAATAACTCCGTAGGTCTGCCCCTCGTAAATGTACTCGGTTATGGCTTTACTAGTTCCATAAAGCATGCGGTGAAAGTAGTCTAACTCGCGATTGTTCTGAATCTCAACGATAATTAATTCGCCGTGGCTATTTTCGGCCAGTAGATCTACCCGATTGAATTTGTCGAGCTCATCTTCTTTGTTTGCTTCGCTCTCTAGAAGTTTTTCAATTTTTACCTTTTCTCCTAGCAATGTGGTTAGGAATCCCTCTAGTACCACAAAGCTAGCTTTGTTACGAAGCAATCGCTTCATAGCCCAATCAAAACGAATGTAATTACTCATAGTTAACCTCCTTAATCTGTTAAGTTACAAAGATAAACATAAGTGGTAGATAACCAAAAGAGATGGGGGAATTTAAAGAATAAGTGAAAGAGATGGAGTAAGGTGTCAGGTTATAAGAGATTGAAAAGATGTCGTGAATACGATAGTATACAAGGTTAACTGTGTTATCTTTTTTTAGTGCAGCACGGTTAATGCTAGTTAAAAAAGTATATCTTTGCTTTTTCTTTTGGATAGCTGTAAGATGTAGAACTTCTTGTCTAATCTGAGAGGTCTAGTTGAAAATTTTATTAGACTAAAAGAACCCTATAAATCTGAATGAATAAAATTATTCCATTATCAAAAATGATACTCAACTATTTCAAGAAGCATTTCTAAAATACAGATCAAATATTGATGATCAGAGTCTTAAATTACTAATAGAAGAAGTGAAAGATTTAGAGTGTCAAACCTACCTTTGGTACTTCTTAATGGCTCAATACAGCTACTCCGAATTAAAGGATAGTAAAGAGGCAGCCTTGTTGATTCAGAAATCGATTGACTGTTTCGAGAATATAGACTACAGTGATGATTACTACTGTCCAGAAGTGGATTCAAAAATAGGGCTTGCTGTTGCAGAATCTAAGTACGAGCAAATATATCAATCTAAATTGTATGCGCTAGCAGGGGAGTTATTTGCTACTATAGGTAAAGACAAAGAGTCGTTAGAGGCGTATCAGAAAATGCAGTATTGGGTAAATAGACTCAAAGACCAACACTTTAATGGTAGGGAATCAATCATTCTCTATAGCTTTCGGAGCATTAATGAATACTCACTTGCCGACTTAATCAATAAAGAGATAACAGTCGTTCACCCCTCAAAAATGAATGATCCGTTTGATAGTATTGCCAACTTATGGAGCACTCCTGCTGCTTTGGAAAAGAGATGTGAAAATACGAACCACATTTCAATGCTAAGTAGATCCTTTGATTATTATAGAATTCGTTCGTTTGTAGCAAATAGAGCGAGTTATGATACAGACGATTCGATTGTTAAAAAGATTCTAATGTGGTCGCATTATGCAAGTGAACATACAGGCTATTGCATTAAATACAACCTTTCAAGAAATTTTATTAAGAGGAGTGAAGACGAGCATTATATTCAGCACTACATTAAGCCTATTCAGTATATGAAAGATAAAGCGGTAGATCTAAAGGATCGAAGTATCACGTCGGATGTGGCTTATGTTATGAAGAATGCAGTCTGGGAGTATGAAGATGAGGTGCGGTTGGTTAGCTACAATCCAGAAGTGGAATCTCCCTTTCTTGGTATTCCGCTTGATGAGAAATCCAGCATAGAGGCCATCTATTTGGGTTACAACTGTAGTAGTGAGAATGAGAAGCTTATTAAAAACATACTGAATCGTCAATTAAAGGAAGCGAATGCAAGCTTATTCCGGATGACTATAGATGACACAAAGAATGTGTACGATTTAATTCCCTCTCCAATTGATTACAAATAGAGAGGCCTTTATAAAGAGTGATAATTCAGATTTGTATTAGACTTATACTATTGGTATAGTAGATAAATCTGTATTTAAATAGAAATAGCAAATGAAACATCGACACCAACTTACTACCGCTTTCAAGGCAGTTTTCCTCTTTGCCTTATCACTCTTTTTGTTGCAAGTAGTAGAACCCATCGTGGTAAACTTTTTCGTGACAAATATATGGCCATACGTTGACCTTACAAATCTATTTAATAAGCTGGTAGTATGCGCTCTGTTGATGGCACCTGCGGTGGGTCTAATGATAATTCCCCGAGGGTACATCACGAATGGGTTGCTAATCAAGGTGATTGGCATGCTAATTTTATACCTGTTCTTTCGAGCTGGATGGGTAGGAGGTTCGAATACTGAGTATATCTTGATCCATAAATCATTTGGCTCACTAGTCTATCTAGATATCCTTTTTCTGTTGCTTCCTGTTTGTTACTACAAGTACAAGAAATATCGTTATGAGGCTCTGCTTACATTTTTGTGGATATTACTATTCGCATTGTATTGGTTTTTTAGAGTCAGGATAACATCTATGCTACCAGAAAGTCGCAATTGGATTATTTTATACGCAGATCTTATCTGCCTACTACTTGTAATTTTCAGTGCTATTCAGAGGATAAGTATCGCTCGATTATTCAACTCAATTTTTCTTCGCATTGCAAAGGTCTGTCCTCCTGCCCAAAATAAGAAAAGCTCATCTGGCAGTTTCTCAGATGATCCGATAAATAATCGTGAGGAGGATAAATTTCAGTTCTACGAAGCAGCTCAGCAACTTGCCGAGAATCTAATTGGTAAGTTCTCTAAAACAAGCAAGCAGGCATTGGTCATTGGTATTCCTGCCACTTGGGGCAGTGGGAAAAGCTCTTTCTTTAATCTGTTGAATTGTGTTTTTCAGGAGAAGAGTTTCGCTTATAAGATTGTGAAATTTGATTCGTGGGATTATCATACAGAGGCTCAATTGGTAAGTGATCTATTGAAATCTATTGCTCATAAAGTGAATTGCAACGAGGAGCTAAACGATGCACTTTATAGTTACATGAAACTATTGCATGAAACAACCGCTGGCTGGTGGTGCAAACTATTCATCCCTTTCTTGCACAGAGAGCATACCTTGCGCCAACAGTTTGAAAGGATTAATAAGATATTAGTGTCCAGCAATACGAATTTAATTATCGAGATTGATAATATGGATAGGCTCACTGGCAAAGAGTTGCTAAATGTGTTTAAGCTTATTCGGAATACGGCTGATTTTAAAAATACCATATACATAGTAGCCTACGATAAGGAGTATGTAGAAGAGACGCTAGCTAAAGAGATTGTAAGAGCAAAGGAGTATTTGGAGAAAATAATCAATATGGAATACTACTTGCCTCGTAAATCGATGGAGGATTTACAGCTGTTTTACTCTAACATATTAAATGAATTAATACTGACAAAAAAAGTGGTTGTGGGTGCTGATAGATGGTCTGTCTTGATAGAACGATTTATTAAGGAATTCAATGAAAACCTAGATTTACGTAAAACTAAGAGATTGGCTTCAACGCTATTAATCAATCAATATGAGCTTGCGGGGTTGGGGTTAAACCTCTTTGACTATTTGGGTATAACCTATATTCGCATAACCTACCCACGTCTCCATAGCTATTTGTCTGGTTTAATAAATGAATCTCCTAAAACATATGAGATTGATGAGACGAACTCCATGCTAAGGAATAAAGAAGGAGTGATTGTCTTAAACTTCCAAAAGAAGCTATTTTACGAAATGGTTAAAAGGCAGAAGGAGAGCCTCGGAGAAACGGTTAATGACGCAGACTATTTACTCAGTAAGGCTGAATACAAAGAGCGCTACATAGCCCCTTATGTCGAACCCAATGAGATAGATCAAGCTTACAGAGTCTTAAATCTCCTTTTTGCAGAATCAAGGGGTGAAGAATTTTTATCCATTTGCGAACCCAGGTATTACGAAGCCTATTTTCTAGAGAACTACAATAAAAGTTGGTTGATGGAGGTAGATGCTCATTTCTTTGATTTGGATTCTAAAGGGATTGAGAAGAAGCTTAAAGAGAATGCCCCCAACAAATACCTCTATGCAAGAATCTCTACAGTAGCGCTAACTGAAAAGAACGCTGAAAAAATATTGAATACGGTTTTAAATTTGTTATATCCCCAAAGCTATATTGAGTATAAATACAAGAGTAATTTCGATAGAGATAAATATTGCTTGGCTATACCGGGGCTGTACAAGCTAAAAGAGGGGGCTGCGGATTCGGAAAAAGAGACATATAAACAGCTGATAAAGGGCTATTTGGGAAATAGTACATTCGATGATCTATTTTTTAAACGTTTTGTGTTGCTGCAACGTATAGCACACGAAAAAATTTATGATGCTGAAACCTATGATGAACAAGTACTAGCCTATATAGAGGTCTATTTGAATAATACAACTAGTTATCAGGATTTTAATAAAGATTTCTGGGCTGTACTGATTCATACTCATAACTCTACCCATTTAGAAGTTGCACTAGCGGAGTTTAAAAAGCATATTGAAGAGCATATCGATAGTTTTGAGGAGCATATTTTCAATGTCGATTCAAATGATCATTTTGCCTCTTATGTCTTCGCAAACGAATCTCTTGAAAACAATAATGGAATAACTGATTGGAGGAAGGCGTATGAATTTTGGAAAAAGGGAATACGCTCTTAATTATCATCTCTCTAAGGAGGGTTGTTAGTTAGCCTTCTAAATACCATAAAGCTAACCTTGTAATAAAGTAATCGTTCCACTGATTAATCAATCCGAATTGAATGTAATGGTTCATAATCAGTCTTCTATGTTTGATTTTACAAGAAAATATATAAGTGGTAGATAAGCAAAGCTAAGTTGATAAAATCATTCTCTAGGCTAAGAAGCCTTCCTTTGTGAAAGATGTGAAGGCAAATAGGAGAGGGGTTTACGCACGATTGCTTTTCCTGTCCACGCAACTTTTTTCAATAAAAAGCAGCTCTGTATAAAAGAATTCGTTATTTTTGCAACCTTATTACAGGAATATAAATAACACATGATGATAAAGATAACTTTTCCCGACGGTTCTGTTCGTGAGTATAACGAAGGAATTACTGGTCTGCAAATCGCAGAAAGCATCAGTAGCCGTTTGGCACAAGATGTATTGGCTTGTGCTATCAATGGCGAAACGAGCGACCTAACTCTTCCTATTAACCAAGACTCTTCGATCGTTCTTTACAAATGGGACGATGAGCAAGGTAAGCATGCATTTTGGCACACTAGTGCGCACTTGCTAGCCGAAGCTTTGCAAGAGCTCTATCCAGGTATTCAGTTTGGTATTGGTCCAGCTATTGAGAATGGTTTCTACTACGATGTAGATTCGGGAGAAACTACGATTAAAGAGAGTGACTTTGCAGCTATTGAGGCCAAAATGGCTCAGTTAGTAGCAAAGAAAGAGGTGCTAACGCGCACAAACATTACGAAAGAAGATGCATTAAAACTTTTCGGCGATAGAGGCGAAACCTATAAATGTGAGCTTATTTCGGAACTAGAAGATGGTACAATCACTACGTATACACAAGGTGCATTTACCGATCTTTGCCGTGGTCCTCACTTAACGACTACAGCTCCTATTAAAGCCATTAAGATTCTTTCAGTAGCAGGTGCTTACTGGAGAGGCCAAGAAGATCGCAAACAACTTACTCGTATTTATGCAGTCGCTTTCCCTAAGAAGAAAATGTTGGATGAATACTTGGTAATGCTTGAAGAGGCTAAAAAACGCGACCACCGTAAGATTGGTAAAGAGATGGACTTGTTCATGTTTTCGGATACCGTAGGTAAAGGTCTTCCTATGTGGTTACCCAAAGGTACAGCACTTCGTTTGCGTTTGCAAGACTTTTTGCGCCGCATCCAAGGTCGTCACAATTACCAAGAGGTAATCTGTCCACCTATCGGTAATAAATTACTTTACATTACTTCGGGTCACTACGCTAAATATGGTAAAGACTCGTTCCAACCTATTCATACACCCGAAGAGGGAGAGGAGTACTTCTTGAAACCCATGAACTGCCCTCACCACTGTATTATCTATAAAAACTCGCCTCGTTCGTACAAGGATCTTCCTATTCGTTTGGCTGAGTTTGGTAATGTATGTCGTTATGAACAAAGTGGGGAGTTACACGGTTTAACACGTGTACGTAGCTTTACGCAAGATGATGCACACATATTCTGCCGTCCTGACCAAGTGAAAGAGGAGTTTACTCGCGTAATGGATATTATCTCTATCGTATTTGAATCGATGAACTTTGATAGCGTTGAGGCTCAAATCTCCCTACGCCACCAAACAGAACGTGAAAAATACATTGGTAGCGATGAGAACTGGGACAGAGCGGAACAGGCTATCATCGAAGCTTGTGAGGAGAAGGGTTTGAAGGCACGTGTTGAGTATGGCGAAGCTGCATTCTACGGTCCTAAACTAGACTTTATGGTGAAAGATGCTATTGGCCGTCGTTGGCAGTTAGGTACAATTCAAGTAGACTACAACTTGCCTGAGCGTTTTGAACTAGAATATATGGGTAACGACAACCAAAAACACCGTCCGGTAATGATTCACCGTGCGCCATTTGGTTCAATGGAGCGTTTCGTAGCGGTGCTTATTGAGCATACAGCTGGTAAATTCCCTTTGTGGCTAACACCCGATCAAGTAGCGATTCTTCCTATCTCAGAGAAATTTAATGAGTATGCCGAAGGGGTGAAAGAGTTGTTAAGACAAAGTGACATCCGCGCTATCGTAGATGATCGAAACGAGAAAATCGGACGCAAAATCCGTGATAATGAGATGAAACGCATTCCTTATATGCTTATTGTAGGTGAAAAAGAGGCTGAAAATGGCGAAGTTTCTGTACGTAAGCAAGGTGACGGCGACAAAGGAAGCATGAAAGTTGAAGAATTTGCAAAACTTTTGTCGGAAGAAGTTTCGAATATGATAAATAAATGGTAAATTTGCAGCCGTTTACATAATGAGGCTATCTCATGGAAGAGGCTTTTCTTTATTAGTAACATGAAATTTAAAGGATATAAAATTTGAAAAAACAAAACGGAAACAATCGTTTTTCTAGGAAAGACGACAAATTAAAAGAACAGCACAGAATCAATGAACAGATTCGTGTAAAAGAAGTCCGCATTGTGGGCGATGACGTTGAACCAGCTGTATACTCCATCCACCAGGCCCTTAAGATGGCCGAAGAACGTGAGGCTGATTTAGTGGAAATTTCACCTAATGCCGTTCCTCCCGTTTGTAGAATCATTGAGTATTCTAAATTTCTTTACCAGTTAAAGAAACGTCAAAAGGAACAAAAGGCTAAGCAGGTGAAGGTGAATGTAAAAGAGATTCGTTTCGGTCCACAAACTGACGATCACGATTACAAATTTAAGCTGAAACACGCTGTTGGTTTCTTGCAAGAGGGTGACAAAGTTAAAGCGTATGTATTCTTTAAAGGACGTTCTATCTTGTTTAAAGAACAAGGTGAATTGTTATTGCTTCGCTTTGCTACCGATTTGGAAGAGTATGCTAAGGTAGAACAAATGCCTGTGTTGGAAGGAAAGAGAATGATTATATTCTTGGCTCCAAAGAAGGCTCCAGTTCCTAAAAAGGTAGTTGCTCCTCAGCCTGCTTCTAAGACAGATGAAGCTCCTGTAAAGGAAGAGGAACCAAAAGTAGAAGAATAAGTGCGTAGCGCGCCGGTATAGTGCGCTACCATAATATACTAATTATTTAAAATTTAAAAAGATGCCAAAGGTAAAAACTAACTCCGGTGCCAAAAAAAGATTCGCTCTTACCGGAACAGGTAAAATCAAGAGAAAGCACGCTTTTCACAGCCACATCTTGACAAAGAAAACTAAGAAACAAAAAAGAAACCTTGTTCACACTGCTATGGTTAAACCAGTAGATGTAAACCAAGTTAAAGAACTTCTTTGTTTGAAATAATCTTTGAGAAAAGAAAAGTAAACGTATTATTTTAGTATTAACCGAATGTCTTTAGCTTTAAGTTCACCTAATTGAAATGGTGGCGCTAACATTCAAAATGAATTAAAACTATGCCAAGATCAGTAAATCATGTTGCCTCTAGAGCAAGAAGAAAGAAAATTTTAGGTCTTACCAGAGGTTATTTTGGTGCAAGAAAGAACGTATGGACAGTAGCGAAAAACACTTGGGAAAAGGGTTTGACTTACGCATACCGTGACCGTAAAAACAAAAAACGTAACTTCCGCGCATTGTGGATCCAACGTATCAATGCAGCTGCTCGTTTAGAGGGTATGTCTTACTCTAAATTGATGGGTGCACTTCACAAAGCGGGTATCGAAATCAACCGTAAAGTTTTGGCTGATTTAGCAATGAATCACCCTGAAGCTTTCAAAGCAGTAGTAGCTAAAGCTAAAGCAGCTTAATCTACTTCTTCTTAACGGAAAGATAAATAAAAAAGGTTGTCTCAGTTATGAGGCAACCTTTTTTATGTCCCCATAGAAAAGGGGGAAATAATCCTATAAAGATCTAGATAACTATTTGTAGTAGGCTCTGTTAGCTGTTTTTTAGCTAATAGAGAGCTGGATAAATAGGGTATACAAACAAATACGTAGTTGTTAATAAGCTGAATAAACGTGAATTTGAGCTGATTTTGATAGCGTAATATTTGTTTATTCGAAAAGGTTTACTTACATTTGTGATACAGAAATGAACGGAACAAGCCGCATTAGTTAGATTGGGAAACTCATCAAACTAATCTGAAAACCGAGACATTAGCTTCATCTTCCAATGGCGGGCCACAACCTTCGGGTAGCGTTAAGCCGGTGGATTACAAAGGAGGAGGGCACTCAAAACCTGTCATTCGGAGTTTCATCGCATCACTGGTGCGGCTTTCTTATATGACGGCACTACCTTACAGAGGTAGTGCCGTTTCTTTTTAGAAGAATCTACTCTTAGCGAATGCGACGCTGGTTAAGGGCTTGCTGATAGCGTCGGGCATTGATGCCGTGTTGGGTGAGATTTGTAGCAAAGCTGTGCTTACCTGAGAAGTCCTCTTTAGCACACATATATAGGTAGTTGTGTTCTTCGTGATTTAATACACTCTCTATGCCGATAATTGATGGAATGCGGATAGGTCCTGGAGGGAGCCCTAAATACTTATAGGTATTGTATGGAGAATCAATCTCAAGGTGTTTGTAAAGAATGCGCCTTAGTTCAAACTCTTGCCAAGCAAACTTAACGGTTGGATCGGCTTGTAACAACATTCCTCTTTTTAATCGATTCAAATAAAGGCCAGCTATCGTTGGCTTCTCAGGATTATAGGCAGTCTCTTCTTCTACAATTGAAGCCAAGATCATGACCTCTTCGGGAGTTAGATTAAGTGCCTTGGCTTGAGTCATTCGTTTCTCATTCCAGAAACGTTCTCGCTCTTTCTGCATGCGCTCGAGTAATTTTTCGGGACTTGTATTCCAGTACACTTCGTAGGTGTTGGGAATAAATAGGGTTCCTACAGTCGCTTCCGTATAGCCCATTTTACGCTGAAAAGTGCTGTCGGATACAAGTTGTGCAATCTCGACTGAATCGATCATAAGTTGATTGGCTATCCCCTGAATCAGTCTGTCTAATGTTCGAGTACTTGCTACTGTCAGTCGGATTGGAGTTTGATACCCCATCATTAATTTGCGTTGAAACTGATGCATCGTTTCATTAGGATCAATCAGGTACTTCCCGGTTCGAATGCGTTCAGCATACTTAAAATGTTTAGATAAGAGTTCAAATCCTTTCATGCTTTTCGGCTTGCCTACTTCTTGAATTTTAACTAGAACGGAATCGATTGTATCGTCTCTATCTATATAGATATAGGTACGCTCCTTGTGTTGAAACAGTGGAGTTAAGAGGTAATAGTAGAGGCTACCTATGCTTCCTGCAAGAATGGCAAGAAGCAATGCGAGAGTTGTAATAAGGCTATAACGTTTCTTTTTAGTCATCATATTTATCGATTTGAGGCTGCAAATATAACTATAAATCCCCTCAAAATCGGCACCTCAACTCTTTTGTAAACCTAATTTGACTTTTTTGTTTGCTACCGCTCAAAACGGCTTTTTGTATCTTCTCTACATCGCTCAAGATTCACTCTAGCTACACTGCTAGGAGCGCATGTAGAGTGAATCTTATTGTTGTGTAAAATGGTTTGGGAGTAGCTCTAAACTGGCTTGAAAGCCTTAAATGCTACGGAAGTAGTTTATGTTTTTTAGCTTCTACGCTTTTTTCTAGCTCATCTGGAAGAGCAGGAAAGAAATCTATTTTAGTTCGTTTTTCCACACTGTCTACAGTTACAATGTATTTCTCTAGCGATTTATGCCCTGATTTGTTATCGAAGATAAAGCCAAAGGCTTGTGGGTTTTTGGGGTAATTCAACAGAATTACTTTGTAGAATGCATCGGGTACACCCACTTGATTGTTTCCTATGCGTTTGGGGTGTGGATTGTCATAAATAGGACCGCATGCTATGTAGATGGCACCGTATTTCTTTGCCCATTCTCTTGACTTTTCTTCTAAATCTTTCCAATCTCCACGGTTTAAATTGGGATTCTGGGGGCATATGTTACTTAAGAAGAAAGATTCTTGCATGGCTTGTGAACTCCATTTCATATCGCCAGCAGGTGCCATGTGCCCACGGTCGTATCCTGAATTTGTATAGTCGCCAGTATAGGCTTTTGCACCACGTACATCGGGATCTGGAAGAAACTTATTGGTACGCTCCTCATCTCCTATGGTTTCTTGCTTCGTTAGTTCCCAAGCTACCCATTGGGGGGTTTTATAATCGGCACTATATGATAAAGTAAAGCCTTTTTTCTGTATAATCTGTCCACCACTGCGTGAGCTTAGAACAGGTATCTCTAATCCTTTAATGACTCCATTGCTGTTCGTTGTATTCGATGAGCCTATAATTTCTTCTGTTTGTGTACTTTTATCAGTTCCTAGGAACTTCTTAAAATCTACATTTTCGTAGATGTATACAGCTGCACCCACCAAAAGGGCTAGCAAAAATGATTTCAAATTAAGGGTTTGGTTACTTTTTCTGGTTTTGGTTGTTCTTTTCTTGCGTTTTTTTGTGCTCATGCGTGCTTGTTAATTGATTCGTTTTTTCTTTGACTTGGGCAAAGGTACAACTTTTTCTAGTTCAGTAACTATTTTCACAGCTAACTCGCTATCGTCTATATCGACAATATAGTGTGGTTTGGCACCTTCATAGGGGTATCCTATTTCTGCTTGACCCATAAATGGGGCTAGAATAGGGTGCATTTTAGCAAACGGTGTATTGTTGCAAATTAGCATTACGGGTTTGTCATTGGCATAAAGACAGTACTCTCCAAACATCTTTCTGTAGCGAATTTCTGCTTTGACTTCGTGTAGTGAGTCCATAATAAACTCCATAAAATCTTGTGTTGTAGCCATCATCTTTTTTTAGTGGGTAAACATAGTAAAAAAAGATGATTTATCGGTAGATGCAAAGTATCAATTGCTCTGCATAGAATCGTGTGGTTATGCATTTTATGGATAGCGTGAAATATGTATGAGCCAAAGCCCTATCAAACTCTAATAGTGAGTTTGATAGGGCTTCTAAGTAATATAATGTACGACAGGAGTGTGGCAGATGTTTCTAGATAACTCCTTGCGCCATGATTGCTTTGGCTACTTTCATAAAGCCAGCAATGTTGGCTCCTTTTTCGTAGTTCACATAGCCATCTTCTTCTGTACCATATTTTACACAGCTTTCATGTATGTCGTGCATGATGGTTTTTAATCGCTCATCCACCTCTTCGGAACTCCATGATAGGCGAGCTGAATTTTGACTCATCTCTAGCCCTGATACCGATACCCCTCCAGCATTGGCTGCTTTACCTGGTGCATATAATACTTTGGCTGCTTGAAACACTTCAATCGCTTCGGGTGTTGAAGGCATGTTAGCTCCTTCTGAAACGGCAATGACTCCATTTGCTACGAGCATTTTCGCCTCTTCACCATTAATTTCGTTTTGAGTAGCCGATGGCATTGCAATATCGCCCTTCTCGCTCCAGGGTCTTTTGCCAGCTACATACTTGCATCCATAAGTCTCAGCATATTCACTAATGCGTCCGCGGTATGCATTTTTGAGTTCCATAATATACTCTAACTTTTCGCGTGTAATACCTTCTGGATCGTAAATGTATCCGTTAGAGTCAGAGAAAGTAACCACTTTAGCACCCAATTCGATTAACTTTTCGGCTGTATATTGGGCTACATTGCCCGAACCTGATATTAAGACCACTTTGTCTTTAATGGAAATGCCTTTTGTATGTAGCATCTCGAGCAAGAAGTACACATTACCATATCCTGTAGCTTCGGGGCGTATAAGTGATCCACCAAACTCTATTCCCTTACCAGTAAGTACGCCAGTAAATTCGTTAGTAAGCTTCTTGTACATACCATACATATAGCCTACTTCCCTTCCGCCTACACCAATATCGCCAGCTGGTACATCGGTGTTGGGGCCAATTTGTTTGCTAAGCTCAAGCATAAATGCCTGGCAGAAACGCATCACTTCTGCATTACTCTTTCCACGTGGCGAGAAATCTGACCCCCCTTTACCGCCGCCCATGGGGAGAGTCGTTAAGGCGTTCTTAAATGTTTGTTCGAAAGCTAGAAATTTTAGGATGCTTTGATTGACCGAGCTGTGAAAGCGAAGACCTCCTTTGTAAGGACCGATTGCATTGTTATGCTGTACGCGGTAACCCATATTGGTACGGGTATAGCCTTTATCATCTACCCACGATACGCGGAATGACAAAATTCTATCGGGTATGCAGAGGCGTTCTATTAAGTTTGCTTTTTCAAATTCGGGGTATTTGTTATACTCTTCTTCAATGGTTTCGAGTACTTGGGTAACTGCCTGGATATATTCAGGCTCATTTGGGAAGCGTTGTTTTAACGTCTCCAGCACATGCAATGCATTCATAAAGTATTATCTTTTGTTGGTTTTTTTATTTGCGGGAGTAGAACCCATCTATTTGCAAATATAGATAAATTATAATGAATATGCCTATGTTTTAAAGAGAATAGTCAATTTTTTATTCCTTGTTGTTTTAAATGTAAATTTAAAACAGGCTTTTTTAGATAAATGGATTTCATGATTCTTTTCTTCGAATTAATCAATATGGTATTAATATCGATTGTGTATTCACTTATTGTCAGTTTTGTTCTGACTATACGAAAGCTACAACTCTTTTTCGTTAAATTCTGTTGGGTCTACTTCTAGTTTTGCAATTATGATCTGATTTTAATAATAGCTGCCTGATAGTACTTAATTACTCAGTGATTCAGTACTATCGAATATAAGAACTCCCCTCTACACAGTGTGGAATCTGTTATAGAGGGGGGTCAATGTAGTTTCAGAAGAAGAAAGCAACTACAAATATTTAGTCGTTATAGGCCTCGTCATGTACATCTTTTACCGCCCGTCCGCTGGGGTCATTCATATTTTGGAAAGAGGCATCCCATGCTAGCGCTTCGGCTGTAGAGCAGGCAACACTGGGTACACTAGGTACACTGCGTGCGGCACTTTCACTGGGGAAGTGCTCTTCGAAAATAGAACGATAGTAGTACTCCTCTTTACTCATAGGTGGGTTAATAGGGAAGCGAGTTGCAGCCTGTGCCATTTGCTCATCACTAATTGCTTCGGTGGTAATTTGCTTCAAGGTATCAATCCAGTTGTAGCCTACACCATCACTAAACTGCTCTTTTTGTCTCCATGCTACACTTTCTGGGAGCATGTCGGCAAATGCTTCGCGTACTATTTTCTTTTCAATTGTACTGCCTGGACACATTTTGGCTTCTGGGTTTAGGCGCATTGCTACATCCATAAACTCTTTGTCTAAGAAAGGCACCCGTCCTTCTACACCCCAAGCCGAGAGTGATTTGTTGGCACGAAGACAATCGTATAAGTAAAGTTTGCCTATCTTACGGATTGTTTCTTCGTGAAATGCCTGAGCATTGGGAGCTTTGTGGAAGTATAAATAGCCTCCAAAGATTTCATCGGCACCTTCACCGCTCAAAACCATCTTAATACCCATGCTCTTTATAACGCGAGCAAGCAAATACATTGGTGTAGAGGCACGAATGGTAGTAACATCGTAAGTCTCTATGTAGTAGATGACATCTCGAATGGCATCTAGCCCTTCTTGTACCGTATAGTTTACTTCGTGGTGAACCGTTCCAATATGGTTAGCTACCTCTTGTGCTTTGATTAAGTCGGGAGCCCCTTTTAATCCTACTGCAAAAGAGTGTAGTTGTGGCCACCATGCTTTTTGTTGATCGTCTGTTTCGACACGCCTGCAGGCATATTTCTTTGCAATGGCAGAGATAACCGAGCTATCGAGACCTCCTGAAAGCAGTACTCCATAAGGGACATCGCTCATTAACTGGCGTTTTACAGCCTCCTCGAGTGCATCGTGAAGCTCTTGTACATCTGCCTTGTTAGTAGCTACGGCTCCATATTCCGACCATTCGCGATGGTACCATTGGGTCATTTTACCCTCTTTGCTCCAATAGTAGTGGCCTGGAAGGAATGGCTCGTAGCGCTCGCAAAATCCTTCGAGTGATTTTAATTCGCTTGCACAGTATACTTTACCATCGCTGTCATAGCCAATGTAAAGAGGAATCACTCCGATCTGGTCACGTGCAATTAGGAAGTCATCTTTTTCTTCGTCGTATAGAGCAAAAGCAAAAATTCCATTTAACTCCTCTAAGAAGTTAATTCCTTTTTCGCGATAGAGTGGGAGGATGACCTCGCAATCGCTGCCAGTCTGGAAGGCGTATTTGTCTTGATAGGCTGCACGAATTTCCCGATGATTGTAAATCTCACCATTAACAGCCAGTATTTGTTTGTTGTCTGGACTAAATAGAGGTTGTTTACCGCTTTTGGGGTCTACAATGGATAGACGTTCATGTGCTAAAATAGCTGTTTTTCCACAGTAAATTCCACTCCAATCGGGTCCGCGATGGCGAATCTTTTGTGACATTTTAAGTGCTTTCTTACGCAACTCTTTACTCTGTTCTTTTATATTAAATATACCAACGATTCCACACATATTCGTATCTGTTTAAAGTTGAAAAAAGTTTTATTCTTGTAGCTGTAAAGGATAAGCAACCATATTGTTGCTCAGTTCTCTTTGTATAAGTAAAATATGCCTTACAAGAGAAAGTGAAAGTGTATAATTGGAAATGTGAACGTAAAGGTAGTAAAACTATTGATAAATTCACAAAACAAACGAAGAATTTAATAAAATAATTTCATATGGATAGTTTATTTGCATTTGCTGTGTGCTTTTGTAATTAGACTTTCTGGTTTAAAATAGGTATAATTAGAGAAAGGGGTATACAAAGAGAACCTTATGTATCATTGTAGTATGGTGAATGATTCAATAAGGTTCTCTGTATATGGATTACTTATTTAAGTAATTATCAATGTTTTGGGCGGCTTTTCTACCCGATGCAATGGCATGAACGACTAGAGTAGGGCCCATAACTGCATCGCCAGCAAAGAATACATTGTCACCCATAGTAGGCTGTTCTTCTTTCAAGTATCCCATAGCTAAAAGAACCATATCGGCCTCGATAATTTCTGTTTTACCAGTTAGCACCATTTCTGGACGACCTCCGTCTGGATTTGGAAGCCATTCTACCTCTTCCACCTCTACACCTGTAATTTGACCTTTCTTGCCACCAATAAATTGTTTCGTAGCTAGACACCAGCGACGGGTACATCCCTCTTTGTGACTACTTGTGGTTTTCATCACGACAGGCCATGCTGGCCAAGGGGTTGCAGGGTTCTTTCCAACTGGAGGTTGTGGCATGATTTCAATTTGTGTAACACTAACAGCACCATGACGATTACTTGTTCCTATACAGTCACTACCTGTATCTCCACCACCAATGACTAGTACTTTTTTACCTTTGGCATTAACTAACTCCTCTTTACAGTAGGTTGTTCCTGCAAGAATGCGATTTTGTTGTGCCAACATATCAAGTGCAAAGTAGATGCCTTTTAATTCACGACCTGGTACATTCAAATTGCGAGGAGTAGGGGTACCCGTACAGATGCAGTATGCATCAAATCCTTCGGGTAGGTTTTGGAAATCAATCGTTGCATTCAATTGGAACTTGACTCCCTCTTCTCGCATTAGATTCGTACGACGGTCAATAATGGGTTTGTGTAACTTAAAGTTTGGTATACCGTAACGGAGTAATCCGCCCGCTGCTTCGCTCTTTTCGAACAAGGTAACCTCATATCCTTTCCAGTTTAGCTGGTTGGCTGCAGCAAGTCCAGCAGGACCTCCACCAATTACGGCTACTTTCTTTCCATTTCGCTCTATTTTTCGCGCTTTTACATAGCCTTCGCGGAATGCCATCTCTGCAATCGCAGCTTCGTTTTCACGAATGGTTACTGGCGAATCAATGGTTAGTTTCAACACACAACTTTGTTCGCAGAGTGCTGGACAGATGCGTCCTGTGAACTCGGGGAAGTCGTTTGTTTCATTCAATATCTTATACGCTTCCTCCCATTTTCCTTTGTAAAGAGCGTCTTGAAATTCGGGTTGCTTGTTGCCAATAGGACATGACCAGTGACAAAAAGGTACGCCACAATCCATGCAGCGCGAAGCTTGTGTTTTACGTTCTTGTTGGTTGAGTGTTTGCTCTACTTCTCCAAAGTCGGAGATGCGATCGTGAACGGGGCGATATCCTGCTTCCTGACGAGGCACGGTCAAAAATGCTTTTGGGTTTCCCATATTGTAATTTGTTTTTCTTGTTAGTTATTATCAGCAAAAGTGGCTTTTTATTCGCCCACTTCTGCTTTGATTGAAAGAGTTACGTTCTTCTCTTTTTTAATAATCTCTTTGTACGTCGGCAATTTTTTGTTGTAGTTTACGCATTTGCTCCTCTTGCAATACTTTCTTGTATTCGATAGGTACGATTTGGATAAACTGATCCACATAGTGGTTCCAATCGTCCAGCATGGTACGTGCTAAGCTTGAGCCGGTGTACAAATAGTGTTGACGAATCAATTCGTGTAGCTCTTTGCGGTGACTTGCTTCTTCAATTAGTGAAAGCTCTACCATCTCCATGTTACAGAAGTAATCGAAGTTGCGGTTCTTATCCCACACATACGCTACACCGCCACTCATACCTGCTGCAAAGTTACGCCCAGTTTCGCCAAGCACTACAACACGTCCGCCAGTCATATATTCACAGCAGTGATCACCCACACCCTCTACGACAACTGTTACGCCTGAGTTACGTACAGCAAAGCGTTCGCCAGCCCGTCCGTTTATATAGACTTCGCCGCTAGTAGCCCCATATAGTAAGGTATTACCTACGATGGCATTCTGTGAGGCATCAAATTGGCTACGTACCGGTGGTCTAACCGAAATACGTCCACCGCTTAAACCTTTGCCTAGGTAGTCATTGGCTTCTCCTTCTAGTTTGAAGGTTACACCGTGTGGTAAGAATGCGCCAAAGCTTTGTCCAGCCGAACCCTTGAACTTCACATTGATTGTGTGATCAGGAAGTCCTTCTTGTCCATATTTCTTAGCCACTGCCCCAGCAAGCATGGCACCTACCGAACGATCTGTATTACCAATGGTGTACTCTAGCGATACCTCTTTACCCTCTTGAATAGCGCTTTGTGCGGCTGCAATCATGGTTACATCTTTCACGTGAGCTATCTCGTGGTGTTGAGTTGTTACTTGGCGAATGGCTGCATCACTTTCTACTTTATGCAATAAGCGACTAAAGTCAAGTAAAGCCGATTTATGTCCTGCTTCAGCAGGTTTCACTTCAATCAGATCGGTTCTACCGATGATTTCATCCAACTTAGTGAATCCCATTTCTGCCAAATACTCGCGTACCTCTTCGGCTAGGTAAGTGAAGAAATTCACCACATATTGATAATGTCCTAAGAAGCGTTTGCGTAGTGTTTCGTCTTGCGTAGCTACACCTACAGGGCAAGTGTTTGAGTGGCATTTACGCATCATAACACATCCCAATACGATGAGTGCACTGGTACCGAAAGCATACTCTTCGGCTCCCAAAAGTGCCATATTCACAATGTCTCTACCGGTTTTTAATTGACCGTCGCTTTGTAATCTTACTTGACCACGAAGTCCGTTTAGTACCAAGGTTTGTTGCGTTTCACTCAAACCAATCTCTGGTGAAATACCTGCATAGCGAATGGATGATGCAGGCGAAGCACCTGTTCCTCCTTCAGAACCCGAGATTACGATTAGATCCGCTTTCGCTTTGGCTACCCCTGCTGCAATGGTACCTACACCGCTTTCGGCCACTAGTTTCACACTAATAACTGCACGTGGGTTCACGTTTTTCAAGTCGAAGATAAGCTGTGCTAAATCCTCAATCGAATAGATATCGTGGTGAGGAGGAGGCGATATCAAGGAGATACCTGGTATAGAGTGACGCGTTTTCGCAATGATTTGGTCTACTTTAAATCCGGGTAGTTGTCCACCTTCGCCCGGTTTAGCACCTTGTGCCACCTTAATTTGCAACTCTTCGGCATTGCTTAAGTATTCGGCAGTAACCCCGAAGCGGCCCGAAGCAATCTGTTTTGTTTTACTACAAAGTGAAATACCATCGTACGTAGCTGTAAATCGTTCTGCGCTTTCGCCCCCTTCACCTGTATTGTTACGACCGCCCAACTTGTTCATAGCAAGTGCCAAGGCTTCGTGAGCCTCCTTACTGATAGAACCAAATGACATGGCACCGGTTACAAAACGTTTTACAATGTTTTCTACAGGTTCTACCTGATCGATAGAAATCGGGTTGCGTTTGAATTCAAAGAAATCACGCAAGAAGATGGGTCTATCTTTCTTATCGACTGCTGCCGTATACTCTTTGAACTTCTTGTAGCTCGCCATGCGTGTAGAGAGTTGTAGCAACGAGATAGTCTCAGGATTCCAAGCATGTTTCTCTCCATCTTTACGGAAAGCATTTTGTCCGCTAGTAGGTAGAATATCACTTATCTCTTTTTGTCCAAAGGCTCTTTGGTGAATGGCAATTGCATCTTTTGCTACCTCTTCTAGACGGATACCACCAATCGTTGATAGGGTAGTGCCAAAGTAACTTTTAAGTAAATCTTCACTCAATCCTACTGCTTCGAATATTTTTGCTCCGCGATATGAACGGATGGTCGAGATACCCATTTTACTCATGATCTTAAAGAGACCTTTGCAAATGGCTTTGATGTAGTTCTTTTCGGCAGTTTCGTAATTCATCTGTACCTCGTTCTTTTTCACCAATTGGTCTAGAACCGAGAAGGCCATGTAAGGGTTAATGGCACTTGCCCCATAACCCAATAGGAGCGCTGCATGCATCACCTCACGAATTTCACCACTCTCTACAATTAGGGCAGTTTGAACACGTTTTTGTACCGAAATTAGGTGGTGGTGTACCGCACTAACCGCTAGGAGCGAGGGAATAGCAGCATGCTTTTCGTCTACGCTGCGATCTGATAAAATGACGTAATTCACCCCTTCGCTAACCGATTGCTCTGCTTTTTTACAAAGATCGCTAAGTGCCTCTTGAAGCCCTGCTTTTCCTTTGGAAACCTCGAAAGTAGTGCTTAACTTGACTGTGTTAAATCCTTTGTAGCGGATGTTGCACAAAATATCAAGTTGTGTATTTGTCAATACTGGATGTTGCAGACAAACCATTTTGCAGTGTGACTCATTGGGGATTAGGATGTTTGTACCTACTGCACCAATGTATTCGGTCAATGACATTACCAACTCCTCACGAATAGGGTCGATAGGAGGGTTGGTTACTTGTGCAAACTGTTGGCGGAAGTAGTTGAATAGCAACTGAGGTTTGTCTGAAAGAATAGCAAGCGGCGCATCATTACCCATTGATACCACCGGTTCAGCACCGCTGTTACACATAGGCATAATGGTTTGCTCCACATCTTCGCGTGTAAAGCCAAAAGTGCGCAGCATGCGGTCATGATCGGCTACCTTGTTTTCGACTTTACGTCCACTGCGTAGCGTATCTAAATCAATCCGATTAGTCGATAACCATTGACGGTAGGGTTGAGCAGTCGACATTTGCTCTTTCAGTTCACCATTGTAGTGTATTGTACCATTGTCTGTGTCGATAAGTAATATTTTACCGGGTTCTAAACGTCCCTTCTCTTTTATATCCGATGCCTCAAAGCTAATTACACCTGCTTCACTTGCCACAACCATCATGTCGCTGTTGGTAATAAGGTAACGAGCTGGGCGCAGTCCGTTTCTATCAAGCATACCACCCGCGTAACGGCCATCGCTAAATAACAGCGCAGCAGGTCCGTCCCAAGGTTCCATCATGATAGAGTGGTATTCGTAAAACGCCTTTAGCTCTTCGCTAATCGGATTCTTATCATTGAATGATTCGGGAACTAGCATGGCCATTACATGAGGCAAACTCATGCCCGACATCACAAAGAATTCAAAAACATTATCCAATGAGGCACTATCACTCATATTGGGTTGCACAATAGGACGAATCTCTTTGATATCGCCCAAGGCTACTGATGAGAGTACACTCTCTCTGGCTTCCATCCAAGCACGGTTACCGCGAATGGTATTAATTTCACCATTGTGTGCCAGTAAACGGAAAGGCTGTGCCAAACTCCAAGTCGGGAATGTATTGGTGCTGAAGCGTGAGTGTACCAAGGCCAAACCACTGGTTAGGTAGTTGTTTGACAAATCGGGGAAATACTCACGTACTTGTGTCGAAGAGAGCATTCCCTTGTACACCATGTTTTTATTAGAAAGTGAAACAATGTAAAAGTCTTTATGAGAGATTCGTTTCTCTATCTTCTTACGAATAATGTAGAGAGTGCGATCTAGCTTCTCAGCATCGGTTACACCTGTGATAAAGATTTGCTTGATATCGGGTTCTGCAGCTAGAGAAACCTTTCCTAAACAATCTGGATTGGTAGGCACATTGCGTAAATGCATCAATGTAAGCCCTTCGCTCTCAATTTCTTCAATCATGATTCGAAGAATCTCAGCTTGCTCTTTTTCCTCTTTGGGTAAGAAAATCAATCCAGTGCCATATTTCCCCTTTTCAGGTACAGGAATACCTTGAAGCAAAATAAACTCGTGAGGAATTTGAATCATAATTCCTGCACCATCTCCTGTTCTGCTATCCGCACCCTCTGCACCGCGGTGCTGCATGTTTTCTAAAACTTTGAGTGCTGAATCAATCAATTCATGCGATTTGTTTCCATGAATGTTGACTAGCATACCTACCCCGCAGGCGTCGTGCTCGTTGGCTGAGTCATAAAGACCAATTTGTTTTCTTTTTACCATTATTACTTTCTTTGTTATTGTGATAATGTTGATTGTATTTCAGTTTGTTGGGCAAATATAGTGTTTTATATTTATGTGCTAGAAGAAATGGCCTTATAACTGTAACAAAAAGTATCATTTTTTATAAACTACTACAATATTATTAATTTTTATGCAGTAATAATGCTTGGTTGAAAGTGAATTCTTTTATTTTATGTTGAAATGAAAGGGGTTGTTTGGTAATTTAAGGTAAAAGTGTTCTGTTTTACGATAAAATCTTACTAATAGATTCCAATATAGATTCGGTTTTTATTTAATTGCTTTCTTTTTTTCTCTTTCTTGTCTACTGTTTTGAACCCATTCAACCTCTGTTTAGGGCTTTCAGTGGATTACTATTTTTCGAAGTTCTTTCCATTCTTTCTTTTTTTTACCAAGAACTTTGCGCTAATTGATAGATACCCTTTCTGGCCTACTTTGGATAGCTAGAGCTCTATTCAGCTCTTTTTGGAGTGGCTTATTTCGATGACATTCAATGGCTTGATATCTCATTCCTATTTATTTGCTTTGCTTCTTGCCAGAATCTGCGTATAAAGTTAGTGTTTGACAGTAGTGAAACGCGTGTCCGACAGTTGTAGAACGCGTGTATTACGGATGTGAAGCACGCGTCCTACTACTGTCGGACACTGAAAAGATCGGGTTAGCGAGAGAAAAATATCCTATTGGAAGAGCTAAAATGATAATTCATCTAACAATGTGCACTTTGGGAAGTGTGGTTCTGACAGATTTAAGTATCCTTGCTTCATTTGGAACCCAACCTCTATGCGGTTCAGTTCTCGAGTGGATTTTTTACATGCGTACTCCTCGCACTGGGATTGAAGAATGGGTATTCGCCTTGTAATATAAAGCAATTTCTTGTAGCTTTACACACTTATTGATAAATAGAAAATAGATGGTATCTTTTGAAAGTGATTATATTAATGGGATTCACCCTCGTTTGTTAGAGAGATTGATTGAGAGTAATAATGAAGTTTTAAGCGGATATGGTGCTGATACCTATTGTGAGCAGGCTCGCGAAAAGATTAAAGAAGCCTGTCGCTCTCCTCATGCCGATGTTTTCTTTCTCGTAGGAGGAACTCAGACCAACTCGGTTGTTATCTCTTCCATGCTTCGTGATTGCGAGGGGGTTATTGCTGCTACTACCGGGCATGTAAGTGTACACGAGGCGGGGGCCATCGAATATACGGGTCACAAAGTGCTTACTCTGCCGCAACAAGAGGGGAAAATAGGGAGCAATGATCTTGAATCGTATCTATCTGCTTTTTATGCCGATGCGACTCGGACCCACATGGTTTACCCGGGTATGGTTTACATCTCGCATCCTACGGAGTATGGCACCCTTTACAGTAGGAGTGAATTGGAGAAGCTATCGGTTATTTGTAACCGTTATGAAATTCCTCTTTTTATGGATGGTGCTCGGTTGGGTTATGGCTTAATGAGTAGAGAAACCGATGTCACTTTGGCGGACATTGCCAACTATTGCCATGTTTTTTACATAGGCGGAACTAAAGTGGGGGCTCTTTGCGGAGAGGCCGTTGTTTTTACAAAAAGGAATACGCCTATCTATTTTACCACACTGATTAAACAACATGGTGCTTTGTTAGCCAAGGGGCGTTTATTAGGTATTCAGTTTGATGCCCTCTTTACTGACAATCTATACCTAGATATCAGCCGGCATGCAATTGATAGAGCAGAGGAGTTGAAAAGTATGCTGAAAGAGAAAGGGTGTCAGTTTTATCTGGAATCACCAACTAACCAGCAATTTATAGTTCTAAAAAACTCCCAATACGAATCCCTCAAAGAGAAGGTTGCATTGGGAGTATGGGAAAAAGCCGATGATGAGCATACCGTGGTACGCTTAGTGACCAGTTGGTCTACTACTCGTGCAGATATCGAAGCTTTGGCGGCTTTGTTATAGCTAATTTAGCTAGCCCTTTGTTGGCTTTTAAGCAAAGGGCTAGTTTACGTATACGTTTTTAAAGTAGGTGTCAAAGAGTTTCTTAGCCTCTTCCAGTTGGTTGGGGCTATTTTCTTGTACTCCTTTAAGTTGATACGTTTTCCCTAGCAATTCGTATTTATGCGATCCTAACGTGTGGTAGGGGAGTACCTCTATGCGTTCAATCTTTTGATACGATTCAAAATGTTTGCCTAGTGCGCGGATATCTTCCTCAAAATCACTGTATCCAGGTACTAAAACATAACGTAGCCACATCGGCTTTTGGTTCTCCTCCAGCCACTTTGCTGTTTGTAAGGTTTGCTCGTTACTTCTTTCTGTGAGTAACTTGTGTCGGGTGTTATTGAACTCTTTCACATCTAGAAGTACTAAATCGGTCAGACTAAGTAACTCTTCTACATGCTTATTCCACAGACCACCATTGGTGTCTAGACAGATGTGTATACCTTCCTCTTTAAGCATCTTAAAAAGAGGTATTAAAGCTTCGGCCTGCATGGTTGGTTCTCCTCCACTAAACGTAATCCCGCCTTTCTTTCCAAAAAAAGGCTTCTGGCTAACAGCCATCTTTAGAATCTCTTCGGCAGTAGTGGGTACACTTTCTCCTTTCCGATCAATGGTGTCGGGGTTTGCACAGTAGAGGCAACGGAAGTTGCAACCCTGTAAAAAGACTACCAGTCTGAGTCCAGGACCATCGAACGTTCCCAATGATTCGTACGAGTGTACAAGGATTGGCATCTGATTATTCATAATTCTCTTGTTATTCTGGGTGGATAAAAAAAAGAAGCTCTCTCTATTCTGTTTCAGCTCTTCTCTATGATAGAACACTTCTAGAGTAGGGCTGGTTCAGAGAACGAGACAGCTTCTTTTATTCAATAATTACTCGTAATTCTGGAGTTGAACTACTGGAGCAATCTTACATTCTTTGGTGGAATGAACGGCTGATTACCTCAAGCTGGTGCTCACGGCTTAGCTTGATGAAGTTAACCGCATAACCCGAAACGCGAATTGTAAGTTGTGGATAGTTTTCAGGATGCTCCATGGCATCTTCTAACATTTCACGGTTCAATACGTTTACGTTCAAGTGGTGTGCACCTTTAATGAAGTAACCATCCATCATAGTTACCAAGTTTTCAATACGAGTCTCAGCATCTACACCTAGTGATTTAGGTACGATAGAGAAGGTGTTACTAATACCATCTTGTGCATCGCGGTAACGCAATTTAGTCACCGAGTTTAGTGAAGCAACGGCTCCCTTCTTGTCACGTCCATGCATAGGATTAGCACCTGGAGCAAAAGCAACGCCTTTTGCACGTCCATCAGGAGTAGCACCTGTTTTTTTACCGTACATTACGTTCGAAGTAATCGTTAGCAATGAAAGAGTAGCTTGTGCATTTTTGTAGATAGCGTGTTTCTTCAACTCTTCGTTAAAGAAGTATACCATATCTACGCCAAGGTGGTCTACACGATCATCATCGTTACCGAAGCAAGGGAATTCATTTTCAGTTTCGAACTCTTCAGTCAAACCAATTTCGTTACGTTTAGCTGTCACTTTACCATATTTAATAGCCGAAAGTGAGTCAATTACGATTGATAAACCAGCTACACCATATGCCAAGTTGATTCCTGGGTTTGTATCGATAAAGGCCATTTGTGCACGTTCGTAGTAGTACTTATCGTGCATGTAGTGGATAATGTTCATTGCATCGTTGTAAACGCGAGCAATTTGAGTCAATACCTTCTTGAAGTTGATCAATACCTCTTCATAATTCAACACATCGCCAGTTAGTACGGGGATATCGTTGATGATTTGAGTTCCTGTATATTCGCAACGTCCACCGTTTACAGCTAGTAACAATGCTTTTGCCATGTTACAACGTGCACCGAAGAATTGAATTTGCTTACCGATTGCTTGGTAAGAAACGCAACAAGCAATACCGTAGTCATCATTGTTACGTACTTCACGCATCAACTCGTCGTTCTCGTATTGTACAGATGAAGTGTCGATAGAAACTTGTGCACAGAAGTTTTTGAATCCTTCTGGAAGCTCATCGCTCCAAAGTACAGTCATGTTAGGCTCGGGTGAAGGGCCTAGGTTGTACAACGTTTGTAGGAAACGGAATGACGTTTTTGTAACCTTTGTACGTCCGTCGTTAAAACGTCCACCGATAGATTCTGTTACCCAAGTAGGGTCACCAGCAAAGATATCGTTGTATGCTTGCATACGTAGATGGCGAACCATACGTAATTTAATAACGAATTGGTCAATCAATTCTTGAGCAAAGGTTTCATCAATGATTCCATTGTTCAAATCGTACTCCATGTAGATATCTAGGAATGAAGATACGTTACCCAATGACATCGCTGCACCATCTTGTTCTTTAATAGCTGCAAGATAAGCCATGTATACCCATTGTACAGCTTCTTGTGCAGAAGTTGCAGGGCGGCTCAAGTCGAAACCATAAGATTCTCCAAGTACTTTAATCTCTTTTAGGGCTTTGATTTGCTCAGAAACCTCTTCGCGTAGGCGAATGTTAGCGTCTGTCATCGGGCTGACAATCTTTTTAAGATCTTCTTTTTTAGCCTCGATCAAACGGTCGATACCATAAAGTGCCAAACGTCTGTAGTCACCAATTATACGGCCACGTGCATAGTTGTCAGGTAGTCCAGTAAGGAAACCTAATGAACGGAAAGCACGGATTTCATCTGTATATGCATCAAATACACCGTCGTTGTGTGTTTTACGGTAGTTGCGGAAGATGTCTTTTACACGGTCTTCTACTTCAATACCGTTTTCACGACAAGCTTTCTCTACTACTGCAATTCCACCAAAAGGCTTAATCGAGCGTCTAAGTACCTCGTCTGTTTGCAAACCTACGATAAGCTCATTCTCTTGATCGATGTAACCTGCTTTGTGTGAGGTAATAGTCGAGATTGTTGCATTGTCCAAAGAGCGCACGCCATTGTTGGCATTCTCTTCTTTTAAAGCTTGCAAGCAGATGTTCCAGATTTTGGTAGTTCTCTCTGTTGGGCCTGCTAGGAAAGAGGCGTCACCGGTATAAGGAGTAATGTTTTCGTGAACAAAGTTAGCTACGTTTATCTCTTTGCTCCACACATCATCTTTAAATTTATTGGTTAGTTCCATATTTTGTTATCTAATACTTATGTGAATAATTCGGCGCAAAGATACCAAATAATCTGTTTTAAAACATCATTTTTGATAGTATATTGAAATGATATTTAGTTAATATACGAAAAGAGTCCTTTGAAGCTATTTATTTTGGCTTTTGAACTATCTACGCTGGAACATACTTTTGTCACTAGTAATCCATTTTAACTTGTATTTCCAGTTTTGCAATGGCTGGATAATATCAAAGAGGGGTAGTGT
>JBOFRN010000151.1:0-103761 GCA_051651025.1 Phocaeicola sp.
GCAGGCTTTGGTGAAATATGAAAAACTTTTAATGGTCAAAAATTAGTTATTTTAGTATAATTGCATCGAAAGATAGGAGTAGATAGGAAGCTATTTATTACTTTTGTCAGCAAAAATTAGTAGAAATTAAAGATGAAGAATTTACGTATATTATTGGGCGCTGTAATGGCCTTTGGACTTGCTTTCCAGGCATGTGATTCGAGTAAAACCTATGCAGAAATGAAAGAGGATGAGCGTGAAGCAATCCAACGTTTTATTGAAAAGGAAAATATCAAGGTAATTAGTCTCGAAACTTTTCAAGCACAAGATTCTACAACGAATGTAGCAGATAATGAATATGTTCTTTTCCCCGATAATGGGGTCTATATGCAAGTTCTTGAAAGAGGAACCGGACCTGTTTTAGAGGATGGTAACTTTGGTCTATTGGCACGCTATGTAGAGGAAAGACTCAATACCGATGGTACACGCGATACAATCTCTTTGAATACCATAGCGAACTACTATCCCCATCCCGATGAATTTACGCTTACTATTTCTGGTCGTAACTACTATGGAAGCTTTAGCAGTGCATCGGCTATGTCGGGCTATAGCACAGCGGTGCCAACTGGTTGGTTAATTCCTTTTAGATATATAAAAACAGGACGCGAAATTGCAGGACGCGCTAAAGTAAAACTTATTGTTCCTCACAATGTGGGACAAGCAGATGCCTCTTCAAGCGTTTATCCCTGCTATTATAATATAACCTTTCAATTAGACAGATGACTTTAATTAAATCAATCTCGGGTATCCGAGGTACTATCGGTGGGGCAGTTGGTCAAGGATTAACGCCTCTCGACGTAGTGAAATTCACATCGGCTTATGCTACACTGGTTCGCAAAAAAACAGGTGCTGGTAAAGGTCAAAAAATCGTAGTGGGTAGAGATGCACGTATCTCTGGCGAAATGGTAAGACAAATTGTGTGTGGTACGCTTATGGGCATGGGCTTCGATGTGGTGAACATTGGCTTAGCTTCGACACCTACCACCGAGTTGGCAGTTACTATGGAGGGAGCATGCGGTGGTATCATTCTTACAGCCAGTCACAATCCTAAACAGTGGAATGCTTTGAAACTCCTAAACGAAAAAGGAGAATTCTTAAATGCAGCCGAAGGTGAAGAGATTTTAGCCATTGCCGAAGCAGAGGCTTTTGATTATGCTGAAGTAGATGATCTAGGTAGCTACCGTGAAGACGATTCATACGATCAAAAACACATCGATCATGTATTGGCATTGAACTTAGTAGATGTGGACGCCATCCGCAATGCAAAATTCAAAGTAGCCATCGATGCGGTGAACTCAGTAGGGGGGGTAGTGCTTCCTAAGCTCTTGCAGCAATTGGGTGTAACGGAGATCGAAAAACTATATTGTGAGCCTACAGGCGACTTCCAACACAACCCTGAGCCTTTGGAGAAGAATCTAGGCGATATTATGAATGTAATGAAGAGCGGTAAAGCCGATGTGGCATTCGTGGTAGACCCCGATGTAGATAGACTTGCTATGATTGCCGAAAATGGCGAAATGTATGGCGAAGAGTATACCCTGGTATCGGTTGCCGATTATATATTGAAACATACTCCTGGTAATACGGTATCGAACTTAAGCTCTACTCGTGCTTTGAGCGATGTGACTCTAAAATATGGTCAAAGCTATGCAGCTTCGGCAGTAGGCGAGGTGAATGTGGTTACCAAAATGAAAGAGACAGGTGCTGTGATTGGTGGCGAAGGAAACGGGGGAATTATCTACCCTGAAAGTCACTACGGTAGAGATGCTCTTGTAGGTATCGCACTTTTCTTGAGCCATTTGGCACACGAAGGTAAAAAGGTAAGCGAGCTACGTGCCTCTTATCCTACTTACTACATGGCTAAAAACCGCATTGATTTGACTCCCGAAACCGATGTTGATGCTATTTTGGTGAAAATCAAAGAGCTTTACAAGGCAGAGAAGATAAACGATATTGATGGTGTGAAGATTGATTTTGCCAATCAGTGGGTGCACTTGCGTAAGAGTAATACGGAGCCCATTATCCGTGTCTATTCGGAGGCGGCTACACTCGAAGAGGCGGAGCACATTGCACAACAGGTGATGGATGTTGTTTACAGCTTAGCTTAAATGGGGAAAAGGGTAGAGGCTTACTCCTCCACCCAGAGCAACTCGCTCATTATTCCATCCGAAAGAAAAATACCTGCTTGGGTAAACCGAAGAACCTCTTCGGTTTGCTCAAGCTTTTTTTGTGCCAGATAGGGGGCAGCCATTTCTAGGCAGTAGTTATATAGTTTATCTCCAAAGAGCGCTTTGAGTCTGTTTAGCGAGAGTCCCCATTTGGTGCGCAGGGAGGTAATTACAAAGTCGTTGTATCGGGTGTATATATCGAGCTCTTCTACCTCACTTATGGGTAGGTTGCTGTCTATTCCCTCTATGTATTTCTTTAAGGAGGGCAGGTTCGCAACTCTACTTTCTCCATTGTAGGAGTGTGCCGAGGGTCCACAGCCTAGATAAGATTGGCCTGTCCAGTAGCTCGAGTTGTGTCGAGAGTGAAGCCCCGGTAAGCTGAAATTCGAGATCTCGTACTGCTCATAACCGGCTGCTTGTAGTCGGTCCATGAGTTGCTGAAAGAAGAGTAAGCTATCCTCTTCGTCGGCTTCGGCCACTCTATTCTCTTCGCGAAGCTTCCAGAGTACCGTCTCCTCCTCGTATATAAGATGGTAGGCCGATATGTGTTCGGGTCTTAATTTTGTGATTTGCTCCAAATCATCTTCCCATATAGATAGGGTTTCGCCAGGTAGGCCATACATCAAGTCTAGGCTGATATTTTCAAATCCAGCCTCGCGGCAATGATGGTAGGCATCAATAGCTTGTTGAGCCGTGTGTCTACGCTTTAGAAGTTTCAAGGTGGGGTCGTGAAAGGTTTGTATACCCATGCTAATTCGGTTAAAGGGTAGCTTTCGCAAATCTCTTATATAGTCAGGTGTCAAATCATCGGGGTTGGCCTCAAGGGTAATCTCGGCACCTTTCTCTACTTGAAAGTGGGTGTAGATGGTATTGAATATCTGTTCAAAGTCGCTTTTCTCTAGCTGAGAAGGGGTTCCTCCTCCCAAATAGATGGTCTCTATAGGGGCTCCATTCAAGTACGATTTTCGATTTTCAATCTCCTTGCAGAGCGCCTGAATGTAGGCCGATTTTTGATCGCTTTGCGTAGTCGAATAGAAATCGCAGTAGATGCAGCGCATCTTGCAGAAGGGTATGTGTAGGTAAATGCCAGCCATAAGTCAGTTTTTATTGGGTGCAAATATAGTGTTCATTGGCACTATTCGTTCTATCTTAGTCTATAAAAATTCTTTCACCTCACCTCTCTTCGCTGCCTCTTTGTATAGGGGGTGTTCCTCTTTCTAACCAAACTCATGTCTTCTCTTTTTGCCTCCTTTCGAGGCCCTTTTTGCACAAGCGGTTATGCAGAGCTGCACAAGCGGTTGTGCAGCTCTGCATAACCTGATGTACCTCTCTGCACAAGCGCTTGTGTAGAGAGGTGCTTCTAAATGGTCTGTAGAGCGGTTTTATGCACTCTTTTTGCTCGCTTACTCTTAAAATCTGCCTGCTCTATTTCTACTTTTAAGGGGTGTGTGGTACCCTCTTTCTATTGGAACTTTCACACTTCAATTGTTTAATAAATAATAATAAGTGTTTCAGAACATAGTTTTGTAACACCTTCATTTGCATTGCTTTTATTGATTGAATTCTCTATTTTGCGCAGAATAAAGTAAATGGTGTGAAAATCATGCCTGTTTGTTAACATCTAAACAGTGTTTATTATGAAAGTATACCAAACAAACGAAATCAAGAACATTGCTCTTTTGGGCAATGACGGATCTGGGAAAACCACTCTCACTGAGTCTCTGCTCTTTGAGGGTGGTATTATAAAACGCCGTGGCAGAATTACTGCCAAGAATACGGTTAGTGACTATTTCCCCGTTGAGCAGGAGTATGGCTACTCGGTTTTCTCGACGGTATACCATGTAGAATGGAACAATAAGAAACTAAATATAATAGATTGTCCGGGGAGTGATGACTTTGTAGGAGCTGCTATGACTGCTTTAAATGTAACAGATACAGCAATCTTATTATTAAATGGACAGTATGGTCCCGAGGTGGGTACCCAAAATCACTTCCGTTATACCGAAAAGCTGCGTAAGCCTGTTATCTTCTTGGTAAACCAACTCGATAATGAGAAGTGCGATTATGACTCAGTGCTCGAGCAGCTCACCTCTATTTATGGCAGCAAAGTAGTGCCGGTTCAATACCCTTTAGAGACTGGTCCTAACTTTCATGAGTTGATTGATGTGTTGTTGATGAAAAAATATTCGTGGGGACCCGAGGGTGGAAAACCTACGATTGAAGAGATACCCGATAGCGAGAAGGAGAAAGCAATGGAGTGGCACAAGCGTTTGGTTGAGGCTGCCGCCGAGAATGATGAGGAGTTGATGGAGAAATTCTTTGAATCGGAATCGTTAACAGAGGATGAAATGCGCGATGGAATTCGTTTGGGATTGGCCAATCGAGGTATGTTCCCTGTTTTTTGTGTTTGTGCAGGAAAAGATATGGGCGTGACTCGTTTAATGGAGTTCTTGGGGAATGTGGTTCCTTTTGTTGACCAAATGCCTCAGGTTCACAATACACGTGGCGAAGTAGTCAACCCAGATTCCAATGCGCCAACCTCACTCTACTTCTTTAAAACAGCGGTAGAGCCTCATATTGGTGGGGTGCAGTATTTTAAAGTAATGAGTGGAGTCGTTAGAGAAGGTGACGACTTAACCAATATAGATAGAGGTTCTAAAGAGCGCATGGCGCAACTCTTTGCTTGTGCGGGTGCCAACCGAATCGCTGTGCAAGAGCTTAGAGCCGGTGATATCGGTTGTACAGTTAAACTGAAAGATGTAAAAACAGGCAATACGCTGAATGCGAAGGGTAGTGAACATCGCTTTAACTTTGTGAAATATCCGAACTCGCGTTACTCACGGGCAGTGAAGCCGGTAAATGAGGCTGATACTGAAAAGATGATGGTTATTTTACACCGTATGCACGAAGAAGATCCGACTTGGGTAATTGAGCAATCCAAAGAGCTTAAGCAAATTATCGTACATGGACAAGGTGAATTTCATTTACGTACACTAAAATGGCGATTGGAGCACAATGAAAAGCTACCCATTAAGTTCGAAGAGCCTAAGATTCCTTACCGCGAAACCATAACGAAAGCCTCTCGTTCCGATTATCGACATAAAAAACAATCGGGTGGTGCTGGACAGTTTGGTGAGGTACACCTTATTGTAGAGCCCTATTATGAAGGTATGCCTATGCCCGATACTTACAAATTTAATGGCCAAGAGTTCAAGATGAATGTACGTGGTGTGGAAGAGGTTGCCCTAGAGTGGGGTGGTAAGTTGGTACTTGTTAATAGCATTGTAGGTGGTGCTATCGATACGCGTTTCTTACCTGCCATATTAAAAGGGGTGATGAGTCGCATGGAGCAGGGCCCTTTGACGGGTTCGTATGCACGTGATGTACGCGTTATCGTGTATGATGGAAAGATGCACCCTGTTGATTCGAATGAGATTTCGTTTATGCTTGCTGGTAGAAATGCCTTTAGTGAGGCATTTAAGAATGCAGGTCCTAAAATATTGGAACCTATATACGATGTAGAGGTGTTTGTTCCGAGTGATAGAATGGGCGATGTTATGAGCGACTTACAAGGGCGTAGAGGGATGATTATGGGGATGAGTAGTGAAAGTGGCTATGAAAAGCTAATAGCAAAGGTGCCTTTGAAAGAGATGTCTTCTTATTCTACTGCATTAAGTTCATTAACGGGGGGACGCGCCTCGTTTATTATGAAATTTGCAAGTTATGAGTTGGTTCCATCCGATGTTCAAGAGAAACTAGTGAAGGAGTTCGAAGAGCAAGAAAAGGAGGAGTAAGAACTTCTTGGGTATGAATAGGAGCATGAATGTATCTGTTTTTGATACATTCATGCTCTTTTTAATTTTGAAATTACCTGCTTTAGCTCTTTTGAATTTGGTTAATTGCTATTTTAGGTTATGTTTTTTTTTACTTATTCTGTGAACAAATTTCTTTATTCTATTGTTTCCTATTCATTTAAAGGCCTAATAGGGTTAATAATGAAAAAGATATTTATAATTAAGGTTAAGTAATTGTGTTGTTAAAATTAACATCTGTACTTTTGCTGCATGAAGAAGACAACGATTTGGATTTTAGGCACTGTAATGGGCCTCTCTTTTCTAAGCTTGCTCTATTTGCAAGTTAGTTACATAGAAGAGATGGTGAAGATGCGCAAAGGGCAGTTTGATGAATCTGTTCAACGCAGCTTGGCTCAAGCTTGTAGAAATATTGAGTTGGTAGAGACGAAAAAATATCTTGAAGCTGACGTGGAGGCTACTGAACGTGCGGCTCAGCAGATGTATGAGCAGCAAATGGCCATGGCTGGAGCAGATAGTGTGGCTCATGGAGCACATGGCTCTTTTTCGAATGTACAGCACTTCGGTTTAAAATCGAATGTGTTTGGAGGAAATTCTTCATTCGAGCTAAAAATGAAACTGAATACGGCTCGGCCCTCTAGTGTTCCCAAAGCTATCATATCTACCGGAAAGAATATTCCGCAAACTTCTAGAGCGCTTCAGGAAATTATTAAAGATCGTTATGTATATCAGCGTGCTCTGTTGGATGAGGTAGTTTATAGCATTCTATATACTGCGAGCGATAGACCCTTGTCGAAGCGTATTAACTTTAAACAGTTGGACTACTTTTTGCAGGCTGAGTTGCTCAATAATGGGATTGATATTCCCTATCATTTTACGGTGACTGATAGAGAGGGGATTGAGGTGTATCACTGTTCTGATTTTACGGATGAAGGAATTAATCATATCTATTCGCGGGTCTTATTTAAGAATGATCCTCCAGCACGAATGGGAATGGTGAATGTTCATTTTCCAACATTGAGTAGTCATATATACAGTTCGGTTAAGTTCATGATTCCTTCCATCATCTTTACCATTGTATTGCTTATTACATTTACGTTTACCATATACATCATTTTCCGCCAAAAGAAATTGACTGAAATAAAGAATGACTTTATCAATAACATGACGCACGAGTTTAAAACGCCAATCTCTACCATATCATTGGCTGCTCAGATGCTTAAAGATCCTGCTATTTCAAAGTCGCCTACCATGTTTCAGCACATTTCGGGAGTGATTAATGACGAGACCAAGCGTTTGCGGTTCCAAGTAGAAAAGGTGCTTCAGATGTCTATGTTTGAGAGACAGAAGGCGGTCTTGAAAATGAAAGAGCTTAATGCAAATGATGTGATTAAAGGTGTGTTGAATACATTTACGTTGAAGGTGGAGCGTTACAACGGTACTATTACCTCCAATCTAGATGCCCTTGATCCTTATATATTTGTAGATGAAATGCACTTTACCAATGTTATATTCAATATTTTGGACAATGCTGTGAAGTATAAAAAGGAGGAGGGAGAGCTGTCGCTGAACATTAAAACGTGGAATGAAACGAACAAGCTCTACATCTCTATCGAAGACAATGGTATTGGGATTAAGAAGGAAAATATAAAAAAGATATTTGATAAGTTTTATAGAGTTCATACAGGAAATTTGCATGATGTGAAAGGATTTGGATTGGGACTTGCTTATGTAAAGAAGATTATTCAAGACCACAAAGGAACCATTCGTGCAGAGAGTGAGTTAAATGTAGGAACCAAGTTTATAATAGTATTACCGTTATTTAAAAATGTATAGTATGGATGATAAATTGCGTATTTTGTTGTGCGAAGATGATGAGAATCTTGGCATGTTATTAAGAGAATATTTGCAGGCAAAAGGGTATTCAGCCGAACTTTGCCCAGATGGAGAGGTTGGTTTTAAAACTTTCTTGAAATCTAAATTCGATTTGTGTGTGCTAGATGTAATGATGCCTAAAAAGGATGGATTTACTTTGGCGCAAGAGATTAGAGCAGCTAACGCTCAAATTCCAATTATTTTCTTGACAGCTAAGACGTTGAAAGAGGATATCTTGGAAGGCTTTAAGATTGGTGCTGACGATTATATTACGAAGCCATTTAGTATGGAAGAGTTGACTTTCCGTATCGAAGCTATCTTGCGTCGTGTTCGTGGAAAGAAAAACAAAGAAAACAGTGTCTATAAGATTGGACGCTTTACATTCGATACTCAAAAGCAAGTGTTATCAATCGATGGAAAAACAACCAAGCTTACTACGAAAGAGTCTGAACTACTTGGTTTGTTGTGCGCTCATGCCAATGAGATTCTTCAACGCGATTTTGCGTTAAAGACGATCTGGATTGATGACAATTACTTCAACGCAAGAAGTATGGATGTTTATATTACGAAACTTCGTAAGCACTTGAAAGAGGATGATTCAATCGAAATTATCAATATTCATGGTAAAGGTTACAAACTGATTACACCTGAAGTGGATTAATTACATGATAAGCAATAAAAAAAACCAGAGTGAAAACTCTGGTTTTTTTTATTGCTATAAAGCCAATTGGTTAGTCTGTAATTCTTTTATTAATTACAATGTAAACAACTATCCCGCTAATGATAAGTGCTACGCTACTTCCTAGAACCGTGTTGTCGCTAATAGCTGCGCTACCAGTGAAGAATATTCCGATTAAAATAGCGGCACCAATAATAATCATAATCAGGCCTAAGTTTTTTAATAAGCTTTTCATGTGTGTATTTTTTAATAGATTGTTTATTCTTATGCGCAAATTAAAGCATAATTCTTTTAGAATGGAAATAATTTTAGAAAAAAAAACGAATGAGCTTTAACTTTAGTCCTTTGTGTTTGTGAAGATCTTCCTTAGAACTTTTTGGCTGACTGTGAGCTCATCTAGGGTGATCCCTTTGAGAGCCTCCTTAAGTGTTTTGTTTGCTACAAAACGCGCTTTCTCCTCCAGCTCCTTGCCGGTCTTCGTTAAATGGACAAGGTTTGTTCTACGATCGTTTTTGTCCGATATGCGAACAACTAGGTGTTGCTTCTCCATATTATCAATTAATCGAGTCATGCTAGGCTTGTCTTTAAACGTAGCATTACATAGCTCTTGCTGCGTAACGCCATCTTTTTCCCAAAGAAAAAGAAGCACGGTCCATTGCTCTGGAGTGATATCGATATTATTTAATCGAAAATTGCGGCTCAGTTTACGATTGATTGCAGCCGAAACTTTTCCGTTCAGGATCGCAAATATTAATTGGATGTCAAAGCTAAATTGTTCTATCATAAAATTATTGTTTAAACAACTTTACAAAGGTACAATACTTCTTTTAATAACTCAAATGCGGGATAAATAAAAAAAAATAAAAGGAGAAATTAGTTGCAAAATGAAACGATACCCTCCTTTTAGAAGACGTAGCTGTAGTGATGTAGCTGTAGTCGTGTTACGAGTTGGGTGGTGCTGGGCCGACTCTCAGGTCTTCTTTGCGCATTCTTTGTAGCCACGCAAGGGAGAGTCGCAATAATGAAACTCTAAATAATTATAAATGTATCTTTTTTTGAAGCGGTGTTCAGATTATTTGGAAGAACTGTTTGTGAATTCATTCGGAAATGATTACCTTTGCACCGCGAAATAAAATTTTTATTTACTCATTTAATTAACGTAGTATGAATCAATACGAAACCGTTTTCATTTTAACTCCCGTTTTGTCTGATGTTCAGATGAAGGAAGCGGTAGAAAAATTCAAAGGTATTCTGACTGCAGAAGGTGCAGAGATTATCAATGAAGAGAACTGGGGCCTAAAGAAATTGGCTTACCCTATTCAAAAGAAATCAACTGGATTTTATCAATTGGTAGAATTCAAAGCTGACGCTAAAGTGATTGACAAGTTGGAACTTAACTTCCGTCGTGACGAGCGTGTTATCCGTTTCTTGACTTTCAGAATGGATAAGTATGCAGCTGAGTATGCAGCGAAAAGAAGAAATGTTAAATCAACTAAGAAGGAGGATTAATCATGGCACAACAATCAGAAATTAGATATTTAACACCTCCTACAGTAGATGTTAAGAAGAAAAAATACTGCCGTTTCAAAAAGAGTGGTATCAGATACATCGATTACAAAGATCCTGAGTTTTTGAAAAAATTCTTGAATGAGCAAGGTAAAATCCTTCCTCGTCGTATTACTGGTACTTCGTTGAAATTCCAACGTCGTATTTCACAAGCTGTAAAGAGAGCTCGTCACTTGGCGTTGCTTCCATTTGTAACTGACATGATGAAATAATAAGGAGGAGAAGATATGGAAATCATTTTGAAAGAAGACGTAGCGAACTTAGGCTACAAAAATGACATTGTAACAGTAAAGGCTGGTTACGGTCGTAACTATCTTATTCCTACTGGAAAAGCAATCATCGCTTCACCATCTGCTAAAAAAATGTTGGCAGAAGATTTGAAGCAACGTGCTCACAAATTGGAGAAGATTAAGAAAGATGCAGAAGCTGTAGCAGAAACATTGAAAGATGTTGCTTTGACTATCGCTACTAAAGTAAGCGCTACTGGCTCTATCTTTGGTTCTGTAGGTAATATCCAAATTGCTGAAGAACTAGAAAAACTAGGTCACAAAGTAGACAGAAAAACAATAATTGTGAAAGATGCTGTAAAAGAAGTTGGTTCTTACAAAGCGGTTATCAGACTTCACAAAGAGGTTTCTGTAGAGATCGCTTTCGAAGTTGTTGCTGAGTAATCTGTAAAGACTTTTGATATTGATAGGAGGTGTACATTTTGTACACCTCCTATTTTTTTATAGGTATCTCCTTCTTTTTTACTCAATGTAATAACCCTTAAAATTAAAACTGCATGGCTTTGCTATCGCTTGTATAATGTTTTTAATCTGCTCTGTTGCTCGCGGCTAATGCTGGTGAGGTGAGTGCTTTCCTCCTTAGTTTCTTGGTTTTTTCCTTGTTTTTGTTCTATTTGCTGCTCTTTGTTGGAGTTAGAGATGTGGGGTAGCACTGGGGGTGAATTGATAGTTGGAGGGGTTTTCTTGCTTATTTCGGTGATGAGCTTTAAAGCGTTGTATAATTTAAAAGCGGTTTATTGTCTTGCAACAATAAACCGCTTTTAAATAAATCTGTTAAGCAGTGAATTGCTTACTCAGCCGCTGGAGTGTTTTCTTTTGCATGTCCACCGCAGCATGCTGTAGAGTCTGTTGCCTCTTTACCTCCGCAGCAAGCTGTTGAATCTGCTGCTTCTTTTCCTTTGCAGCAGCTTGCTGAGTCTGCCGCTACAGCAGCTTCGGTAGCAAGTGCTTGTTCTGCTGTCATTTCAGTTGAGTTGCTTGCTGATTTATTGCCGCAAGAAGCAAGTGCAATAACTGCTACAAGTAAAAATGCTAATTTTTTCATCTTAATTTTCTTGTTATAATCCTGAATTTGTTATCTAAATCGATGCAAATGTAGATTATTTTTAAATAGGTTGTTTAAAAACATGTAATTATTTTCTTTGAAAATTTGTTTTTCACATTTATATAGCAATCAAATCCTCTTCTAGTGATACTTTTTTTCACTTTATTGCTCTTAATCTTCTCTGTATGGTTGCATATTGCCTCTACGCTATAGATATAATTATCTCTATTGCTAAATTTTTAATGAGAATAATATGTAACTTTGCCGGGTAATAAATGATGAAAGAGAATGATTGATTCAACCATATTTCAAAACAAAATAGCAGTCTATTATACTTTGGGCTGCAAACTAAATTTTTCAGAAACCTCTACCATTGGTAAAACGCTTAAAGAGGCAGGTGTTCGTACTGCAAGAGCAGGCGAAAAGGCTGATATTTGTGTCATTAATACCTGCTCTGTTACCGAAATGGCCGATAAAAAATGTCGCCAGGCTATTCATAAAATGGTACGAAATCATCCCGGTGCTTTTGTCGTGGTAACCGGCTGTTATGCGCAGCTTAAACCCGATCAGATAGCAAGCATGGAGGGTGTTGACTTGGTACTTGGTGCTAATCAAAAAGGGGAACTTTTACAGCATTTAGGCAACTTACAAAAGCATGATCACGGCGAGGCCATTACAACTGCCACTAAAGAGATACGTCTGTTTGTTCCTTCTTGCTCTAGAGGTGATCGTACGCGCTACTTTTTGAAGGTGCAAGATGGGTGTGACTATTATTGTTCCTATTGTACAATTCCGTTTGCCAGAGGCAGAAGTCGGAATGGTAAAATTGAAGAGTTAGTAGCTCAAGCGCGTCAGGCTGCCCAAGAGGGAGGAAAGGAGATTGTGCTAACGGGGGTTAACATTGGTGATTTTGGTAAAACTACTGGCGAAACCTTTTTAGATTTGGTTAAAGCACTCGATCAGGTAGAGGGAATTGAGCGTTATCGTATCTCTTCGATTGAGCCCAATCTGCTTACCGATGAGGTGATAGCGTATGTGGCAACTTCGCGTGCCTTTATGCCTCATTTTCATATCCCCTTGCAATCGGGTAGTGATGAGGTGTTAAAATTAATGCGTCGCCGCTATGATACGGCTCTCTTTGCTTCGAAAATAGAGAAGATTAAGCAGGTTATACCCGATGCTTTCATTGGGGTCGATGTGATTGTAGGAACTCGCGGAGAAACTGAAGAGTTCTTTGAAGATGCATATCGCTTTATTGAATCACTCGATGTGACTCAGCTGCACGTATTTAGTTATTCTGAGCGTCCTGGAACACAGGCTATCAAAATTGATCATGTAGTCTCTACTGAAGATAAGCACAAGCGTAGTCAACGTTTACTAGCGCTATCTGAGATGAAAACTAAGGCTTTCTACTCCAAGTATATTGGACAAGAGAAGCTCGTATTGATGGAAAAGTCCAAAGAGGATATGCCTATGCATGGATTTACAGAGAACTATATACGGGTTGAATTGCCCCACAATAACGATTTAGACAATCAGCTCATTCGGGTTAAGCTGGGTGAACTCACGGCTGATGGTACTTCACTCCTAGGAGAAAGAGTATGAATGTAGCGGTTGTAATACTGAACTGGAATGGCGAAGCTATGCTTCGCCGTTTTCTTCCATCGGTGGTAGAACATTCTAGCCAAGATGGGGTAGGGGTCTATGTTGCCGACAATGGTTCGACCGATGAATCTAGACAACTTATTCACTCCGATTTTCCTACAGTTCAGTGGATACAACTTCCACAAAATTACGGCTTTGCGGAGGGGTATAATCAGGCTTTAAAATCCATACAGGCTACCTATGTTGTGCTTTTAAATAGTGATGTAGAGGTTACCCCTAACTGGCTTACTCCTATGGTTAATTACTTAGAAAATCATTCCGAGGTGGCAGCCTGTCAGCCTAAGATTCTGAGTGAACGAAGCAGGCACTCTTTCGAGCATGCTGGTGCTGCAGGAGGTTATATTGATACCTATGGTTACCCCTTTTGTCGAGGGCGTATGTTTGATGAGGTCGAGTTAGATCAGGGGCAGTATGATTCGGTTGCTTCTTTGTTCTGGGCCAGTGGTGCAGCGCTTTGCATCCGACTGAAAGAGTTTCAAGAGGTAGGTGGATTTGATGCCTCCTTTTTTGCTCACATGGAGGAGATTGATCTCTGCTGGCGGTTGAGAAGTCGCGGCAGGAAGATTGTTTGTATCCCCCAAAGCTCAGTTTATCATCTGGGAGGTGGTACCTTACAACCCGAGAATCCACACAAGACCTTCTTGAACTTTCGAAATAATTTGCTGATGCTCTATAAAAATCTACCCGATGCGGAGTGGAAGCGGGTTTGCTTGGTGCGCTTTTTGCTCGATTGGCTGGCTTTTTTTGTTTTTCTGTCCAAGGGTGAAAAGGGGAATGCTTTAGCTGTATACAAGGCACGTAGGGCTTTTGCGCAGATGCGGACTTCTCTTGATGCAGTACGCCAAGATAATCTTCAAAAAACCATTCTATTTGATATTCCAGAGCGCAGATCTATTCTACTTGTTTGGCATTACTATGTAAAAAGATGCCGTTTGTTTTCCTCTTTGTGATCTTTTTTTTCTTACTTTTGTTTCTATAGTAGAAGATCCATGGGTCTAATGAAGTGAATTTGGATATGTAGTCTTGAGAGTCTATTCTGCCTTTTGTTTTTTTTGACTGGGCGTATGAAAGTGCTCTAGAGCGGCCAATAACTCTCTTTAGTCATGCTCTTCCACGCTAATTAAACTATATATTTTGCTTAAATTGATAAAATATGGGAAAAGAAACATTGGTACGAAAAATAGGATTAGTGGCTCACGACGCCATGAAGAAAGACATGATTGAGTGGGTTCTTTGGAATTCGGAGCTACTGGTAGGTCATAAGTTTTACTGCACGGGTACAACGGGTAAGCTTGTTAAAGAGGCTTTGCAGAAGAAACATCCGGAGGTTGAATGGGATGTAACTACCCTTAAATCGGGTCCACTTGGGGGAGATCAGCAAATTGGTTCTCGCATTGTCGACGGAGAGATTGATTACCTATTCTTCTTTACCGATCCTATGACCTTGCAGCCTCATGATACCGATGTAAAAGCGTTAACTCGCTTGGCAGGTGTAGAAAATATTATTTTCTGCTGCAATCGCTCTACGGCCGATCACATCATTACAAGTCCACTCTTTGTTGATCCTGCTTACGAACGTACACATCCTGATTATACAGGTTATACCCAGCGCTTTGATGGTAAAGCAGTGGTAGCCGAGGCCGTAGAACGGGTTACTCAGCGTAGAAGAAAGCGCAAAGGAGAGGCTCTTTAGAATTAATCACACGCTGGTAATCAGTTATTAAGTCATTGGATTGCTGCATTTTTTCTAGGCAATGCATTTTTAATAGCTTCTCGAACATAGAAAAGCTGATTGCTAGAATCTTACTTGATTCCAAATTGGGCTCCGTTTATAGATTACAAGGGCTGAATCCTCGAAAGGATTCAGCCCTTGTAATCTATAAACGGAGCTTGCTCTGTTGCTTGGTTTGATTCGTTAGAAATAGCCATTCGTGTTTTCTAGTCCTATCTAGTGTTTACCGATATTCATGAAATCGATTACTTTTCTTTCGCTCTTCATGCTCTCGTTCCTATCTAAAGTGTATAGCGGTATTCAACAGCTTTTTCTTTCAGTATCTTTTTAGCGAGTGTAAATGATTTCTACACCCACTTTCTGACTCTCACCACCCATGGGAGGATTCTCTTTGGATACTTTAATCTCTATCTCTTCAATGGTACTAAACGTATCGAAGAGCTGTTTTGCAATCTTATATGCCAGATTCTCTAGTAGCAAAGAGGGCACTTTCATGCACTCTTTTACTACGTCAAAAATCTCAGCATAACTAATGGTATGGGTCAGTTCATCGGTTGTAGCAGCTTGGCTAAAATCGTTCTTTACCCTTAAGTCTATGTAAAAGTAGGAGCCTACCACGGTTTCTTGTGCTCCTACTCCATGATACCCATAGAGTTTAATCCCTTCTAGGTGTATGTACATCTGTTTGGCTTTCATCTTTCAGTATGTAGCTGATTATCCACAACGAGAAGATCCGCAGGTCTTACAAATCAGACAGCCCTCTTGGTAGATAAGTGTCTCATTGTTACAGTTTGGACATACTTGCCCCACTGCTTTGGTTCCATCGGTTACATACTTCTTAAGCGCGCGTTCAACTCCGTTTTTCCAAGTGTTTATGTTTTCTTTGTCTAACTGAAGTGAATCGACTAGCTTAATCACGCTCTCAATAGGCATACGCCAACGAAGTACGCCCGATATGAGCTTAGCATAGTTCCAGTACTCCTTATTGAAGCGTTCCGACAATCCCTCAATAGTGGTTTTGTAGCCACGCTTATTCTCAAATTGGAAGTCATAGCGTTTGTTTCCTTCGCTATCTAGGTTCTTAATAATTTTGCCTTTGGTTACCGATTTAGGTAGTGAAATTCCCTCTTCATCGTCTTGTAGACCGGTGAATATTTCGTAAGGATGTCCATCCAGAAGTCCCACAAATGCAACCCACTTCTCTTTGTTGTTTTGAAAGCGTACTACATCCGCCTCAAGCACTTTGGGTCTTACCTCCACTACGGTGGGTGGTTTGCAAGTTGGCGTGCTATCTTTCTTCTCTGATTTAGCCGAGATTAGTACCCCCGAGCGTGAACCATCGCGATAGACGGTACACCCTTTGCATCCCGATTTCCAAGCCTCTACGTAAAGTCTATTAACAAGCTCTTCGTCTACATTGTTAGGCAAGTTAATCGTTACGCTAATCGAGTGATCCACCCATTTCTGAATGCGACCCTGCATCTTCACCTTCATTAGCCAGTCTACATCGTTCGATGTAGCTTTGTAGTAAGGCGATTTTTCTACCAGTTCGTCAATCTCTTCTTGCGAGTAGCGCTTGCTTGTATCATATCCGTTTACCTCCATCCAGGTCATAAACTTGTGGTGGTATACCAAATACTCTTCGAAAGCATCACCCGACTCGTCCACAAAATCCACTTGTGATTCTGGATCGTTCGGATTTACCTTTCTTCTTCTTTTGTATACAGGCATAAATACGGGTTCAATTCCCGAAGTGGTTTGAGTCATTAGACTCGTAGTACCCGTTGGAGCAATGGTAAGGCAGGCAATGTTGCGTCGGCCATACTTCTTCATCTCTTCGTACAATCCCGGATCGGCTTCTCTTAATCGGTTTATGAATGGATTGTTTTGTTCTCTCTCTGTACTGTATATATCGAATGCACCTCGTTCTTTGGCCATTTTTACAGAAGAGCGGTAAGCTTCGATCGCTACCGTTTTGTGTACCTCCTCCGAGAAGGTGGTTGCCTCTTCTGTTCCATAGCGTAGTCCCATGGCTGCCAGCATATCGCCTTCGGCCGTAATGCCTACGCCGGTACGTCTTCCTTGTTTACTTTTTTTGTAAATCTTCTCCCACAGGTATAGCTCAGCTTTCTTAACCTCTTCAGTTTCCGGATCGCTCGCTATTTTTTCCATAATTCGCTCTATCTTTTCGAGTTCTAGATCAATTATGTCGTCCATTATGCGTTGTGCTAGGCCTACATGCTTTTTGAATAGCTCAAAATTGAAAGAGGCTTCGGAGGTAAATGGATTTACTACGTAACCATATAGGTTGATAGCTAGCAAGCGGCATGAGTCGTATGGACACAAGGGAATCTCTCCACACGGATTGGTCGATACGGTTTCGTAACCCAAGTCGGCGTAGCAATCGGGAATTGATTCACGCAAAATGGTATCCCAGAAAAGAACACCTGGTTCGGCCGATTTCCACGCATTGTGTACAATTTTTTTCCACAAAGCGCTCGCGTCAATCTCTTTGGTTACCGCTGGATTATCGCTTTTAATTGGGTATTGTTGTTTATAAGGAACACCCGTGGTGGCTGCTCTCATAAATTCGTCGTCTAGTTTTACCGATACATTGGCACCTGTTACCTTGCCTTCGGTCATTTTAGCGTCGATAAACGATTCTGAATCGGGGTGTTTAATAGATACACTTAACATCAAGGCACCTCTGCGGCCATCTTGAGCTACCTCACGTGTAGAGTTTGAATAGCGCTCCATAAAGGGTACAAGCCCTGTAGAGGTCAAAGCAGAGTTTTTTACGGGCGATCCTTTGGGACGGATGTGTGAAAGGTCGTGTCCCACACCCCCGCGGCGTTTCATGAGTTGCACTTGCTCTTCGTCGATGCGAATAATGGCACCGTATGAATCGGCAGTACCCTCTAGGCCTATAACAAAGCAGTTTGACAATGAAGCAACTTGAAAGTTGTTGCCAATTCCGGTCATGGGGCTTCCTTGTGGAACGATGTAGGTAAAATCTTCCAATACGCTGTAAAGCTCTTCTGCCGAGAGAGCGTCTGCGTATTTTGCCTCTATGCGTGCCACCTCATTGGCTATACGCCAATGCATGTCTTTAGGCGACTTCTCGTAAATATTGCCGAACGAGTCTTTCACTGCATATTTGTTCACCCAAACTCTAGCTGCTAACTCATCGCCTTTGAAGTATTTTAATGACTCCTCAAAAGCTTCATTGTAAGTGTAAATCTGTTTTTCCACGTTCTGTAATTAATTTTATTTTTATACTTATATTTTGTTGTAAAATAGCCTTGCGGTTGTAGAAGTGTATCGCTATTTGTAAAAGGAAAGAAGTATAAGGTGTGAAACCTCTGCAAAGCTAAATATGTTTTCTTGAATACGCAAAATATTATAGGAAAATTGGCATTCTAAATAACGCTGTTTTTAGATTGTTGTCCATTTATAGTTGTTAGTTGTTTGATAATTAGATTGTTGTGTATTTTAAAAAGTAAAAAAGTTTTCCTTTTCTGAAATTGTAATTTATATTTCGTTTAATTTCTTCTCTTTTTTCTTGCTTTTCAATATCTTCTTTTTTTCCTCCTTTAGCCTCTTTTTATTGGCTATAATTTCTTATTTTTGTAGAAAAAAGTAAGATGGAATCTATAAAGAACAGAAGGACAATTCGTAAGTATAAAGCAGATGATGTACCTGCTAACTTGCTAAATGAATTACTAAATGAAGCATCGCGTGCAGCTACCATGGGCAATATGCAATTGTACAGTGTGGTAGTAACTCGTTCACCCGAGATGAAAGCCAAGCTCGCTCCTGCCCATTTTAACCAACCCATGGTGACTGGAGCGCCCGTGGTGCTAACATTTTGTGCAGATTTTAACCGTTTCAATAGATGGTGCGAGCAGCGTAATGCCACACCCGGTTATGACAATTTGCTTTCTTTCTTAAATGCAACGATCGATACCCTTTTGTTTACGCAAAACTTCTGCACACTTGCCGAAGAGAACGGATTAGGTACTTGCTACTTGGGCACTACAATTTACAATCCTACTCAAATAATCCAACATCTCGGTTTGCCTAAGCAGGTGATACCCATTGCGGCTATCACAGTGGGCTATCCCGACGAGCATCCTGAGCAAGTCGATAGACTTCCCCTAGCAGCTATTTTGCACGAGGAGGTTTATACCGACTATACGCCCGAGGCAATCGATGCATTCTATGGCTATAAAGAAGCACTCGAAGCCAATAAACAATTTGTAGAGGTTAATAAGACGGAGACTCTTGCACAAATATTTACCGATATCCGCTACAAGAAAGCCGACAATGATCGTATCTCTGAGGTGCTTAAAAAGCTACTGAAAGAGCAGGGATTTGATGGTGAGTAACTGCTGGTAGTATCTCACTAAAAAGGGCATTACTTTATGAGTAATGCCCTTTTTTTATATCGTAGAATCGGCTGGTTTAGCGTCTGCGTAGTAGGCTCTCTATCTCTTCGATAGTTGCTTTAAATGACTTGTCTACTTCGGCTTGCTCTTTTACCGCTTTGCAGGCATGCAGCACGGTAGCATGGTCTTTTTTACCGATAAACTGACCAATTTTTGACGAAGAGAACTCCGTATGTTTTTTGGCTAGGTACATCGCTACTTGTCGGGCTTGAACCACCTCTCTTTTTCTTGTTTTGGTGTGAATAACCGATTCGTCCATTTCGTAGTGGTTGCAAACTTTGGCAATCACATCTTCTATCGTAATGGTTTTTGTTTCACAGCGTACCGTCTTCTTTACAATTCGCTCGGTTAAGTCCAAATCGATATCACGCTTAAAGAGAATAGATTGTGCCAATAACGAGTTGATAATACCCTCTAGTTCGCGCACGCTTTCATTTACGTTTTCGGCTATGAAGTTTATCACGTTTTCAGGTATAGTTAACCCATCTCGGCGAATCTTATTGCGTAGAATGTTTTTTCTAAGTTCCAAATCGGGCTTTTCGAGCTCAGCGACTAATCCCCATTTAAAACGGGTAAGAAGTCTATCCTCCATACCTTGCAGCATAACAGGAGCGCGGTCTGATGTTAGAATAAGTTGCTTTCCGTTTTGGTGAAGGTGGTTGAAAATATGGAAGAATGTATTTTGAGTCTTGTTAAGACCTGCAAACTCTTGAATGTCGTCAATAATCAGCACATCAATGGTTTGGTAGAAGCTGATAAAATCGTTAAAGTGATTGGTTCGTATCGAATCGGTGTATTGCACTTGAAAAAGGTGAGCCGAAACGTATAGAACTCGCTTGTTGGGATACAACTCTTTTATTTGTGTCCCTATAGCATTGGTTAAGTGTGTTTTACCTACTCCTGAAGCTCCGTAGAGAAAGAGTGGGTTAAAGGTTCTTGCAGGGTTCTTTGCCACAGTTTCGCCTACCGTGCGCGAGAATTCATTGCTATTTCCTTTAATAAAATTGTCGAAGTTGTAGTTAGGGTTTAAATGTGGGTCTAAGTCCTGCACAGCAGGAGCTTTCATCAATGTAGGTGCTTTATTCCCATCTTTTACGGGTGCAGGCGTAGGTAATGCTGAAGATCGGTTCGTTCCTTCTACATTTACGGATATGCGATTGGTCTTATCGGTTAGGATGGAGTACATGAGCTGCGTGCCTTCGCCTATCTCTTTGTATAGGGTTGCACGAAGCAAGTCTACAAATTTCTCTTCTAGAAATTCATAGAAAAAAGGGCTAGGAACTCCAATAGTAAGTGCCTTGTCTTCATATTTCAATGGCACAATGGGTTCAAACCATGTTTTGTATTTTTCTTTGGACATGTTGTCACGAAACACTTCTAGACAACGATTCCAAAGTACGATGTGATTGTTTTCAATCATACTCTCTCAGACCTCTTATTTTAAATAAAGCGAAACTTCTACAGATGCAAATTTCTTAATCTATTTCCAAAAAAAAAAATCAGATTTTTCTTGTTTCTTTGCTCAGTTTTTTAACTATCTGTTTTTCAGTTGGTTGGTTTTTTATCCTCTACAGATGGTAGAAAATACGTTTGTTTTTCTGTAACCCTTTGATATCCTGAATTTTGGGTTGTTTTTAGGCTGGTCGGTTAACTAAAATTTCACCATCTATAGGGGGCAGGAATAACTCCTAACCCCCTTTTACAATGGTGTTACATTTCGTGTGTTATTTAGAAATCTTCTAAGTTACTACCTTTTTGGTTATTTGTTTTTTCTGCCAAAAAGTGAAAAGTGTACATATCTTCCAGGGCGATTTTGTAAGTCCTCTAGCAATGTTGCTGCATTGGCTGTGGTAGCCTCTAAATTCTGATAGAGTGCTGGGTCATTTAGCAATAGGCCTACAGTGTTATCGTTACGATTCAATTTTTCGGTTAACAAATGTACGTTGTAGAGTGTAGAGTCTATTTGGCTAAAAGTAGCTGCATAGTCTATACCTTTTAAATTCTCGCTCATCACTTGGAAATTGCTGGTTACACCAATTAAATTGCTGGTAATTTGTGGCAAATCCGTTTGTAGCAAGCGGTTCAGTTGTCTGGTTGTAGTGGTTAAATTACTTGTGATCTGCTCAGTATTGGCAAGCGTAGCAGCCAGAGCAGGATTTGTAAGAAGTGCATTAACCGAAACGAGTACCGAGTCAAATTTAGGAAGAAGTGCTTCAATTTGTGGTAGCAGTTCATTTTGCGCCACGCCCATCAATCCACTATCTATATGCCCTTTTAAAGTATCTTTGGGTGTATAGAAATGGGTTTGTTCATCGCTAAATTTAAGGTGCATTTTTACGCCACCTAACATTTCGGTCTCCAATACCCCTTGACTCCCTTTGGGAATTCTCATTTCATTATCAATCTCAATGCCTACGGTAACATGACCGGGTTTGTTGTAGTTGTATTCTACGCTTCTTACAATACCAATTTTGTAGCCATTTACAAATACGGGGCTCGATGTAGCTAATCCGCTCACGTTTGTATACTCTACATAGTAAAGGTTAGAGGGTTGGAACATTTGCACCCCTTTCAGGTAGTTAATCCCAAAAATAAGTATAGCTACTGCAGCGATTCCAATAACTCCTATTTTAAACTCTTTTTTCATATTCAAATTTGCTTAATCTCTATTTTTTATTTTGTCTAAACTCTTTAATAGCCTCGTTTATATTGATCTTTTCTCCATTTTTGAAAGCAATGATGAATGCATCTTTAAACTTGGGCTGAATGCTTTTCTGTAAGCGTAAAATCTGGTTATAATCTGTATTCTCTCCATAGGTATATTTGTATATACCCTTCTCTTTGTAGTGCCCCACAGGTGTTAATCCCTTAAACTGTTTACTCCCTTTGGGTAATACTCTATCGGCCGTTAGTATTTGTACTTTAAAGGTGGGTTTGCCCTTTGCCTGACTCTTGGGCGCTTGGCTGGATGTACTCGTGGTTGTTTTTTTAGCCGCTGTACTTCTGCTAGCTGTGGTCGTTTGGGAAGTGTTGCTGTTTGATGGGCTCTTTACACTTGCCGAATTCTGTTTCACCAGTGCGAGTGCACTGCTTTCATGCTCCTGCTTAAAAGCAAGAAAGGCTTTGTAAATGCTCTCTGCCAGTGCAGCGCTTCCACGTTCAGAGAGAAGGTATTGCTCCTCCTCTAAATTCGATATGTAACCTAGTTCCACCAAAACACTCGGCATTGAGGTCTCTCTTAAGACCAAGAAACCGGCTTGGTGAACCCCTTTGTCCACGCGTTGTGCACTGGTCCTAAAATGCTTTTGAATATGGGTGGCCATTGATACACTCTTCTCCATATTCTTATCTTGTACAAACTCGAAAATGATGTAACTCTCGGCCGAGTTGGGGCTAAAGCCTGCATATCGTTGTTGGTAATTCTCTTCAATCAGAATTACTGCATTCTCTTTCTTGGCTACCTCAAGGTTCTCGGCTGTTCGGTGAAGCCCCAGGGTGTAGGTTTCTGTTCCACGCACCTGTTTCCCTTTAGCCACCGAGTTGGTATGGATCGATATAAACAAATCGGCCTTTGCTTTATTGGCTATTTCGGCTCTTCGATCAAGGGGTATAAAGACATCGGTGCTACGGGTGTATTGAACATTTACATCGGGACAATGGGCCCGAATTAAGTTTCCCACTTTGAGGGAAACCTTTAGATTAATGTCCTTTTCTTTTCCTCTTTTACCTACAGCACCGGGGTCTCTTCCCCCATGTCCAGGGTCAATGACGACCGTGAAATTATGCCTCTCACTTTTCTGCCCAAATAGGGGAGAGGTGGAGCACAAGGCGCAGAGTATGCACAGTACTGATAAAGTATAGATTCTAGCTTGTTTCATAAATATGTATACGATGCAAATATAGCTGTTTTAAATAAAATCTCTTTAAGGTTCTGTGGATGTTTTGTAAAAATTAGGGTAAATCAACCACTATTGCTGTTGATTGGACCACTACTTTCGGGAGAAAGTAGTTACTTTGCGGCCTCTAAATTAACAAGAAAGATATGAATATGTTGACTTTTTTGAGGAATTGGACCCTTCCTATTTCTATGTTTTTGGGAGTGGTGGCCTATTTCTTATTGGATTATGTACCTCTCTTCCACTCGTTTGTACCTGCTATAAAATATGGTGTTTCTTATTTTATTCCTTGGCTTATTTTTGTGCAATTGCTCTTTGCTTTTAGCAAGGTTCACCCCAAGGAGTTAAAACCTAGGGTATGGCATGTTTGGCTGCTTGCTTGTCAGCTATTTGGAGGGCTTCTGGTGGCTGCTGGCTTGCTCTATCTACCTTGGATGCAGAACTATAAAGAGGTCTTTCAGGCACTGCTTATCTGTTTTATTTGCCCTACGGCTACGGCTGCTGCTATTATTACCAATAAGTTAGGTGGGAGTGTATCGTCGGTAACCACCTATATTCTGTTTTCTAACTTACTCTCGGTTACCTTGGTCTCTACGCTTTTCCCTTGGATTGAGCCTCGTGCCGAGGTGGCTGTAATTGGGGCTATGCTTACCATTTGCGACAAGGTGTTTAGTATGCTGCTTACTCCTTTTATAACCGCCTTACTCCTTCGCAGGTTTGTTCCTAAGGTGCATGCTTTCTTGCTAAAATATAGCAGCCTCTCTTTCTACCTGTGGGCAGTGGCACTGACCATTGTTACGGCTCAAACCTTCAATGCCATGGTAAAGAGTGGGGTAGAGGGCGTTGTTTTAGCCACCATTGCATTGGCTGGACTGTTTGCCTGTGTTGTACAGTTTGGGGCTGGAAAAGTAATCGGTGGTATCTACAAAGAGCGCATCAGTGGTGGACAATCTTTGGGGCAAAAAAATACGGTACTCGCTATTTGGTTGGCCACTACCTACCTGACCCCTGTTGCCGCTTTGGGGCCCAGTAGTTATGTTATTTGGCAAAACCTTATTAATAGTTGGCAGTTGTGGCGCAAGCGCAAACGTGGCTAGTTGCCCTTTAAAGCTTCTACTCGGCATGCACTTTGCTTTGCTAAATTTTCGCACAGATGCAGCGCTTAGAAGTAGCTTGTAGCAAATGTCTGAGAACTTCTTTCGAGTTCGACCCACTTTTTTAGCGAGTTCAAGTTTGTCTATCTTCTAGTTCAATCAACGATAAATCCCTCTCGTTTAATCGAACGATTAAACGAGAGGGATTTATCGTTGGTTTCGGTTGGCTTAAGCACTTGTTTGTGATTGTACAACCGCTTGTGTTAGTTTGCATAAGCGCTTATTTTGGTCTGCATAAGCGTTTGTTTGTAGTTGTACAACCGCTTATTTCGAGCTGCACAACCGCTTGTTTTGGTTTGCATAACCGTTTGTCATCACTTGCATAAGCGGTTGTGTATGAATCTACCTCCTTCAGGGTTAGGGATAGAGAACATAATTGGCACGCATCTTTTTATAGGCCTCCAGTTCACTGCTCCACTCCCTACGGATCTCCTCTTCACTTTTCCCCGCTATCATTTGTTTGCGTACGGTCGATGTTCCTAGTAGTATATCGAACCAATTGGGGCGAGAAAAGAATTTATCGGCTTTACCTGCCTTCTTAAATGCTTGGTAAGCCTCAATTACATAGGTTAGCGAGAGCCCTTTGGGTGCTTCTACTTGGCGTAAGTCGATGCCCTGACAAGCACGTCCATTAAATAGGGGGTTCTTATCAAACCCTTCAAGCGGTTGGGGGGTAAATCGAAAGCTACCTACTGCCACATCGGGCGATCCGATTACTTGAAAAGGAAAGAGGGTACCTCTACCCATGCTCATGGCTATTCCCTCGAAAGGGCAGAGCGAAGGATACAATGCTACCGCCTGATCGTTGGGTAGGTTGGGAGAGGGTTTAACGGGTAGCGAATAAGCATCGCCATGCTGCCATCCTTTGACTGGAATGACGGTCAGCTTGCATTTTCGGCCTCCCTCTAGCCACCCCTCGCCATTAATCATTTGGGCCAATTCGCCCACCGTACAGCCGTGAAGCACCGGAATGGCATGCATGCTCACAAAGGTTTTTAGCTCCTTGCGGCGGATGGGGCCATCTATGTAATCGCAAGGGTTGGGTCGGTCGGTTACAATCAACTCTTTGCCCTGTTCGGCACACGCCTCCATTACGTAGTGCATGGTGCTGATGTAGGTGTAGAAACGTGCCCCTACATCTTGCATATCGAAGAGTACGATATCGACTTGTGCCAACTGTTGCTGCGTAGGTTTTTTCGATTTTCCATAGAGCGATACAATGGGTATACCGGTTCGGCTATCTTTACCGTGGCTGATGGTTTCGCCTGCATCGGCCGTTCCTCTAAAGCCATGTTCGGGTGCAAATAGGCTAACCACCTTCACTCCCTGTGTAAGGAGCGTATCGAGCAGGTGGCTCTTCTCTTTGCCTACTACTGAAGTGTGGTTGACTACCAGGGCTACCCGTTTGTTCTGCAGCAAAGGGAGGTAACGCTCCAGCTGTTCGGCACCTGTTACGATGGTTTTTTGGGCTACTGAAGCTTGCAGAAGAACTCCCGCAAAGAGTAGGAATAAATAGAATGTTTTCATCCGACTGTAGAGATTATTTTGTAATATTGTACAAAAATAACGATAAACTTTGAGAGATGGATGCACTAGCCCTTATAAATAAGTACTACCCTGAAGAGAATGAATTGAAGCATATTTTGCTTATCCATAGCCGGTCGGTAGCTTGCAAAGCACTCGAAATAGCCGATAAGCACCCCGAGTTGCGACTCGATAGAGCCTTTTTGGAAGAGGGGGCACTGCTGCACGATATCGGCATTTTCTTGACCGATGCTCCCAAGATATACTGTTTCGGAACCCACCCTTACATTCGTCATGGCTATTTAGGTGCCGATTTGTTGCGTCAAGAGGGGTATGGACTGCATGCTCGAATTTGTGAACGACATACGGGTGCAGGTATCACTTTGCATCAAATTATTGAGCAGAAACTACCCATTCCCCATCGCAATATGGTGCCCGAAACCATGGAAGAGCAGGTGATTTGTTTTGCCGATAAGTTCTTCTCGAAATCCAATCTAGCCAAAGAAAAGAGTGTGGAGCGCGCTTTTAAAAGCATTGCCAAGTATGGCGATGAGGGAATAGCCCGCTTTGAAATGTGGTGTGAACGCTTTTTATAAGGGATAAAAATTGATTAAAAAGAGGAGAATGCATCTATTTTTAAGAGAGATTGTTTACTTTTGCCACTTAAAGCGTAAATAAAAGAGAATGGCGTCACTACAACGACATAGATACATCCCCCTGATACTACTCATCGCTGGATTGCTTCTTTCTGTTACATCGGTTGCCCAGCGTAGAAGAGGTATCGCACAAACAGAAGGAGTAGATAGCCTGCAAGTAGCCCCTTCTGCAACCGATTCACTGGCCGTTGATACGGTTGCCCCTAAAAAAGAGAATCAACCACTCGATTTTCCTGTTGTTTATGAAGCTTCCGACTCCATTGTTTTTACCGATGGTTCGTTTGCTCATTTGTATGGTGAAGGTAAGGTGAATTACGACTACATTGAGTTGACTTCCGACCTGATTACCATGAATATGGATAGCAGCACCGTTTTTGCACGTGGTGTACTCGATTCGCTAGGTCTTGAAAAGGGAACCCCCATCTTTAAGGATGGTGAAACCCCTTATGAGTCCAAAATGATGCGCTACAACTTTAAGACCAAAAAAGGTTTTATCAATAATATTGTCACTCAACAAGGGGAGGGATATGTAACCAGTGAGGAGTCGAAAAAGGGAGCCGATGATAATCTTTATCTGCGCCATGGTAAGTATACTACTTGCGACTGTCACGACCATCCACACTTCTACCTGAAACTCTCGATGGCCAAGGTGCGCCCCAAGAAGAATGTGGTATTCGGGCCTGCTCAGTTGGTGGTAGCCGATGTGGCACTACCCATTGCCGTTCCTTTTGGCTTCTTTCCTTTTAATAGCAGCTACTCCTCGGGCTTCATTATGCCTACCTATGGGGATGAGTTGAATAGAGGGTTCTATTTGCGTGATGGAGGGTATTACTTTGCCATTAGTGACCAAGTGGACTTAAAGGTGTTGGGCGAGATCTTTACCAAAGGCTCTTGGGGACTCTCTACACAGTCTAACTATGCCAAAAGATACAAGTATACGGGCTCTTTCAGTGCCAGCTACATGGTAACGAAAACCGGCGAGAAGAATCTACCCGATTACTTGGTAACGAAAGACTTTAAAGTGTCGTGGACCCACCGTCAAGATGCCAAGTTTAATCCCAACAGCTCGTTTTCTGCCAATGTGAACTTTGCTACGAGTAGCTACGACCAACGTAACTTGAGCAGTTTGTATAATCCGCAGCAATATTCGAACAATACCAAAGCATCGAGTGTGAGTTATTCGCGTACTTTCCCCGAGATTGGTTTAACCCTCTCGAGTACATTTAATATTTCGCAAAATACGCGAGACTCCTCTATGAGTGTTACCTTGCCCGACTTAAATATCTCGTTGAATCGTCTCTATCCCTTCAAGCGTAAAAATGCGGTGGGCGATCAACGTTGGTACGAAAAGATCTCTTTGCAGTACACCGGTCGTTTAACGAATAGCATTACAACCAAGGACAACCTTATTTTGCAGAAGGGAATTAAAGATTGGAACAACGGTATGCAGCACACCATTCCTGTGAGTGCTACCTTTACCCTCTTTAAATTCTTAAATGTGATACCTAGCTTTAACTACACAGAGCGCTGGTATACCAGTCGAGTTGAACAAAGTTACGACCCAACGGCTACGGGTAGTGTGCGCAAAGATACCATTAGCGGATTTAACCGCGTTTATAACTACAACGCCAGTTTGCAAGTAAATACCAAGATGTACGGTTTCTACAAACCTTGGGAGAAACTCTTTGGCGATAAAATAGAGATGATTCGCCACGTAGTAACCCCTTCGGTAAGCTTTACCTACGCCCCCGATTTTGGCTCTGAGCGTTATGGATACTACAAAACTTATACCTATGTTGATGCAGCTGGCGAGGTACGTATGGCCGAATATTCGCCCTATACCGGGATGTCTTTTGGCGTACCTGGACGAGGTAAGCAAGGGAACGTGAGCTTTGCACTCGACAACAATCTGGAGATGAAGGTCAAATCCGATCGAGATACTACCGGGGTTAAAAAGGTGAGTTTAATTGACCAACTATCAGCCAATATTTCGTACAATACAGCCGCCGAGGTTCGCCCTTGGAGCGACCTGAGTATGAATGTACGTTTGAAGCTGACCAAGAGTTATACTTTTAATATGAACGCCTCCTTTGCCACTTATGCTTACGAGTACGATCAAAACGGAAATGTAGTGGTGGGCAATAGAACCGAATGGTCGTATGGTCGTTTCGGACGTTTCCAAGGGTACAGTGGTTCGCTCTCTTATTCGCTCAATAACGACAGCTGGAAGAAGTGGTTCGGAAGTAAAGAAGAGCGCGATGAGAAACGTAAGAAAGGGCAAAGTGAAGAGGAGAGTAGACTCAACAGCGAAGAGAATCCAGAGGAGGAAGAGGGAAATCCAAACAACATCCGTAAGACCGAACAAGCGGTTCTAAACGATGGTTATCTAGCCTTTAAAATGCCTTGGAACTTGAGCATGAGTTATAGCTATAGCATTCGCGAAGACCGTACCAAGAGTATCAATAAAGAGACCATGCGTTATCCCTATTCACTGTCTCACTCCTTAAACTTGAATGGAAGCATTAAATTAGGTAGTCGCTGGAACATTACCGCTACATCGGGTTACGACTTTAATGCGAAAGAGCTCTCTATGACTACTTTCAACATTACACGTGATTTGCACTGTTTTACCATGAGTTGTGGAGTGGTATTGGCTCCTTTTACCTCGTATAACTTTAGTATCCGTGCCTTGTCTACCATGCTTACCGATGCGTTGAAATTTGACCAACGAAGCAATACAGGTAGCGCAGTTACTTGGTACTAGCCAACTAGTAAGTAGAAGAATAGAAACGGGATGTTTTTAGATTCCTTATTTATACGAAATAACCGCTGTAACAGAGAGATTTGTTACAGCGGTTATTTTGCTTTGGGGTGCATTATGTATATTGTTATGTTAGTGCTCTGTTGTGAGTGTTTGAATCTTTACATCTACACCTACCCTTAATCCTAACTCCATTTTCCCCTTTGGGACTATCTTCTTATCGTTTCTAAAGGATTTTGTATTGGGTTACTCTACCACTCAATGGCTGTTTGATTATGTGCAGCTAGGTATTCATTGGCCCGACTAAAATGTTTGTTTCCAAAGAAACCTCGGTGTGCCGATAGGGGCGATGGATGTACGCTTTGCAAAACGAGGTGTTTGGTAGGATCAATGAATGCTCCCTTCTTTTGTGCATAGCTTCCCCATAAGATAAATACCAGATGCTCCTTTTGTTGTGCCAATGCATGGATGGCAGCATCGGTAAATGTTTCCCACCCTTTGCGTTGGTGCGAGCCAGCCTCATGTGCTCTAACCGTCAGCGTAGCATTGAGTAGCAATACGCCCTGTTGGGCCCATCTGGTTAAGTCGCCTGTGGTGGGTTTCTCTTGGCCTAGATCGGTTGCTATCTCTTGAAATATGTTTTTGAGTGATGGTGGAGCAGGCACCCCCTCATTCACCGAGAAACAGAGTCCATGTGCTTGCCCTGGACCGTGGTAGGGGTCTTGCCCCAGAATAACCACTTTCACTTGGTCAAAGGGGCATAGATTAAAGGCATTAAAGATTAGTTTACCGGGTGGGTATACGGTTGTGGTTCGGTACTCTTCGCGTACAAATTGGGTCAATTGTTCGAAGTACTCTTTGTTAAATTCGGTCGCTAGCTGCTCTTTCCAGCTAGCCTCAATCTCTACATCAATCATTGTGCTATGGGCTTTTATAGGGGTTTAAAGATAGTGCTATTTGGTGGAAAGAGCAAATGCCTCATGGGTAGGGGAACTTGCTTTGCTTTAAACGAAACCTCCCTCGCTACAAGCAATTGCAGCGAGGGAGGTGAAAGCTCTTTCGGTTATTCAAGAAGCAAAATCAAGTCCGATTCTTTCGCTTAGATGAGTGGCATACCTACCTCTAGGCATTTCTTACGCATCTCTTCGGGCCAAATGCTGGCTTGAATCTCGCCGATGTGTGCCTTTTGTAGGTAGAGCATGCAGAGTCTAGACTGGCCAATCCCCCCACCAATACTAAGAGGAAGTGTACCTTCGAGTAGGCGTTTGTGGAAATAGAGCTCTTTGCGCTTCTCTTGGCCACTCTCTGCGAGTTGCTTGAGTAGTGCCTCTTTATCGACACGAATACCCATCGATGAAATCTCGAAGGCTCTATCGAGTACTTGGTTCCAAATCATTAAGTCACCATTTAACCCACTGAATCCGGTTTCTGTATCGAGGGTTGAGTAATCATCGTAATCAGGTGCACGAAGATCGTGTGGCTCGCCATCACTGAGTTTGCCTCCAATACCGATAATGAATACCGCCCCATACTTTTTTGTAATTGCATCTTCACGCTCTTTGCAGCTCATGGCTGAGTAGAGCTTACAGAGCTCTTCGGCATGTATAAAGTGAATTTGATGTGGAAGAAAAGATTTGATTTGCGGATACATTTCACAAATCATATATTCGGTTCTGCGCATGGCAGAGTAAATGCGGTTTACAATCTCCTTTAGGTACGATACGGTGCGTTGTTCGGCTGTAATCACACGTTCCCAGTCCCATTGATCTACATAGAGTGAGTGCAGGTTGCCCAACTCTTCATCGGCACGAATGGCATTCATATCGGTATAAATACCATAGCCTGGTTTAATTTCATAATCGGCCAATGTTAATCGTTTCCATTTAGCCAGCGAGTGAACCACTTCGGCTTTGGCTTCACCCAAATCTTTAATAGGAAAGGATACGGCACGCTCTGTACCACTTAAATCGTCGTTTATACCCATACCTTGGAGCACAAAGAGAGGGGCTGTTACGCGTCTTAAACGTAATTCTGACGATAGGTTCTGTTGGAAAAAATCTTTTATCTGTTTAATGCCTAGTTCAGTTTGCTTTAAATCCAATAGTGGTTTGTAGTTAGCGGGTGTAATTAGGTAACTCATGGTTTTTTGATTGTTTGTTGGTTAGTGGTCGCAAATATAGAAGATATATTTTAATTTGCATGCTAAAATAGATAAAATATTACCAAAATGATTGATGTATGATTGATTCGGTTTCAAAATATCAATACAAGCATAATTTTAACCAAATAGTAGGTTAAAATCAAAAATATATCTATTTTTGCACTTCCAAGAACCCTGCACCTGTAGTTCAATGGATAGAATGAAGGTTTCCGGTACCTTAGATATGAGTTCGATTCTCATCGGGTGTACATCGCAATGGGCTGATTCTCTTGCAATAAGAGAATCAGCCCATTGTTTTATTATCCATATTTTAGGCCAAAGGCGCTGTTGCTAGTGCATAGGTTGTATACCCTCCCGTTAGGTTTTTTACCTGTTGGTAGCCATATGCGGTTAGAATTTTCAATGCCAAGTAGCCGCGTAGACCTACAGCACAGAATACGTAGATCTCTTTCTCCTTGGGTATTTCGCTCAGTCTGCCTCGTAACTCATCGATGGGAATGTTTAGGGCTCCCTCTATCGAACCGCATGCATATTCATATTCGGTACGTACATCGATTAGAACTACCTTCTCTGGATCTCGGTTGTCCATCTTTCGCCACGAGATAATTGGCATCGCTCCACTCACTACATTGTTTGCCACATAACCTGCAATGGCTACTGGATCTTTGGCCGATGAGAATGGTGGAGCATAGCTGTGTTCTATTTGCATCAGGTCGTAGATAGTTCCCCCTCGCTTAATCAGAACCGCTATTTGGTCTATCCGCTTATCTACTCCCTCATATCCCACACCCTGTGCTCCATATAGCTTTCCACTCTCTGGGGCATAGGTTAGCTTTAAGGTCAGTGGCAAGGCCTGAGGGTAATAGCGTGCGTGAGAGGCCCCGTGTGTTGTAGAACTCAGATAGGCTATACCTAATTGCTTGAGGCGTTTGGCAGCAACTCCTGTCGAGGCAACCGTTAGATCAAATACCTTAGCAATCGAGGTGGCAATGGCTCCTTCGTACGGCGTGGTGTGGCCTAAAACCATATTATCGGCTGCTAGGCGCCCTTGTCTATTGGCTGGATTGGCTAGGTAGTTTAGGTAGGGTTTGCCCGTTATCGGATGGGGGTATTCAATGGCATCGCCTACTGCATAGATATCGGCCTCGGAAGTTTGCAGGTATTCATCGACCCAGATTCCTCCCGTTTCGCCTATCTTAATTCCAGCACCCTTTGCCAGGGTAGTCTCGGGTTTCACTCCGATGGAGAGAATGACCAAGTCGGTAGAAATTACCTCTCCATTGTTTAGTTTAATATCGATGCTGTGCCCGCTTTTTTCAAACCCCTCAACTCCTTTTCCTAGGTGCAAGGTTACCCCTTTTGCTAGTAGATGCTGGTGAACATGCGAAGCGATTGAATAGTCTACAGGCGCCATCACTTGGTGACCCATCTCCACGATCGATATTTGGGCACCTATCTGGTGGAGATTCTCTGCCATCTCCAGTCCAATGAATCCACCTCCCACAATCACCGCTCGCTCTATTCGATGGTTGGTTATGTAGCTCTTTATTCGGTCGGTATCCTTTACATTGCGTAGGGTAAATACGCCATCGATGTCAATACCTGGTAAAGGGGGACGAACAGGTATCGCACCGGGTGATAGCAGCAACTTGTCATAATGCTCCTGGTACTCGATGCCATCGCACGGGCGAATGGTAACGCTTTTGGCACTCTTATCAATGGCCGTAACCTCGCTTTGCACCCTGACGTCGATATTAAACCGAGAACCGAAGGAGGCCGGGGTTTGAAGAAAAAGCTCTTCGCGATCGGTAATAGTTCCTCCTATATAGTAGGGTAGACCGCAATTGGCATAGGATATGTAGGGCCCCTTTTCGAGGATAATAATCTCTGCAAACTCGTCTATCCTACGAATTCGTGCGGCGGCTGTAGCACCACCTGCTACTCCTCCAACAATCAAATACTTCATATCTGTGTCAATTAAAATGTTTCAAGAAATCTTATTCTAAACGTATTGATGCAGTGAAATCTAACTCTGTGTTTCAATGCTCTAGTGCTAACAATGCTTACCATGTTGTCTTTCAGTGCTTGCAATGCTAACGATCTATTTTTTTTTAGTACTTATAGTCTTGACAGCGCATCGCTAACAATGCTTACCATGTTGTCTTTCAGTGCTTGCAATGCTTACAGCAAAGCAGTGCTTTCTCGTGAAACAAATTGGGAGGAGAAAAGGTTGAGCAGCTATAGATGCCTGCTTTTTCTTGTTTGACTACTCTTTTGGGAGAGGGGAGTGCTTTTATTCTGTGCTATAAATCAGTGCCCCATCCCCGAGATTCTTCTATCTCGGGGATGGGGCACTGATTGGGTTCTGGCCTGTTTTTGAAAAGCCTAACTACATTTTATCCATTAAGGATTTAAGCAAGCACCATTAAGCACCATCAAGCTCCATTAATGACATTAAGTCTCTAGTTATACCTAGTTGTGACTAGTTGTACCTAGTTATACTGAGCTGCGTCTAGTTGTATTTAGTTATACTTAGTCGTACCTTATTTTTCGCTAAATGCTTTGTAAAGCGCTTCCCATGCCTCATTGAGCTCTTCCATGGAGTGAAAGAGTAAGTGAGCACCTTCGTTTAGCAAGACTGCATCGTCCAGTGGACCGGTGTTCACAGCAACGGTAAAGATACCTGCAGCTACAGCCGATTGTACACCTAGGGGGGCATTCTCAATTACGATGGCCTCATTGGCTTTTAGTCCTCCCTTGTCCAATCCCATTAGATAGGGCTCGGGATGAGGCTTTCCATGTTTTACATCGTAAGCAGTCACCATCAGGTGCGATTGAAACGAATTGGGGAAGCTGCCATTTAGTCTATCAAGAAGCGAGGCTTGTCCCGATCCGGTAACCAACATGGTTGTGAGTCCTGTTGCCTTCACCTGCTCCAATACCTGGCGGGCATAGGGCATAGGCTCTGCCAGGGGGCATTTGTTAAACTCTTCGGTCTTGGCTTTGTAGATGGCTTGAATCTCCTCTTCGCTCGCTGCATAGCCTCTTTCGCGTTGACTAACCAAATTAATGGTCGATGCACCGGTTCTTCCTTCGTGCATGTAAGCCTCTTCGCGACTCAGTGTAAGTCCGATGTTCTTCATCACTCGGTGCCACGAGTCGGCATGATTGGGCATCGAATCGTAGAGTACTCCATCCATATCAAAAAGCACAGCTTTTAAATTGATGGATGCGTGTCCACTGGTTTCTAGATAGTTTTTTATGGCTTCTTTAATCATCTTAAAATCAAATTTAAATTTTAACCTCTATGGGGTTTGCTAGCTTTCAGCACTTTCTTTTCTCTCTGATTCGCTTGCTGTTTTTAAAAAGATTCACCCACGTTACAAAGTGAAGTAGCGTGGGTGAATATAGGTTGGTTTTACACCTTTCTAGGGAGAGAGAGGTTATAGTCTGGCTTGAATCGCTTTCGACTCCTCTTCAAATCCAGGTTTGTTCAAAAGTGCAAACATGTTCTTTTTGTAAGCTTCTACACCGGGTTGGTTGAAAGGATTTACCCCTAGCAAGTAGCCGCTTATACCGCAAGCTTTCTCGAAGAAGTAGATAATTTGCCCCAAGTAGTACTCATTCAGTGTAGGAACAACCAAGCGCATGTTGGGTACTCCACCATCCACGTGTGCAAGGAGTGTACCCAGTTCGGCCATTTTATTCACCTCGTCTACACGTTTGCCTGCCAAGAAGTTCAATCCATCTAGGTTGGCTTCGTCGCTAGGTACATGCAGGGTGTGGTTGGATGTCTCTACCGAGATTACGGTTTCGAAGATGGTGCGTTCGCCCTCTTGAATCCATTGTCCCATTGAGTGCAGATCGGTCGAAAAATCGACTGCTGCTGGGAAGATACCCTTTAGGTCTTTTCCTTCCGACTCTCCGTACAACTGTTTCCACCACTCCATCATAAAGTGAAGTTTGGGTTGGTAGTTTACCAAGATTTCAATTTTCTTACCTGCTTGGTAGAGTGCATTACGCGTAGCAGCATAGATGGCTGCAGGATTCTCGTTGAATGGAGTTTCCGATCCACATACCGTTTCCATGGCTTGTGCACCTGCCACCAATTGGTCGATGTCGAATCCAGCCACTGCGATAGGCAATAAACCTACGGGCGTAAGTACCGAAAAGCGACCCCCTACGTTATCGGGTATAATAAAGCTTTTGTATCCCTCTTTGTCGGCTGTTACACGCGCTGCACCTTTGGCCGCATCGGTTACTGCAACAATTACTTTTTGAGCCACCTCTTTACCGCGTTGATCTTCGCATTGTTTTTTAAGCAGGCGGAAAGCCAAAGCCGTTTCGGTAGTTGTTCCCGATTTAGAGATATTGATTACTCCAAACTTTTTATCTTTCAAGAAGGTTGTTAATTCGTATAGATAATCTTCGCCGATGTTGTGTCCGGCATAGATCATAATAGGTGCATTTTGCTCTTTCTTTAGCCATTGGAAGCTATCCGAAAGTGCTTCAATCACCGCACGTGCTCCTAAGTAACTACCACCAATTCCCGCTACGATTACTACTTCACACTCTTCGCGCAAAGTTTGAGCCGTTGCTTTCAAATCGGCTAGGTGTTCTGCTGTAATTGAACTTGGCAAGTGCAACCAACCCAAGAAGTCGTTACCTTCGCCTGTACCTTTTTCTAGCAATTCCATGCAGGCTTTTACCTGAGGCTCGTAAGCAGCTACTGTTTCTTGAGAAACTAGCGGCGCTACTTTATCAATGTGTAAAGAGATATTTTTCATACTGAGTAAAATATTATCTTAAAGAATCAGTTAGTAATTTTATTTCAATCATAGGCGAAATGCGTTCGTACAAGATGTTGTACACGGCATCCATAATGGGCATATTTACGTGGAGTCTTTTATTAATCTCCTTAATACACTTCGTACCGTAATATCCCTCGGCTATCATCTCCATCTCTATCTGGGCACTTTTTACCGAGTACCCTTTTCCCACCATGGTACCAAACACGCGGTTACGGCTAAATTTAGAGTAAGAGGTAACTAGTAAGTCGCCTAAGTAAGCAGAGTCATTAACGTTTCTATCTACCGGATGAACGGTATTTAAAAAGCGGTTCATCTCTTGAATGGCATTCGATATGAGTACGGCTTGAAAGTTGTCTCCATATTTTAATCCGCTACAAATACCTGCAGCGATGGCATATACATTTTTCAAGACCGAAGCATACTCAATGCCGGTAACATCTTCGCTTACGGAAGTTTTAATGAAATTTCCTGCTAGTTGTCTGGCAAAAATCTTGGCTTTGTTTATCTCCTTGCATCCTATAGTAAGGTAAGACAGACGTTCCAAGGCCACCTCTTCGGCGTGACAAGGTCCAGCTAGGACGGCAATGTTCTCTTCGGGAACATTAAGTATTTTATGGAAATAGTCCGAGACGATTAGGTTTTCGTCGGGAACAATTCCTTTGATGGCTGTGACAATGAATTTGTCCTTGAGCTTCGTTTTTAGCTTCTTTAGGTGGATTTTAAGGTAGGGTGAGGGGGTTACAAAAATGAGTGTATCCGACTCTCTAACCACCTTGTTTATATCCGACGAGAAGTTAATCGCTTTCATGTCAAAGCGAACACTCGTTAGATAGGAGGGGTTATGCCCCAAACGTTTAAACTCCTCAATTCGTTCATCGCTTCGGATGTACCAATTGATTGAGTCTGTTTGAGCCAAAACTATTTTAGCAATAGCTGTAGCCCAACTGCCACCACCCATTATCGCTATTTTTCCGGGCAATTTCATCTCTTCTTCTTTACGTATCTTAGTATAAATGATAGAGGGTTACCTGTAAATAGACTTTACATGCAACCCTGTCTCTTTATCTTATTTAATATTATTAATCCACGCGGCTACTTCGTCAACCGTAGGATTCTTCAACTCCAGCTTGTACTTTTTGTTGATTCCACAAATATCTTGATGTGCTTTTTGTGCATTCACATCTTTCAGGTCTTTCACCAGGTTGTAGCCCGCTTTTTGAATAGCAGGAACCCACTCTTCGGCCACACCCAGCTCTACAAACTTGGCTGCCGAATCTTTGGGTGTTACCTTTTCAGGACGCATTTGAGGGAAGAATAGCACCTCTTGAATAGCCACTTGTCCAGTCATTAACATAACCAAGCGGTCCATACCGATACCCATACCCGATGTAGGAGGCATACCGTACTCCAGTGCACGAACAAAGTCTTTATCGATAAGCATCGCTTCATCATCGCCTTTTTCGCTCAATCTCATTTGCTCTACAAAGCGCTCGTATTGATCAATAGGGTCATTTAGCTCCGAGTAGGCATTACACAACTCTTTACCATTCACCATTAGCTCAAAACGTTCTGTAAGCTCTGGGTTGTTGCGGTGACGCTTTGTAAGTGGCGACATCTCGATAGGGTAGTCTGTAATAAAGGTAGGTTGAATGTACGATCCCTCACAGCATTCGCCAAAGATCTCGTCAATCAATTTACCTTTACCCATGGTTTCATCTACCTCTAGGTTCAATTTTTTAGCCACTTCGTACACCTCTTGTTCGCTCTTTCCATTCAAGTCATAGCCTGTATGATCTTTAATTGCATCGAGCATGGTAACTCGTTTGAAAGGTGCTTTGAAGTTGATGGTGTTGTTACCTACAGTTACTTCCGTAGTACCGTTTACATCCAGACAGATCTTTTCGATCATCTTTTCGGTAAACTCCATCATCCAGTTGTAGTCTTTGTAGGCTACATAAATCTCCATACAGGTAAACTCGGGGTTGTGCGTACGGTCCATACCTTCGTTACGGAAGTTCTTAGAGAATTCGTACACCCCTTCGAATCCACCTACAATGAGGCGTTTCAAGTAAAGCTCGTTGGCAATACGTAGGTACAAAGGAATATCGAGTGCATTGTGATGCGTCATAAATGGACGGGCTGCTGCTCCCCCTGCAATCGATTGCAAGATAGGTGTTTCAACCTCCATATAGTCTTGTGCATTGAAATATTGGCGCATCGAGTTGTACACCTTGTTGCGTTTAATGAAGATATCTTTTACCTCTTCATTTACCACTAGGTCTACATAACGTTGGCGATAGCGCAATTCAGGATCTTCGAATTTATCGTAAGCTACCCCATCTTTGTACTTTACAATGGGTAGGGGTTTTAACGATTTAGCCAGTACGGTAAGCTTTTCGGCATGTACACTAATCTCGCCCATTTGTGTTTTAAACACAAACCCTTCAATCCCTACAAAGTCGCCTAAGTCGAGTAAACGTTTAAAGACCGCGTTGTACAAATCTTTATTCTCTCCCGGGCAGATGTCATCGCGTGTAATGTATACTTGCACACGTCCTTTAGAGTCTTGTAGTTCAATGAAAGAGGCCTTACCCATTACACGGCGGCTCATGATACGACCTGCAATAGAAACCTTGCGAGGCTCGCTCTCATCTTCTTTAAACTCCGTTTTTATATCTGTCGAAAAAGCGTTTGTTACATACTCGGCTGCGGGGTAAGGATCTACTCCATACTCGCGCAATTCATTCAGACTGTTGCGTCTGATTATCTCTTGTTCACTTAGTTCTAATACATTCATGCTGTTAAAACATTAACTCAATTTGGGGACAAAATTACGAAACATTTCCCAAACTATCGCATTTACACCTTTTTTATTACTTAAAAACAGCGGAATAAATTATCTTTGTCAGAAAATAAATCAAACGACAGACGATGAAAAAAAGGATTCTTTGGGCGGTATTTGCCCTTTCTCTTTGGGTGGTACAACCCATACAAGCGCAACAAGTTACACCCGATGAAGTGGGTTATTTGGTAAAAGTAGGCGAGAAGGCTCCCGATTTTGAAATGGAGTTAACCGATGGTACCAAAATGAAACTTTCGGCCCTTCGTGGTAAGGTGGTCATGCTTCAGTTTACCGCTAGCTGGTGTGGGGTATGTCGCAAAGAGATGCCCTTCATAGAGAAAGATATTTGGTTAAAACATAAGGATCGTTCCGATTTCGCCCTTTATGGAGTCGATCGTGATGAACCACTCGATAAAGTCATTGCGTTCGGAAAACAGACCAAGGTAACCTACCCCTTGGGTCTAGATCCAGGTGCCGATATCTTTGCCAAGTTTGCAGAGCGTAAGTCGGGCATTACCCGCAATGTATTGATCGATAAAGAGGGCAACATTGTCATGTTGACTCGCCTTTTCAATCACGAAGAGTTTACCTCCTTGTGCCTTAAAATTGATGAATTGTTGAGTAAATAGTTCGGGCCGTATGAGGATTGTAGTATGGGTGCTTAGTCTCTTCCTTTTTGCCACTGTGGCCACTGCACAGCAGGCTAAAAAGCGTACAGGGCGTGAGCCGCTTTTCGGACCAAAGCTAGCCTCTTATCCCATTACCTCGCAGGAGTTAAGTGGTGCCTGCTTTTACCTAGTGTGTGGGCATGGTGGTCCCGATCCGGGGGCCATTGGAACCTATAACGGTCACAAGCTGCACGAAGATGAGTATGCCTACGATATTGTATTGCGCTTGGGGCGTGAGTTGCTTATGCGGGGTGCCAAGGTGCACATCATCATCCGAGATAGTAAGGATGGTATTCGGGAGGAGCAGATTCTAGCCCCTAGCAAGCGAGAAACCTGCATGGGAGAGGCCATCCCCTTGAATCAAGTACAGCGACTGAGTCAGCGATGCAAACACATCGACAGGCTCTCTAAGCAGGATAAAGGGAGCTACAAGCGAGCGATCTTTGTCCATGTAGATAGTCGAGGTACCGGACAACAGACCGATGTCTTCTTTTACCATGCACCCAACAGTCCCAAGGGTAAACGGTTGGCAACCACCCTGCAAACTACCTTCAGTAAGAAGTATGGTACGCACCAACCCAACCGAGGATTTCGCGGTACGGTAAGCGGACGCGATCTCTATGTATTGCGCAATACGCAGGTGGTGGGTGCCTTTCTCGAACTCGGAAACATTCGCAACAAACGCGATCAACAGCGATTAATTCTGCCTAACAACCGACAGGCTTTGGCTCGCTGGGTGGCCGATGGAATTGCTGCCGATTACAAAAAAGAGAAACGGTAGACGAAGGGTGATAGAGATTTTAATGTATACGCCCGGTTTCGTGTGGTGTAATGTAATAGTATATAATATAGGAGCTCTCTACGTGTGTTTTAGCAGGTGGAGAGCTCTTTTTTTGTTTAACAGGGGGGGTCTCATTAACAGAGAGTTCTCACGGTCTATTTTCGGGTTGAATTTAGGAATATTAAATGTATACGGGCTACAATTGTACGAATTGTATGGGAGAGGGTAGGGTAGGTAACTGATTGGTATATAGCAAAATAAAAAAAAAGCGACAGACTCTAAAGTCTATCGCTTTTCGCTACTTGGAGGTTCCTGGCGGAATCTTCAAGTAGTTTATAGCTAGTACTTTCAGCATCTAACGGTTGACATTTGGTATACATTTCTGTATAACTTATTTTATTTATTTTGCAAGTAATACTTGTATGAGCCTCTCTTTCTCCTCAAGCATTTTATCTTTTTCTATTATCAACTGCTTCATATGCTGCAACTCTTTCCTACATTCTGATATACTTATATCTCCAGTAATACTTCCACTCCCTTGTATGTTATGCCCTATGTTAAGCTTACCTTCTGCTGCTGTGTTATTAAAAAAGGTAGAGATGTCTACTTGCAAAGCCAGAGCAATTTTCTCTAAGTCTCCTGCTTGCATTTTATTGTCTTTAATGCATCGATGCAGCGTTTGTTCTGTTATGTCACATTCAACTGCTAAATATTTGAGTGCCTTCTTCTTTTCTTCACAATATTTCTTGATAAGTAAGAGATTCATAGTCAGTGTATTATAAATAAATGCTAAAAAATATGATAATTATCGGCTAATATGTTTGTTAGTGGCTAATGAATATATTAGCTTTGCAATATAAATATAATAATAAATATCAATATAAATAATCCGATTATGGAAGAAAGTAGTAAAATCGTATATAGAGATAAGTATAATAAACTACCTCTAAAAATACGCCAATCAATCAGAGATGAGTTCATGAATGAAAGTGGGATGGTCTATCCAACTTTTTATTCGAAATTAAAGAGAAATGATTTTAGGCCGCTCGAGCTTAAAGCCCTCGAAGAGATTACTCTTAAATATACCAATCAAAACATGTAGCTTATGGATCGCTTGTATAACCTAGAGTTTTTTGGTACTCCAGCTGGTAAAGTTGCCATAAATAGTGTGAATGAAATCAAGATATTAGGAGTAGATGATTACCCACTATTCGTGAAAATAAGTGAGCTTATAAATCAACATAGCCCTCAAGCTTGGGAACGCCTTGGAATAATTTACAGTCAATCTAGGTTAAACAAGCCTCTATTTCTACGGAAGAGGGTATTAAGGTTTGTCAAGTGTAATTTCTCTCAGTTAGACACAAATAAGCCCGATATCGATTCAGATGGGAACTTTAATTTCGAGGAGGTGCCATGCCCATTGCGGGGCGAATGCGAGCATGAAGGAATAATTTGTATGCCTAAGAAGCACTCTGTATTAACCGCCAGAGAACAAGATGTTGTACGACTAATTGCAAAGGGCCTTCAAACAAGTGAAATAGCCGACATCTTGAATGTCTCTAAATCCACAGTAAACAAACATCGAGAGAATGCTAAGGAGAAACTAAATCTGCATTCTACAGCTCAATTAACGGCTTATTACTATCAGAATATTAATCAATGAATAGAATATGAAATCAATAGATCAAGAGGCGATTACCGCCTATAAGACCAATCAGAAACAATCACCAGATAACAAAATACAAGATTCAGACTGGAAGAGTTGGTATCGATACGGATATTTAGATGGTACCAAAAGAACGTTTGCCAAGCAAATGTATTTTATACACGAAGTAACAACCTATAAACCAGCAAATAAAAAATGCAAACTTATATGTGACTTTGTCTTGAAATTCAAGCAGCATTTGATAGAGTATGCCGCAGACCTAGCAGTGTTGCATGAAGAGTTAGAGATTATGATTAAAGTACTAAATGATAGATATCCAAACTCAAAGCGTGTTGTAATTCACTACAATGACCACACGATTTATTTCAAAATCGAGGGATCAATTGACCAGCATGCAGCGATCATACATATTAAGCAGGTGCTTGATATATATGGAACCTTACCTTTCTAATCAATACTGCTATACTATGACTTTTACAGACGACGATATAAAGAGAATCAAGGATGCCGCCGATGGCAGGCTCCTCGACGTAGTTCAAGATCATCACGAACTACGTAAATCAGGAATAAGTTACCAGGGCGAATGCCCACTATGTAATGCAAGCAAGAAGTTAACCATAACACCATCTAAAGATATAGTAAAGTGTTGGTCATGCCAAGCTGGTGGGAAAGGTGCTTTAGCCTACTTGATGAAATTCGAGAAAATGGATTGGCCAGGTGCTCTCGATTACTGTGCACGTAAATTCAATGTTCTTCTTGCTGAAAAGCCTAAGAAGGTGATTGCACCAATAAAGAAGATGAAAAAAAGCAGCAAGGAGGCAAAGGGGCAAGATACAACCTCTTATTGTGCTAGAATGCTTGCAGAGTCTGGTCTAACCTTTGAAGATGTAACAGCCAGCGTTTTCAAGTCTGACGACAATAAAACGATTTTTCAAGGTCCAACCTTTAAGCCTGGTACTATTGATAACCAAGGGAAGATAGCCAAAGGAGATGATGTTATCATAGAGTATTACGACCTCGAGGGGAATCCTGTTACATACTATCAGAAGATAGGAAAGAAACTTGGTAATGGCGAACGAAGAGAATATTACCGTGTACGGTGGCAGCATCCAGACAGCCACCTTGATAAGGCAGGAAAACCCTTTAAGTATAAGTCTCCAGTTGGCAGCGGAACTCCGATCTATATACCTGAGAAACTACGTAAACTATACCGTGAACAAACCGAAATCCCCCGTCTCTACATCCAAGAGGGCGAGAAGAAGGCAGAGAAGGCCTGTAAGCATGGCATCCCCTCAATTGCAATATCAGGTATTCAGAACCTAGGTAACCAGGGCACACTTCCTGAGGATGTAATCAGCATTATACAAACCTGCAAGGTCAAAGAGGTGGCCTTGATATTCGATTCAGATTGGGATGATATCTCAACCAACATAAAGATCAATGACAACGTTGAACGCCGCCCCTTCTGTTTCTTCAATGCCGCCAAGAACTTCAAGGAGTATATGCGTACACTTAAGAATCGCGATATTTATGTCGAAGTGTTTGTTGGCCACATTCATAAAAATGCGGAGAACGACAAAGGTCTTGACGATCTGTTAGCAAACTCACTGAAGGATAGAGAAAATGAGCTATCCGATGATTTAGAATTTGCGTGCAACGAGAAGAAGGGGCAAGGCAAATATGTAGAGATGTTTAAGGTTACTACCTGGACAGACCAAAAAATAAAGGAGTTGTGGTGCCTACATTCACATGAATCGTTTGCCGAAAGACACAAAGAGATACTACAGCATCTTCCTGAATTCAGATTCGGCCGATACCGGTGGAAATTTGATGATAGTGATAAAGTGGTGTTGGCGCAACCATTTGACGAGGATGAAAAATTTTGGAACGAGGTCGTAAAAACAGATAGAGCTGGCAACGAACGTACTGAAATTGAATTCTGCTACGTGAACTCACAAAATTTCCTTCAGAACCGAGGGTTTGGAAGATTCCGTAGATTGGATAAGACCTTCCAATTTATTCACCTTGATCCGCCAGTGGTCCGTGCAATAGAAGCTAGTGATGCCCGTGATTTCTTGTTTCAATTTGCAAAATATAATTGCAAGAAGGAGGTCAATGAGATGTTAATCAAAGGTGTATCGCAATATGTTGGTCCCGATAAGCTATCCTTATTAAGTTTTGTAGAGCCAAACTTTGTAAAGTCTACTCGAGATGCACAATATTTTTACTTTGATAAGAGCTGCTGGTACATTACACGTGACTGTGTCGAAGAGAGAGGATATGAAAGCATAACACACCATATCTGGGAGGAGCAGCGCAAGGTAACACCGGCGAGATACTTAGGGAAACCGCTAATAACATTCGATATAGAGGAGAATGTACACAATTACACAATTAGTGAAGAAGGACGAAATTCACACTACTTGCAGTTCCTAGTTAACACCAGCAACTTCACCTGGCGAAAGTCCGCAGTAGAAAAGGATGCTGAAGAAGAAAACGAGAACAACATACACTTGCTTAGTAAGCTGTGTGCAATCGGGTACATGGTGATGGAAGCAAAAGACAATAACGTCTCCAGGGCGGTTATCGGGATGGATGGAAAGTTGTCAGAAGTGGGCGAATCGAATGGCCGATCTGGTAAATCACTCGTAGGCGAGTTAATGAGGAATGTGATTGCTACAGCTTACATACCTGGAAAACGTAGTGATATGTTTAACGACCAATTTATTTGGAATGATGTGCAGGAAAATACGAAGATGGTGTTCATCGATGATGTGCTTCAGAATTTCAACTTTGAGTTCTTATTCCCCAATATCACCGGGGACTGGTCAATCAACTATAAGGGTGGACGGAGGATAACAATCCCATTCGCTAAGAGTGCAAAGCTATACATTGCGACCAATCACGCCATCCGAGGGACCGGCTCTTCGTTTACAGATCGCCAGTGGCTGCTTGCTTTCTCCGATTTCTACAATGACAGCCACAAGCCCATCGATGATTTTGGGTGCTTGTTTTTTTCGGAATGGGATTACGATCAGTGGAACTTGACCTGGAACCTATTAGCCACATGCATACAGCTCTACCTAAAGCACGGAGTCATTCAAGCACCAGGAGGTAGATTAGAACAACGTAAGTTGAGACAAGAAATAACAGAACCTTTGATCGCATGGGCCGATGAATACTTTTCTGAGAAGACACACCTTAATAGCCGACTGCCAAAGCGAGAACTATACGAATCATTTTGTACGTATGATCCAGCTCAACGTAAATTCATATCGTCAACGGCGTTCAAGAACAAGTTTGGAAAGTATTGTGACTTCAAGGGGTACACCCTAAACCCTCAGAAATACGACAAGGTAACAGGTAAGCCGCACCATTACGATAAGGATGGTCGACCAATTACAGATGATAAATCAGGAGGAATCGAGTACTTCACCGTAGGTACGTCAGACTATTTCAGTGTCAGTGAAATCAATCAAGCTGAACAACAATTATTAACAACGAATAATAAAATTGATTTTTAAGTATGGAAACGAAAAAACAATCAAAGAGAATGCATTTGATGTCATTAATGAAATGCAGAGTAACAGAGAATGGCCAGTTTGAATATAAACTAACAAAAGAAGGTAGGGAATGCCAATTCTTACAGTTTTTAATCAATACAAGTAACTTCACCTGGCGAAAATCAGGTGAAGAAAAGGATACTGACGAAGAGTATGCAAATAATCAATGCCTTCTGAGCAAATTATGCGCTATTGGCTACCTGATGATACCTGAAAAGCAAATTCATGGTAAGTCTCCTGTGCACAGAGCTGTAGTAGCATATGACCCTATAATTGGAAGTAGCAGGACAGGGAAGACACTTCTTGGATTGTTCATTGACCAATTTAAGAAAGCAATGAAGATAAATGCATTCGATTTACAGAATCCTTTTGTTTGGGGTGAGCTAGGGAATAATCAACTTGTTATAATTGATGCAGATCGTGGTGAATTTAATTTTGAGGACCTATTCCCAAATATCACCGGTGATTGGTTTATAAATAAAAAGTGCTGCTGTAAAGAGGTAATACCTGTTGCTAAATCACCAAAAATATACATTACAACCAACCATCCCATTCGAGGTGCTGGGTCATCATTTACAGATCGCCGATGGATGCTTTCCTTCTCAGATTTTTATAGCAATACGCACGTACCAGCAGATGATTTTGGTAAGCTATTCTTCTGCGAATGGGATTACCTTGATCTTTGTTCAGCCTACCAACTAATATCTACATGCATTAAGTTATACCGCATGTATGGAGTTGTACAATCCCCAGAGATAAGATAATGATATGGTACGAGAAAAGAGAACATATCCTAAACGAATAGTAGATGCTATTCAGGATACATTTTTTGATTTGTCAATACCTGCAACTGTAACAGTTGGCATATCAAGAGGGGGCTACATCGATATCTTACTCGAGTGCGAATCGGATGATTTGTATGACATTGATTGTGTTATTTCTAACTGCATTGAAGAGACACCTTATTGATATGATACCAACCCACCGTGAACTAATGGACGAACTACTCGAGCTCGAGCGAAAACACCCAGCGCGTTTCAAGCAATTGTGGGATAGCTCCTATTTGGCACTAATCAGCATACCAATTGGAGGTAGGCTTGATATCCGTGAATCTTTTACAGAAAGAGCCATCGAGCCTTTCCGGAAGATTGCAATGGTATTTATGATTGAGCATAGTCGCCGCTATGGGCTATTCGATGATTACATTTTTTCAGACGATTACAACTATGTAATCAGGATGGGTTGCGTTGTATCGCCCGATTGGGAGAAACGATATAAGAGTAGATTCCCCCAATTTATTACTACGTAAAGTTACTAAAAATAAACCAATTAACCTACTATTTTATGACAAAAAAAGAGAATAAAATACACGTTGTTATTGCTCATTCTAAGGAGGAGAGAGAGCATATGATAGCTGTGCTAGCAGTAAAGAAGGGATTCGCAAAAATCAAATCAGACGCTCTTAAAATCGTTCGTAGCGATATATATTCGGTCAATATTGCAACTGCTTACTTCGTAATGTGCAGCACTTACAATTTCAGAGGTTCTAGCATTTCTACTCAACGCCTCTATGAGCTTGCCGCTAAGGGCCTGTTCGTCTGCGTTGGGGTTAAGTCACTCCCCAGGGAGTATGAGTTTTTTTCTCAGTCATATTACCCAGAGGATTTATTATAAACATTTAAAACAGATTTAGTATGAAAAATGAATTAACAAGCGTGCAGGTTGGCACACTAAGACACCTATGCAAGAAGGGTTATGGAGCGTATAGAAGCGAGGATGAGACACTTAAAGAGCTAGTAGATAAAGGGCTTGTTTATCAGGATGGCTATATAGGACCATTTGGTGAGCTTTGTTATAGACCAACTATGAAAGGGAGGGAATTGTTGAAGGAATAAGTCAAAACATTTATTGAATGCATTAGTCGAAACATTTCTCAAGCGGCAGCACATACTTGTGTTGCCGCTACTCTTTTTCAGACACCTTGGTTTTCCCCTCGCACCCCTTTTCCCTTCTACAAACAAATTAGGACTTTCGTGCATACACGGGCTGATGGCCCTATATATATATATTCTTTTTTTTATTTTTTAACTCTGCAAAAATGACTACTCTAAAAAGTATCAAAAAATTCGTGCAATCGTACGGAGGTATAAAAAAGCATATTTATTCAATTGTATATCAATGCAATACGCTCTGCACGAATTTTGCACGATTCTGCACGATTCGTACAAAAGCGCACAAAAAGGCGTTTTGTACACAAAAAAAGAATTCGTACGAAAAAAGTACGAAAAAAGTACGGTCTTATTTAGTTGTATATCAGTTGTTTATAGTTATGAATGAAACCAAAAGTACAATTGCACAAAAAAAAAGCATGGTTTTTGAAAGGGGGTGTGTTTGAATGCGAATGGAAAGGATAAAAATGTAGACCGAAACTTGTGCAAGTGATTAATAATTACTAACTTAGCCAAAACTATCTATACTGAAAACATGACTACGAAGATTCAAGTATCCCCCCATTTGCTCGAATATATTACAGCCAAGTACTGTGATTTCTGCGAAAATAGTGTTGTACGATTCCCCGATTCTCTCGATATCTACCACGTTGTGTACGATTTGTTAGAGAAACGGCCAGCCAATTCGCCCATTGATGTTGGTAACCTCGAGATTCATATACCCTGCAGATCGCATGGTAAGAAGACTCATACCTATAACTATCTTAGCATTCGCGCACAAGCTATTATTCAACGCAAAATAGAGGGGATGATGTGGGCCGAGCTGCACGATCATGTTGACACCTTAAAACATCGGCATGGGGTTGAGTACATAACCGGCATTCATCTATTTATGCAGAAGTATGATATAACGACTCTATCGGAAGATGCTTTCGTTAAAAACTACTATCGCTGGCGGGCGAAAATTAGGCGAAAAGAGAAGCGAAATTATACCAGAAAAGTGGGGTGAGGAAGTGTAGTTAATTGTCCTTTTTTCGCGAAATAGGTACGCAATAATGCGTAAAAATGTGTAATCATTGAATATCAAATAGTTATGAATAATTTAGGAGGCTACAAAAGAATAGAGCTAATTTTTGCAGATGAATTGTCTATTGCAATGCCCATGACCGCTAATAAGATTTACCTGCGTAAATATGTAGAAAATGAAGAGCGTATATTGCCAATTACCGATGGATCAACCCTAGACTCATCTTCTAAAAAAAGCGATGAAGGAAAAATCTATACGCACGATGCCTCAATTCTACTCGTAAGAGTCACCGAAAGATTGCTAAATATACTCTCTCAACTTCATTTTCGCGGATGCGTTCTCGTTGCTACTACGAATAATAATGAGATAAAGGTATTCGGTACAAAGGCAACTCCACTATTCGGTACAATAGACGAGGTGCCAGGAAGTAAGCCCAGTGATTTGCGCCATTTCAAATTATCTCTCTCTACTACATTGACGCATCCAGCACTTACCCCCTTTTAATTACGTCCTTCTCGCTGCTATATATTAGGTGTATCATTGCATTAAAATAGATGCAATGAGCAAAAAGCGAGTTATTTTATCCGATTCTTCACTCAATCGTTACGGCTACCGAGTTCTTACAGAAGGAATGAATATTGATTTCTTCTTAAAGAACCCGGTAATGTTGTATATGCACCTGCGTGATGAAGGCTCCAAATTTTGGGGGGATAGCAAAGCAATTGGGCATTGGGAAGATATCAAAATAGAGGGGGATGTACTCTCTGCCGTACCTGTATTCGACATGGTTGACGAATTAAGTCAAACTATTGCGAAGAAGTTTGAGGCAGGTACATTCAACGCAGCCAGTGTGGGCATTCGGATTTTAGGTACTAGTAGCGACAAAGATAAGCTGGTGCCTGGGCAACGGAGAGAGACCGTAACCGAATGTGAACTGATGGAGGCCTCTATCGTTGATGTACCAGCAAATGCCAATGCCGTGAGGCTGTATGAAACGGGTTCAGATTCTGTACACCTGGCAACAGGTCTGAACAACAATGTAGTGCCAGATCTTAAAAAAAACAGTATGAATTTAAAAGCCACCTGGAAGAGCGTTTTGGCTTTTCTCAAAATTGAGGAAGATAAGGCAGAGAGTACAGAGTTGTCTGCTGACAACATTGAATCTCTCAATACCGAAATGGGTCGCCTCACTACAGAGAACCAAACCCTCGTTAATGCGAAGAAAAAGGTAGATGAAGCATTAGGAACTTCATCCACCGAAGTTGCTACACTAAAATCAAGCATTGAGACAAAAGATGCTGAGATCGCTCAATTGAAAGAGCAAATTGAGAATTTAAAAAAGAATCCAACCAGTACACTTAATTTGAATCCAAAAGGGGAGCAATCTGTGAAAGAGGGTGATAGCATCGCTACGATGTGCTCTGATTTCAAAGGTAGTACTATGGAGATGATTGACAAACTTAAAGAAGAAGGAGCCATTTAATATGAGTACACCGAAATTAATTGATGTTAGTAAGCTGCAAGACGCAACTACAATTTACGATAAGGCTTTGCGTACGCTCCCATTCGTATCAATCCTCGAAGCTGCTGCAGCATTAGGGTTGAATGTGATGGAGTTAAAAGGGAAACATACCTTAATCAACGAAAGAAGACGCGCAGGAGGCACACAATCTTATGAGGTTGATAAAGAATTTGCGAAGCTGGCTAACCTAATAGGTTATGAACCTTCTGATATTGAACCAAAGGATGTGGTATTTATCACAAAAGAGAACAGCAAAAAATATACAGATAACGAGTTGTTGGTTGTAGGAGGTAAACCAACTGACAACAAGGGTAAAAGACACCCTATGGAGTTCTCTGTGCTCTCTTCACAAACACGTTCTCACGGGGAAGATATTGTCTATGCGTTGTGCAATGCAGAACGTGACAAAGATTCAACAGCACCAACTGGTGCCTTTGATGGCCTACATACGAAGGTTGATAAGTTCATCATTGCAGGTGCAATCAATGTTGCTCGTGGTAACTTGATTATTACAGGAGAATTCGAAATCCCTGGTGATGGAACTTCAACGGTTGCGTATGACAAACTAGTTGAGTTTGTTGCTTCTACTCACCCCATGTTGCGTTCAACAAAAGGCGGAATACCACAATTGCAGATTTCTCAACATGTTATTAAAGCTGCTCGAGCAGCACTTCGTAATAAGTTGAAAATGCAAGAATACCCAACTCAAACACGCATGTTAGAGTTGCTAAGAGAAGATGCATTCTGCCCATCTCTTGAATTTGCAACACACGAGTGTTTAGGAAACGGTTCTCGTTTGATCTTGCAGAAGAAAGGTAACATGGATCTAGCAATCAATACGCAATCTGCTGCTAAGTTCGTGCAGGTTCGTGACATCTACGAAGACCCAAACACCTGGCAATTTTGGTTGCAAGCTGGTTATGATACTCGTTTGCGCGACTGGCACGAAAAGGTGTTCGCTTGCAATGAGCAAAAGAACTCTTACTTAGATCTATCTGGAGACTACTGTCTAACAGGTGGTGTACAGGTTAATACAACCGGAACCGACGCTGCCAAATGGACGATTGATGACCAAACTACTGAGCACGAAAGTGGCAGTTATGCAATCAATCTAACACCTGGTGCACATACAATTAAATTCGGTGCAGTTAGCGGTAAAACAAAACCAGCTGATCAAACTGTAACAATTGTTGAAGGTGAGGTTAAAACCGTGGTAGGTGCTTATACTTAATAAGAGGGGATTATTCCCCTTTTACAAACTCAATTATCAATTTTTAATATTAGAGAAAAATGAAACGAAACAGAATTCTAATTGCGTTGGGAATCCTATTCCTATCCATCGCCTTCATAGCACCTGAATTATTGCATGCCGACGAAAGTTTAATTTGCATGGCTGCTGCACCTGTATTCACCCCATTAAAATTCCCGCAAGGGAAGAATAACATGGCAGGTTACAAGCCTCGCCTCTTATTCATTCCAGAATTTTCAGTCACAACACTACCGGTGGTTGGCTTTGATGAGACAAAAAACAGTTATGTTGCAGCTGGAATCTTTGACTTTATAGGCGGAGCAGGCGCACTCACAAAACCGCTCTACCTATACTCAACCGATGGTAAGGTGTCGCACTCATCCGAACCACAGGGAGAACTCGATGGAATATCATACAAACAAAATCTCGGTTTCTTCTTCCCTGGTAACATGCCCGAAATGCACCTATTCAATGCCATGGTGAAGAATACACGAGGGTATTACGTATTTGAAGATGTAGATGGACAACAATATCTGTTTGGTGAAGAGGGGTTACCAGCAGCTACCTCACCCTCCTTCAATGGTGGTGCCGCTAAAGCAGATGCGCGAGGTACAACCTACACCGCTACGTGCGATTCAAACTACACGGCCGTATTATTAGGAACTCCTATTGATATGCAGGCTGTAGGTGGGTATAAACCAGAAGCGGGAGAATAGGTATGACTAAATTTGACCAATTACAGAAATGGTTAGCAGACCGTGAGCGCAAATATGCTCACGGTGTTGCTCTATTCGATGCTCTGGCCAGACCTGTGCACCGTGAGAAGTTTGCTGCCTACTTTAATCAAGTGGGTAGTGCTTCAATCTTTGACCCACACTTTACCCAGCTGGTGAATGTATTAACCAAAATAAGTACTCAGATTCGCCAAGAACCTGCCTTGTACCCTACTGCTCAAGAGGAAATTTCTTTAACAAAGCAGGAACCAACACCAATTGCTGGTGAAGATTTAAAAAAGGTGATTGAAGAAAAACAGGGTGAATTGGAAAGCTGCCAGGATGAAATTTCTACGCTGCAAGATAAGATTGTTGAGTTAGAAGGAGACAGCGAAGAAAATGCCGATGAAATTCAACTGCTTCAAGCAAAACTTGATGAGCACGAAGAGCAACTTGAGGCACTAACAAAAGAGGTTGAGGAGCTATCCAAACCAGGTGTAAAGGTAGTAACTGTTGACAGTATGCCTAAAACAATTAAGGCTGCTCACGAACGTATCAAAGTAATCACGCCACTCTATGCCAGCCTTCATAGCGATATCGCCAACGAGAGTATTAGTGATGAAGAGCGTAAGAAGTTTGCCGCTGAGCTCTGCAAATTGGATGATGAGCGCAGAAAGTTGTGGGATCGTATCGACTCCTGGGCAGAGGGTAAAACCGTAGAATTGGATGTTGATAAACCAAAATACAGCGACAATGCCATTGTAAGAGGTTTTGAAATACTTCGTGCTCGAAAGAGACTCAAAGAGAATATTCTAAACTCGACCAAATCAGCTGAGAAAGCTGAAAAAGATGGTAAGAAAACAGTTCATCAAAATGCCATGGACCGCATTGAGAAGTACAAGGCAGACTTGGCGGAAGTAGAACAAGAGATTGCAGATGCAGGAATTACTGAATAGATTTCCAAAAGCACTGCAGCAAGGTTCCATCGAACCATTCATGCACAAAGGGGAATGGGCGATACACGAAGTATTGCCCATTCTTATAGATGCCATTGGTCCATGTGCAATAAAAATAGCCACCTTCAGTATTTCTGAGGATAGCCTACGACCTATTTTCTTTCTCGCTGATGAAGGGAAAATAACCTCACTAGAGTTACTCCTAGACATGACAGTAAAGAGGCACAAATTAGACCTACTGCTGTTTGCTGCCAACATCACACCAGAGATACGGATAGATAGCTGTCACGCAAAGGTGCTGCTTGTCGAAAATGATAACTACAGCTTCGGAATAGTTGGATCCGCCAATTTAAATCAAAACCACCGTTGGGAAGCAGGATTTTATTTCACCCAGGGTGACCACTTTAATTACTTCAAGGAAGAATTTAATAACAGTTACCAAAACGCTATGAACTATGCACTTATCTAACGAACAATTGGAACAGGTACGAGAGATGTCAGCCGCACTCTTGCCCCCTTACGAGATTGCAATCTTGCTTGATATCGATTCGCACCAACGTTCTCTGTTTGTCGATATGTGTAAGAATCACGAACACTCTACACTATATACCGCCTACCAAAAAGGGCGATTAGAGACCAAATGTGCCCTCCGCAAAACTGTAATTAAGTTGGCCAGGGCAGGCAGCCCTGCAGCCGAACCACTAGCCGATAAATACATGAAAGAACAGATCATCAATGAGTAAAAAAGAAACCACTTACGATAAGATAGAGCGCGCTCTATACAAGGATGCTGACTCTGTAATGCTTTCTCCGTCAGAAGAGGGAATACGCAGACGTATGATGCTCTGTGTTGCTAAAAAGATGGAGAGCCCACTACTGGAGGATTCAGAGCTCGTAACTTTCTTAATGCATGGATGTGGGGGTGCTGCTGATAATGTCTCTCAATCTCAAGCCTACCGTGATATCGGTATGATTAACCGCCTGGTGGGTAACATCTCACTGGCAGCTAAGAGTTGGTACCGCTACATGATTGTAGAGGGTGCGAAAAAAGCGTATCAGTTAGCCATCGATGGTGGAGATGCCAAGGGAGCGGCAGCAGCTCTGGACAAGATAGGTAAATACACCATGTGCGATAAGGAGGATAGCAAGGTAGATTACTCACAACTCATACCACCCTCATTTGAACCTTCTGACGACATTACGCTGCTAGAAGGTTTGGAGGTTATCGACAACCTCGAAGAGAAGCGTAGAGAGCTTAGAGAACTTGCATTGGGACAATTTAGGCGCAAAGCAGAAAACGCAGAAGAGGCAATAATAGAAGAAGAGGAGGAAGAGTAATGCCTGTACAGAAATCACCTATACCATCTGCTCACGAGCTTCGTATGAAGCAGGCAGATGTTGTGCGCAAGTTCTTTAACAAGATGCAGCGTCACGCCATGTCTATCGGTGCAAATAATGAATACATTATTGCTAGCCGGGGGACAGGTAAATCTGAGGGGATTGATGCACGATTTATTATTCGAAACGTGTGGGAGATGCCTGGCTCACTTGGAGGCCTTATCTCGCCATCTTATTCAAAAGCGTGGTGCAATACACTTCCAGCAATATGTAAGGCTCTAGCAGAGTGGGGTTACATACAGAACGTACACTACGTAGTTGGTCACAAAGCACCCAAAGCAATGGGATTTGCAGACCCCGTACGCCCTGTTATGGGCGACGGTTGGAGCAATGCCTTCCATTTTTGGAATGGCACCGTAATGGTTATTCTCTCCTTCAATCAATCAATGTCGGCTAACTCCATGTCGCTCGATTGGGTGATTGGCCCCGAAGCCAAGTTTTTGAGCTATGAAAAGATCAAGAGCGAGGTGAATCCTGCCAATCGGGGGAATAGACAATACTTTGGCCATTGCCCTCACCATCACAGTGTATGTTACTCTACCGATATGCCCACCACCGGAATGGGTAAATGGATTTTGGATAAGAGGGAGGAGATGTCTCCACCACACATTAACCTCATTCGTACCCTTTACAAGGAACTGGTACAATACAAGCGTAAGCCCCTTACGGAACACACGGTGCGCATGATTAAAGAGCTTACACGCGATCTTGACTATGCCAGGAAATACCAACCACCTGTTAAGCCAGAACCGGGCAAAACGCGGGAACAAACGGTCTACTACGGTGAATACGATATCTTCGACAACTTCGAAGTTGTTGGGGAAGACTACATCTGGCAAATGAAGAGAGACTCTCCCGAATGGGTGTGGCGAACGGCTTTCCTCAACCAGCAGCTATTCAAAGTGGCAAACGGATTCTACTCTGCCCTGGATGAACATGTACACTTCTATATACCAGGTGACAATGGCCGATTGCGTGACCTTGGTGCTAATTGGGGCAAGCTAACCAATTGCGGCTGCTTAGGTGACGATGACCTAGACTTTAACAAGGAGCTACACATTGCATTCGATGCTAATGCCTCTATCAGTACCGCTGTCGTAGCGCAGAAAAAGGGGAATACCATGAAGGTACTTAAATCCTTCTATGTAAAGACACCAAGTAAAATGCAAGATCTAGTCAAGATGATTGCCGATTACTACCGTCCTAAATTGAACCACGATGTAGTAGTATACTATGACCATACCTTCACTTGGGAGACAGCTACCAGCTCAGAGAGCTATGCCAGCACCATCGAGAATACCCTAATAGAAAACAATTACAACGTAAACATGGTATATGTTGGCCAAGCCCCACAACACGAGTGGAAACACATCTACATAGACCGTACACTCAAGGGGGACCCTGAATTCCTATGGATCCAAATCAATTTGCATCAAAATGAGTTCCTCAAGATAGCACTTGAGCAAACAGGTGTTCGCCAGGGCAAGAATGGATTTGAGAAGAATAAGAACCCAGAGGCTACCGAGGACACCCCTGACAATCCTGATCAATACAAAACTCACGTAACCGATGCATTCGATACGCTTTGGTACGGAATGAACTTCTATTTCAGTGAACCGAGCACAAGTATTAGTGGTGTTTATTTTTTGAAGAAAGGTGGGTAGGTATTTTGACTTATAATAAAGGTAATGGATTTATTATTCATAGATATTGGACTTATTTAAATTCTTTTATTTTAACTTTGCATGCTAATACTTAAAACTATAAGCATGATTCTAGCAGCAATATTCTTCTTTTTTCTTCTTACATTACTCTTTACTCATCGAATAGATGTTAAAAAGGGTGATTACACTAAACTTTATAATTTGAAAAGCTTTTCTATTGGGATTTCTTGGCTAATCCCCATTATTGGTTTTTTAGGGTACGTTCTAATATACTCTAAACTTTGGGATTTGCCTAATAATTCTAATACTAGAGAAATTGTTATTAAGATTTGCGATGTTTTGTTGATCGGTGGCGTAGTTGGGTTTTTATCTAATGCAGCACATTTCTTTGGCATTTTTAAAAAAGAATTAGAGGGGATTGTTTTATCCACAGAATTTATTGAAAAAAGAAATGATATATCTGATATTTGGAGAAACACTTCTAAAGCTTTATTTGAACAAAGATTTCCTGACATAAGCGATGAACTGCTTGAAATAATAGAGAACTATTATATTTGTAAAGAGGAATACAGTTATTATAGAAACTACAGAATAATAACAGATGTGACTTGGGCGGATGATACTCAGACAAATGTAATTGTTAAGGATTATATTTGTTTTGATTTTGTAACCGAGAAAATCGGTGAAAATGAAATATTACTATCTACATGGATTAATGGAGTAACTAATCTTACTAAAGGTGATGACTATTATTGCAATCTTAATCTGAAAATAGACAATAAAGGGGTGGAATGTGAAAATAAAGAATATTGGAGTGATGATAAAAGCCAATATTCTATTTGTTATTCTACTACTATAGATAATAAAGAAAAAAATGAATATCAAATAGTTGTTGAGAGAGAGAGAAAATATAATTTTGACTCTGATTATGATATTAGTTTTAGAGCTAAATATATAGTTAAAGATATGGCTGTATCTTTAAATCTTCCCGAAGGAATAGAAGCTTATTTAATGTCTAGAGGAACAACTAAAGATTTTATAAAAGTTAAAGATGATACAATGACTAAAGAATATATTTATAAAGGCTTGCTTTTACAGAAACAAGGGTATATATTTGCACTCAAACGGACTAATATTAAAAACCAAGGAGATATGAAAAAACATTTACATGGCGACAACGAAGGATAGACTTAAAGAGTATAACAACTTAATATAAAAAGGGCAGGAGATTTCTTGCTCTTTTTTTATTCCAATTATAATTCGGTTAAATGGCATTCCTCAGCGAATAGCTCCCCCTCCGTGGTAGAAGGAACGGAAAAAACAATAATACCTATTTCATAACCGCCCGCCCGTCCACAGTTGGACGGGCGGGCGCGCCGCATTAATACAAGGCTGCATCACACTATAGCAAGGTTTCCTTACTATAGCATGACGCAAACAGCTGTAATCAATCATTTCAAACTATATCCTGCCCTCATCCGCATAGCTATAATATTTCCCATCTGTCCATATTACGTGGTCTACCATTCGAATATTCATCAACTTTGCCGCTTGATTAAGTTGGTCTGTTAGCCTGTCATCCTCTCGGCTTGGTGACGTATTGCCAGATGGGTGATTGTGGCACAAAGCTATTGTAGTAGCTCTATGGTGTAACGCCTCTCTCAATATGCATCGCACGTCTACGGCTGTAGAAGATAGCCCACCGCTGCCCACCTTAACACGGGTGATAACCCTAGAAGCTTGATTAAGCAATAACACCCAACATTCTTCTATTGTTACATCACACATAAAAGGGTAAAAGTAACTGTATATATTCTCTGCACATCGCATCACTGGGCGTTCATCGGGTTGATATTGCAACCTATTTCTAAGATTTAAAACAGCTTCGGCAAACTCTCTCTTTCCCTTTGAAAGCGTTTCTAGCACATCGTTAATGTGATTTACACTTTCTATGTTTGCACTCTCTGAAACAAAGCTAATAAGCTGGCTATTGGAATAAGAATCAAAATTTTTCATGACGGTATGATTTAAATTATTTATGTTGAACTTAGAGCTCGTGGGTGTTGAGCCTTTTTTGGCTGTTTCCCTGATGGAGCTTTTTTTTTGCGTCACCTGTCGTGCGCGGTATGTTTTCGCCTTTATACTGCTCAAAAAGGTGGTGTAAGCTTACAAAGCAAGTTTTCGAAAAAACAGAGCCTGAATACGACCCAAAGGGTGGAGATTTTTTTGAGAACAACGCCTGAACTTGATAGTAAGTGTCACCATTTACCTTTGCAGTGTAAAAGGCGAAACCGTGCTCGATCGGCAAGAAAATGGCGACATCAGGATAAAGAAACAGCCTTAGAATGATTCATGATAGAATATCATACCTCTCTGCTCTTTCATGTGCATAGCTAAATGGTAGAGCGAACACCGCAATTATTCGTCTGTGAGTTATTTAGTATAATGGAGTGAAGATTTATCGCAAAGAAATAATGCTAGTAATTCATAGATGAATGCTTGCCCATTCTACGCCCTGGTGGTAGAATATGAGCAATCCCATACCATCCTCCTACTTTTTACGCTGTACGCAGTGCAGGCAGTAATGGGTAGGGCTTACGCCGAAAAATGTACCTAGACTGCAGATAGTGTGACCTGTCAAGCTTCAAGGGATAGGTGCATTTTTCGGCCGATTTTTTTTCTCATGGTATTCCCATGAAGAAAAGTGTAATGAGCTAAAAATCAAATAAAAAAGGGTTCAAAAGGGGAAATATTTCCCCTTTTCCTGTCAGGAGACCCCGCAACGCCCTGAGATTTTGTTTGCGCTCGATACTTTTTTTTTCCGTTATATGCTGCACCCCCTCCCTCAGCGGCACCCTCTGCAAAATCAATCCGAATTCACCATCTCCCCACCTCTGTAACTGTCCTTTAATAGCCCCCTCGATGTGACTATTTTCGCATTAAAAGAACGCACAATGATAAATCAAATAACAGAATGGGTAATTGGTGGAGGTATCTTATCCTTTGTTAGCGTACTCATCACAATTAAGTATACCAAGAAAGCAGCTGAAGCAGATGCAATGAAGAAAATGCAAGATGTCTATCAGGAGATGATTGATGACCTGCGCAAGGATAAGGCAGAATCACGCGGTGAGATGGCAGGTCTACGACAAGAGATGAATAAACTCTCCGAAGAGGTTCAAGAGAGTAAGACGATAGCTAACGAGAATAAAAGACTCTATATAGAACTCAAACCATTTAAATGTATAGACTTATCATGTATCAAAAGAAAATCATAGCTTATGTGTCTACTATCCTTCTTAGCACAGTTGTGGCTACAATTGCTTTCTCTAGTTGTAGCACTGTACGTAATCGCCATGCTGGTTACTCACGCCAGGAGCTTGATAGCCTGCTTTACTCAGGTATCACCCTCGCAATTGATAAACTCTCCAGTGAGAGAACTCTCCAGTTACATCAGCAACAAACGATTAAGCGTGTCACAACCACGTATGACACTACTAAAGAGGCAAACCCAGAGACGGGACTACCCCCGGTACAATCGATTCAGGAAGAGTGTACTGAAACAAAATCCGAAGCCAATGTCTCGGAAAGTTCTGAAAAGAGTTCTCTACATTTTAAAGAAGAGGAAGAGAAAAGTGGCATGCAAATTAATGAGGATTTAACCTCAACCGATGAATCAAACACCGTAGTGCTAGAAGAGGTAGAAAACTCTATCTCAAAAGCAATCATAATCCTAGCAATCGTTATTTCACTCATAATAGGTATTAGTATATATGTTAGATCGAATTCATCAAAGTAAAGTAGTAGGGATAATGGAGCAGCGAGAAGATGGGAGACCGAAAGAGTTTTCCATCTCTTTCTGCAAAAAGTCAACAGGCGAACTCATTACCTATCCAGCAGCAGTACTCACGTCAGTACACTACAACGGGAGTACAGTCAATATTCTAGTCGTTGGCGATTCAGCCCCTAGAAGCATTCGTAAGTGTCTTATAACGCGCATTAATAACCTTAAAGTAATATTCTAATGAAAAAGGATGAACTAAAAATAGCATTGATAGAAAAAGGGTATGAAAGCTATGGAGTAACTAAGGGTGGAGAGGCTATTATCACCTTCAGCAACAACAGTGATATTGTAACCGATAAAGAGGATAATAATGTTGATATAACGCCTAAGAACCTTAAAAAAACCATTCCATTCGTCCGTAGAGGTAGTGATAATAACCTGCCTTATGATATCATGACCCGGATAGGGAATAATATCACTGTAGGTAGTAATATTGAATTCAAAAATCGATTGATCTTTGGTGATAGTCTCCTGGTCTATCGTAAGTATCGTAACGAAGCTGGTAAGATTGTCAAAGAAGAGGTGCTCGAGAGTGAGCATCCTGAAATATTTGAATTCATAGGCAATAACGATTATGACCAAATTCGGCACGAGTTAGGCAATGACCTAGCTATCTTCTACGATGCGTTTGTTGAGTATATCTTCAGCCAGGAGGATAACCCCAAGCTTGTACAGATTAAGGTCAAAGAGAGCACCTGTTCACGTATTAGCGAGATTGATGAGAAGACAGGTAAGAGCGAGTATCATGGCTATTCAGCCGAGTGGCACAAGGGAACACCTGATGATGTCATTGTAACCCCCCTTCTTGACAAACAAGCGACGCTCAAGGATATCAAGCGTAGAATGGGGATGATACCCAACCAGGAAGGGAAGACTGAAAAAGTTTCCGATCGTAATTTTGTGCACAACTTAAAGATTAACACACCAGGGCGATTTTACTATAGCAAACCCTACTGGTGGTCTGTATTCGCCTCAGGCTGGTACGATTTCTCTAGTGCCATTCCGGTATACAAGAAGGCACTGATTAAAAATCAGATGACGCTTAAATACATTGTCTACATCAAGACGTCATTCTGGGACAAACTTTATAAGGCCGAGAAAGCCACTACAGACACAGAACGACTAGCCATTAGGGGGAAGTTCCTGGAGGAGCTTAATAACTTCTTGACCGGTGAAGAGAATGCAGGTAAAGCCTTTGTGTCAGAATTTAGTTATGACAAGATTAAAGGATTTGAAGACAAAGATATTGTCATTAGCTCAGTTGAGAACAAGCAGATAGGTGGAGAGTATATTGAGGACAGTGAAGAAGCTAACAACATGATCTGTTATGCCATGACCGTGCACCCCTCCATCGTAGGGGCATCTGGAAAGGGAAAGAGCATAAATGGAACAGAGGCTAGGGAGTTGTATACCATGCATCAAACCATGATTAAGATATTCCAAGAGGCTACCCTTAACCCCCTTTACATAGCCAAGGCAGTTAATGGGTGGCCAGCTGATATCTACTTCTCCATAACCAACTGCCAGTTGACCACATTGGACAAAGGAACCGGAGCGACTAAGAACACAGGAATAACCCCAGAAACAAAAGAGTAATGAATCACATCATCCCCGACATTGACACCTTAAGAACGGTGGTCAAACTAAATAGTCAAGTACCTGAAGAGAGTATATCACCCTACATTGAAGATGCGCTATCCATCTATATAGAGCCACAAGTAGGAGCCTCTATCATCGAATTAGCCAATACCGATGATAAACTAACAGGAATGATTCTGCGTGCCCTTGGGGCACTCACATTAGCATTGTCTACCGACGAATTTGGCATCCAGTATGGAGACGCTGGTATCACTGTAGAGAATAATCAAGGAAAGCGATCGCCAGCCAATGAGGCAAAGATAGCAGCAGCTAAGAAGAGCCTATTCTACCGAGGAATGCAGGCACTTGACCGCTTGATTGATTACCTTGAGCGTAACGAGTACCCCGATTACCAGGCGCACAAAAAAGAGCGAGGTGTTGTAAAGTGCTTTATCCAAACTGCACAACAGTTTCAAGATGTGGGTTGTGTGCATATAGATTACTCTACACTCACCTATAGAACACTGTTACCTATTATCGTTCAGCTTCAAGAACGCACGCTAAGAGACACATTAAAAGAGGCTTACGAACCATTGCTTGAAGAAACGCTTGAGGGCACAAAAACATCGATAATTAAGGATCTAATCATCAAATTTTTGGCTAATAAAACCGCCGAACTCTACACCAGTCAAGCCACCAGGGAAGAGCGTAGTAACACGACCGCAACTCCTGAATATAAACCCATTCTTCGCCCGGTGTACTCTGACATGACCGAAACAGGCAACTTCTTCGCCGATCAGGCAACCTATTGGCTCAATCGAATAACCGATTTCTTGACAAACAATGCAGACTACTTCGGAGTAACCATTGAGCGAACCGCGCTCAAGTTCAATGGGCCCGACAAGAAAATATTCACCTCAATAAGATAACCATGGTAACGATTCAACTTTACAACGACACCTACCAGGTGCCTGAAAAATGGGAAGAGCTCACACTTAAAGAGCTACTGTATCTATCTAAGCTAACAACCAAGGAGGTGCCTGCTCAAAAGTTAAAGCTCCAGCTATTTCTCTATCATCTGAATGCTCGAGTAGTACAATTAAGAGAGGCTGATTCGTTCTACTCATACCAACCCGATGGAGAGGTTAAGCGCAAGATTCAAAAAAGTCTCTATGAAATAAAAATAGGTCGAAAAAGCTATGGATTAACCGCAGAACAGCTCACCAGACTTTCCGACCTCTATGATTTTCTAATCAAAGATGATAAGAATGGAAACTATCATCTAACCCCTGAACTCCTGCACAACCCATACCCAACATTTAAAATTTGGTGGAATCGATTTACAGGGCCAGATGAATACATGTATGAGATAACCTTTAATCAATATGTATTCTTGACTACCTACCTAGATAGAATGTCAGAAGACCACACAGCGATTAACTACGTACTAGCCTGCGCCTGGTACCGAGGTAAATCGTGGAAAGCGGAGAATATTGAGAAGGATGCAAACTTATTAAGCCGCTTACCCGATGCGCAAAAAATGGTGATGTATTGGTTCGTAAGCAGCTGCTTGAGTGACTATGCTAATCAATACCCCCGGCTCTTTAACGAATCAGGCAAATCAAGCGGAATGGTATTCGATAACCAGCAGCGGCTTATCAACACCCTTGCAAATGGTGATCTAACAAAGAAAGAAGAGGTAAGACACGCCAACATCCTCGATGCCTTCTACACCATGGATGAAGCAATAAGGATGAATGAAGAGAGGGAAATGATGATGAAAAGGTAAATATTCATTGAGAAGAAGCAAATGTGTTTTCTATATTTTAGATGATATACCAGCAGAAATGTAATCTAGATTGAACAAATATCACTATAAGATCGAAATAAATTAATTGCAAAATAGCCAAAAACAATATTTAATTAGTATGTTTGCATCACGCAGTAATATATGCATGGCGAACAAATATTTGCATCACGTAGTTTTATCTTCATGATGCAAATCTGTTTTTCATAAAAAAGAAAATAGATTGTTTTAATTGGTAAACTAGTATAGTTGTACCTAATTATTTGAGAAAATGAAAAAACAGTATATACCTAATAAATCTTTGAATCCAGTACTACAAGCAAGAAAGTTAGAAAAACTTCAGAAAGAACTTGATTTACATGGTAGGAATATTGATGCATTATCAAAGGTGCATGATGAACACATCACAATACTAAGCAATTTTGCTCGACATGATATAAAGAACTCCATTCAAAGCATGGATAGTATATTAAGTACTAATACTAGCGAGGAGTTAACGGATGAATTGCTTGACTCTTTGCGGCTAAATTTGAAAAACATAAGAGAAACAATAAATAATTTTACTGAATTAGTACCTCATAGCTCGAAGTCTACGTTTGAAATAGAACAATTAATAACTGCAGTTGAACTACTTAATCGAAGCTCTTTCCATGAGGAGAACATAAAAGTGATTAAAGAACTACCAGACATCTCATTCACCTTTCATTTACCGTTCCAATCCGTTGTTCAGATGGTAAATAATGTGATTATAAATGCTATGAAGGCACTTAAAACAAAAACGTTTGGTGACAAAATAATCAAGTTATCAGTAAAATTAGAGGGAGGTATGTTTTTTTTGAACATATTTGATAATGCAGACAAGATATCTAGATCTAATCCTGATGAAATATTTGAATACGGTGTATCAACAACAGGTGGGTCTGGAATTGGTCTATATCACGCAAAATACTTATGTGGCTTGTACAAAGGAGAAATTAATTTAATCCAATTAGAAGATAATCCAGATGGATTTACCAAATACTTCTCAATCGAACTACCCATTTTAAAAAAACAATAATGAAAAGAAGTGTTCTAATTATAGATGATGAAAAAGATCAAGCAATTGCCCTTCATAAATCATTAAAAGCTAGTCTGCTGGATACAGAGTTTAGCCATGCTTCTGCAGAAGAGGAAATCTTAGAAGCTGTTGATAATCGTTACTATTCAATAGCTATTGTAGACTTGCGAATGGATAAATACGAAATTAATGGAATTGGTATTATCAAAAGAATTTTTGAGGTTAATCCATTTGCACATATAATAATTGTATCAGCATTTACAGGTGAATACCTGCTCCAACTTAAAGATATACTAACAACAGGGAAAGTTATTGATGTCATTGAGAAAGATGTATTCAGTTTGTTTTCAGATAAAATTAAAAATACAGTTGAGGAGTATCACGATAAGCTGTTTGATGATCCATCTGCTGTTAACGATGCATTACTAGGTTATTACTCGCAAGCAAAAAACGAAGAGGATACTTATCGTAAAGGCGAGCAGTTTGAACAATTTATAAGCCTATTATTTCAATCTATCGGTTATTCTAATATATCAAAACGTGTCATTGACCGGTCTAGAAATGAGGTGGATTTAATTATACGAAACGAAATCTCAGATGGATTTCTTAACAAGTTTGGAAAATATATACTTGTAGAGTGCAAGAATATACCAGCCTCTAAGGTCGATAAGAATATGTTTATTATATTTAATAATAAACTAAAAAATACTAATATGATGGCTGAGCTTGGTATCTTGGCTACAACTGGTGGTATAACAAGTACAACTTACCTTGAAGCTATCAGAACTTCTGGTTCGACGAAAAAAGTAATCATTCTGTCTAATACAGAACTTCTCAAGTTGATAAATTCAATTGATAGGCTAGAAACGTTCAAGACAATAATGGATGCTCAGGTTAAAGATAATTAGGTAAGTATAATGCATACCTAGCAAAATAACTCCTCCCCAGCTAAAGCGTAAACTTTGACTGGGGAGTTTCCATTAATAATGAAGAACACACAAATATGGAATATGTAATTTTAGTAGCCATAGCCTTTTTTATTGTAGCTTATTGTGATAATAGAAAGAATCGCAATAAAAGGATACAGGAGTTTATAGAGAACAAGCAAGAAGAGAGTAACGAGGATAATGCTGGGGTTGAATTTATAAGAGACCGAATAGCAGAGAAACCTGAATTCTATCCAAAAGGAGTAGAAGAAATGAACTTCTATCATGGATTGGGAGGGTCAATTAATATCGGAATAAATGGGTTGTCGCATAGAAGTAATAGTGATGTCTTAGCAGCAAGAAGTCTTGAGAGAGAGGAACCACTCTATCTTAATATGGAACCCAATAACCCAGTTGATAAATACGCAATAAAAGTAATGACTGCAAGTGGCAATCATATAGGCTACGTACCTAAGAAGTACTCAGAGCTGCTTAGCTATATGCTAGAGTGCAATTATGCTTTTAAATGTTACCTGGCTAATTCAAGTTATCATGAAACGCCCTACCAATATATGACTATCTCATATGAGACAAGTCAGGTCGTGACTATGGAGCGCAATCTGATGGAAGTGTTTGAAAAATTAGGGTTTGAAGAGAGCTTTATTAGGAGAACTACTTCTGTACATCTAATAGAAGATGATTATCAACGAACAATAGATATATACATAGAGCATCATGTGCTAGATACATATCAGATAGAAGAGACTATATTGTTGAATGATGGGGAAGAGAAGAAAATAGAATATAAGTATAATAATAACATTGGATTTTATAATTTTTCTAAGGCTCAAGAATTAGAGAAAGAGAACCAAATAGTAGAGGCGATAAAACTATATGAAATGAATATTTCAATAGGAGAATACAGTTTAAAATCTGCTAGACGGTTAGCTGTGTTATATAAAAAAGTGAATAGAAGGAATGAAATTAAAGATATGTATGAGCTAGCACACCTCAATATCCCATTATGGAATAAAAAAGAACAGGATAAAATAAAGGAACTTGATGAAAATACATCTTATGTTTCTGAGGATATAAATAGTCATAAAAGAAAACTCAAACGTGCCAAGGATAATATTATGTCTGCTAAGAAAGCGTATGAAAAGGCTACTGCTGAGAATAAACTAACAATTGCAAAACGAGCAAAAGAGAGATTGGAAAAACTTCAAGAGAGTTTACCTGAAATGGAAAGGCTAGCAGCAGCTGAAGAAAGAGGAGAATTTAAATAAAATATCAACAAACCTTTTGCAATTCCAAATAAAACCCTCATATTTGCAATGCTAAAAACTAACAGTCGGATAAAACTGACGAAGAGTGTCCCAAAGATGCTCTATAAAACAGGGCTTTTTTTCTGCCCCAAAGAAAAATCATAGCAACTCTTTTACATCCTGAATAGGGTTTAATTGTTTTGCGTTTCCATACATGATAAAGGCGGCTGCCGTTCCCTTGGTACTTTTGCTCTTCGGAGGTAAATCTACTGTTAGTTTTAGCGAACACGGGAAATGGTGGCCGTTCTTGCGTTTAAGAAAATGCACCTAAAAAGCTAAAACTAACATGTAGTATGAAAACTCAAAACCTTGTGCTCGAGGGCAGAACCCCAGCACGCAAGTCAATCACTCCAGTTGCCACCCTCAAGATGTGGCTAAAGAAAGAAAACAAGTTCTTCTCTGCCCAATGGGAAGAGCGCGTTACCAACAAACAGGTACTTATCACCTGCAACCTCGCCCTCTCATTTGTACCCATTATGGCCTTTGGATTTGATACGGTAATGCCTGCCCTGGTAGCAATTAGTTACTTTGCCTTCTCTGCCAACCTAGTAAGAAAGGAGGCCTTCAATGGATAACAATGAATTCTCAATCCGTAAAGACTCCGAATATTACGAGAATGGAACATCGGTAGAACAGTTCACCATCTATCAAAGCCATTACAAAGTACTCGAAGATCTATCCCGAAAAGAGTTACTATCTTTGCGCGATTTAATTAATTCAGCCACCCGTACAAAAGAAAAGGAGGTAACACAATGACCCGAACCGAAGCCTTACGCCTGCTAAACATCCTAATTGATGTGAATAGCCCTATGCAAGATAGACAGCTAGCCGCTGCAAGACTTGCCGAATTAATCCGTTTTGTTTACCCAGAAGATAGAAAGGAGGGCGAAAATGGAACTACTTAGTACCTTGGCCATACCCGCCATAGTTGCCATAGGGTACGGCAGATACCGCACCTCTCGCAGTCCCATCACCCGAGGAACCTGCATCTTGGTAGTAGCCTTACTGCTGCTTTTCCTTACCATGTAACCACACTTTTTGTGTCCTTTATAGCCTACCATGTGTAGGCTATTTTTGTATGTACCAAACAAATAAACGCATGGATACATACAATCACTTCGCCTACGGTATGCAGCTCGCTACTCAGCTAAAGAGCATTCAGCACTCCAAGAACCGCCCTGGATTCTTCGAAGCTTTTGGCGTCGAAGACCTCTACAACCTATCCGATAAGATATCGGCCGTGAAGGGAACTATCCTTATCGCCGTAGATGGGTACGAGTCTAGCAGCTTACCAAATGGGGCCGATGGGCTAAACGATGCCTTGCAGTATGCCTTTATCGTGGCCACCACCACCAGCAACGACAGGCCCGAAACCATCTCGCAAGCATTTGCCCACTGCCGTCCCATCTGTAAACAGATCCGGAACAAGCTATTTAACGAAGCATCACTCCAGGGTGACATCTCTCGCGAAACGCACATCCATGGTATTGGTCCCATCGGCGATAACATGTATGGCTGCATCCTCAATTTTACAATCAACCAGGGCGAAGACTTCTTCGTAGACCCCTCATACTTCATTGAATAATGGGATACTACAAGAACCTACTCGATCGCAGGTCAGAGCTTAGGCGATACAATGCAGCCCAGCGTAAGGCCGCCAAGCTTAGGGGAGAGGATACCTCTCGCCTAATTCGAATGAGTACCGTATCCGATATAGAACGGTATGAGATGGCCAAGGATGCCGACCGGCTAACGGAATACAACAAGGCCGTGAATGCGTGGCAGCAATCAGTAGCCGCTCAATTGCGTGCCAAGGTAGCCATTAAGAGTACCCGTGTGGCCGAAAGTATCGAGCCGAAAGCTTACACCGACAAGCTCGGAGTAATTGACCGCTTGGGCTTCTCTTTCGCTCGCCACGGTATCTACATACACAAAGGTGCCGGGCGTGGCCAAGGTGGAACCATTGGCTCGAATTGGACCAAGCTAAAGGTGGTAAATGGTGTAGAGATAAGCACCGGTATCGTTCGACACACAAACCCAGGCTCACTGAATGCTACACAAGGCACAGGCAACCGCTCTTCCTATGAGTGGTTTGACCCTATTGTGCGCGGTCGTCTCCCCGAGCTGGCCGATATCGTAGCAAGCTACTTTGACACCATGATAATTGATGCAACCCGAATTTATATAGAAAGGTAAAAATATGGCAGGAAACGATTTAAACAGAAGCATTAAAATAACCATCGATGGTAGTAGTGCTGCACAAGGTATAGAGCCTGTTCAAAAGGCAATAGCCAAGCTAGAATCAAGATTGGCAGGGCTAAACAAACAAGAGTCTACCTATGCAGAGGAGAGCGCAAAACTGAAGAAAGAGCTTGAGGCAAAAAACCGAACACTAAACAGCTACCGACAACGTGTGCAAGAGACTGAGAAGGTTCTGAATAACTTATCAGGATCCACTTATAAACAGTTGTCTGCTGTGCAGCGCCAATTGCGTGACCAATTGCAGAACCTAGTACCAGGTACGCAGCGTTACAATGCCACATTGGAGCAACACAGGCGAGTAACCGAGGCAGTAACTCGTGCACAGCGAGAAATGCGTGTAGAGGTGGGAAGCCAAGGCACCGCCTGGGGGCGTGCTGTTGGAAGCTTCAACAAGTACGCTGCTGTAGTTACTGCAGGAGTTGCCGCCATCACGGGGGTAACGATGAAGTTAAACCAGATGCGTGATGTACGTGACAAACGAGAGGATGGCAAATCGGATGTACAGGCACTTACAGGCTTGGCCGTAGAAGATATTCAATGGCTAGAGCAAGAGGCTATCAAGCTCTCTACTACCATGAACGAACAAGGCATACGGATTACCCAATCTGCTACCGAGATATTAGATGCCTATAAATTAGTGGGGTCTGCAAAACCTGATCTACTTGACAACAAGGAGGCTTTGGCGGCAGTAACCGAACAAACCCTTATCCTGGCATCCGCTTCCGGGATGGACCTTAAATCGGCTGTAGATGGTGTAACCCTTGCTATGAACCAATATTCTGCAGATGCCAACCAAGCAGCTAGATACACCAATGTACTGGCGGCTGGTTCTAAGTTTGGTGCAGCTGCAGTAAACTCTATCACCAATTCGGTACAGAAATCGGGTGTTGCTGCTGCTCAAGCTGGGGTTCCAATCGAACAATTGGTAGGTAGTATTGAAACCCTGGCCGAGAAAGGAATTAAAGATGAGATAGCAGGTACAGGGCTTAAGAAATTCTTTTTGACCCTTCAGACCGATGCAGACGATACCAATCCAAAAGTAGTAGGTTTATCTACTGCCTTGGAGAACCTTGCAGCAAAGCAGCTCACCGCCGCTCAAATGAAAAAAATGTTTGGTGAGGAGGGCTACAACGTGGCCACGGTTATGATTCAGGAGAAGGAAAAGGTAGAACAATACACCGCTGCCGTAACCGGAACTGTGGTTGCCCTGGAGCAAGCAAACATCAAGTCTGATACTGCTTCGGCCAAAAGAGCACAAGCGAAGAATCAAATCAATGAGATGAGCATTGTGCTGATGGACCGTCTATCTCCAGCTATTCTAAAAACAACCAATGGGTTGGTGAACTGGAGTAGTAAGTTGGTTTCACTCATATCCTTTATGGCCGAACATTGGCGTGTAATAGGTACCGTATTGATAGCGTTTGCTGCCTATACTGCTGCCACGAAATTGCAAACGATGTTTCAGAATGTACTAACAGTCAGTATAGAGGCTGGTACATTCTCTGTCAATAAATTCAATGCTGCATTAAAGAGAAATATATTTGGATTAGTACTAGCTGGCTTAGCTGCTGCTATAAATTACTTCGATCTTTTTAAGACAAAAACAGACGAAGCTACCACTTCTTTGGGTGGTTTTAATGCCGAAGCGGAACGAATGAAGATGGCTCTGGATTTGGTTGCATCCGTGAAGCTCTCGGCGGATAATATAGAGTTCCTCACTGACAAGCAGAAGCAACAACTCAAACAAGATGCACTCAGGGGCGTGGAAGAGTTAGAGAAGTTGATTACTGAAGAGATGATTTCCAGCAAGGAGTGGTATGCCTCAGAGAAGAAAACCGTATTGGTCGAGGCTGGTGATAATGAGATTCTGCAACGTTCGTATCTCAGAGATTTGGATGAAAGACTGCAAGAAAGAATCGAACTGATTCAGAACTATACAGCAGAGAAGGAGAGGCTCACTGAAATTGCAGAAAGCATCAAGGATCCTGCGCCAACTGGAAATAATCCAGATGGTGATACCGACTCTGCTCAAGAGAAAAAAGCAGCCATCGAGCGTGAAAAGATACTCTATACAGAGCAACAAACAAAACTTAAAAAACTATATGCTGAAGGTAACGATGAGAATCTACAAACTGAAAAACAGTACCAGGAACGTTTGCTTGAGCTCAAAAGAGCCTATCTCACACGTACCATTGAGCTAGCTGGAGCAGGAACCCGTGAAGCTGCAGATGCAGAGAGCCAGCTGGCCGACATGCAAATACAAGCGAAACAAGAACAGATAGCGAGAGAAATTGAAGAAGAAAAAGAGTTGTATGCACAGCATCAACGCGAATTGAAGGAGGCATATATTTCTCAAGAGGATGAAAATCTTCAGACTCAAGAGGAATACAACGAAGCCAAGGAGCAGCTTAACATCTTGCACCTTGAACGGCTTCTTGAAATAGCTGGGATGGATGCCTCTGCTAGAATGGCCATCGAAGAGCAGCTGCTTGACTTCAAAATGAAGTGTATCAATGAAGAGAATGCTGAACGAGATCGCAAGCGTAAAGAAGACGTTAAGAAGGAAGAACAGAACGGGAAGCAGTTACAAGATGCTTATCGAAAACGAATTCAGACATATAAGCAGTATGGTGTAGAGGTCGGGAATGCACTTGGTCAAGTTATCGCCGGGCAAGAAAATGCCATGGCAGCTTTTAGCGACACAATGATTGATATGGTTTGGGATGTACTATCACAAATTGTAGAAGCTGAAATCATAAAAGCAACTGCAACCGCCACGGGTGCGGTCGCTCGTTCTGAAGCTGAATCATTTGCCACTCCAGATTCAGTATTAACCTTTGGTGCGTCGGGAGCTGCTCGAGCTGCTATCATGACTGGTTTAATTATGGGTGCTTTGACTGCTGCCAAGGTTGCTTTAAAAAGTTTGATTGGTGGTAGGGGAAGCTCTTCTGAGAGTGTATCAACTTCCACAGCCGTGGCTTCTTCTAAACCATCAGCAAGTGTAAGCGTTAGCCAGTGGGCAAAAGGAAACTACGATGTAATAGGTAAGGACGATGGCAAAACCTACAACAACATCCCCTATATTGGTGACGCTAAAACAGGTATCGTACAGCGCACCTCCCTTGTCTCTGAGAATGGAGCCGAATTGATTGTGAATGCCGAGGATTTGAAACGCCTACAGCATCACGTAAACTACCCAATTGTGATTGATGCTATTAATGATGCGCGTAGAGGGACTGTAACACAGCGTGCACAAGGCAATTACGAAGAGGTTGATGCACCTTCTAAAATAACCCCTCAATCTACTTCGACAAACAATAGCTCAATCAGTAACGAGGAACTTATTGCCGTTGTGCTTCGATTGATTGACAAACTAAGTAACCTAAAGGCATACGTAACACTCCGCGATATACGCGATGCTGAAGATAAAGATAATCGTAACAAAACACCCTTTGCCAAACGATGAGTACCGTAGTAATTAAGAAGGATGGCCAAGCATTTGACCTACCTAAAGATTTCTCTATTGAAATTGAAGAGACATCGCCCATTTTTCACACCCAGGGCAGTCACAGCGCCAGCGTAAAGCTGCCCCCATCACCTAATAACCGTGCGTTGCTAGGCTATATGCACCGCCTAGATGCACGTGAACTACCTGCACAAGATAGCGATGTAACAGTGAGGGATGGTGCCGTAATTCGAACAGGTAAGCTAAATGTAACCTCTGCACATGTTGAAGAAGGGTACGAGGCGAATATTGGATTTACAGAGGGCAGGGCATACAATATGTTTAATTCAGTCAAGCTGTCTGAGTTGTCAGAACTCCCCATCTACAAATCAGATGGTGGATTAAACGAACTGATAACCCATCTGAATGCTGTAAGAAAAGGTACTATATCTGCCGACTATGCGCTATTCCCCATCTGCGTGGCCAACGAAGAAAAAGAGGATACGGATGACGATGGGGTAGAGAGTAAAACCACCTATTCAGAGTACCTGAATGAGGTGGATGATAGCGGTGACCTCTTATCGGATAGTAGAATTGTTCAGTATCTAATAAATGGGGAAGTAACGAGTGTTACCATCCCCAAGGGATATGGAATAACACCCTTTATAAGGGTGCATGTGCTGCTTAATTTAATTTTTAAATCGTATGGTTACAAGATAGCCGAGAACCCATTTTCGGAGCATTACCAACTTCGTGAGTTGGTTATCTTAAATAATGTAGCCGACACGATTGTACGTGGTGAGATAAATTATGCAAACTTAATGCCACACTGCACAATCAATGAATTCTTAGATAGCTTATATTGTAGATTTGGGATGGTCTATTTTGTAGATGAAACTCTTTCGGTGCATATCAAGTTCCTTCGTGATATTCTTCGCGATAATCCTCAAGCAGATTTATCGAATAAGCGTGCAGGATCCTATCCTATAAAGTATACCTCTGCAAGCCGTGCTACACTACATTGCAATACTGGACTTGCTGGTGCATCGACCTCAGCAGATACATACGATTCTTTCTTGAAGCAATATCACTACACATTCTCTTCTATCCAGGGCACGCAAAATACGCTTTACTACGATCAAGAGCGAGGTCAATTTATGCGTAGAAAAGGGGAAGAATACGAAATAATCACCCCTGACACATTCGGTTGGGATAGGGGAGAAGTCATTGATGCAGTTGATATCACATCCGTTGATGAAGCAATCACCTACTTGTCAGATGCAAAACATCGAGAGATGTTGATGCCATCTTACATAACCGGTAGTGTGAAAAAACACACGGTCATCACATCCTCTTCAGTTGATTTATCTGAAGGAAGTATTCCGTCAACACCGCTCTCTTATATGTTCAACTACAAAGATAATAAGGGGTGCATAGGATTAACACATATCACCACATCAACCGGGGACATCAAGACGATGAATGTATCAGGAGTTCAGCTACCTTTAGTGTATGCTCTAACATTTGTGGGAGAACACGGGCACTTCATGCAGTTTTGGCGGGAGTACGATGGAGTACTCCGTCACAGCAATCATACCGTAGAGGTTGACCTTAATTTAACGGCTGTTGAAATTTCAGTGCTAGATAAATGGAAGCCTGTTGCTTTGTCTGGTCAACCCTTGTTGATTGAATCGATGCGCTATGAATCACCTCGTACTGCTCTGCCTGTTGATACAGTACTCCGTACTGTTAGGCTATATCACCCCTATGATCTTGATAAAGAGCAAATCATCGCAACGGCGGAGCAGGTGTATTACTGGAGAGTTGATAATACGATGATGCAGGTTGTAAGAGGATATGAGATAGAAATAAGAATACTGACCGAAAACTCGTTACAAGAGGGATGGGAAATATCACACCTGGACACAACAACTGACATTGGTGAACAGAATATTTTTGATGAAGACGATGCGCTCTTGATTGAGCCTCCAACCGAAGAGGAATATTTGGCCGGCGAAGTGAGATTGATACAAACAACATCCGTTGTCATCAATATTGAAGTTGTGGCAATGAAGCATGATCCATCTACAAATAGACCTGAATATATGACTTATACCTATGCTGAAAATCGAGAGTTCACAGTGAGTATAGTTGCTGATATTGTGGGTGGATAGTGTCCTTTCGCAAGAAACATTTACTGCGTAATTTTGAGCATGAAACTAATGTATCACACAGTTGAAGTTAAATACTCTGATGAGCTGCTGCAGCAATTTGCAGTAGCTACAGCAAATGCAGCTGCTACGAAAGAGGAATTATTTGAAGCACTTCGTTTTGGGAATCGTGAGTACTTACAAATGAATAACCGTGTAGTGAATCAGAGTGATAATATTATCAAGGAGGTAATTGAATGAGTCTAATAGCTAATATCACACCTGCAGGTATGGCACTGAGTGGCAACCCTGTTCTTTTCTCAATAACAACTTCTAGCGCAGCAACATTCGTTGTGAAGCGAGAGGTACTAGAGGTGTATAGAGGCGTTGTTGCTGCAGGTAGTTCGGACCTCTCTTTGACTGATATCTTGATATCTCAGCACACACCCATAGAGGTTGGTAATTTAACAGACAGAATCTTGCTACCCATCGAAAATTCGGTCAACATTACAGTAGATATCACCAATGAGGAAGGTAACAGCAAAACGGTATCAATACAACTACATCCAGGTGGAATATCTAAAAAATACCTCCGTAAACTGGCGGATGCTAATAGCAATATATTCACGCACAAATTACTGAATTCAGCAGGAAACTTTTTGAAAACAACAAGATCATCTGAATTTATAATAACCATGCGTGAGACTGAACTATTACCTATCCAGTTTATTTACCCTGATTCTCCTTTATTTATCACCGCCGGTGGTGTTACTACACCTTTACTTGGTACAACTGGCAGTGAATATGCCCTGAACCTACACGCGCTACGCTTACAGCTTTGGGAGGCACACAATATATTCTGTACACAATTTGATATACACACAGCCACTATATCAAGTTGCACAATATTAATAACAACTGGTACTCTATCAAGAGAATTGTATATACTAGAGTTTGTGAACAGTTGGGGAGCTTATGAGCGATTGGAGGTAACAGGTGAAGCTTCGGTAACAAAATCAAAGAAGAGTAATACTTTCTCGCAATATGATCGCATTGTGGATGATTATGTATCTACAACAGATCGATTGCTGCAATCTGAGAAGTTTGAGGTGAGTAGCGGATATAAGAGTTACGATGAACTGAGCTTTATATTAGATATGCTTAGCTCGGATAATATCACTATGATTGACCAGGATGGTCGAAAAATTAAAGTATTGGTCTCAGCTGAGAAATTTACAACGAAGTTAAACCCAGATAAACCGCAGTCAATCAAGCTAATTATTGAACCAGCTGAAGATGAAAAATATCAAACCTCCAGCTTTGTACTAGGCGATACGAGAATACACACAGAACAGTTTAACGAAGTCTTTAATTGATTATGTCAGCAGAACACGATGTTATAAAGAAGCTCATCGAGCACATAGATACGGCCGTTACAAAGCATAGCGTTAGTAACAGGCACGTAGCTACCGTGTTGGAGTATCTCTTAAACAACTTGTCAGAGGTTGATCTTGAGAAGCTAACTCGTTTTTTTCTTCGCAAGGATAAGGACGATTCAACCAACTTCCTTGTGAAGTTCTTAAAAGGTGCAGAGTTTGGGGAGTACTATAGCATAAATGAGATTGGCGAAGCTATTTTGCGCTCGCTCAAACTAGGCAACTTCGGTATATCTGAGTTAGGTGCCGCTATTTTTTCGTCACTCAAATTAGGCCAATACGGCATTACGGAGGCAGGGGTAGCTACGCTCTCTAAGGTTTTTGCTAATATTTTTCAGTCTTCTAGCTTCTCTACAGGCGCACTTGGGAATGGCTTTACAATTAAGGTCAAAGAGGATGGGAATAGTTACATCGAGGTGGATGAACTTTTCGTGAGAAAGATCATGACGGTGTTAAAACTTATAATACAGGAGCTGAAGCACGTAGGGGGTCAGATTATACTAACCCCAGCATCGATGGAGTGTTCTCGTGTAGAAGAATTTGGGAGCTATTATCGCTGCTACTTTAATCAAGAGGACCAATCCGGAAAAGAGATTAACAATCAGTTTGAGGTCGGTGATCAAGCACGCAGGCAAACATTTAACGTCAAAGTAGGAGTTAATGAAAATTTCAAAAATGAATACTATTGGAGGCTAGTCGTTGCGGTCGGTGAAGATTATATCGATCTCTCTAAGAGTGATTGCGACGCAGGCTCTACGGTACCACAGGCTGGTGACGAAATTGTACAATTAGGAAATAGGAATAGCCTCAATCGCCAGGGCGCAATCGTACTGGCCGCGCACGGTGAAGGCTCTCCTTATCTGAAAATCTATACGGGCATCAACTCGTACAATCTAGCAGGTAAAGAGAAGGTGACTCTCTCTCCATCTATCGTTGATATTATTGCAGACAACATACGATTTTCAACAGGTGAGAGCGTTAAGGATTACATCGAGGGGATGATGCAAGACACGTGGGTAGAGGGTAAGATCTACAATGCAGGTACTACGCTCCCTTTTGCTAATTGTTTAGTTAAGGCAAAAAATCAGACCACCTCACCTCCTTTTCAGTTGCTTGCTGACGATGATGGAAACTATTTAGTAGATGCTGCTACAGGAAATTACATCGTGTATTGTAACGCACAAGGTAAACCCGTCCTCACACCTGACTGGTTGATTATACAAGACAACAACGACCTGATCGATGAGGTTAAGACTTATACCGATAGCTTATTTTCGATTACAAAAGAGGAGATAGCTAGCAAGGTATCTCAAGAGACTTATGCGGTTGACAAAGAGGGGATGCTAACCCGTCTCTCCAGCGCAGAGTCTAGCATTACTCAGCAGGCGGAGTCTATCGAATTGAGAGTTACCAAGACAGAATATGAGACAGGATTATCAGACACAGAGCGTGCTAACAAGGCGTATGCAGAGGCACAAGCATTACTCGCTGAAGTACAAGCAAAAGCGTATGCTGACGGAGTAGTATCATCATCTGAAGCGGCTGTTACGGCTGCATATAAACTTTATACCGATGCTGCAAAACAAGCTGCCATCGTGGCGGCCGATGCCGCAGCGGATGGGAAAATTACAGAGAGTGAGTCTATCTTAACAGCAGCATACACGGCCGCTGCAAACGCTGCAAAACAGGCTGCTATTGTAACATCTAACGCCTATGCAGACGGAGTAGTCGATGAAGAAGAGAAGCGTGCTATTGCGGACGCTACAGCGAAGGCGAATGCAGCACAGACGGCAGCGCAGAATTATGCAACAGCACAAGCAAATCTAGCTAAGACAACCGCTGAAGCCTACGCTGATGGTATTGTGACTGAGGAAGAAAAAAGAGCTATTGCGGATGCTACTGCTAAGGCAAATGCGGCTAAGGATGCGGCAATAGCAAGTGCGGCTAAAGATGCAACAGACAAAGCGAACGGAGCCATCTCTAGCTCAAAAACATACACAGATGCACAAATACTACTTACTGATTCGAAAATCGATTTGAAGGTCAGCAAAACTGAAATGGCAGCCTATGCAGATTGGGAAGAGGGTAAAGTTTACAACTACCCAAATATGGTATATTTTGCTAATGTGCTTTTTCAAGCTCAAAATACTACTACTCTCCCTCCTTATCGATTGCTAGGTGCCAGCAACGGAAATTATCTAAAGAATGCTACGACAGGTGACTATATAGCGGTGTGTAACTCTCAAGGAAAGGCGGTAGTAAATGCAGGGTGGAAAGCGATTATAGACAACAACGAGATTATACAAGAGGGGAAGACCTATACGGATGCACAAATACTCCTTACTGATAACAAGATTGCGTTAAAGGTATCTCAAGCTGATTATTTAGTTGACAAAGCAGGTCAGGAGTTAGAGGCTGCTAAATTACGTGCTACGGGTATCGATATTGAGTTGAAGAAGGTAACACTAACTGCTAATACCTTTTTAATCCAAGACAACTCCGGAAACCCCATTGCGATTTTTGAAATAGGAACAGATGGAAAACCTCGACTTAAAGCGAACTGTATAAATGCGAATGAGCTCGTAACAAATCGATCTATATGTACCGATTCGGATGGCAATATCGTATCAGCGATGAACCGAGAGGGAGATGGTGCGTATCGATGTTATCACTCAAATGGTAAGGTACAGCTAGAGTTCGTACCAAGCAAGGATAACGGATATATAGCCTCGTACAATTCAACAGGGCTCCTCAACTGGAAAATTGGTGCAGGTGCTCAATTCCTAACCAGCTCAATCGATTCGTATCACGAGATTTATTTGTACGAGACCGATAGCGTAGGGTCAACGATACAAAATATACATAGCTTAGTCGGAGTCAAGTACAAGAGGTTTGCAGCTTCGCAAGGTAGTACCAATGCTGCTTATCAAGGAGTGACGATGTTAGGAACATATCCTGACAATACGTTGCCTGCAAATATAACGACAGCTATGAAAATAAAAAACGGTTACTATACGTGGCAGGGCCCTCCGATGCAGCATCCGTCAACAACCGATCGAGATAAATTTATGTATATGCGTACGATAGTGCAATACATGAATGGTTATGTAGTATCCGAATTTGATTTAATATACGATTACACAGGTATAGAAGTATGATAAAAAAACGATTCAAGTGGAGCAAAAATGCTCAACAGGTTACGAAAGAGATTGACGGCTATATCATCATCGTAGACTACTGCAAGGAGGATGGTGAGATAATTTTTGTCAAGGCAGACTACTTCGAAAATGGGGTGTCGATGGGGCATATCAGATACGATTACGGAGATGTGCAGGTCAATGTCAACTCAGAAATTGTAACATTAACAGAAATATTTAACTCAATAAAAAAAGGATTATGAAACTAGAATTAATTAGTGCTGTACGTATGTACGAGTCTATTTGCACGACTACGAATGCTACCTACAAGGTTAACTACTCCATTACGGAGGTTGGAGAGAATAAGAATATAAAGGTTACAGCGGAAGTGCTTGAAGGAGGTGTAAAAATAGGCACCCTGCAATTTTCTGACGATAAGATTAGTGCCGCTCAATTTCCGTACTCAACGAAGTTTACAACGTACATCAATGAGTTCAGCGCAATTGTAGAGGAGGTAAAGTCGCTACTTGCAGACAAGGAAGAGGTAGCAGATGTTGAACAAAACGTAGAGGAGGAACAATAGATGGGAGCTATCAACGAAAACGCTCTGACCACAGCGTCAAATATGCAATACGTGCGTGCCGTGAGCACATCGGGGGAGTCAATTAGAATTAGTAAAGCAGATTTGGCAACAGTTATGGCAGAACTGATACCAGTTGCAACAACTACAGAAAATGGATTAATGCCAGCATCGCATAGAGGACGTAGTTTTACATCAGGTGATGGAAATGTGAAATGGATACGATTTGCCAAGATACCAGATGGAGGCATGTATGCAGCTAGTGCATTTGCAGCTACGTACGCAAATACAGCTCCATTATGTTACAATATTGCAGTCGGTCATTCTACACCATTAAGTGTTACTGCAAGCAAAAACGTCGATGGTTCAGAATTTGAAGGACGTCCATTATTCGCATATAAGAAAATAGGAGTGTTTATCGAATTGTATGCAAGATGCAGGATTTTTTCAACTCGACCAATATCCGAACGCAGCTGGCTATTTCAGGATGTAGATATATCTTTAGAGGAAATTAGCACGCCTACTGAGTACACGGTGATTTAAGTCTATTTGGTGACTGTGGATATTTGTAACTAAACAGCCGTAGGTTTTACGTAACCATCTATAGATGAAATCTGCTCAATTTTTAGAATTCATCGAATGCTACGAAGGAGAATTAATCGTTAGAGATAATACCGTCACTGGTGGTGACGGTATTAAATTTAAAGTTGGTAGCAAATAAGTATATCATTTTCGCGACATCACGCAAATGAAAGCTCCAGACTCCTGCCCCAACTCAGGACCTTTGTCCATTCATGTGTGTAAGGTTCCAGGTAATTTTACCTCGAACTAATAAAAAACGTATGAATAAAACATTACCACGTGGATTGCGCAACAACAATCCAGGCAACATTCGCAATTCAGAGGCAACGGATTGGAAAGGGGAAGTAAGTAGCTCGACTAAAAATGACAAATCATTTGAGGAATTCAAAGACATGCCACATGGGTATCGTGCTTTGATAAAATTGCTTCAGAATTACAGATTAAAGCACAATTGCCAAACAATCGTTGATTTTATATCGAGATGGGCACCCAAGCACGAGAATGACACGAATGCATATATACAACGTGTATGTAAGGAAATGCAGGTTCCTACGACTTACGTTCCGGACATCTATGATAAGGCTACTATGTGTGCCTTCGCAGCTGTAATATCTTTAGTAGAGAACGGAGTTAAGGCGAATATGCCCTGTGTAGAGGCAGGCTGGGAGCTGCTATAGACTGTAAAAAAACAATTCGTGCGCAATTCGTGCGCATTTTGTACGAAAATCGTGCGGAAACAAAATGCTGATTATTAACTCAGTAATTTGTTTCCGCACGAATGTTCAAAATATAAAGCTATTAAAGCATTGCACTCCATCTCTTTTAGACTCATCCATCACGTGTGCATAGACAAGTGTCTCTTTCATCTCTGAATGGCCTAGCAATTCTTTGAGAGCTGCAAGATCTTTGCTATTCTTTAGAAATATTGTAGCGAAAGTATGTCTTGCCACCTTGTGCGTAATGTTTTTATCTATGTCGGCAATTACTGCAATCTCTTTCAGTATTCTATTCATTGTCTGCTCTGCTGCAGGTAATACTTCAAATAAGGGACCCTTTTTTCTCGTGCCAGTGATCAAATTAATAATCCTACGTAAAGGCTGTGAAATAGGTATTAGAATAGGGGACGGCTTACTGTTCCTGTTCTTCAGTCTAAAGTAGGTAAATGTATCATCACCTATCTGCTCTAGCTTAATTTGCTTTGCATCCCCGATGTGCAGGCTCGAGAAGCACATAAATAGGAAGAATTCGAGTGTTTTATGCTGCTTGTACTCGAGCTCACCAGTATGATAGATATTCACCAAACGCCCTAGCTCTTCTTCATCTAGATACGTGCAAGATGCTGTTCCCTTCTTAATACTCCAATCATTGAATGGGTTTTCTGTAATATACCCAGCTGTAGTCGCTGCTTTGACGTATTTGCGTAAGACAGCCATGTTTTTATAAGCTGTGTTTGCATTGTTCCCGAGATCTTTTCGCAAATAACTAAAATAGATATCCAACCAATCCTTGTTTATATCATCGAAATATAGATCAGGACTGTATGTTTTCATTTTATTAATAACGCTTATTTGCGTATCTAGCGTTGTGTTCTCTACCTGTCTAGAGTTCTTCTTCATATAATCCTCTACAAATTCGTAGAAAGTCTTATAATCGCTAGGACGGTTATACTCACGCATGAACAAATCCTTTGAAAGCTCTTTGTCGCGTAGCCTGTATTTTACAAATACATTATTTATGCGCGATAATACAGTATCTATGATAAGATTTTTGTCTGCAGATTTCTTATCAGCAGGAGATATGCTGCACTTATTATCATTCCAGTGTTTTTTCAGCACCTCAACTTTTGTCGAAAAGTGAATTTTTTCTCTGCGTACATAGAAGCTCACCCAAATAACTCCAGATTCAGGATTGCTATAAGTTCTTAGATATGTTTTTATTGTTCTCACGGTCTATTTTCGGGTTGAATTTAGGAATATTAAATGTATACGGGCTACAATTGTACGAATTGTATGGGAGAGGGTAGGGTAGGTAACTGATTGATATATAGCAAAATAAGAAAAGCGACGTACTGTAAAGTACGTCGCTTTTCGCTACTTGGAGGTTCCTGGCGGATTCGAACCGCCGTACACGGTTTTGCAGACCGCTGACTAAGCCACTCATCCAAGGAACCAGTCTTGCAACCGTTGCGTTGTTTCCCGATTGCGAGTGCAAAGGTACAACTATTTCTGAAACCTGCAAACCTTTCGGTATCTTTTTTTACTTACAGGGTGCATTTTTGTCCTTTTTACCTCCCTTTGGTGTCGTTCTATTCTTTAGCGAACACTCCGAATTACACCCCTCACAGGGTGAGTTTCCCTCCTTTACTTGGTTGATAGAGCGGTAGATACGAACGCCTAGCCAACCTATGCAGAGTGCCAAAATGGCAAAAACGATGATTTGTTGTAGGTCCATATTTTTTTTCTTTTTTTTCGTGTTGATTTTTTCCAGTCTGCTTGCGCTATCAGGCTAGGAGGTTTCCTACCTGATAGACGGCAAATGCCAAGATCCACGCCAGTACGGTGGTGTAGAGGGCAGCAAAGAGGGCCCATTTCCATCCACCCGACTCCTGCTTAATGGCTACCAGCGTAGCAATGCAGGGGAAGTAGATAAGGACGAAAATCATGTAAGCCAAGGCTGCTTGGGGCGTAATGGGGATGCGATCCGATAGGTTCACATTCTCTATATCGCTCTCGTTGGTATAGAGTACACCCAGGGTACTTACCACCAATTCTTTGGCACCTACGCCCGATAAAAGACCGATGCCCAGCTTCCAGTCAAAGCCGAGAGGCTCGATGAGAGGCTCCATGCCTTTGCCTATTTGGCCGATGTAGGAGCGCTCTTGTTGCTCGGCTAGGGTAGACTCTTCGCTCATGGGGCGAGGGAAGTAGCCCAAGAACCAAATCAGGATAGAGGCCACCATAATAATGCCTCCCATCTTTTTAAGGTACTGTGCTCCCTTTTCCCAAGTGTGTCGCACAATGCTTTTAAGCGTTGGGAAGCGATAGGGGGGGAGTTCCATCACAAAGGGGGTGCTCTCTCCTTTTACCAAGAACTTGGTGAAGAGGCGCGCTAAAAGCACGGCTAGCAGAATGCCGGTGGCATAGATGCTTAGCAGTACCAAGCTGGCATGATGGGGGAAGAAGGCGCCTACTAAGACCAAATAAATGGGTAGTCGGGCGCTGCACGACATCAAGGGGTTGATGAGCATGGTTACCAACCTCGACTTGCGATCTTCAATCATGCGCGAGGCCATAATAGCGGGCACGTTGCACCCAAAGCCCATAATGAGGGGAATGAATGATTTGCCATGCAGCCCCATGCGGTGCATCACTTTGTCCATAATAAAGGCGGCTCGAGCCATGTAGCCCGAATCCTCCATCAAGGAGATGAAGAAGTAGAGAATCAAGATGTTGGGTAGGAAGACAATTACGCCTCCTACACCGCCTATCACTCCATCAATCAGCATATCTTTCAGCATCCCCTCGCTCATTTGGTGGTGAATGAGGTTGCCCAACTGTTCCACCAACCATTCAATGGCTAGCATGGGGTATTCGCCCAGCATAAAGGTGCCCTCAAACATCACGTAGAGGAAGAGGAAGAAGATGGGGTATCCCCAAATGCGGTGAGTCACCAAGCTATCAATTAGTTTGGTGGTATGCTCTTTTTCGAGGTTGTTCTCGGTGTAGGTTTCGCGCAGGGCTCCACTGATAAAGCCATACTTGGCATCGGTAATGGCCTGCTCGCTCTCCTCTTGCAATACCTGTTTAATGCGTTTCTCCTCTCTCTTTAGCAGCGAGAGGATGGTTTCGCCTTGGGGCAGTGCTTTGATCTCTTCCATGGCATCTTGATCGTTCTCAAGCAACTTAATGGCTAGAAAACGGGTCGAGAAACGGGCGCGGATGGCTTCGTCTTTCTGAATCTCTTTTTTGAGTACCTCGATGCTTCGCTCCAACTCGGGACCGTGGTTAATGTGGATGTGTCTGAAGAGGGGTTTGCTGCCGGTTTGCTCTTCGTGGTGGCTACCGTATTGATGATCGGCATAGTTGTTGTGCCACTCTTCAATCTCTTTAAAGACCTCTTTGCGTAGGGCATCGTCGGTCTCTTGGGTGGCAAAGTCATTCCCTTCGTAGAGGCCGATGATGACGTGAAAGAGCTTCTCTACCCCTTCGTTGCGTCTACACACGGTGGGTACGATGGGGATGCCTAGCAGCTGACTCAGCATGCCGTGGTCGAGTTCATTGCCGCTGGCTTGAAGCTCGTCGTACATGTTGAGGGCTATCACCATGCGCACATTCATATCAATGAGTTGGGTGGTCAGGTAGAGGTTGCGCTCTAGGTTGGCAGCATCGACCACGTTGATAATCACATCGGGCATCTCGCCCACAATGTGTTTGCGCACGTATATCTCTTCGGGCGTATAGGCCGATAGGGAGTAGGTACCGGGTAGGTCTACCAGTTTAAAGCGGTAGCCTTGAAACTCGAAGAAACCCTCCTTGGCATCGACTGTTACACCGCTGTAGTTGCCCACATGTTCGTGCGATCCCGAGGCGATGTTGAATAACGAAGTCTTTCCACAGTTGGGGTTTCCTACCAGGGCCACATTGATGGTTCGTCGCTTTCCTTGTACCAAATCGTGTAAGGGGGTATCGGGTTGCTCCCCGCTTAGGGTGCCGTGGTAGGGCATAGCGGCAGCAGCCACCTCTTGTTCGCTCACTACTTCGATCAACTCGGCCTCTTGTCGGCGGAGTGATACTTCGTAACCCATGAGCTTGTATTTTATCGGGTCTTTTAAGGGAGCATTCAGTATGACCTCTACGCTTTTTCCTTTAATAAAGCCCATCTCTACGATACGCTTTCTGAAACCGCCGTGTCCTAATACCTTGATAATAATGCCCTTCTCGCCCGTTTTTAATTCGGATAGTCGCATGATCGTTTTGTTTTTTGCAAATATAGAGCATTGCCCAGAGTTATGCAAGTTATTTAGACTCTATTTAAATAAGACCCTTTAAAGATCGATTGGAGTAGAGGCTATTTGGCTTGTATTAACCTGATTACTCTTCTTTTAAAGAGCTTCCCTTTTTAGCGAATTGGGTAATCACACAGCTAGGGCTTCCCTGACTGTTTTTCTTTGTTAAATGAATGGGCTTTTTATGCGAATAGTTGTAGCTTTGTAAAAACGTATTCGCCTTCTTTCCATCTTCGGGCCATACGCTTTTGTCTCTCTTTTTATAAATCTTTTGTAGGGTTCACAGAGCGGCTACATAACTTGAAAAACGTGAATAAAATGATTAAACAAATGAGTGTTGCATGGCTCTTCTCGCTCGCTTTATCGGGCCTACATGCACAGAACAACACAGCTCCTACTCCCATCTATCCCGTGCCTACGCAGAAGCAGTTGGATTGGCACAAACTCGAGACCTATGCCTTCATTCACTTTGGACTCAACACCTTTAACGACCTAGAGTGGGGCTTTGGCGATACGCCTGCCTCTACCTTTGCTCCTCGGGAGTTGGATTGCGACCAATGGGTGCAAACGAAGAGGGCTATGCCGGTATGACCAACTGGTCGGCGGTAAAAGGGGCTGGCGATGAGTTTAAAAATAACTTTACCCAAGGGGAGGCCGATGGCGATAATTGGCTACCGGGTGAGGCCGATGTATCCATTCGTCCGGGATGGTTCTACCACGCTCGCGAGGATCACCAAGTGCACTCGTTGAGTCACCTGATTGATATCTATTACGAGAGTGTAGGGCGCAATGCCAACTTGCTGCTCAACTTCCCCATCGATTTGAATGGAAAGATTCATCCGCTCGATTCGATGCGCATTATGGAGTGGAAAGCGGTGCTCGATGCCGATTTTAAAACCAATCTTTTAACCCAAGCTACCGTGGCAGCTAGCCATACACGCGGTAATGAGTTTGCCTCTAAAAATGTACTCGATGGTTCGTGGGATAGCTACTGGGCAGCACCCGATGGCGCAGTCCTGCCGGAACTTATCTTTACGTTCCCTACCGAGCAAACGGTCAATCGCATCTTGCTACAAGAGTACATCCCCTTGGGACAACGCGTATCGAAGTTCACCGTAGAGTGGCTCGATAAGGGTACTTGGAAGCCCATCGAGACTACCGAAGAGATGACTACCATTGGCTACAAACGCATTATCCGTTTCCAAAATGTACACACTACTTCGGTGCGGGTTACGTTTGCCGAGGCTAAAGGGCCGGTCTGCATCAACCAGGTCGAGATGTTTCATGCCCCTGCTTTGTTGGTCGAGCCTGTTATCCGTCGCAATGCCGAGGGCTTGGTTACCCTTACGGCAGGTAGTGAAAACTCCACGTTGCTTTACAGTATCGATCACGAAGTGCCTAAAACGCCCTACACAGCTCCTTTCCTACTCGATAAAAAGGGAACTGTACGCGCTATTGCAGTCGATACTGAGACGCAAAAAGAGAGTGCCGTTGCCCTTCGCTCATTCGATCTTCCAGCTACTCAAATAACGCTTACGGGGGTGGTAGCGAAGGATGCCAAATGGGTTTTCGATGACAACTCCACTACCGCTGTAGCTGCCGCCGAGGGGAAGAATGCGTTCACTCTTACCTTGCAATCGGCACAAACCATCTGTGGTTTGAAGTACACCCCCGATGCAAGTCGTTGGGGAGGTGGGTACATCAGCCGTTACCAGGTGTGGGTCGATGGTAAAATGGTGGCCGAGGGTGAATTCTCGAACATTCAGAACAACCCGATCGAGCAGGTGCTTACTTTCCCTGCCGTAAAAGGAAAGGTGGTTACCCTAAAAGGTACAGCCATCGTGCAAGGAAAGATAGCGCGTGTGAGTGAAATCTCGTTGCTCACTCAATAACGGTTTAGTCGCTAAATTAATCAGATTATAGTCGTTAGGTAATTAATGTTTTCGTCGCTAAGTAATTAACGCTTTCGTAGCTCACTACATGATTTTTTAGTCGCTACTGCTTTATGCTCCGAATAGGTGCTCCCTCTAAAAGGGTGCCTATTCGGAGCTTTTTTTTGCTTCCATGCGCTGTAAACCGAGCGGGGAGTTTATCTTTGTACCATGTTTCATCAAAGAATTGATCAATTTATCGCCCAGCATGGGCTTCTTCAATCTACCGATCGGGTATTGGTAGCCCTCAGTGGGGGTGCCGATTCGGTCGCTTTGCTTCGGGTGTTGTTGAGGCTGGGCTATCGGTGTGTGGCGGCCCACTGCAACTTCGACCTACGGGGGAGTGAGTCCGATGCCGACGAGCAGTTTGTACGCACCCTTTGCGAAGCACACCAAGTGCCGCTCGAGGTGATTCGTTTCGATACCCAAGGCTATGCAGCCACGCACAAGTTATCCATCGAGATGGCGGCTCGCGAACTGCGTTACAACTGGTTCGAAACCCTTCGTACGCAGTTGGCTATGGATGCCGTAGCGGTCGGGCATCACCGAGACGATAGTGTCGAGACGCTGCTGCTAAACCTGATACGCGGTACCGGTATACAGGGATTAACCGGCATATCGCCTCGCAACGGTGTCGTTGTGCGCCCTCTCTTGGAGGAGAGTCGGGAGGAGGTAGTGGCCTATTTAAATCGGTTAAACCAGCCCTATGTGACCGATAGCACCAACCTGCAAGATGCCTATACGCGCAATAAAATACGCCTACAGCTGCTACCACTCTTGAGCGAAATAAACCCCTCTATCACCGATACTTTGGCGCAGACTACCCAACGTCTTTCCGAGGTGGAACGTCTCTATACAGCGGCTACCGATGAGGCCAAGAGGCGTGTCTGCGATGAACAAGGCATCTGCATCGAGAAATTGTTGAAGGAGGTCTCTCCGGCAGCGCTCCTGTTTGAATGTCTCCACCCACTGGGCTTTAATTCGGCCCAGATTAAGGAGGTGCATCGTTCGCTAAGAGCCGAGGTGGGTGCTCGCTTTGCCTCGCCAGCGTGGGAGGTGGTACGTGATCGTACCCATCTATTGTTGCAGTCCATCCGCGAGAAGGAGCAGAAAGAGTCCCTTCCGCTGCTCCAAACCGAGGTGGTGACGGTTACCCCCGATTTTGTCATTCCTCGAGAGAAAACCATCGCCTGCCTCGATGCCGATAAGGTGACACTTCCGCTGCTTTTAAGAAGATGGAAACAGGGCGATAGCTTCACCCCCTTGGGCATGAAGGGGCGCAAGAAGGTGAGCGACTACCTCAATGATCGGAAGCTCTCGGCCTTTGCTCGCGAACGCCAGTGTGTGGTTTGCACAGCGGGTGGTGAGCTGGTTTGGTTGGTCAATGAGCGGTGCGATCATCGCTTTCGCGTAACGGAGCAAACCCAACGAGTGCTGCTCTTGCAGATTACACCCCCTTCTTCTGAGTAAAGAGCCAATCGCGTACGCTCTTAAGCTGATAGGCATAGTCAAACGAGTACATGTGTTCGCCCGCTTTCGAGGTCGATCCTTCGGGTATTACGCTCCCTTTTTCGAACGAGATAAAGTTTATTTTATGCCCCTCTTTCAGCAAGGCTTCCACCTTCTCCTCTTGTTCGGCTTGCGGGAGTCTTGCCGAGAACTCCGTCTCGCCATGCTTTACCCCAGTTGCCGCCAACAGATCTCTCACCTCACGCATCCCGTTGGAGGCCTTATCGTCTCCTGCCGATACAATGTAGCAGAAGGTTTGGTGGGTTAAGGGTTGTAGTACATCAATATTCCACTGGCTTCCTACAAAGATCGAAGCGGCAAAGAAATCGGGGTGAGTAGCATTCAGGTAGAAAGAGATCATGCCTCCCATGGATTGCCCCGTGGTGTAGATACGATTGCGATCGATGTTGTATTTCGCTACCACCTCATTCAGTAAGCGAAACGATACACCCACCTCGGTGCTGGTCTCCCACTGATCATTTACCGCCCGCTCTGGGCCAAAGAAAGAGGGGACTAGTACGAAGCAAGGATGCTCCTTTTGACTCGCCTCAGTCGCCCAAATAATCCCCCCATACCCTTGCATAAGCGGTGCATCGGCTCCTTTCCCTACGGTACTTGCATCGGCTATAAACTGTACCAGTGGGTACTGCTTGCTTTTGTCGTAGTCGGTAGGAGTGTAGAGCCGGTAGGCCATGGTGAGCCCCGTTGTTTTGTCTTTAAACTCCAACTTCTCAAAGCGGGGAGCTACCTCTTCGCGCAAGGTGAGGAGTTGCGTATCGTAGGCTTTGTCGGCTCCACCGTAGGAGCTGTTCCAAGTGGTAGTGGGTAGGGTAGAGACCTTTCCTGCATCGGGCGAAGCTACTTTTCGGGGAGTCTCTTCTTCCCCCGATTTCGATTGGATCAGGTGGCAGCCAGAGAGTGTGGCTAGGAGTAGGAGGCTTAGTAGGGCTCCTCTTCGTGTAGGTTTTCTGTTCATAGGTTACGTGGTTTTATAAGTAAGTTTTTCGTTCCGTTCATTAACTAACAAGTCGAAGGCTGGAAAGGCGACCTTTGGCGGAGTCGTTGCTCCATCTAATGGACTCTCTTTAATCTTTCTGCTATAACACCCATTCTGCCCTTTTTGATTCGAGAAAGAGCCTATTTAGGTAGAGAAAATCTACTTTTGGAGCTTTAATAGAGCTTTCTCTTTCTTCTCTTTTTTTGCCTATTGTGCTTCCTTGGGTCAATAAATCTTACATCTGTAACCGAATCTCGTAGAAATGACTATATTTGCCTCATTCCTTTTGCCTTACGCCCTTCCGTTTAAAGTGGTGCCCTTTTTAGAAACAGGATGCTTCTCATAAATTACACGCTTCGGTCTGGGTAGCAGGCTAGGGAGTTTGTTTAATCTTATTTTCAACAAAAATAGAGTACCATGAAGAAATTACTACTCTCCTGCATGTTGGCTTTTGCCACGCTCACCTTATGGGGTCAGAGCCCCACCGAGGTCAATTTGCTTTCAGGATCTACGCTTTCGCCCGATGCCAATGTAGCCTATCGACTCTTTCCGACTCAGTATGCTTGGAGTTTTCTCAAGTTAGATACCCGCAATGGACGGGTGTGGAAGATTGATTATGCCACCTCTAAGAGCGGTCAGGAGGAGATACCTATCTCCGTAACCCGACAAGTATCGGAAGAGGAGGAGCAGAATGGGCGCTTCTTTCTCTACTCCACCCGCAACTTGCATGTTTTTATTTTAATCGATCAAATCGATGGTAGGACGTGGAAACTTGGATGGACTTCGCGAGCCAAAGGTGAGGCGCTTATACCGACCCAGATAAACAGCGGATCGTTGGAGTAATAGATAGAGTGTGAGCCGTTGAGGGAATCGTAGAAACCCAAAAAGAAGGTATTTCCTCTACGGAGGAGATACCTTCTTTTTGGGTTTCGTGGTTTTATAACGGCGTTATAAAACCACCTCTTTTAACTTTGTCGTAACGCTACGGTTTCCGATTAGTTGTTTTCTGGACGAAGTTTACGTACCGTCATAGCCGTTTGCCACATTTCGCTTTCGCGCAACTCTTTCAACTCTGCGTCTAGTTTCTCGCGGTAGTCTACTTGTGAGTTGCTATCGATAGAGCGTTGAGCCTCTCTACCTGTTGCTACACTTTCGTACAAGTCTCTCATTACCGGTTTGATAGCGTCGTGGAAAGGACCCATCCAGTCTAGTGCACCACGTTGAGCCGTAGTCGAGCAGTTAGCATACATCCAGTCCATACCGTTTTTCGCAAACAGAGGCATCAAGGATTGAGTCAACTCTTCTACTGTTTCGTTGAATGCTTCCGAAGGGGTGTGACCGTTTTCGCGCAACACTTCGTATTGAGCCAACAACAAACCTTGGATACCACCCATCAATGAACCACGCTCACCGGTAAGATCCGAGAACACCTCACGTTTGAAGTTCGTTTCGAACAAGTAACCTGAACCTACACCGATACCTAGTGCTACGCAACGATCGAATGCGTTACCTGTAGCATCTTGGAAGATTGCGTACGAAGAGTTCAAACCACGGCCTTCCAAGAACATGGTACGAAGTGAAGTACCCGAACCTTTCGGAGCTACCAAGATTACGTCTACATCTGCTGGAGGAACGATACCCGTACGCTCTTTGTACGTTACCGCAAAACCGTGTGAGAAGTACAACGCTTTCCCTGGAGTCAAATATTTTTGGATCGTTGGCCAGCACTCAATTTGTGCAGCATCCGAAAGAAGGAATTGAATGATGGTTGCTTTTTCGCAAGCCTCTTCAATGCTGAAAAGTGTTTCACCAGGAACCCAACCATCTGCAATTGCTTTGTCGAATGTTTTACCTGCGCGTTGACCTACAATTACATTAAAACCGTTATCACGTAGGTTCAAAGATTGACCCGGACCTTGTACACCGTAACCAATTACAGCGATCGTCTCGTTTTTCAATACCTCTCTTGCTTTCTCTAAAGGAAACTCCTCACGTGTTACTACATTCTCGATAGTACCACCAAAATTCATTTGTGCCATTTGTTCTTTTGTTTTTTTAAGGGGCACGTATGCCCTATTGTTTATGAATTAAATATCACTTTTCCACGCACCACTACTTCGGTGTCGTTCTTTTTTACCTCTAGGTTGTATTCGTTTTCAGAAACCTCTTCGCGGTAGTAGCTCAAGGTATCGCCGTAATAGCTTTCGGCTACGTAGGCCATCTCGAACCGTTTTATCTGCTTCTTTTGGTACCAATCCAAGGGGAAGAGGTCTAGCAGATGCTCCATGTACTTAATGCTATTCACATGTCCATTTACATCGATATCGCTGTAGCGTGTTTTATACACGGCTACCGGCTCGGTGCTGCTCAGCTTAATCTTTCCAGGCTTCTGTATGGGACAATCTCGCTCCACCACGTAGTACTTCATCTCCTCGCCATGCAGCGCAATCAAATCGGCTGGTTTCCGCGAATCCACATCAATCATGGCCCACACCGATCGGGCATAGCCTATGGCCTTTCCCTCTTCGTTTACGATGGCGAAGTTCCGATCGGTAAAGAAGCGGTACACATTCTCTATCCACGTTTCGATGGTGAAGTTCTCGTATTGCGCCGGCATCTCCTCCAGTTCGATGGCCAGTCTGGAGAGCACCCACGTATGGTGCTGCTCATTCAGTATCCCTATGCCCAGTCCTCTATCGGTAGCGTGTATGCCTGCACAGTTTAGCAGATGGTTTCCCAACACACCCAGCATTAGCTTTCCCGTAAAATCTACATGGAACGGCTCTGCCATAAAGTGATACTTTCCTACTCGCTTGGGTTTCATACGCTCTATTTTTTTTCGTGGTTGTACTTCTCTTCCCGCATGGTCAGGTATTCGCTTACCCGCTCAAAGCAGCCCGTTGTAATGGCTATGCGTCCCGAGCGTACAAACTGCAGAATGCATCCCAAGCTACTTAGCTCTTCGTTCAGGCTGCTAATCTCTTCGCTCAATCCACTTTTCTCGATAATGGAGTAAACCGGGTTCACCTCTACAATGCGTGCATTGTGTCGGCGTACCACCTTCGATGCTTTCGGGTTCGATTTAAAATCGGGAGTCGACACTTTGTAGAGTGCTATCTCGTCGTAATAGATCTGATCGTCTGTAAAGTAGTGCGCTTGCAACACATCTATTTTGCGCTCCAGCTGTTTCACCACCAGTTCAATCACCTCTTGGGTGGTCCAGGTAGTAATGGTATGCTTGTGTACCCCCTTAATGGAGGAGGCCGATACATTCAGACTCTCTATGTTGAGTTGGCGACGGGTAAATACCGCCGTTATCTGATTCAGCAGCCCCGCTATGTTCTCTGAGTGTACAATCAGGGTATATAATTTCTTTTCCATCTGTTCCATTATTAACAATCCATCAACATTTGGTTCACCGTACCTCCCGGAGGAGTCATGGGGAGCACATTGCCCTCTTCAATCACACACGCCTCTAGCAAGAAGGGTCCTTCCGTAGTGAGCATCTCTTGAATGGCTGCTGCCAACTCCTCCCGTGCTTCCACGCGACGGAAAGGGATGCCGTAGGCTTGTGCTATCAGTTGGTAGTCGGGATTCATCATGGGTGTAAAGGAGTAACGACGGCCAAAGAACATCGCCTGCCATTGACGCACATTACCTAGAAAGTTGTTGTTCAGTAAGATAATCTTCACAGGGGCCTGTTGCTCCATAATGGTACCCAGCTCCTGTATGTTCATTTGCAATCCACCATCGCCCATAAAGGAACAAACCGTGCGATCGGGACGGCCAAAGGTAGCCCCTACCGCAGCAGGCAGACTAAAGCCCATGGTTCCCAACCCCCCCGAAGTCACAATGCTTCGGTTTTGTGAATACTTAAAGTAACGCGCTGCAAACATCTGGTTCTGACCCACATCGGTTACCAAGATGGCCTGGTTGTCGGTTGCTTCGCTCACCGCACGTACCACCTCGCCCATGTTAATGGGGCCCTCGGTTGGATATACCTCCTTCTCAATCACCTCTGCATACTCCTTTTGGGCATGCGGCTCAAAGCTCTCGATCCATTCGGTGTGCTTTCTTTCTTTCACTCCCGCAGTAAGGGTAGTTAGCGTCTGCTTGCAGTTGCCCAGTACCGCTACATCCACCTTCACATTCTTGTTGAACTCCGATGGGTCTATATCCAGATGAATAATTTTAGCCTGTTTGGCATAGGTAGCCAATTTTCCCGTTACCCGGTCGTCAAAGCGCATACCGATGGCAATCAGCACATCGCATTCGTTGGTCTTCACGTTGGGTCCCAAGTTGCCGTGCATCCCCAGCATCCCTTTGTTTAGCGGGTGCGCCGTAGGAATGGCCGATAGTCCGTGCAAGGTACATCCACACGGAATGTCCCCCTTCTCTAGGAACCCCTTTAGCTCCTCCTGTGCATCTCCCAGCTCCACCCCTTGACCTACCAAGGCAAAGGGTCTTTTCGCTCCATTAATCAGCGCTATAGCCTCTTGAATAGAGGAGGGTTTCGGGGTTGGATTCGGATCGTAACTGCGAATAAAATCGAGTGTTACCGCTTCGTACTCTGTGGTACCTATCTGTGCATCTTTGGCAAAGTCCAGCACCACCGGTCCGGGTCTTCCACTCTGTGCTATGTAAAAGGCGCGAGCCACTGCCCAAGCCACATCTTCGGCTCTGCGTATTTGGTAGCTCCATTTGGTAATGGGCTGCGTAATGCCCACCAAGTCCACCTCCTGAAAGGCATCCGATCCCAAGAAGCTACTCGCCACCTGTCCCGATATCACTACAATCGGGGTACTATCCATCATCGCATCGGCTATACCAGTCACCGTATTGGTTGCTCCAGGCCCACTGGTTACCAAGCAAACCCCCACTTTACCCGAAGTACGAGCAAAACCTTGTGCGGCATGTGCAGCTCCTTGTTCATGGCGAACCAAAATGTGGTTTAGCTTCTCACTATGATCGAATAGCGCATCAAAAACCGGCATAATCGATCCCCCAGGATATCCAAATAGGGTCTTCACACCTTGGTGTTGCAAGGATCGCATCAATGCCTCTGCACCTGTAATTGTCTCTTTCTGCATGGTTGTGTTTTCTCTTTACTCGTGAATAATTCGCACCCCTCCCTTATCGGCCGAGCTCACCATACTGGCATAGGCCTGTAAGCTTTTCGGCACCTTTCTATCCCGTGTAACGGGTGCCATGGGTCGTGCTTCCAACTCCTCGTTGGATAACTTAACTTGTAGAATTCGATTGGGTATATCAATCTCGATGATGTCGCCATCCACAATTTTGCCAATGTTGCCCCCCGCTGCTGCTTCGGGCGATATGTGTCCGATGCTCAGTCCCGATGTTCCGCCACTAAAGCGTCCGTCGGTAATCAAAGCACACGCTTTTCCTAAATGTTTCGATTTGATGTACGAGGTAGGGTAGAGCATCTCCTGCATACCGGGTCCCCCTTTGGGTCCTTCGTGGGTAATGACCACCACATCGCCCGCTACCACCTGGCCTGCTAGAATAGCTGTACAAGCGGCATCTTGCGAGTCATACACCTTGGCAGGTCCCGAGAATTTCCAAATGCTTTCGTCTACCCCCGCTGTTTTCACCACACACCCATCTTGGGCTATGTTTCCTTTCAAGATTGCCAGTCCACCATCTTTACTGTAAGCGTGCTCTAGGTCACGAATACATCCGTTGGCTCTGTCGGTATCTAGCTCCTTGTAGGTGTTGCTTTGCGAACCCAGTACCAGGTTAAATTTTCCCCCCGGTGCCGTGCTGTAGATGCGCATTGCCTCTTCGCTCACCGTAGGGCCAGTTATGTCGTAGTGCGCCATCGCTTCGGTTAGCGTATAGCCATCGGCACGGTTCACGTTGCCCGCTATCAAGCCCCCTTTGTTCAGTTCGCTTAAGATGTTCATAATCCCCCCTGCACGGTTCACATCCTGTATGTGATACTTCTGCGTATTGGGAGCCACCTTACTTAAGCAAGGCACCCGGCGCGAAAGCGCATCAATATCGTCCATGGTAAAATCGGTTTCCGCCTCTTGGGCAATGGCCAGTAGGTGAAGCACCGTATTGGTCGATCCCCCCATCGCTATATCGAGCGTCATGGCATTCAGGAACGCCTCTCTTGTAGCAATGCTACGCGGCAATACCCGTTCATCCCCCTCTTCGTAGTAGCGGTAGGCATTCTTCACAATCAGTTGGGCTGCATCCGTAAAGAGTTGAGCACGGTTGCTATGGGTAGCTAGTATGGTTCCATTGCCGGGTAGCGCCAGTCCCAGTGCCTCATTCAAGCAGTTCATGGAGTTGGCTGTAAACATCCCCGAGCAGCTTCCACATCCCGGGCAGGCACTCTTTTCGATGTTCGCCACCGTCTCGTCGCTTACCGACTCATCGGCCGATTGAATCATGGCATCAATCAAGTCGAGCTTTTTGCCCTCCCATTCGCCTGCCTCCATCGGTCCCCCCGATACAAACACCGTTGGAATGTTGAGTCTCATCGATGCCATCAGCATCCCCGGTGTAATCTTGTCGCAATTGCTGATGCAAATCATCGCATCGGCCTTGTGCGCATTCACCATATACTCCACGCTATCGGCTATCAAGTCGCGGCTAGGTAGTGAGTAGAGCATGCCATCGTGTCCCATGGCAATTCCATCGTCAATGGCAATGGTATTAAATTCGGCCGCAAAACAGCCTAGTTTCTCGATCTCTTCTTTTACTTTTTGTCCTATTTTGTGCAAGTGCGTATGTCCGGGAACAAACTGCGTAAAGGAGTTTACAATGGCAATGATCGGCTTTCCAAGCATTTCGCGCTTCATTCCGTTTGCCATCCAGAGCGCTCTTGCCCCTGCCATTCTACGCCCTTGCGTACTTAAAGAACTGCGTAACCCTATTTTCATGTTTACTTTCTTTAAAAATGAAAAGCCTCTCTCACAAAATGTAAGAAAGGCCTCTATTCTTTTATACTATGTATCTACAACAGACTAAACCAGAACCTCTCTTACCCCTACGCACCGAGTACACAGACCACTAGAGCTGTGAGAATAAAGAGGGTTGTACCGTGTAAAGTCATTGCATTCATGTGTGATTTCTTTGTTTGCTTATAATGACACAAAGGTAGACCCTTTTTTCTAACTAACAAACAAATTGAATGTTTTTTTTGCTAGAACCTATCATTCGTAAGGAAAACTCACCCGAATCCATCAGTTTATCACAAATTGGTTTCAAAAACAACGGTTGTATTCTCTTTTTTCGACTCCTTTGGTTCCCGTCGCCACTTGCGTTTCTACCCCCATAGGTTTCTCCCCCTCGAGAGAGGAGGGAGGAGTCGTTCCAAGGGGCAGGGTTCGTCGGGGCTAGGGCTACTACCCCCAGCTGCTAGTACCACTTCTTTCGTTTAAAGTAGATGTAGACCACCAAACCCGTCACAAACATCATAGCCCACGCATAGTAGTATCCATACTGCCACTCCAGTTCGGGTATCCATTTAAAGTTCATCCCCCAGATACCCGCCAAGAAGGTAAGCGGAATAAAGATAGCCGATACCACCGTAAGCTGCTTCATAATGTTATTCATGCGCAAATCGTTGTTCGATATGTAGAGCTCAATGAGCGAGGTAAAGCTCTCTCTACACGCCTCCATGGTCTGAATCACAAACTGTAGGTGGTCATACACATCGTTGTAGTAGGGTAGGTGTGTGGTATGAATCAATCCATTCTCCGTGCGCAGCAACTTGTTGTACTGCTCCTTGAGCGGCTGAATGGTCTTCTTAATCAAAAAGTATTGGCGGCGGTAGAATTGAATATCCTCTATCCCCACCTTGTCCCGATCGCGTTCCGATAGGAGCGTATCACTCATCTCCTCCAGCGTATCCTCTATGTGGCTAATAATCGACATAAAGCTCGCCATCACATTGTTCAGCAACACGCTAAAAAGGAAGTCCGAGGTCCGTGCCCGTATCTTCAGAATGTTGTTCTCGATGGCATTCGATACATCGTTAAAGAACTCCGTATCGCACTCCGAGAAGGTAATCACAAAGTTGCTCCCCTGCACCAAGCACACCTGCTGCGGTTCGTAGTCGCCCTCCTTTTCGGTTCGGTTCAGGAGTTTCATGATGAGTAGGTTGTAGCGGTCGTGCTCCTCTATTTTAGTCAGGTGGTTCACATTGAGTATGTCCTGCATGGTTAGAAAACCGATGTGAAAGTGCTCACAAACCAGTCGGATGGTCTCCGTATCCTGCAATCCGTGCACCTGCAGCCAGTTCATTCGGTCCGATCGGAAGTGCTTTTTCAGCTCCGCAAATTTGTCACTCTCCACCGTATCCACCCCTTGGGCGTTGTAGGTTTGCAAGTGCATGTGCGTCTTCACCTCCCGCTGTCCCGTATACTTCAGCTGTTCGCTCAGTAAATTGTTCTTGGTGGTCAGTTTCCTTTTGTTTCCTATTTTGCGTCCACTTTTCGTTGCCATACCCGTCTCCTCCCTTATTTTTGCTATTGCGTAAACTCCTTGATGCGTTGCTCCTCCTCCTGTTTACAGATGAGCAGTGTATCTCCCTTATCGGCCACAATGTAGCCCTCCAGTCCCTGCACAATCACCAACCGTTTTTCGGGTGCATGCACCACACAGTTTTGCGTCTCAAAGCAGCGCACCTCTGGTCCCACCGTCGCATTGCTCGCTTCATCGTTGGGTAGTAACCCGTGCAAGGCACTCCAGTTACCCAGATCCGACCACCCAAAATCGGCCGGCAATACATAAGCCCGGGTAGTTTTCTCCATCACCGCATAGTCAATGGATATGCTCTCACACGTAGGGAATAGCGTAGCAATTGCCTCCTTCTCCCGCTCCGTTCCCAGCAGCGGTTCCAACCCCTCAAAGAGTTGGGCCAGTTGCGGCACATGCAGCTTCATCTCCGCCACAATCGTCTCCACATTCCACACAAAGATCCCCGCATTCCACACAAAGTTCCCCTCCTTCAAGTAGGCCTCTGCCGTTTCGCGGTTCGGTTTCTCCTTAAACTGGCTCACCCGGCACAGCTCCCCTTTCACCGCTTCGCCCGCCGCTATGTAGCCATATCCCGTCTCCGGGCGGTTGGGTTTAATCCCAATGGTCACCACCGCCTGCTCCTGCGCCGTAAAGGCCAGCGCTTGGCGTATCACCTTTCTAAACTCCTCCGTATCGCTCACAAAGGCATCTGCCGGTGTCACCACAATGTTCGCTTTCGCATCCCTCTGTTTAATGCTCCAGCAGGCATACGCTATGCAAGGCGCCGTATTGCGAGCCATCGGTTCCGCCAAGATGTTCTCCGCCGGAATCTCCGGTAGGTGCTCCTTCACCAGCTCCACATAGCGCTCACCCGTCACCACCCAAATCTGCTCGGGTGCACAAATCCCCTTAAAGCGCTCCGCTGTGAGCGCCAGTAAGGACTTTCCACAGCCCATTACATCCGCAAACTGTTTGGGGCATTCGGGGGTGCTTAGTGGCCATAGGCGACTACCTATGCCACCCGCCATAATTACTACATGGTTGTTCATATCTTCTTATTCTGGGGTCCTATATTTTCTTCTTTTTGGGGACTTTTTCCTCTTTGCCACCCACTTACGCGGTGCCAACTTCCCAAGATTGGAAGCTGACACTTTCAAGGTTGCATTAATTTTAATCCGGTCGCAAAAGTAATCATATTTAAAAAATTAACAAGCCTTTTCCTAATCAAATACAAAAAAGAGCCCCCCTTCTCCCTTAACGCAAGCGAGCACCGACCCCCTTTTAAAGGTCGATGCTCGCTTGTTCATCTATCGTTCTAACTCGATAGCTAGCCCGTTAGTCCGCTGTCCATCCAGTCCGATGTCCAGCCATCACCAGCCGTTGCTAGCGTAGCGATAGAGTAGGGTAGTAGCCCCACTCCGATGCCCTGGTTTAGTGCTTCCCCAGGTGATTCACGCAGATGCCCTGCTTGTACCACTCATAGAGTCGCTCTATCCCCTCGTTTATCTCTATTTGGTGCTTCCACCCCAGGCTCTGCAGCTTGCTCACATCCGTCAGCTTTCGCAGTGTGCCATCCGGTTTGCTGCTGTCCCAGCGTAGCTCCCCTTCAAAGCCAATTACCTCTACAATGCGCTCAGCCGCCTGCCGTATCGATACCTCTTGGCCCGTACCCACATTGATGTGGCAGTTACGAATCTCCTTTGCCCCCTCGGCATAGGTATCGGTAAAGTCCACGTTAAGAAGTACATGCACCGAAGCATCCGCCATCTCCTCACTCCAGAGGAACTCGCGCATCGGTGTACCCGTGCCCCACAGCTGCACCGCCTTACTGCCGATGCCATACTTGGCCAGTACCGCCGTTAGCTCCGCCTCCGTGGCACTTCCATTCACCCCCTCTACCGGACGAAGGTCGAGGTCCTTGCGAACCCCCTCCCAATCACCGCGGTTCAGGCAGTTTGCCAGATGAATCTTGCGAATCATGGCCGGCAATACGTGGCTATTCTCCAGGTGGAAGTTGTCGTGTGGCCCATACAAGTTGGTGGGCATTACCGCTATGTAGTTGGTACCATACTGCACATTGAACGCCTCGCACATCTTCAGTCCCGCTATTTTGGCAATCGCATAGGGCTCGTTGGTGTACTCCAAAGGCGAGGTTAGTAGGGCAGTCTCCTTCATGGGTTGCTCCGTTTCGCGCGGATAGATGCAGGTACTCCCCAAGAAGAGCAACTTCTTCACCCCGTGCTTAAAGCTCTCCCCAATCACGTTGTTTTGGATCTGCAGGTTGTTGTATATAAAGTCCGCCCGGTAGGTCAGGTTGGCCATAATGCCCCCCACGTGTGCCGCTGCCAGCACCACCGCCTCCGGCTGCTCCTCGTCAAAGAAGCGCTTCACCGCCGCTGCATCCAGCAGATCCAGCTCCGCATGCGTACGTCCCACCAAGTTGGTGTAGCCTCGTGCCATTAGGTTGTTCCAAATGGCACTCCCCACCATACCACGGTGCCCCGCTATGTATATTTTTGTTGTTTTTTTCATTTTTGGCTTCTATCTGTTGCCTTTTACAGCCTCGTGCTATTTTACAGGCCCCTGCTTCTTCACAAACGCCAGGTCGTGTTTCATCATAATGCGTACCAACTCTTCGAAGCTCGTCTGTGTAGGGTTCCATCCCAGTAGCTGCTTCGCCTTGGCCGGGTTACCCAGCAGCTGCTCCACCTCCGCCGGACGGAAGTACTTCGCATCCACCTCCACCAGTAGCTTGCCACTCTGCGTGCAGATTCCCTTTTCGTTCACCCCTTCGCCCTCCCAGCGCAGTTCGATGCCCGCCTCGGCAAAAGCCAGCGTAGCAAACTCCCGCACCGAGTGATACTCACCCGTGGCAATCACAAAATCCTCCGGTGTATCGTGTTGCAGCATCAGCCACATACACTCCACATAATCCTTCGCATAGCCCCAGTCCCGTAGCGCATCCAAGTTGCCCAAGTAGAGCTTATCCTGCATCCCCTGCGCAATGCGTGCCGCTGCCAGCGTAATTTTGCGCGTCACAAAGTTCTCTCCCCTGCGCTCACTCTCGTGGTTAAATAAGATCCCATTTACCGCAAACATGCCATAGCTCTCGCGGTAGTTCTTCGTAATCCAGAACCCATACTGCTTGGCCACCCCGTAAGGCGATCTAGGGTAGAAGGGAGTCGTTTCACTCTGCGGCACCTCCTGCACCAACCCATAGAGCTCCGAGGTCGAAGCCTGGTAGATGCGCGTCACCTTTTCGCGGCCCAGTATGCGCACCGCCTCCAGCAACCGTAGCGTACCCACCGCATCCGTATCGGCCGTATACTCCGGCACATCAAAGCTCACCTTCACGTGGCTCTGCGCCGCCAGGTTGTAGATCTCCGTTGGCTGCACCTGTTGAATGATGCGAATCAGCGAGCTGCTATCCGTCATATCGCCCCAATGCAGATTCACCAATCGACTCTGTTTCATATCGCGCACCCACTCATCCAAGTAGAGGTGCTCTATGCGTGCCGTGTTAAACGAAGAGGAGCGGCGGATAATACCATGCACCTCGTATCCCTTTTCAATCAAGAATTCGGCCAAGAACGATCCATCTTGCCCGGTAATTCCGGTGATTAGTGCTATTTTTTTCATGTTTCTTGTCTTACTAGTCTAGTGAGGGAGTGGTTTCACCCCCTTTACAAAGATAGAGCCTCTCTTTTTTAGATGCAACTTTTTCCCCCTTTTCTGTGCTAATTCCCCTTATCCTTTAAACTTACTCCAGCGTAGTAGGGTAGGGGCACTCCTCTTTTCTTGGATCTAGAGCTCTATTTTCTTTGTTCGAATAAATTCCACCCCCACTTTATCTTTCAGTACCCTTTTCTGTACCATATCACTTGCGTGTAGCCCTCCAAATCCCGGGTTGCATAGTATGGGTTTTTCTATTTCCATACCACAGTTAGCGTGATGTTCTTTAAAGCTTAGAATCGTCTCTTCAAACTTCTCCCTTGCATCTTTAATCCATCCCCCTCTGCTAGTTCTATTATTTTTGATCTCTACAAACCGTATACTACTTTTCTCTTCCAGTTGATAGAGCAAAAATCCCTCGCATCTTTTTATTAGATTCTCTCCCTCATTATCCGATGCAAATTGTTCAGTTTCTCTCTCCTCATTGGGTTGCTCTATCACTTTAGCTGGCATACCCTCACCCCCTTGTTCATCACTAATGCCAAATTCCTCATAGGTTATCTTTTGCAAGCACCTACCTCCTTCCCCCGTGCAGTTATTTGTCACGTTACACGGTACCTTGAAGAAATCTATTGGCATAGTTCCTCCAATTCTAGTAATCTTGAGAAGCGTTCATTCGCCTCCTCCAGTCCATCATTCAGTTTATTTTCATCCGATGGCAATCCTCTGTAGGTCTTTAATTTTTCGATGGTTCCCTCTTGGTCATTCAGTTCATAGATTGCCAATTGTTCCCCTTCTATCATCGCCCCTTGGGGTATAATTTCTTTTAATTTCTCTTTTACCTTCTCCTGCATTCCCAGCTTGCTATTTATTCTCTCTGCCTCCACACAAAGCGTCAGATACATCACAATGTATGGACTGTGCGATGTAAGAATCAATTTATTCCCCCTGTTGTAGTTATTAAATTCCAGCAAACTGTATAATAGCTCCCTTTGTGAGGTAGGAAATAGATTTTGCTCCAGCTCCTCCACAATGTTTATAAAAGCGCTTTTATTGAACTTTTGTGCCAATTTTGATAAAAGCACTCTTCTCATTTCATCCGATATCCCCTCGGTATTCCATATATTTTCCGCCTCTTTGCTAAACCTCTCCTTCTCCTCTAGGCTCATGTTATTATTTCCTGCTACCGCCTCCCTTTTTACCAAGTTGGCATAGTAATTCGATACCATAAATAGAGGCACACTCGCTTGAAATCCGCTAGACGATTCTGTAAGTCTCACCCTATACCCCTTTCCTCTTATATTTACAATATCATTTAGCCTATCATATTCTATGGTTACTTGGTTTATGGGTAATTTTGTAGGCTCTTTCATCTCCTGCTTAGCCCTATCAAATTCACCCACAAAATCCATTAATGAGTCTGGAAATCCTTTTAGCTGTTTCGCATTTTTAGCTATACTTGCTAAGTTTCTTTCGGCTGGAATGTAGAGCACCTGCGTTAGTTCTCCCATTCGGTTTTCCATTTTTTCGATCGTAAGCTCCCCCGTTTTATAGCAGAATCGGTACTCCTCACCCTCATATTCTACCTCCGCCACATCCTCACCCTTTTGTAAGCCCTCAGTAAACTCCGTATTGTGAGATATAATAAATCCTTGAGATGTTTTTACTTCATCTCAAGGATTTCAATGTTTTAATGGATGTGGTAGATTTGACAGATCTGGTGTTTTTAATGGATTTCGATGATGTCA